>DASWHL010000075.1:0-11540 GCA_036398175.1 Gemmatimonadales bacterium
GGCCGTCGGTGCTCGGCCGTGGAGGCCCGGTGCCAGGTGGTGTCGCCGGTCACGCGGTATCGCAGCGTGAGGTCGCCGAGGTGGTAGTAGCCGTCGGCCGCCCGGCGCTCGAGCCAGTCCGCGGGGGTGAAGTCGAACGACTCGGCCCCCACCGGCAGCAGGGCGGCCACCGTCTGCGAGGCGCGCACCAACCGGAGCTTGAACGCCGGCATCTCGAACGACGCGGTGCCCCCCTCGAGCCCGAGCGTCGGCACGGAGTCGCGGGTCTGCGCGCCAGCGCCGAGCGGGAGGATCGCCAGCAGTGCGAGCGCGTAGCAGCGTGCCGTCACGGAATGGCGTCCATCGGGATCGTGGGTGATATTGGCACGACTCGCGAAACTCGCCGCCCGGACGCGGCGGCGCAACCCGGCCCGGATGCCGTCATGACGAGATTCACCACTGACCAGCTCGCCTACGCCCGCTCGAAGATCGGGTACCTCGATCGCGCCGCATCAATCGAGTTTCTCCGGACCATGGACATCGCGATGAGCGTGGGCCACTGGTCCGCCGGCGACTTCTGCGACCGTTTCGCGCCGCCGGGCTACCACTCCGACGATCCGTCCTTCGCCAACGACTTCGAGGGTCAGTGTCGCCGGACCCGGGCCGCCGGGATTGATGCGATCGAGATCCACCAGCACGTCTTCGAGAAGTCCCTGAACGGTGACCTCGACTGGCCCGCGCTGGAGCGCGCGCGGGACGGATTCCTCCCCGAGCTGAGCTTGCGGATACCGGCGTGCAACATCAACACCTGGACCAACCCGCGATTCCGGCTCGGCGGGCCCTGCAACCCCGACCCCGCCCTGCGGCGCGCGGCCATCGAGGAGGTGCGCAAGGCCATCGAGATCTGCCAGGCGCTCCAGATCCCGATCATCAGCATCTGGCCCGGCTCCGACGGCGCCGACTACCACTTCCAGATTGACTACCTGGAGTCCCTGGGATGGTTCACCGAGGCGCTGTCCACGATCAACCAGGAGTGCCGGACGGCCGGCATCCGGCTCGCCATCGAGCCCAAGCCGTACGAGCCGCGCGAGCTGTACATGATCGTGCCGACGGCGGCGTCCGCCATCCTCGTCGCCCAGCAGGTGAACCGGAAGACGGGGGGAGCCAACTGCGGCCTCACCATTGACTACGGGCACCAGAAGATGGAAGGCACCACCGCGTCCACCGCGTGCGACCTGGCCGAGTTCGCCGGGGTGCCGGTGCACAAGTTCGACATCAACGACGCGCGACAGGGACGGAACGACCAGGACCTGATCTTCGGGACGATCTCACTCCCCGAATCGGTCGAGTACCTGTACACCACCTTCCTGCGCGGCTACCGCGGCTACTACAGCCAGGACCAGTTCACCTACCGCGACGACCCGACCCGCTCGATGGAGCGAAGCATGGTGAACTTCGCCAACCTCTGCTTGAAGGCGGTTCGCCTCTACGCGCGGCGGGACGAGCTTGCGGCGGCGCGCCGGAGGGGCACCGGCCCGGACGTGCTGGACATCGTGAGCCCGGTGCTCGTCGGCTGACGGGATGCCGTTCACCCTCGGCGTGGACTACGGCACGAGCGCGGTGCGCGCCGTGGTGGCGGACTGCGCCGACGGCAGGCTGGTGGGCACGAGTGTGTTCGCGTACCCGTCGGGCACGGAGGGCGTGCTGCTGGACCCAGACGATCCCCACCTGGCACGACAGAACCCCGCCGACTACCTGGACGGACTCCGCGCCGCGGTGACCGGAGCGCTGGCCGAGGCGGAGCGCGCGGGCGCGGCCCGCGACCAGGTGATCGGCATCGGCGTGGATACGACCGGGTCAACACCCATTCCCGTGGACGCCCGCGCCGTTCCGCTGGGACTGGACCCAACGTGGCGTGACCGGCCGGCGGCCTACGCGTGGCTGTGGAAGGACCACACCTCCGCCGCGGAAGCCGCCGAGATCACCGATACCGCCCGGCAGCACGCCCCCGAGTACCTGGCGCCGATCGGCGGGGTCTACTCGTCCGAGTGGTTCTGGGCGAAGATCCTGCGCTGCCGCCGGGTCGCTCCGGACGTGTTCGCGGCCGCGGCGAGCTGGGTGGAGCTCGCCGACTACGTCCCGGCCGTCCTGTCCGGCGCCTCACGGCCGGCCGACATCGTGCGCTGCGTGTGCGCGGCAGGCCACAAGGCGATGTACGCCGCGGCGTGGGGCGGGCTCCCCTCGGCGGCGTTTCTGGCGCGGCTGGATCCCGCGTTGGCGGAGTTACGTGGCCGCCTGTACCAGCAGGCGTATCCGGCGGACAGGCCGGCGGGTCGGTTGTGCGCGGCGTGGGCCAGGGCGCTGGGGCTGGCCGAGGGGATCCCGGTGGCCATGGGCGGCTTCGACGCCCACTACGGCGCCGTGGGCGCGGGGGTCAAGGTCGGCACCTTCGTGAAGATCATCGGGACCTCGACGTGCGACATCGCGGTGGCGCCGGTCGGTGGGCGCGCGGCCGACATCCCCGGTATCTGCGGCACCGTGCCGGGCTCGGTGATGCCGGAATGCCTCGGCATCGAGGCGGGGCAGTCGGCGGTGGGCGACCTCCTGCGATGGTGGGTGGACGTGGTCGGCGGAGGTTGGCCCTCGCACGCCGAGCTGGAGCACGAAGCCGCACGGAGCCGGCCCGGCGCGTCCGGGCTCCTCGCCCTCGACTGGAACAACGGGAACCGAACGATCCTGGTGGATCCTCGCCTCACCGGGCTGCTCCTCGGCCAGACGCTGCACACCACCCGGGCCGAGATCTACCGCGCGCTGATCGAGGCGACGGCCTTCGGCGCGCGGGCCATCCTGGATCGCCTGCGCGAGTACCGCGTGCCGATGGACCGCGTGGTCTGTTGCGGCGGGATCGCGGAAAAGAACGACCTGTTCATGCAGATCTACGCCGACGTGTTCGGCATGCCGATGCTCACCGCCGCGTCGCCGCAGACCCCGGCGCTGGGCGCCGCGATCGCCGCCGCGGTCGCCGCCGGGCCGGGGGCCGGCGGCCCTGCCGGGTTCCCGGAGGCCCAGGCCGCCATGACCTCGATCGGCGAGCGCGCGTTTCGGCCGGAGCCCACCGCCCACGGGATCTACCAGGAGCTCTATGGGATGTACCGCGAGTTGCACGACACCTTCGGAGCGGTGGCCGCGCCCGCCGATCTCCCCACCCTGATGAAACGGCTCCTCGCGCTCCGCGAGCGGTGCGCCGCGTGACCCGCGGATCCCGCTCCCTCCGCGAGGCGGTCTGTGCGGCGAACCACGCGCTGGTGGCGCATGGGCTGGTGATGGGCACGTTCGGGAACGTATCCGGGGTGGACCGCGACGCCGGCGTGTTCGTGATCAAGCCGAGCGGCGTGCCGTACGACCTGCTGACGCCGGACGCCATGGTGCCGGTATCGCTCGAGAGCGGTGAGGTGCTGGACCGCAAGCGCCGACCGTCCTCGGACGCCCCCACGCATCGGGCCCTGTACCGGGCGTTCCGCTGCGGCGGGGTCGCGCACAGCCATTCCCTGCACGCCACCGCGTTCGCGCAGGCGGGCCGACCCGTGCCGTGCATGGGGACGACCCACGCCGACGCGTTCCATGGCGACGTGCCGGTCACCCGCGCGCTCACCCGCGATGAGGTCGAGCGCGACTACGAGTGGAACACGGGGCTCGTCATCGTGGAGACGTTCGACACGGCCGGCCTCTCCGCCGAGGCCGTGCCGGCGGTATTGGTCGCGCATCACGGCCCATTCACCTGGGGGGTGGACGCGGCCGCCGCGGTGGAGCACGGCGCCGTGCTCGAGTATCTCGCGCGGATCGAGACGGTTCGCCTGGCGCTCGCGCCCGAGGCGCCGCGGCCTCCCGGGTACCTCGTGGACAAGCACTATCACCGGAAGCACGGACCGGACGCGTACTACGGACAGGAGTAGCGAGACGCATGACCCTGCTGGACTGGCTGACCGTCGCCGGTTACTTCGCGACCCTGGTCGCCCTCACGTCGTGGGTGCTCAAGCGCCGCCGCGACACGACGGACGACTACTTCCTGGCCGGCCGGAGCCTCGGCTGGTTCATCGTGGGAGCGTCCATCTTCGCGTCGAACATCGGCTCGGAGCACCTGGTGGGGCTGGCCGGGGCGGGCGCCACGAGCGGCGTTGCCCTGGCGCACTACGAGCTGCACGCCTGGTGCTTGCTGGTGCTGGGCTGGGTGATGGTGCCGTTCTACGCCCGGTCGCTGGTGTATACGATGCCCGAGTTCCTCGAGCGGCGCTTCTCACCGGCGGCGCGGTCGGTGCTGTCGGTCATCTCGCTGGTGGCGTACGTGCTCACCAAGCTCGCGGTGGGCATCTTCGCGGGCGGCGTGGTGTTCGGTGTGCTGCTGCCGGAGCTCCGCCTCGAGATAGGTGGCTTCACCTTCAACAGCTTCTGGATCGGCTCCGTCATCGTGGTCCTGATGACGGGCGGGTATACGGTGCTCGGGGGGATGCGCGCGGTGGCATACACGGAGACACTCCAGACGCTCGTGCTGGTGCTGGGCTCCGTCCTGCTGACGGCATTCGGGCTCCGCGCGCTGGGCGGCTGGTCGGAGTTGCGGAGCGTGCTCGATCCCGATCTCTTCAACCTGTGGAAGCCGCTGGTGCCCGAGGGGATGGAAGGCACCTGGGCCCCGATCCGGGAGCCGGGACGCATCGCCTGGTACTTCAACGGCAACTACCCGTGGCTCGGCATGCTGCTCTGCGCGCCGATCATCGGCCTGTGGTACTGGACCACCGACCAGTACATCGTGCAGCGTGCTCTGGGCGCGCGGAACGAGCGCGAAGCGCGGCGGGGCTCCATCTTCGCCGCGTATCTCAAGCTGCTGCCGGTGTTCATCTTCATCATCCCCGGCATGATCGCCCTGGCGCTCGCCAAGGCCGGCGCGCCGGGACTGTCGTCCATGGTGAGCCCGGACGGGCAGGTGATCGCCGGGGCGGCGCAGGGGGCGTTCCCGCTCCTGGTGATGACCGTGCTCCCGGTCGGCATCCGGGGCATCGTCGTCGCGGGCCTGCTCGCGGCGCTGATGAGCTCGCTGGCCGGCGTGTTCAACGCCAGCTCGACGCTGTTCACCATTGACTTCTACCAGCGGCTGCGGCCGGCCTCGAGCGAGCACCACCTCGTGTGGGTGGGGCGGGTGGCCACCACCGCGATGGTCCTCATCAGTCTGTTCTGGATTCCGGTGATCCAGGGGTCCCGCGGCCTGTACGATTACCTCCAGGGGGTCCAGGGCTACCTGGCGCCGCCGATCTTCGCGGTGTTCTTCCTCGGCGTGTTCATGAAGCGGCTCAACGCCCGCGGATGCCTCGCCGCGCTCATCGTGGGATTCCTGCTCGGCGCGTTCCGGCTGGCGGTGGATACGCCGGTGAGCCTCGGGCTCGGCGGGTTCACGGGCTACGCGCCCGGGTCCTTCCTCTGGATCGTCAACAACATCTACTTTCAGTACTACAGCCTGTTCATCTTCGTCGTGTCGGTGGCCGTGCTCATCGGCGTGAGCTACCTGAGCCCGGCACCCGCCGCCGAGCGACTCAGCGGCCTCACATGGGCGACCGTGTCGGCCGAGCACCGGCGGGCGTCGCGCGGTAGCTGGAACCGCTGGGACGTGATCCACTCCGCCGTCGTGCTGGCCCTGATCCTCGCCGCGTACCTGTACTTCCGCGGGTGACGGGCGACCGCGTGCCGGCCGGTGTGCTGTGGGACCTGGACGGCACGCTGGTGGACTCGGCGGAGGAACACTGGCAGGCGTGGCGCGAGACGCTCGAGGCCGAGGACCTCACGGTCACCCGCGAGCAGTTCCGCGCGACCTTCGGCCAGCGGAACGACGCCATCCTGACCGCGTGGCTCGGCGCTGCTCTCGGGCCCGACGACCTTCGCCGCATCGGAGACGCCAAGGAGGCGCGCTACCGTGCGCTCGTCTCCCAGGGAGCGCTGGCACCCCTGCCGGGCGCCGCGGAGTGGGTGCGGCAGCTGGCCGACCAGGGGTGGCGGCAGGCGGTGGCCTCGTCGGCCCCCCGCGCCAACATCCAGGTGGTGGTCGCCGCCCTGGCGCTGGGCGGGTACTTCGCCGCGCTCGTAGGAGCCGAAGACGTGGCGCACGGGAAGCCCGCGCCCGACGTGTTCCTGACCGCGGCCGGCCTCCTGAGCGTCCCGGCGGCTCGCGCCGTGGTGGTGGAGGATGCGGCCGCGGGCATCGAGGCCGCGCGCCGGGCGCGAATGCGCTGCATCGGCGTGGGGGCCGCCGGCTTCGCGCCGGCCGACCTGGTCGTGGCGTCGCTCGACGCGCTGCCGCCCGACGCGTTCGAACGGTTGCTCAGCGACCGCTGAGCGCCTCGGCTTCGCGCGCGGCGTGGACCGGACGGAGCGCCCGGTAGATGGCAACGCGCCCGGGATCGGGACGGGCCACCGGCGCGGCCGGTGCCGCAATCCCGGCCACCACGTCCGGCCAGTCCATCGGCGCTCCCGCCGCGAGCGCCGCGCCGTGGAGCGCGCGCAGCGCCCCACCCAGCGCCGCCGCGTTGCCGGCCTCCACCCGAAAGACATCCGCGGCATGCACGTCCGCCATCACCTGCAGGATCTCGTCGGTGGCGGCGCCGCCACCGGTAGCGTGAATGGCGGCGACCCGGTCGCCCATCCAGGCCGCATGCCGTGCCATGGCAAGCATCTGCGCCTCGATCACCGCCCGCACATTCCCCGCGGCATCTTCGGGCGCGAGGCCGAACCGCCGGGCGCCGGTGGCGAATACCGCGGGCGTGATCTCGGGTTCGAACCAGGGCAGCATCATGCGCCCGCCGTTCCCGGGCGGCGTACCGCGCAGCGCCCGGGCGAACCCATCCCAGTCGAGACCGTGCGCATCCCGCACGCGCTCCCGGGCCAGGCCGCCGTTCTGGAAACAGGTGAGAGCCAGGTACCCGCCGGTGGGTGCGCCGAACACGTGGCTTCCGGCCGCCGGCGTGCATGGGGCGTCGAGCAGGCGAAAAACCGTGTCGCTGGTCCCGAGCGAAATGGCGCAGCGCTCCGAGTTGACGAGCCCGGTGCCCACGAGGCTGCTGGGGTTGTCCCCCGTCCAGGCAACGACGGCCGCCGCGGGCAACCGGTATCGCTCGCGCCAGTACGGTGCCAGCGTGCCGATCACGGACGGCGAGGGGACGATCGCCGGCAGGCGGCGCAGGAGATCCGGCGCGGTGACCGCGAGAGCCCGTGGCGCCCATCGGCCGGCTCGGAGGTCCATCAGGTTCATCCCCGCCGCGTCACCTGGTTCCAGCGGCGCGTGGCCGCCGATCAGCAGCGAGGCCAGGAACGAGCTGACGAGGTGGATGCGGTCGGTGGCCGCGTAGCCCGCCGGGTCGCGCGCCGCATACTTGCGAATCTGGGGTCCGGTGAACCGCTCGATCGCGCGGGAGCCGGTCAGCGCCGCTACCGCGTCCGCGCCGCCCAGGGCATCGGTGATGGCGCGGCACTCGTCACCGGTGCTGGCGTCCATCCAGATCGGTGCGTCCGCGCGACTCAGAAACCGCTCCACCTGGCGCGCGAGCGGGAGACCGGCGGCGAGCCGGCCGAGCCCGGCGATGGCCCGCGCGTTCAGGTACACGCTGCCGTGCTGCTGGGCGGCACCCGACACGGCACGGAGTCGGCGGCCGGCGTCCAGGCCCGGTTCCTGGGCGACGATGGCGACGCCGCGCTCGAGGGCGTCGGCCCAGAGCAGCGGCGACGACGTGGCGACGAGCGGATCGGTCCGCGGCAGGACGCCGTGCTCCGTGCCGTAGTGCCGAAACTCGCGGTCGTACGGCAGCGACCGCACGAGCACGACGGCCCGCCGGGCGCCCGCCGACTCGACCACGACGATGGTGAGGCTTTGCGTGCTGGCATCGAGCCCGAGGTAGAGTCCGTCCGTCACGGCGTCGTCCATGCGGGTGCCGTCGGCACAGTAGCCGCGGATGCCCGCAGGCTCAAGCGCTCCCTCCCGCGCCGGCCACTCCTGGTGCAGTTTTCCGAGGTGCACGCTTGCCAGGACGGGTGGCCATGACCGCCGCCGAACAACAGCTGCTGGATGCCTTCGAGACTCACTCCGTCGGCGCGATCCGCGCGCTGCTCGACGGAGGGGTCAGCCCGGTTGTGCCCATCCGGGGCAAGCCCCCCCTCGCGTGGCTCACGGAGATGTACACCCGATCCGATCGCTTCCCCGCGTGCGTCGGGGTGCTGCTGGATCGGGGAGCGGCGCTGCCGGATCCGGCGCTGGCGCCGGTACTCCTGGATGACGCGGACGCGCTCACCGCCGCGCTCCGGGCGGATCCATCGCTCCTCACCCATCGGACGACCATGGTCTCGGCCTTCACCCCGCTGGTCGGCGCTTCGCTGCTTCATGTCGCCGCCGAGTACGGCCACGCGCGGGCGGCGCGGGTGCTCATCGAGGCGGGTGCCGACGTGGACGCGCGTGCGGCGGAGGACGAAGTCGGCTTCGACGCGCACACGCCGCTGTTCCACACGGTCAACTCGAACGGCAACCGCTCCGCGCCGCTCATGCGGATGCTGCTCGACGCGGGAGCGAACCCCGACTTGCGTCTTCGAGGCATCGTCTGGGGACGCGGATTCGACTGGGAGACGACCTGCTTCGACGTCACTCCGGTTTCGTACGCCCAGCTGGGGCTGCTCCCCCAGTTCCAGAGGAGCGAAGAGGACATCTACGCAAACATCCGCGTGCTGCTGGACGCATCCGGCCGGGCGTCCCCCGCGCTCGGCAACGTGCCCAACCGCTACCTCCAGTGAACCGCGCGGTCCCCCGCCTGAGGTATGCCAACCGGACCCCCGTGGAGTCCCGGCTGGTGTCCGGCTACGAGATCGTCCGGGCCGCGCAACCCGCCGGTAGCCGCACTCGTTCCGAAGCGCGGGAGCGGATGGTCCGGCCCAAGGCCCCGCGCGGCTAAGGAGCGCGTGATGCCGCACTCGACGGGCACCGTATGGATCATCGTTGGCGTGGTGAGCCTGGTCCTCGCGCTGGGCTCCGTAACGGCGGCGGTTGCCGCAATCACCCAGTGGATTCTGGCGGTCCGCAACCGGCTCCCCGGGTTGCCCTGGTGGAAGGCCCCCCTGCTTGCCGGGTCGGCCTTCACCGCGACGGGACAGCGACATCATCGTCGCGCCTGGCACTTGCTGCTGGCAGCGGTCGGCCTGTGGTTCGCCGCGGGTTTCCTGAGCGTGCTGTTGCTCTGAACGCGCCCACCAACGCCGAGCCGCAATCGTCCCGATCGTGGTCGAGGAGTTGCGCGCGGCCGCTGTCGGCACCATCGTCGGGATGGAAACGGTTGGCTTCCCTTCGATCCCGTTCCCCGCGGGCTGGGGCGACGACGATGATCTGCAAGCCATGCTGGATGGGTCGGCGATGAGGTCGGGAGATAGGGCCAGGTTCACCTTTCCCTGACGGCATCGGCGCGCTGAAGTGGCCCCAGAGGCAACCGGACGGGCAACGAAGGACCTTGACAGACCCGGAGGAGCCCATGCCAGCCGACGTCAAGGCGATTCCCGATGGGGCCTCGGTCGTCATCCCGCGACTGGTGTGCCGCGACCCCGCGGCTGCCATTGACTTCTGCGTCCGGACGTTCGGTGCCGTCGAACGCGGTCGTCGGCCGGGGCCGGACGGAACCGTGGCACACGCCATGATGACCATCGGCCCGGCGATGCTCATGATCGAAGGCGAGTGGCCCACCCTGTCCAGCCGCGCCCCCCAGCTCGACGGCAGCTCGCCGGTGGTGATCTATGTCTACGTCGAGAACGTGGACGAGACCCTGGCCCGGGCACTCGCCAACGGGGCGCGGGTCCTGGTCCCGGCCCAGAATCAGTTCTGGGGCGACCGTATCGCGTGGATCATGGATCCGTCCGGACATGTCTGGACCGTCGCGAGCCGGATCGAGGAAACCACGGCGCAGGAACGAACCGACCGGTGGTCCGGGATGCTGGCGGACCAGGGGAGCGGCTGATCCTGCGGCGAAGCGCCGCCGCGCCCCTTCGGCTCCGACCACGTCGCGGGTCCGGGCGAGCCGGCGCCGTCATCCTCGCAAGCATCCTGCTCAATGGCCCAGTTGAGTTCCGGATCGCCGCCCGCTCGCCAGCTCGACGGCTCCGCTGGTATCTTCGCACCCATGCTCCCCCGCCTCGGCCTTCCACGCGGCCCCGGCTGCCTTCGCCTCGCGGTCGCCATGCTCTCGGTCGGGCTCGCCGGCTGCGGCCCCACCCCGCAGTGGTACAAGGGCAACCTCCATACGCATTCCTACTGGAGCGACGGGGACCAGTTTCCCGAGGTCATCCTCCAGTGGTACCGCGACCGGGGGTACGACTTCGTCTCGATGTCGGATCACAACGTGCTCGCCACCACGGAGCGCTGGGTCACGGTCGGTACCATTCCCAACGGCGAGGGCTCGCTGGCCGCCTACCTGACCCTGTTCGGCGAGGAGTGGGTCGAGCGGCGCCAGGACGAGGGCGGCCTGCTCCAGGTGCGGCTCAAGCGCTTGGACGAGTACGCCGGCCGGGTTGCCGAGCCGGGCCGGTTCCTCGTGCTTCAGGCGGAAGAGATCAGCGATCGCTTCGAATCCCGGCCGCTGCACGTCAATGCGACCAATCTGGTCGAGCTGATTCCGCCCCAGGGCGGCACCAGCGTCGCCGACGTCCTCCAGCGGAACATTGACGCCGTCCTCGTGCAGCGCCGCGCCACGGGGCAGCCGATGTTCCCGCACGTGAATCACCCCAACTTCGGCTGGGCCGTGACCGCCGAGGACCTGATGGATCTCCAGGGCGAACGGTTCTTCGAGGTCTACAACGGGCACCCGCTGGTGCACAACGCGGGCGACTCGCTGCACCCGTCCACCGATCGCCTCTGGGATATCGTGCTCGCGCATCGCCTGACCGGCGGCCTGGAGGTGGTGTACGGCATCGCCACCGATGATGCGCACAACTACGCGCAGCAGGATTCCACGCGGGCCAACCCCGCGCGGGGCTGGATCATGGTGCGGGCCGGGGCCCTGACCCCGGACGCCATCATCACCGCCATGGAAGCCGGCGATTTCTACGCGTCCACCGGCGTGATCCTCACGGAGATCGCGGCGTCCGGGGAGCGCCTGGCGCTGCGCATCGCCGAGGAGCCCGGGGTGACCTACGTGACCGAGTTCGTCGGCACGCGACGGGGGTACGACCGACGCGTGGAGGAGCTGCCGGACGCAGCCGGGCGGCCCGTCACGCGTCGCTACAGCCTGGAGATCGGCACGGTGCTCGCGGAGGTGTCGGGGCTGAAGCCGGAGTACTCGTTCACGGGCGACGAACTCTACGTGCGGGCGCGCGTGCGGTCATCCAGACGGCCGGACAATCCGGTGCATGCCGGAGAGGTCCAGATGGCCTGGGTGCAGCCGGTGCTGGTGCGCTGAGGGGCGCGCCATGGAGCGCCAGGCCGCGCGACGCGGGCCGCACGCGTCACGCCAGCAGCGCGGCCAGCCACCTCGTGCGGTCGCTCATCTCGAGCCCGA
>DASWHL010000076.1:0-24123 GCA_036398175.1 Gemmatimonadales bacterium
CCAGCTACTTCCGGGAATACATGTTCCACCACCTGCTTGCCTCGCAGGGCTACACGGTGCTCGACATGGACTACCGCGGCAGCGCGGGACACGGCCGTGACTGGCGGACCGCCATCTACCGGCACATGGGCGGGCAGGACCTCGACGACAACGTGGACGGCGCGCGCTGGTTGGTACGCGAGCTGGGCGTGGACTCGGCGCGGATCGGCATCTACGGCGGGAGCTATGGCGGGTTCATCACGCTGATGGGGATGTTCACGACGCCGGGCGTGTTCGCCGCGGGCGCGGCACTCCGGCCGGTGACCGACTGGGCGCACTACAACGACGGCTATACGTCGTCCATTCTCAACGATCCGCAGGGCGACAGCACGGCCTATCGCCGCTCGTCGCCCATCAATCATGCCGCCGGCCTCCAGGGTCGCCTGCTGATCTGTCACGGCATGGTGGATGACAACGTGCTCTTCTACGACACGGCGCGGTTGGCGCAGAAGCTCATCGAGCTGGGTAAAGCCAACTGGGATGTCGCGATCTACCCGGCTGAGCGGCACGGCTTCACGGAGATCGCGAGCTGGCGGGATGAGTATCGGCGGATCTTTGAGTTGTTTGAAGAGACGTTGAAATAGGCGGTCGCGCTTGTCCCCGCCCCCAGCAAACCCTACCTTTCCTCCAAATCACCCCTCCAGGAACCGCACATGTGTCTGACCCGCCCGCTCGCCGTCCTGGCGCTTCTCGGCACGACCGTGTTCGGCTGCAAGAGCACGAGTGATCCGGAGACACCGGTACCGACGTCCCTGTCCGTGAGCGCCCCCACGGTGGAGCTTGCGGCGCTGGGAGCAACCGCGTCCGTGACGGCCAGTGTCAAGGACCAGGACGGGGCGGCGCTGACCAGCGAGACGATCACGTGGACTTCCGCGGATCCGTCGGTGGCGACGGTTTCGGGGAGTGCCACGGGGACGATCACCGCGGTGGCGAACGGGACGACCAAGGCCACCGTCACGTCCGGCTCGCTGTCGGCGGAAGTGACCGTGACCGTGACCCAGGTGGCGACACAGATCGTCAAGATTTCGGGGGACGCCCAGTCGGGCGCGGTGGGGGATCCGTTGAGCCAGCCGCTGGTGGCCGAGCAGCGGGATGCCCGCGGGAATCCGGTGCCGGGCGGGACGGGCGGGCTGGTCGCGAACAGCGTGATGAGCTTCGCCGTGGCCGCGGGTGGGGGGAGCATGGACCCGACGAGCGCGACCGTCGGGACGGACGGGCGGGCCTCGAGCACGTGGACGTTGGGCTCAGCTGCGGGACCGCAGACCGTGACCGCGTCGAGAGCGGGGGGCGGCGCCAGTGTGACCTTTGGGGCCACGGCCACGGCGGGGCCGGCGGATTCCCTGTACCTGGTGCTGGGCGATGACCAGGCCGGACCGGCCGGGGCGCCGCTCCCCGATTCGCTCCTCGTCCGGGTCGTGGATGCCTTTGGCAATCCGTTTGCCGGACACCCGGTGGCGTTCGAGGCCACCACGGGTGGCGGTGCCACGTCCGACGACACGGTCCTCACCGACGTTTCCGGACGGGCGGGCGTCATCTGGACGCTCGGTCCCGCGGCTGGCGCGCAGACCGCCACCGCCACGGCCGCCGGGCTCAAGGGGTCGCCGTACGCGTTCGACGCGACGGCCCTGGTCCCGGACTCCATGGCCGTCGCGGCCGGTGACGGCCAGGTCGGCGCGATCAACGCGCCCCTCGATGACTCGATCGTCGTCGTGGTGCTGGATCAGTTTGGCGACCCGTTCCCCGGTCATCCGGTGGCGTTCGAAGTCACGACGGGTGGGGGCGCCGTCAGCGACGATACCGTGTTGACGGACGCGTCGGGCCGCGCGGGCGTCATCTGGACGCTCGGCGGGACGGTCGGGCCCCAGACCGCGACGGCGGCCGCGGTGGGCGTGACCAAGGGATCACCGGCCGTCTTCACCGCGACGGGCGTCCAGCAGATCGCGACCACGCTCGCCAAGGTCGCGGGGGACGGATTGGTGGGCCTTGTCGGGAAGCCGACCAACATCCCGCCCGCCGTCAAGGTCGAGGATCAGACCGGGAACCCCATGGCCGGCGTCGGCGTCACCTTCACGGTTACGAACGGCGGCGGCACGGTCGAGAGCGGCGCCTCGGCCAACGCCACGACCGACGCGGATGGCATCGCGACCGTAACGGACTGGACGATCGGCGGCACGGCGGGCGCCAATGCGCTGGAGGTCACCTCGGGAGCGCTGACACCGGTGTCGTTCGCGGCCACCGGACAGACCGCCGCCTTCGACATCGTCGTGCGCCTGTACGGCGATACCACGAAGTTCACCGCCGGAGCCAAGGCCGCGTTCGCCGCCGCCGAGGCGCGGTGGGAGGCGCTCATCTTCGGCGACCTCGAAAACGTGAGCGTGAACTACGCGGCTGGCGACATCCCGTGCGATACGACGCTGCCCGCCATCAACGAGGTGGTGGACGACGTCGTGATCTACGCCAAGATCGAGACGATCGACGGCGTCGGTGGCATTCTGGGCTCGGCCGGTCCCTGTCTGATCCGATCCGGCGGTACGCATCCCTCGCTCCCCCCGGTCGGCCGGATGCGGTTCGACAGCGCCGACGTGGCGACCCTCGAGAGTAACGGCTCTTTGAATCTCGTCATCCAGCACGAGATGGCGCACGTGCTGGGCTACGGCACGTTGTGGAACCAGTCGCCCTTCAGCCTCCTCACCGGCGCGGGAGGTGCGGACCCCTACTTCACGGGCGCGCAGGCCATCGCCGCCTTCGATCGGGTCGGGGGAACCGCGTACGTCGCCAGTCCGAAGGTGCCGGTCGAGAACACGGGCGGCGCCGGCACCCGGGACGGCCATTGGCGGGAGTCCGTGTTCGACCGCGAGCTGATGACCGGCTTCCTCGATTCGGGCGCCAACCCGCTCAGCATCGTGTCGCTGGGATCGTTCTGGGACATGAACTACCTCGTCAACTACGCCGACGCCGACGCGTTCGCGTGGCCGTCGCCCCCGGCCCTCGTGAGTACCGCATGGGAGCTGGAAATGAAGGACGACGTGGGCCGATGGCCGATCATCGTGATCGATCGTGACGGCCGGGTCGTGCGCGTGATTCAGCCGTGAGGCGTGGTGGTCTGGTGCTAGTGGCCTTTGCCTGCGCGCGCCCGCCCGGCGGCGACATACGGGCCGCGTGCGCCTCGGTGACCTACACGCTCGACGCTGGGACGTCGGCCGCTGACTTCTCCGGCCGGTTCGCCGTCACGATGGTGGCGACGACCGGAGATTCCTCGGGCAACACTGCTGCCGGCCGGCTTGAACTCGTTGAGCGCGCGCGGCCGGACGCCCCGCTGGTTGGCACCATGGATGTGCCCGTCGAGACGGTGGACGCGTTGCGCTTGGGCAGCCTCACGACCTCCGCCGACTCGGCGCCGGGCGTGCTGCTCTTGCGGAGTGGCGAGGAGCGGCCCACGATTCTCCTGCGGCTTGGCTCGGAGGCCAATGCCGCCGGGGTCATCCGATTCGATGGAGGATACACCGTGCTGGAGGTCCTCCGGGTGGACGAGCAGGGCTTCGCGGGCTCGTGGCGCAGCGGCGCGGGAAGCGGACCGGAGCGGGGCGGACATTTCTGCGCAATACGTATCGGTGAGACGCCATCCTGACCGCAGGGTCCACCTGGTGGCCGCGGGTGCCCTCGCGCTCGCCGCCGCGGCGTGCGGCGACGCCGCCGGCCCCGCCGTCGAGGCCGGACCCCGCGTCGCCATCGCGCCCGGCGGCGTCACGCTCGATGCCCTGGGCGAGTTGTTCCGCTTCGAGGCGGCCGTGTACGACGCCACGGGCGGCCGCGTGGACGCCCCGCGTGTGACCTGGGAGTCCAACACGCCCACCATCGCGACCGTGGACTCGACCGGCACCGTGCGGGCGGTTGCGAACGGTCAGGCGACCGTCATCGCGCGGTGGGAGAACCTCGAGGGCAGCGCCGCGGTGGTGGTCCAGCAGCGTCCCGGATCGTTCGCCAAGGTGTCCGGCGACTTCCAGGACGGCATCGCCGGCCAGCCGCTCCCCGAACCGCTCGTGGCGCGCGTCGCCGACAAGTACGGGCATCCCATCGCCGGGATCCCCGTGTACTTCCGCGTGGTCTTCGGGTCCGGAGAATTCGACATGCCCACGCCGGTGAGCGGCGCCGACGGCATCGTGAGCGTCCGCTGGACCATCCCGGTACCCGGGGAGCACACCGCGCAGGCCAGCCTCACGCCCGGAGGCACGACGCCGGCCCACTACAACGCCACCGTCCGCTGAGACCGAATGGACCGCCGACCCCCGGGCCGGTCGCTCCTACGCCGTCTCCTGATCCGGCTTGACCTCGTCATTGAAGCCCACGCTGCCCCGGTCCGCCCGCACGGTCCGCGCGTACAATGACAGGTCCTTGTCCGTGAGGAACCGGAACAGGAGCCGCATCCACGACCGGTGATAGAACAGGCTGCCGTAGAGCGTGGGCGCCGCGTTGTACACCTTGGGGAGGTTGTTCCACGGCACCGACGGAAAGTCGTGGTGCTCGTTGTGGTACCCCACGTTGAACGCCAGTTTGTTGAGCGGTCCGTAGTAGCTGAACGTCTCTTGATCCTCGTCCCCGCCCGTCATGTAGTGCCGCTGGATCCAGCGAGCGCCGAGCGGATGCAGGCCGATCGAGAAAAACAGCGACGCGAGCAGGTATACGAAGGCCATGGGCCCGAACAGCACCCAGATGGCGACGATGAACGCGAGTTGGATGGCCGCATTGGCGAGCGTCCAGCCGTCCACCATCCGCATTTCCTTGATCCGCATCGGCCGCAGGAACTGGAAGAACGGATAGCACAGCAGCCACAGAGCCTTGCCGAACACGGAGTGCCCGATCAGCCGCGCCTCCCACACATAGGGCAGGTCCGCGTCCAGCTCGTAGATGCCCTGGAAGGCGTGGTGCTTGAGGTGGTACTTGGCAAAGCCGATGTAGCTGGGGAAGGCGAGCGGCAGGTTGGCCAGGAGGCCCGTCAGCGTGTTGCCGAGCTTCTTCTTGAAGACGAGCTTGTGCGTGCACTCGTGGATGACCACGAACAGCGCGTGGTTGGCGAACGCGCCGATCAGGTACGCGGCGCCCAGCACCACCCACCAGGGCTGGTTCCGGACGAGATAGGCCATCCCGATCTGCCCCCCCACGATGCCCACCGTCCACCAGAGCGTCGCCGGGTTCGTACCAATCAGCCCGCGGATCTCCGGGTGCTCGCGGAGCAGGCGCTTGGTACGAGCCCGGTGCGGCTCGGGCTTGATAGAATGACGAAAGGCTTCGGTGCTGGCCGACATCGAGGCTCCTGTGGTGGTCTGGGGGGGTACGACGCTGCACAAAAGTGCGGGAGCGGTCGGACTTTGGCTAGTGCCAATGTCCACCGCAACGGTCGGGATGCGCCGTCGCGACGAGGGCGGTCAGCGTGGTGGCGTCAGGGGACTGGTGCCGTGGATGGCCACGGCGCGGTCCGTCCCGCCGGCCAGCGTGTTCCGCCGGACCGTGAACTCGCCCGTCCGACCGTCCGCGAGCGTGATGCGGTAGGCCTGGCCGGCCGCCAGGGCGTTCAGGTGGCTGATGGTGATCGTGCCGTACCACTCGTGCCCGCCGGACCGCGTGGTCTCGTCAATGGTCACCATGACGTCCCGCGCGACGGTGGTGCCGTCGGCCTGGCAGATCTCGCAACGGTAGAAAGGCATGATGCAACGCTCCGAAATCGGTTACAATTGAGCCTTCACCGGGGCGGTAGCTCAGCTGGGAGAGCGCCTGCTTTGCAAGCAGGGGGTCACGGGTTCGAATCCCGTCCGCTCCATGATCTGGTCGGCCCCGCCGCCCCGACTACTTCGCGATTCCAATCACCCCGCATGCCAGCCGCGCCCCCGCGTTCCCCGTAGGTTGCGTGGCGAGGTCGTCGGCGCCCGCGTGCACGATCACGCCCCGGCCGACGATGCTGTCCGGTCCGTCCAGGCGAATCACCCGGTCGGTGCGGTCGTAAGTGGCCATCCCCTGGGTGTCCGCCGTGATATTCCCCAAGTCGCCCGCGTGGCGCGGCGCTCCCTCCGGCCCCGCGTGCGGGGCGCCGGCCGGGTTGTAGTGCCCACCGGCGGACGTTCCGTCGGCCGCCGAGCAGTCGCCCAGCTCGTGGATGTGGAAGCCGTGGTCGCCCGCCGGCAGGCCCTCGAGCTGCGCCGTGATCCGCACGCCGCCACCGACCGCCTCGAAGGTCACGGTCCCCCGTGCCGCGTGACCCGCGGTGGGGACGAGCACCGCAATCGCCCGCCCGCCCTCCGCCTCGTGGTGCCCTGCGTGCTGAGCGGCGGCCGCCGCGGGGGCGCCGAGGACGAGGCCCAGTCCCACGGCGAGGTGTTGCATCGCTTTCATTCGCATTGCGTCCTCCCGAACGCCTGACCGTCAGTCGTCAAACCGATATACCCGGGCCCCGCGGAAGCGCGCAACCCGGGACCACGCTTGGCGCCACCCGCCAGCCGGAGGAGCAGTTCGCGGTCACCGCGCGCCGTCGTCCCGATACTCCAGCTCTTCCCTCGTGTAGATCTCGCCGCGTCGCACCACGAGCGCGATCCGCCGCACGTTGCGCACCCCCGTGAGCGGGTCGGCGTCGAGCACCACGAGGTCGGCCACGGCACCCGCGGTCACGGTCCCCACGCTGTCCAGTCCCATCGCGGCCGCCCCCCGGCGCGTTGCGGCGACCAGGACCTCCATCGGCGAGAGCCCTGCCGCCTCCATGGCCTCCAGCTCCATGAACACCGAGGCCCCGTGGAGGGTGAGCGGGTTCCCGGCGTCCGTCCCCATCACCACCGGGATGCCCGCGGCGTGTACGCGTGCGAGATTGTCCAGGGCGATCCGATGCTGCCGGGCGACGCCATCGCGGGTCCGCGCCAGCCGCTCGTCCGAGGCCCGCCGGTCCAGCGCCACCGTGTCGGTGGCCAACACCCGGGCGCGTGTCTCCGGATCCACGCACGCCAGGGGCTGCCTGTCCCGCTCGACGCGGCGCTCGGCCACCTGGCGGTAGCCGTCGAAGACCGTCAGCGTGGGCGTGTAATACGTACCCGCCGCGCGCGCGAGGTGCAGGAACTCGTCGTCCACGGGTCCCCCGGTTACCGAATGTACGAGCAGCCGCGCGCCCGCGCGTACGGCGTCCTTGGCGCCGGGCAAGCCCGTCGCGTGCACGATGAGCGGCAGGCCGGCCCGGCGGGCTTCGTCACCGGCCGCCATCAGCAGGCGGGCCATGGCCGCGGTGTCCGGCGGCTGGGGCGGCATGATGTACCACACCTTGATGGCCGCGGCACCCCAGGCCGCGTGCGACCGCACCGCGGCGCGCACCGTCTGCTCGTCCGTCATGTGGATGAACTGGCGCTGCGCCGGCAGGTTGAGCCAGAAGTCCACGGTCGCGAGCAGCGGACCGGCGGCGCGCACGTGCGGTGCGGCGGTGCTGCCCGCCGTCCGCCCCTCGAGGTCCCACGTCCAGGGATAGCCGCCCACGTCGAACACCGACGTGACACCGCTGCACAGGTAGGACCGATAGTACCGTTCGGGGCGCGCGCGGAGCTGGGCCGCCGTCCGCTCGTAGGGATGCTGCGCCCGGAGATCGAGCGCGTCCGGGCGGCCGTCCACCCATCCCGTCTGGCTGAAGTGGACGTGCGCGTCCACGAGACCCGGCATGACCCAGCGCCCGCGCGCGTCCACCACGTGCACGTCGTCGCCAACCGCACACGCGCTGCGCGGGCCCGCGCAGGCCACCCGGCCGCCGCGCAGGACGACGACGGCGTCCGACACGGGCGGGCCGCCCAGGCCGTCAATGAGGGTCGCCCCCACGAGGGCCATGGGTGGGGGCGCCGCCCCGGGAGTCGAGAACGCCGTCGTGACCGCCACCTTCCATCCCGAGTCCGTGCGGACCAGCAACCGCTCGCTTACGCCCCGGTCGCTGGCGCCGCCCGTCACCACCCGGTAGCGATACGCGCCATAGGCCACGTCCGGGGTGATGGACACGATCTCGAAGTGGGTGGCCACGAGGGTGTCCGGCCAGGCGCCGCCCGCCCCGCGGGCGAAATCCGCGTAGCCACGCTGCACGCCGCCCGGCCCCACGCGGGCCAGGTCCGGACTCTGGAGGTAGTGACTGAGGTAGGCGGCGCGGTCCCGGGCGTGGATGGCGGCCACGTTGCCGCGGAACGCGTCGAGCGCGGTTTGGGCCGTGCCCGGGGCCGGGAGCGCCGCCACGCCGGCGAGGGCGAGCGGCAGGTGACGGAATCGCATGGGCCTCCTCGTAAAGCGACCCGGGGGAAGATGCTCCCCCGGGTCGCGCCGGCAAGTCGGGCGTCCGGACGGGCTCAGGACGACTGCGCGAGGTCGGTGCTGCGGCGGCCCGGCTCCGGCACGGGGGCAGGGGGCACCGGCTCGAACTTGGTCACGGGCTCCACCTGCGCCGCGGCCTCGAGCGCCGCCCGGTCGGCGATGGTGATCCGCCGCCCGGTGACCGACAGCAGCCCGCTCAGCGTCAGCTCGCGCAGCGTCCGCGACACCGTTTCCCGGCTCGCGCCCACCATCTGGGCCATGATGTTGTGGGTCATCCCCTTCGGGACGTTCATGCCGTCGTTCCGGTCCGCCATGTCCATCAGCAGGCGGGCCACGCGGCCGCGCACGTCGAGCAGGACCAGGCCCCGGATCTGGTCGTCGGCGTGCCGCAGCCGGCGGGACAGGTGTCGCAGGAGACCCAGGCTCATCGCGGGCATGTCGGTGAGGCAGCGGCGGAACTCGTCCCGCCGGAGGATCAACAGCTCCGAATCCTGCATGGCGATCACGTGCGCGGGGTTGGTACTCTCGTCGAGCAGCGCGGTCTCACCGAAGAAGTCGCTCTTCTCCCGCGTACCGAGAATCACCTCCCGTCCGTCTTCCGCCGTGTAGACGATCTTGACCCGGCC
The DNA here is from genome assembly GCA_036398175.1 of Gemmatimonadales bacterium. Taxonomy (GTDB): domain Bacteria; phylum Gemmatimonadota; class Gemmatimonadetes; order Gemmatimonadales; family GWC2-71-9; genus JAOTWJ01. The sequence continues at coordinate 8,979 of DASWHL010000076.1, forward strand.
CGAGAGCACGATGTAGAGCGCCTCGCCGGGCTCCCCCTCGAACAGGATGACGCTGTCCTTGGGATAGGAGCGAGCGATCGTTGCTTCCCGGATGCGCCAGATGTCGGATTCGCGGAGCAGGGAGAACAGCGGAATGAAGCGGAGCGTCGAGTCCATGGCCCACCGGAAGGGTGTGAAACCGCCCCTAATTACCACACCGCGAAGGGAAACGCAATGCGAAACCTATGACGCGGCCTCGAATCGGCGGCCGACCTCGGCCCAGTTGACGACGTTCCACCAGGCCGTGATGTAATCGGGCCGGCGGTTCTGGTAGAGCAGGTAGTAGGCGTGTTCCCAGACGTCGAGGCCCAGAATGGGCGTCTTGCCCTCCATGAGCGGGCTGTCCTGATTGGCCGTGCTCTCGATGGCGAGCTTCCCGTTCTGCACGAGAAGCCACGCCCAGCCGCTGCCGAACCGGCCGGCGGCGGCGGCGGCGAACTGCTCCTTGAAGCCGTCGAATCCGCCGAACGCCCCGTTGATCCCTTCCGCCAGCCGGCCCGCAGGCTTGCCGCCGCCCTTCGGTCCCATGATCTGCCAGAAGAGCGTGTGGTTGGCGTGCCCGCCGCCGTGGTTCCGCACGGCGCCCCGGATGGCCTCGGGCACCTGCTGGATCCCGCGAAGCAGGTCCTCGAGGGATTTCTGCTTCAACTCGGGCGCCTTGTCGAGCGCGGCGTTCAGGTTGTTGATGTACGCCTGGTGATGCTTGGTGTGGTGGATCTCCATCGTCCGCGCGTCAATGTGCGGCTCGAGCGCGTTGTGCGCGTACGGCAACGGCGGCAGCTCGTGCGCCATGGGGTCCTCCTGAAAGGGGGGTCGCCCTCAATATAAACGGGTGTCTCAGAACCCGATCTCGATGCCGAGCCGGAGTTGCAGCGCCTCGCCGTAGAACAGGGTGGGTTCCGCCGCGTCGAGCAGGGCGGCGCGGCGGGCGGCGGTCTGCTCTTCCGGCTCGAGGATGCCGTTCCCATCAGCGTCGAACCCCGCCAGGTACCACGGCGACTCGCGCGGAATGGGCCGCGCGCCCGCGGTCTCGACGGCGGCGCGCGCTTCGATGGCTCCCATGTCCGGGAGCACGCCACCTCCAGGGCGCGCCGTGACCAGATTGGCCCGACGCAGGAGATTCCGGCCTTCGGCCATCAGCCGGACGGCCGCGCCGCCGATCCGGACGGTACGGGTGATGCGGGCCGCCACGGCGACGCTCCACGGGAGCCGCCGCTCGGCCGCGCCCGGGATCGGATAACCGGAAGCCGCGGTGCCCCCGACCGCCACCAGGAAGCCGAACGGCACCGGCCAGAGCAGGTTGACGTCAATCGCGTGGCGGCGGTCGAACTGGAGCGGGATCTCGATGCGGCCGGCTTCGGGATCGTCGGTCACGACCGAGTCGAACGCGGTCGAAACCATCCCCACGGCCCGCTGGAGGGCGTAGCCGATCTCGATGCCGCGCCGTTCGTCCAGGCGCGTCTCCAGCTTGACCTCGAGCCCCTGCACCCGCCCGAAGTCGAGACTGGTGAAGGTCGTGCCGGACTGGCTCAGGCCGATGCCGCTCGTGGTGAGGCCGGCGAGGTCCTTGAGATACCCCGTGACGCGGAGGGCCGTGGTCCCCGTGAGGAGATAGTCAACGCCCGCCTCGTACGCCGTGGCCCGCTCGTAGCCGAGGTACGGATTGCCCTGCCGCCGCACCGCCGTATTCAGCGAGTCGTCCAGCGACTGGTCGAAGAAGAACTGGAAGTCAGGGGGCTGGGAAAACCGTCCGAAGTTCCAGCGCACCGCCACCCGCTCGAGGCCGAGGACCGCGAGCGGCATGGCAAAGCCCACCCGGGGGTGTGCCACCACCTTCCATCCGGCCCGCACGACCGGCGCGGTGAGGTCGGTCCGGTCTGTGGGGGCCGCGAGCTGCGGGAGGAACCCCTCGACGCGCACCCCCAGGTCAATGGTCGCGGACTCGAAGCTGTACAGGGTCGCGTGGATCCAGCCCGCGGCCGTCCGGGGATAGAACCGGAGCGCGTTCGGCGCCGAGCCCGCCAGCCCGGCGGTGGCGTGCTGGTAGGACGCGATCCGGTAGAGCTTGAGGTTGCCGCCGACGCGCAGGTCGAGGCGCGGCGAGACGACGGCCTGCATGTCGAGCCGCGTGTCCACGAAGTCGCTGCGCGACCATTCCGCGATGCCCGCGGTGCCGTCGGTGACGAACAGGTCGGACCCGAAGATCCCGTACGGGCTCCCCAACCCGGAGTCCGACGGCGATGCGTAGCCCCGGATCGTCCGGCCGGTCGCGACCTGCTCGCCGATCGGGCTGCGCGCGACCTCCTCGCCCCGGAACCGCAGGTCTCCGAGCAGGAACCGCCCGAGCCGGGCCGGCTGGACCGTGTCCGGTACGCCGATGTACCGGTCGAGGCGCCCGAGGGAGAGGCGGGCGGTGAACCGGCTGGCCCGCGCGCCGCCCGACGCGAACAGGCCGTCCAGCTGCAGGGTGGCGAGGTTGGCCGTCTCGCGCTCCGCGAGATAGTCGCGGAGCGCGTACTTGAACCGGGTCGAGTACAGCTCATGCTGGTCGCGGTTCCGGCTGAGCGCGAGCGAACCGCGCAGCGCGTCCGTCAGGGGGACGTCGAGCTTGCCGAACGCGTGGTAGCGGTCGCCCTCGTGGTGCGGGATCACGGGCCGGGTGGCCGGGCAGGGAAACGCCACGGCCAGGCAGGTGAGACCTTCCAGCCGCGGATCGGCGTCGGCCCGGCCGATCCCGAGAAAATCGAAGAACGCCGTGGCGCCGCCGATGGGGCCGCCGGCGGAGAAGCCCGTCCGGACGTAGCCCCGGGTGAGTCCGGAGGGCGCCCACTCGTCCGTGACCGCCTCGATCCGGCCGAACCAGCGGTCGGTGGGGCCGCTGCGCGACACGAGCGTCACGACGCCGCTCAGCGCGCTGGGCTGGTCGGCGCTGAAGCCGGACGTGTAGACGCTGATCTCCTGGACGGCGCTCGGCGCAAGCGAGAAGCCCATCCCGCCCCGGGACGCGGCCAGCTGGTCCCGGACGTCCACCCCGTCAATGACAAACGCCTCCTGACCGATCCGTCCGCCCCGGAAGTGCCCGTCCGAGATGCCGGTGCGGAGCTCGAGCACCTGGGCCACGTCCTGAATCGGCGCCGTGGCGAGCCCGGTGCGGGTGATGATCTGGCGGGTCGCGCTCACGTCCGACTCGAGCAGCGGCCGCTCCTCGACCTGCACCTGGATGGCCGGGAGGTCCACGGCGGCGCGCGCGAGCACGACCGTCACCCGGGCGGTGGCCCCGGACCGGACGGCGATGCCGCGCACCTCGGTCGGCTGGAAGCCGATGGCCCGGACCAGCACGACATACGTCCGGGGGGCGAGGCCAATGAACACCACGCTGCCGGAGGCGTCGGCGCGCCCCGTGGCCACGGTGTCGCCGCTCGGGGCGAGCACGGTCGCAGCGGCCCCGGGAAGCGCCGCCGAGTCGGGTGCGGCCACCACGCGCGCCACGATCTGGCCGGTGGTCTGCGCGGTGGCCGTGGCATTCCACCCCGCGGCGGCGAGGGCCGTTGCAAGAACGCGGTAGACGGGCGACATTCGCCGGAAGTTGCGAACGACGAGCGAGTACTGTCAATGAAGGCGGCGGCCCGCGGGATCTGGCTGGTGGGGATGCTGCCGTGGCTCGCGGGATGCGGGACCACGGAGGTCGTGGTGGGCGAGGCCGCGGGCGTGGCCCGCATCGTCGCCGGCGTGCTCGGCCAATCCCACGTGGTCGGGTTCCCCGATGTGGCGTCTCCGGGACCGGCAACAGCCGCGCCCATCGGGTCGCCGACGGGCATCGTCGGTCGCGAGGATGGGAGCTTCCTGTTTGCGGACCTGATTCGTCGGCGCATCGGTGCGGTCACGGCCGGGGGCGACCTGTCGTGGCCCGTGGGGCGCGGCGTGTGCACCGTGCTGGGTCCGGCCGGCACGGACCCCCGCGCGCTGTGCCTCGCGCGGCCGCTGGGGCTCGCCCTCGCGGATGACGGCACGGTGCTGATCGCGGATCTCAGCGGCCACCGCGTCTACCGATTCGATCCCGCCGCCGACGCGGTCGCCGTCGTCCTGGGGACGGGCGCGCAGGGCGTTGCGGGCGATGGCGCGGTCGCCGCCCAATCCCCGACCGACCGGCCCGCCGCCGTCACCACCCGCCCCGACGGATCCATCTATGTCGCCGAGGCCGGAAACCACCGGGTGGTGCGCATCGGCGCGGACGGGGGCCTGACGGCCTTCGCGGGCCGGGCGGGAACGGCAGGCGACGCCGGCGACGGGGCCCCCGCCGTTGACGCGGCGCTGCGCGCGCCCGCGGGGTTGGCCTGGAGCGGGGACACTTTGTTCGTCGCGGACGCGGGGAACCACCGGATCCGGATGGTCGTGCGGGACACGATCCGCGCGTTCGCCGGGCTCGGTGCCGCCGGGTTCGCCGGCGACCGCGGCCCAGCCGTCGCCGCCCTGTTCCGGGACCCGGGGCTGCTTGCGGTTGGCGGGACGCTGCTGTTCGTGGCGGATCGGGGCAACCGCCGGCTCCGGATCATCCGTCTGGGCCCGGACTCGATTGACACCTTCGCCGGAACCGGCAGTGCGGTTGCCGGTCCGGACCTTCTGGAAGCGGGCCGCACGGCGATCGCCGGGCCCGCCGGGGTCGCCGCAGCCGGCCGCGCGGTGTTCGTCAGCGACTCGGGCGGGTTCGTCGTCCGGCGGGTGATTCGATGATCGGCGCGCCGGCGCGCGCCGGGCGGGGGCGCGCATGACGATTGCCGGCCTCAGGGTGCGCCCCGGGACGCCGGCCCCGGATTTCACGCTGCCGGCCACGGACGGCGGCACGGTGACGCTGAGCCGGCACCGCGGTGAGGCGCACGTGCTGTTGGCCTTCTTCCCCGCCGCGTTCAGCGCCGTGTGCCTCGCGGAGTTGCGCGCGTTCACCGACGACTTCGATCAGTTCGCGGCGGCCGGCGCCCGGGTCTACGGGGTGAGCGTGGATGCCGTCCCGGCGCTCGCCGCGGTTCGCGAGGCGCACGGAATCCGGGTGGACCTGCTCAGCGACTTCACGCACGCCGTGAGCCGCGCGTACGGCACCCTGGACGAGGAGCCGCTCTCCCCGCGGCGGGCCTACGTGCTGGTGGACCGGGCGGGCGCCGTCCGCTGGACCTACGTGGAAAGCGATCCCGATCACCGCCGCCACAACGCCGAGCTGCTCGAGCAGATCCGGAAGCTGGATTGACCGCCGTGTCCGAGTCGGCCAGGACCCCATCGCCCCTTGCCGTCCTCTCGGACGTCGCGTCGTACCTGTCCGCGTCGCTTGGCGTGGAGGACGTGCTCGCGGGCGTGGCCACCGCCCTCAGGCGCGGCATCGGCGCGGAGGGCTGCTGCGTCTGGATGCGGGGGCGGGACGGTGCGTCGTTCCGCCCGGTGCGCGCGCACGGCGATGCCCCCGACGTGGGCCACACCGAGGCCGAGGTGGCCGCGCTCACGGTCCTGCCCGAGCCGCCGGCGTGGCGGCCGGACCATCCCTACCTGCTTGCGCCCCTCACCTACCAGGGCGAACGGCTGGGGTTGCTCGCGTGCCGCGTGCCCGATACGCCGGATCGCCAGGTGTGGACCGAGGTCACGCGCACCGTCGCCAGCATCCTCGCGCCGCTGCTGTCCACCATCACGCTCTCCGAAGACCTGGCCGGCGAGGTGGCGCTCCGCACCCGCGAGATTGACGCGCAGCGCCGCCTGACGAGCCGCATCATTGACTCGCTGCCGGTGGGGCTGTACGTGATTGACCGCGAGTACAAGATCCAGGCGTGGAACCGCAAGCGCGAGACGGGCACGCAGGGCGTGGCGCGGGACACGGCGCTGGGCCGGATCGTGTTCGACGTGCTCCATCGCCAGCCGAAGGCGCTCCTCAAGAACGAGTTCGACCGCGTGTTCGCCACGGGCGGGATCGAGGAGATGGAAATCCAGACGGAGGGGGAGGGCGGGCCACGCTACTACCGGCTGTCCAAGATCCCGATGCGCCTCGACGATCAGGACGTCACCCACGTCATCACGATCGGGGAAGATATCACGCAGCCGAAGATCGTGCAGCAGCAGATCGCCCAGACCGAGAAGCTGGCCGCGGTGGGCCAGCTCGCCGCGGGCGTCATGCACGAAATCAACAATCCGCTCGCGACCATCGGGGCGTGTATCGAGGCGTTGAATACCCGGCTCACCGAGCTGCCGCTCGCGCCGCAGGCGGCGTTCGCCGAGTACCTCGAGATCATGCACAGCGAGATGATCCGCTGCAAGTCCATCGTGGACGGCCTGCTGGACTTCTCGCGCCCCAAGGCCCGGGCCAAGCATCCGGTCGCGATCAACCAGGTGGTCGAGGACGCGCTGTTCCTGCTGCGGTACCACGACCGGTTCAAGCGGATCGAACTCCGGCGGGCGATGACCGAGGGGCTGCCGCCCGTGGAGGCCAACGCGGAGCAGCTCATCCAGGTGTTCCTCGATCTCACGCTCAACGCGATTGACGCCATGGACGGGCGGGGCACCCTGACGGTCGGTACGAAACTGCACCGGGGCCGCGAGGACGAGGTGGTCGTCGAGATCGGCGATACGGGGATGGGCATCCCCCGGGAGGACATCGGGAAGATCTTCGAGCCGTTCTTCACCACCAAGGCGCCCGGCCAGGGCACCGGACTCGGCCTGTCCATCACCTATGCCATCGTCGAGCACCACCGCGGCCGGATCCAGGTGGATTCGCAGCTCGGCAGCGGGTCCACGTTCCGCGTGATTCTCCCCACCTTCGTGCCCGACGCCGCATGAAGGTCCTCGTCGTGGAAGACGACCGGCTGGTGGGTCAATTCCTCCAGCGCGGTCTCGAGGAGCAGGGCATGCAGGCGGAACTGGTCGGGGACGGGCGCGAGGGACTGGAGCGCGGCGTGGATCCGACGCTCGACCTCATCATTCTCGATCTCCGCCTGCCCGGGCTCGCGGGCCCCGAAGTCCTGCGCACCCTGCGCGATCGCGGCGTGTCCACCCCGGTGCTGGTCCTCACGGCCCAGGATGCCGTCGAATCGAAGGTGCAGGCGCTCCGGATGGGCGCCGACGACTACGTCACCAAGCCGTTCGCGTTCGAGGAGCTGCTCGCGCGCGTGGAGGCGCTGGCGCGGCGGCCCAAGGCCATCACCCCGCCCGTGCTGAGCGTCGGCGACCTGGAGGTGGATACCGGCAGCCACGAGGTGCGGCGGGGCGGCCGGCTCGTGGACGTCACGCCCAAGGAGTTCGCGGTGCTGGCCTACCTGGTGCGCAATCAGGGACGGGTCATGTCGCGGACCCTGATCACCGAGTACGCCTGGGGATACCACTTCGACCCCGGCACCAACGTCGTGGACGTGGTCATCAACCGGCTCCGCAAGAAGATTGACCAGGGCTTCGGGCGCCGGCTGATCCACACCGTGCGCGGCGTGGGCTACGTGATGAAGCCGTAGATGCGCACCATCCGCGGGCGCCTGGCGGCCTCGTATGCGGTCGCGCTCGCCGCCACGATGTTCGTGTTCGCGCTCATCGTGTATCTGGTGCAGCGGGGCGAGAACATGGCGGAGCTGGACGCGCGCGCGCAGCTCGAGTCCAACCTGATCGCCGCCACGCTGACGGAAGCCTACCGCGCCCGCGGCCGGCTGGTCGTGCAGGATCCCGGCACGGGGCGCAGCATGCTCGCGCCGGACGTGTCGCCATTCCTCGAGGGTGTGCCCGGGTTCGTGGTGGTGGTGGCCACCGACGGCGAGGTGCTGCACCTCTCCCCGGATGCGCGCGCGCTGCCGTACCCCTCGGTCGTACGCATCCTCACCGTGGTCTTCGGCGCGGAGGCGGGTGCCACGTCGGGGGCGCTGGACCTGGCCCCGCCGGTGGGGGGGCTGCGGTACTACGTGCGAACCGTGACGGAGGCGGGTCCGGAGATCCATGCCGTCTTTTCCGGCGCGCCCACGGCCACCGCCGTGGTCGGGCCCGAGCGGCTGCTGCTCGTGATGGGGCTGCTCTCGCCCGTGATCCTGCTGGCGTCCACGCTGATCGGCTACCTGCTCGCCGGGCGGACCCTCCTGCCCCTCCTGCGCGTGGTGGACGAGGTGGAGGCCATCACCGACGGCCGGAGCCTCCACCGGCGGCTGGCCCCGCCCGAGGGCGCCGCCGAGCTTGCCCGCCTCGCCAACCAGCTGAACGAGATGCTGGCCCGGCTGGAGCGGTCGTTCGCCTCGCTCCGGCGCTTCACCGCCGACGCGAGCCACGAGCTGAAGACGCCGCTCACCGTGCTCCGCTCGGGCATCGAGCGCGCCATTACGCACCCCCGGGTGACGCCGGAGGTGATGGAGGTGCTGGACCAGACGCTGGCCGAGGTCAACGGCATGACCGAGATCGTCGAGTCGCTCCTCGTGCTGGCGCGCGCGGACGAGGGTCGGGCCCCGCTCCACCGGGAGCGGCTGGACCTGCGGGATCTGCTGGCCGAGATCGCCGAGACCGGCGGCCTGCTGGGGGAAGACGCGGACGTGACGGTGCGGGTGTCCATGCCGTCGGCGCCGGTGGAGCTGTGGGTTGACCGGACGCGCATCCGGCAACTGCTGCTGAATCTCCTCACCAACGCCATCAAGTACACGCCGCCCGGCGGCCGCGTGGACATCCGCACGGAGCTCGCGCAGGACGGCACCGTGTCCATCGAGGTCCGCGACACCGGGGTCGGGATTGCGCCGGGCGACCTCCCGCATATCTTCGACCGGTTCTGGCGGGCCGACGTGGCCCGGAGCCGCGCCGGAATCCGGGCGGGCGTCGGGCTTGGGCTCGCGATCTGCAAGTGGATCACCGAGGCCCATGGGGGCACCATAGACGCCCGCTCCCGGCCGAATCGGGGGACGACACTGACCGTGCGCCTGCCCATCGGCGCCGAACTTCGGGACGACGAGGACGCGGGCGGTCCGTAACCGGTTTGTCATGTTCCTGTCATTCACCGCCCACTTGCGGGTGAGGCGGCGCCCGGAACGGAGGGGTAGTTTCTGGGTGAGGGTCCCATCCGCGGGAGGGTCGCATGTTCGACAATCTGGTGGAATCGAATCCGAAGAACCGCAAGATCACTGGCGTGTTCTCGAGCTCGATGTGGTCCATGGTGCTCCATGTGCTGGTCATCTATGGTGCCGTGACCGCCACGTCGAAGGTCAAGGAAGCCATCGAGGCCACGGCGGCCGACACCCAGATGTTCTTCATCAGTCACAACGAGCCGGAACCGGAGCCGGAGCCGGAGCCGCAGTTGGCCTCGCTCACGCCGCCGCCCAAGGGCTTCCAGACCGTGGTGGCCATCACGGAGATCCCCACGGAGATCCCGCCGGTGAACCTGAACGAGCGGTTCGACCCGCGCGACTACACCGGCGTGGGCCAGGAAGGCGGCATCGCCCAGGGGATCGAGGGTGGCACCGGCGACGTGCCGACGGACCTCCAGGCCGTGTTCGTCGAGGCCGTGGTGGACGAACCGCCCATCCGGCTGTCCACCCCCAACCTGTTCTATCCGCCGCTGCTGCGGGATGCCGGCATCGAGGGCAACGTGGTCTTCGAGGTCATCATCGGCGTTGACGGCCACCCGGAGCCCGAGTCCGTTCGCGTCATCTCGTCCACGAACAAGGCGTTCGAGCGCCCGGCCCGCGACGTGATCCTGGGGTCGCTGTACCGGCCCGGACGCATGCGGGGCCAGCCGGTGCGCGTGCTGGTCCGGCAGCCGATCACGTTCCAGATCATTCGCCGGTAGGTATCGAGTCCCGGTAGAGCCGCAACGCGGCGGGGCCGCGTTTCACCCTAGACGGTCGCACGGAGGACGAACAGAACCATGGGAATCTCACTACTTGAGCTGTGGCACGACGCCGGGTGGTTTGCGCGGGGCATCATCTTCGTCCTGGCGGCCATGTCGTTGATCTCCCTCACGGTGGCCGCCGCCAAGTGGTGGCGCTTCCGGAAGAGCATGCGGGAAACCCGCAAGTTCACGCCCGAGTTCGCGCGGTTCCTCCAGGAGGAGCAGCTGGAACAGGCCATCGCGGTGGCCGAGAAGCAGAAAGTGTCGCACGTCGCCCGCGTCCTCGGCGAGGCCCTGGTCGAGATCAAGCCGCTCCTGCGAGACCGCTCCACGGTGACGTCGGCCGACATCAACTCGGCCGAGCGGGCGGTGGACCGGCAGATGCTGATCCTCCAGGCGGAGCTGAAGCGCGGCATGGGCATTCTGGCCACCGTGGGCTCCACGGCCCCGTTCGTCGGGCTGCTCGGCACCACGATGGGCATCGTGAACTCGTTCACCGGCATGGCCACGTCCGGCACGGGCGGCCTGGCCGCCGTGTCCGCCGGCATTTCCGAGGCCCTCATCACGACGGCCTTCGGGCTGGCCGTGGCAATTCCCGCGGTGTGGTTCTACAACTACTTCCAGACGAAGATGGAGAACCTCACGGTGGAGATGACCTACACGTCCAAGGAGCTCATTGACTTCCTGATCAAGCAGGTCGGCTCCGAGTTCGGGCGGTCCATCTTCACGAAGGAATTCAAGGCGCAGTCGGCGGCCCAGAGCGGTCACATCAGCTGATCGCCTGAGCCACAGCGCCCCGGAATTCCGAGGAGGATCGGATGGGAGCAGACGTCGGAGGCGGCGGATCGGTCAAGTCGGAACCCAACGTGATTCCGATGATTGACATCATGCTGGTGCTGCTGATCATCTTCATGATCGTGACCCCCGTGATCGCGGGGGGGTTCCAGGCCAAGATGCCCCAGGGAAAGAACCTGGAGGCCGCGGCGGAAGAAAGCGGTGACGTGGTGCTCGGGGTGGATCGTGAGGGCGGATTCTATCTCGATCCGGGAACGGGCTCCCCGTCGCCGGTGTCCGGGCCGCAGCTCGAGGAATTCCTCGGGCAGATCTACAGCGCTCGAGCGGAGAAGATCCTGTACTTCCGCGCCGATGCCAGCCTGGAGTATGGGAAGATCGAGGACGTGCTGGTCATGGCGCGCCGCGCGGGGGTCCGCGTGCTCGCCGCGGTCACGGAAGAGAAGCGGGACGCCCCAACTCGGGGGAGGGACTGACCCATGGGCGCCAAGGTCGGCACGAGTGGCGGGTTCACCAGCGAGCCCAACGTCATCCCCATGATTGACATTCTCCTGGTGCTCCTCATCATCTTCATGATGCAGGTGCCCCTCCAGCGGAAGAAGATGGACGTCCAGCTGCCGCCGGTGCAGGAAATGGAGCAGGAACAGCAGGAGGAGACGATCAGCCACCAGATCGTGCTCCAGTTGAACGAGGACGGGAGCTACGCCATCAACAACGATCCCGTCCAGCGGGCCATGCTCGAACGGCGGCTGCGCGAGATCTACGACCCGCGGCCCGTGAAGCTGATGTTCATCAAGACGGCGCGGAATCGAAAGTACGAGGAAGTGATCGAGGCCATGGACGTGGCCCGCTCGGCGGGTGTCCAGGTGATCGGGTTCACGCCGCCCGAAGCCGGCGAATAACCCCATCGGCCGTCAGGGGATAGGGGGGCGCGGGGGCCGGTGGAAGGGTCTTCGCGCCCCCGGTGTATTATTCCGGTATGAGTGACCGCCGCCCGGTGCAGGTTCCCACCTTCCGCATGGCGCCGCAGCGTGAGAAGCGGCCTTGGGGATGGCTTGGCCTGTCCGCATTCGTCCACGTCGTCATCATCGGTGCGGCCGTGTGGGACTGGTCCAATCGCGCGACGTTCGACGACGTGGACATGCGTACGCCGGGCGGTGACGGGCCGGTGGGCGGTGGGGGCGGGGGTGGCGGCCCCCGGGTGACCTACGTGGACATCACGTACTACACCTCCCCTCGCGAGCGGGAGGAAACGGCGCCGCCCGCCGAGGAGGAACTCGTCATCCCGAACCCCGTGCTGGCCCAGGTAGACATCCCGATTGACACGGTGCGATTCGACATCCCGCGCGACTCGACGACGATCGGCGCCCTGGTGCTCGGCGAGGGTCCCGGCACCGGGGGCGGCCCCGGTGCGGGCACCGGGACCGGTGGCGGCATCGGCTCGGGTCGCGGCACCGGCGTGGGCAGTGGAGTGGGGCCGGGCACGGGTGGCAGCGGGGGAGAAATCTTCCCGCCGGCGCTCCGCTACACCATTCTCCCCCCGGAGCCTCGCCCCAAGTCGGTGCGGGGGAAGGACTACCAGTTCAAGCTGACCGTGGCCCCGGACGGGCGGGTGCTGGACGTCCAGATCCGGCCCGAGGTTCGCGACGCGGCCTATCGGCGCCGGCTCGTGGCCCAGGCATACGAATGGAAGTTCGCGCCGGCCCTGACCCGCGACGGAACGCCGGTCCGGGCCGAGGTGGTCGTCACGATGACGCTGTGACGGCCCGGGGGTCCGGGCGTAAGGCCAGCCTGGCGGCCCCCACCGCGGGATCCACCTCCACCTCACGAACGACCGCCCACGGAACGCGCGCCGCGATTCGCATGAGGACGCGTTGCCGCAGCGGCCGCCCCGGACGGACGGCGCCACCGGTCAGCACCACCGGCACGGAGACGTCGCGGGCGAAATGCGGCCCCAACGCCTCGACGTGGGCCGCGAGATCGTCGGCGGCCGCATCGAGGAGCGTCTGCGCGACCGCATCACCGGCCTCGGCCGCCTGCTGGACCACCGCGCCGAGCGCGGCAATGGCCCGTGGTTCCGCCTGCCCGGCCCAGGTGACGAGATCGGCTCCGGCGTTGAGGCCCGCCGCCGCCGGCATCGCCAGGGCAAGCGCTGTCCGCGGCCCCCGGCCGTCGAGAGCCCCAGTCGCGGCCGCGATGCCCGCGCGCCCCAGCGCAAAGCCGCTGCCTTCGTCGCCCACGCGCCAGCCGCGGCCCCCCACGCGATGGCGGCCCCCGGCGGTCCCGCGCGCCAGCGCAATCGAGCCCGTCCCCGCGAGCAGCAGGATCCCCGGACCCTCGGGGAAGGCGTCCGCGAAGGCCACGTCAGCGTCCGTGGTGACCTCGGTGCGCGCCGGCGCGCCGCGGGCGCGGAGCGCATCGGCCAGCGCCGCCGCCACCGCGGGGTCTCCCGCTCCCGCCGCGCCTACGACGCAGGCCGCGAGCGGTGGGCCTTCCGCCACCCGCAGGGCCTGGCCGATCGTGTCCATGATGATGTCCGCCGCGGCGTCCAGCGCGCCCGGGCGGACCGCGCCGGCGGGACCGGCCGCGCGGCCCAGCACCCGCAGCGCGCCGTTGGTCACGACGGCCGACGTGTGGGAGCCGCCGGCGTCGGCCCCGGCCACGCACCCCTCCGTCGCCTCGGCGACCGTGCTGACGGCGCGCTTCAGCGGGCGCCGCCCGGGCGGCGGCTGGCGACCCACCCCGTCACCAGCGTGATCGCGAGCCCGAGCGGCACGTACCAGGGCCACGCGAGCTGCGCCAGCGGTCCCGGCTTGCCGAGGACCACGACCAGCATCGCCGCGGTGGCCACGACCAGACCAAGGATGGCATCCCGCTGGCGGACTCGGGGCGAGAGCCCGCCGAGCATGAACAATCCCAGCAGCCCCCCATACGTGATGGACGCGATGGACAGCGCCAGCTCCACCACCGGTGTGTCGGTGGAGCGGAACGAGAGCGCGCCGCCCGCGAGGACCGCGGCCCAGAACACCGTGGCCCAGCGGCCCACGACGAGCAGGTGGCGCGGGTCCTTGCGTCCCGTGACCGAGGCGTAGAAGTCGTGGGTCGTCGCGGACGCCAGCGCGTTCAGCGACGACGACACGGTGCTCATGGCCGCCGCCAGCACGCCGGCAATGGCGAGCCCCGACAGCCCGTTGGGCAGGTATTCGACCATGAACCGGGGGAAGAGGGCGTCGCCGGACCCCGTGCCGGCGTCAACGCCCGCCGCCCAGAGGAAGGCCCCCACCAGCAGGAACAGGCCGAACTGGAGGATCACGAGCACGCCGGAGCCCACGAGCGCCAGCCGGGCACTGCGCAGGGTCCGGGTCGCGAGGAGCCGCTGCACGATCAGGTGGTCGGTGCCGTGCGATGCCGCCGACAGCAGCGCGCCGCCCACGAGCCCGCCCAGGAGCGTGTATGGGGCGGACAGCGACAGCCGGAAGTCCAGGACGTGGAGCTTGCCGGCCGCGGACGCCGCCTCCAGCGCCACGTCGAATCCGCCCGCGAGGCCCGCGGCCACCACGACGGCCGCCACTCCCGCGGTTACGTAGAGCGCGAGCTGCACCACGTCCACCCAGACCACGGCCTGGAGACCGCCCCGCCAGGTATAGACCAGGGTCACGACGCAGACCACCAGGACGCTGATCCACACGGGCCAGCCCGACACGATCGAGAGGGGAATGGCCGTGGCGAACACGCGGACGGAATCCCCCAGGGCCCGGACGACCATGAAAACCGCCGACGCCGCACGGCGGGTGTGCGCGCCGAACCGCTGCTCGAGGCGCGCGTAGGCCGTTTCCTGCTCGCCGCGGAAGTAACCCGGCAGCAGCCAGGCCGCTACGCCGATCCGTCCCACGAGGTACCCGAACGCGATCTGGAGGAACGTGAAATCGCCACGCGCGGCAAGCCCCGGCACCGAGATCACCGTCAGGGCCGACGTCTCGGTGGCCACGATGGACAGCATCACCGCCGGCCACGGCAGCGACCGGTGTCCCAGGAAGTAGTCCGTGGCGTCTGTCTGGCGGCGCGCGAACCACGACCCGATGCCGATGACCATCGCGAAATACGCGGCCATCACGGCCAGATCGAGCGGAGTCACGCGGCGGGGCGAAAACGACGAAGGGCCTGCGCTGCACGCAGGCCCTTCGGTGAGATGGATGGCGCCGGAATGGGGGTCAGGCCGTGAAGGAGCTGCCGCAGCCGCACCCGCCCGTGGAGTTCGGGTTCTGGAAGGTGAACCCGGAGCCTTGCATGGACGAGTGGTAGCCGATGGTCACGCCGCTCAGGTACTGCGCGCTGAACGGGTCCACGAAGACGCGGACCCCCTGGAGATCCAGCACGATGTCGTCCTCGGCGGCCGCCTCTTCGATGTTGAGGCCGTACTTGAAGCCCGAGCACCCGCCCGGGACCACGGAAACCCGCAGGCCGCCGGTTTCCTGGGGGACGTTTTCCTGCGTGATAAAC
>DASWHL010000077.1:0-37442 GCA_036398175.1 Gemmatimonadales bacterium
TGGGCCTTCCCCCCGGGACGGACCTGCTGGCGATCGACGGTCGGCCGCTCGACGATTTCCTCGACTGGGAGTTCCTCTCGGCGGACGATGCGTTCGTCCTCCTGGCGCGGCACCCCGACGGTGAGCGCGTGGAGTACGACATCGAACGGCCGGACGACCTGCCGTTCGGCGTCGAGCTCGAGCCTCCCCACATCCGGCGGTGCGCCAACCGGTGCGACTTCTGCTTCGTGGACGGCCTGCCGGAAGGCCTGCGGGCGAACCTGTATATCCGGGACGACGACTACCGGCTCTCGTTCCGCTACGGCAACTTCGCGACCCTTACCAATCTGAAGCCCCGGGACATCGCCCGAATCCTCGAGTACCGGCTCTCGCCCCTGTACGTGTCGGTGCATGTCACCGATACCGTGCTGCGGCGGCGCTATCTCCGAAATCCGCGGGCGCCCGACGTCCTGGAACAGCTGCGGGTCTTCGGGGACGCGGGCATCCAGGCGCATACGCAGATCGTGCTCCAGCCCGGCGTCAACGACGGGCCCGTGCTGGAACGGAGCCTGACCGACCTGTACGGCCTGGGGGACCGGGTGCTGTCGGTTTCGGTCGTGCCGGTGGGACTGACGGACTTCAGCAAGCTGCAGCTCGTTCGGGAACCCACGCGTGACGAATGCCGCGCCGCGATCGCAGTCGTCCATGGCCACGCCGCGCGCGCGTTGGCCGAGCGGGGCCACCGCTGGGTGCACGGATCGGACGACCTCTACCTGGTGGCGGACGAGCCCCTGCCGCCCGCCTCGTGGTACGGGGACTTCGAGCAGGTGGAGAACGGGGTCGGCAGCGTCCGCTTTCTGCAGCGGCGGGTGGCGGCCTACGAGGGGGGGTTGCCGCGGCTCGAGGGCCACGCCGTGGGGGTGCTGACCGGGACCGGCATGGGCCGCCTGCTGCCCCAGGTGACGCGCGGGATCGCCGAACGGACGGGCGCGCGGTTCGAGGTCATCACGCTCGAGAACTCGCTGTTCGGCCCGTCGGTCACCACCGCCGGCCTCCTGCCGGGACGCGCCTTCCAGGAGGCCCTGGCCCACCGGACCGACCTGACGCTGGCCCTGCTGCCGGCCGAGGCCGTGAACGACGACGGGCTCTTCATGGACGACCTGTCGCTGGCGGCCCTCCGGACGGCCGTCCCCTGCGCAATCCGGCTGTCGTACGATTTCGGCGACGCGCTCGTCGCCCCGTCCGTCCCGTGACCCGCCGGACCATCGCCATCGTCGGCCGGCCCAACGTCGGGAAGTCCACGCTCTTCAACCGCCTGGCCGGGGGCCAGAGGGCCATCACGCACGACCGCCCGGGGGTGACCCGGGACCGCCAGTTCGCGCCGGCCACGTGGAACGGGCGGGACTTCTGGCTCGTGGACACCGGCGGGTGGACCGCCACCGGCGACGACCCGCTCACCTCCGCGGTCCGACGGCAGGTGACGCTGGCCATTGACGATGCCGACGCGATTCTGCTCGTCGTGGACGCGCGGGCCGGGGTCCACCCGGCCGACCTGGACGTGGCGGAGCTGCTGCGGCCGCATCACGCACGCGTCCTCGTGGTCGCCAACAAGGTGGACGACCCTTTCACGGAGCCCTACGCCCACCTGCCGTTTCACGAGTTGGGATTGGGCCAGCCCTGCCCGGTGTCGGCCGCGGCCGGGAAGGGGGCCGGCGACCTCCTGGACCGCGCCATTGCGCTCCTACCGCCCCCGGACACCGACCTCGCGGACGAGGATGTGATCCAGGTCGCGGTGGTCGGACGCCCCAATGTTGGAAAATCAAGTGTGGTCAACCGGCTGCTGGGAGAAGAGCGGAGCGTCGTTGCCCCGGAATCGGGCACGACGCGCGACGCCGTGGACTCCCCCTTGCGGTATCAAGGCCAGACGCTCAACTTCATTGATACGGCGGGTTTACGGAGACGGACGAAAGTAAAGGATGAAGTCGAGTTCTACTCGTCGTTGCGCACCGAGCGCGCGGTGGAGCGTGCCGACGTCTGCGTCCTCGTGGTGGATGCCAAGGACGGGTTGCACGTGCAGGACGTGCGGGTCGCGTCGCAGGTCTGGGAGCAGGGCACCGGCCTGATCGTGGCGGTGAACAAGTGGGATCTGATTGACGAGAAGGACACCAACACAGCCGAGCGGGGCCGCGCCACGGTCGTGGAACGGGCGCCGTTTCTCGACGCCGCCCCCTTCGTGTTCGTGTCGGCGCTGACGGGGCAGCGCGTCCGGCGCATTCTCGAGCTGATTCTCGAGGTGGCGGAGCAGCGCGAGCGGCGGATGGCGACCGCCGAGGTCAACCGGGTGCTCGAGGCGCTCGTGCAGCGCAACCAGCCGCCGCAGGAAGGCGGCCAGGAGGTCAAGATTCTCTACGGCTCGCAGATCGGGACGGCTCCGCCGACCTTCGCCCTCGTATCGAATGCGCCTGAAGCGCTGTCCGAATCGTATCAGCGATTCCTGACGAACGGCTTCCGGGCGGCCTGGGGCTTTGCCGGCGTGCCGATCCGCCTCAAGCTGCGGCGCAAGCGCGGGCGCCGATGAGCCTCGCGCTCGCTTTGGTCCTGGCGTACGTCCTGGGCGCGATTCCGATGACGCTGATCGTGGCGCGCGTGGGCGCCGGCGTGAATCTGCGCGCCGTGGGAAGCGGCAACCTCGGCGCCACGAATCTGTACCGCGCCCTCGGCTGGCGGTACGCGATTCCGGCCGGCGTCTTCGACGTGGCCAAGGGGGCGGTTCCCACGGCGTTCCTGCCGGGGCGCGTGGGGGCCGAGCCGTGGATCCCGCTGGCCATCGGGGCCGCCGCCATCACCGGGCACGTGTTCTCCATGTTCGTGCGGTTCCGGGGCGGCAAGGGGGTGGCCACCGCCGCCGGCGTCGTGCTGGCGCTGGCACCGCTTCCTGTGCTGCTCTCGTTCGTCGTCTGGGCGGGCGTCGTGAAGCTCACGGGGTACGTGTCGCTGGCGTCCATGCTCGGCGCCGTGGTGTTTCCGCTCGGGGCATGGATCATCGGCACCGCCAACCCGTGGGTCGTGCCGGTGGGCGCGCTGCTCGCGGCGTTCATTCTCTTCACGCACCGCGCCAACCTCGCTCGGCTGCTCGCCGGCACCGAGAACCGGTTCGGCCGCCGAGGGGAGGCCTAGCCGTGCAGGTGGCGGTCGTGGGCGCGGGCGCGTGGGGCACGACCCTGGCGGATCTCCTCGTCCGCAATGGCCACGCCGTGACGCTGTGGGCCCGGGAGGCGGAGGTCGTCGAGTCGGTCGTCCAGCGGCACATCAACGACCTGTTCCTGCCGGACGCCCCGCTGGACCCGCGGCTCCGCGCCACCGGCGTGATCGCCGACGCGGTGGCGGACGCGGAGCTGGTCGTGTCCGCGCCCCCGTCGCACGCGGTGCGCCCGGTCGCCGGGGAAATCGCGTCGGGCCTGCACGGACGGCGCGTGCTGGTGGTGAGCGTCTCCAAGGGACTCGAGCCCGGCACCGACCAGCTGCTCCATCACGTGCTGAGCGAGGAGCTGCCGGGCTGCGACGTCGTGGCGCTTTCCGGGCCGAGCTTTGCGCGCGAGGTGCACGCGCGCCAGCCGACGGCCCTCGTGGCCGCCTCGCGACACCACCAGGCAGCGGCGGACGCGCAGACCGCGTTCTCGAACCCGCACTTCCGTGTCTACACGTCCTCGGACGTTGTCGGGGTGCAACTGGGCGGCGCCCTCAAGAACGTCATCGCGCTCGCCGCCGGCATCCTGGTGGGACTCGGGCTGGGCTTCAACACGCAGGCCGCCCTCATCACGCGGGGCCTCGCTGAAATGGCACGGCTGGGGGAGGCGATGGGAGCCGACCCGCTGACGTTCGCGGGGCTCGCGGGCATGGGGGACCTCCTGTTGACCGCCACGGGCACGCTCAGCCGGAACCGCTCGCTTGGCATCGAGCTTGCCCGTGGTCGGCGGCTGGCCGACGTGCTGGCCGAGCGGCGGACGGTGGCCGAAGGCGTGGAAACCGCCCGCACGGCCGTGGATCTCGCCAACCGAAACGGCGTGGAGCTGCCCATCGCCCGCGAAGTGACCCGGGTGCTGTTCGAGGACAAGCCCCCGCAGCAGGCCATCCAGGACCTGATGGAACGAACCCTGAAAGCGGAGCAGTGGCGGTGACCGCATCGCGACCCGTGCAGGAGTTCTTCGCCATCGGCGACGTCTGCCAGATGACGGACCTCAAGCCGCACGTCCTGCGTTACTGGGAGAGTCAGTTTCGGTTCCTGAACCCGGCCAAGAACCGGTCCGGAAACCGGGTCTACCAGCGACGCGAGATCGAGCTGATCATGCTCGTCAAGCATCTCCTGTATACGGAGAAGTACACGATCGAGGGAGCCCGCCAGCGAATTGACCAGTTCCGGCGAACCGGTCAGCTCAAGGTGGAGGCTCGGGCCGCGCTCCAGCACGAGACGATTCAGAACCTCCGGGCCGAGCTTCAGGGCATCCTGGACATCCTCGACCGTTCCAAGCCGCTTGCACCTACTGATTAGCAACGACGACGGCATTCACGCCCGCGGTCTCGGTATCCTCGCAGACGTGTGCCGCAGGGTGGGCGACGTTTCGGTGGTGGCTCCCGACCGCGAACAGAGCGGCGCCAGCCACTCGCTCACCCTCCAGCGCCCGCTGCGCCCCGTCCGACGCCAGGACGGCACCTATCAGGTGGACGGCACCCCGACCGATTGCGTGCTGCTGGCATTGGGAGCCCTGCTCGATCACAAACCGGACTACGTGCTCTCGGGCATCAATCACGGCCCGAACATGGGCGAGGACGTGCTGTACTCCGGCACGGTGGCGGCGGCCATGGAGGGGCTCTCGGTGGGCATCCCGGGCCTGGCCGTGTCGTTCGCCGGCTCGGAACTCGAGCTGCTGGACACGCAACGGTCGTGGCTCGCGCGGCTGATTCGGGACATTCTGGAGGTCCGCGATTTCCCGCAGGAGACGCTCCTCAACATCAACCTGCCGCCCATCCCCGGCGACGACATCCGGGGCATCCGCGTCACGACGCTCGGCAACCGCGTGTTCTCGGGCTCGCTGGTCCGGACCCGCGATCCCTGGGGCCGCGAGGTGTTCTGGATCGGCGGCGGGCAGATCTCGTGGAGCGGCCGGGACGACTCCGATTTCCGCGCGATCCGCGACGGGTTCATCTCCGTGACGCCGCTGCACGTGGATCTCACGAACTACGCCCTGCTCGAGGCGGTGGACGGATGGCGGCTCGGGGCGGACTAGCGGGAGGCGACAGCTTCGGCGGCTATCGCGCGCGCCTGGTCGAGGAGCTGCGGGCAAAGGGCATCCGCGACCTCGCGGTGCTTCGGGCGTTCGGGGAGGTTCCGCGACATCTGTTCGTCCCGGACGTCCTGACCCACCAGGCCTACGAGGATACGTCGCTGCCCATTGGTCACGGGCAGACCATCTCGCAGCCCTCGACGCAGGCCGTCTACCTCGAGGCGCTGGGGCTTGGCGGGCGGGAACGGGTGCTCGAGATCGGCACGGGGTCGGGATACCAGGCGGCGCTGCTGGCGCGCCTGGCCGCGGACGTGGTCACCGTGGAGCGCCTCGCCGGGCTCGCGCGGCTGGCCAAACAGGCGCTGGCGGCGGCCGGCGCCCGCAACGTCCTGGTGATCACGGGCGATGGCACGATCGGGTGGCGCCCCCTGGCCCCGTACGATGCCGTGGTGGTGGCGGCCGCCGGACCGACGGTCCCGGCACCACTCCTGGACCAGCTGGCCGATGGGGGACGCCTGGTGGCGCCCGTCTCCCGTGGGGCAACCCAGACGCTCATCCGCCTGACGCGGCGCGGAAACACGTTCGAGCAGGAGGAGCTCGGCCCCGCCCAGTTCGTCCCGCTCATTGGCCAGCATGGCTTCAGCGGCGGTCCAACCGACCGGACCGGAGGGCAGGGGACCTAGCGGTGGAGAATCTCGCAACGTGGTTCGGTCAGGCCGTGCACTGGATAACCGAGGCGATCTTCGCGCTCGGATATCCCGGCATCGTGCTCCTGATGGCACTCGAGTCGTCGTTCTTCCCGTTCCCATCCGAGGTGGTGCTGCCGCCGGCCGGATACCTGGCCGCCCAGGGCCGGATGAACGCCTGGCTGGCGCTGGCCTGCGGGGTGGGCGGGAGCGTCCTCGGCGCCCTGTTCAACTACTTCGTGGCGGTCCGGCTGGGGCGCCCCCTGCTGCACCGGTACGGTCGGTACCTGTTCATCAAGGAAACGGCGCTGGACCGGGCCGAGCGCTTCTTCAAGGCCCACGGAGAGATCAGCATGTTCGTGGGGCGGCTGATCCCCGTGATCCGACAGTACATATCCCTGCCAGCGGGCCTGGCCCGGATGCGACTGGACCTGTTCGCCCTCTACACCGCTCTTGGGGCGGGCATCTGGTGCGCCATTCTGACGTGGATTGGCTGGTACCTGGGGACGCAGGCCGAACGCCTGGGGACCCTGCCTCCTGAACAGGTGCACCGCTACGTCAACATCGCCTTCCTGGTGCTGGCGCCCGTCCTCGCCATTCTGATCGTCTGGTACGTCCTTCGGCACAGACGCGGGGCGGGCCAAAAGGCCGGTTCGTGACGACGCCGGGCGACGACCGCCCCCGCCGCTGGGTGGTGAGCGGTCGGGTGCAGGGAGTGGGTTTCCGGTGGTTCGTCCTCCGGCGCGCCGAACCTCTCGGTCTCCGCGGCTGGGTTCGGAACCTGCCGGACGGGCGGGTCGAGATCGTGGCTGCCGGCCCGTCCCCGGCAATGGACGGCCTGGATGCGGCGGTTCGATCCGGACCCAGCATGTCGCGGGTTGATCATGTGGAAAGCAAAGAGTATCCACATGAGGTGGATCTACCTAAAGCATTTGAAGTCAGGTGATTTCCTGACGCCATCAAAGTCACGTGTTAAGATCTCTGCTGCGCTCCGGGCGCTCGACCGGCGTGTCGCCCATGTGACCATGGTCATCCGGGGACTCGCGGCGCTCGACGCGTCGGTCAAATGGCAACCGTCGAAAGGGCAGCCAGACGGGTCCGGTGAATCGCCCCCGTCTGGAGCGGCGCCGGTTGGCGGTTCCGGTCCCGCCAATACCGGCCGGTAACCGCGCTCGTTATGTTAGTATGCTTGGCCCCTGTAGCTCAGGTGGATAGAGCAGCGGTTTCCTAAACCGTTGGCCGGGTGTTCGAGTCACCCCAGGGGCACCTGACCCCGGCTGGCTTCGGCCTGAACACACATAAACCATTGAAAACAAAGACGATGACCAAGCAAGAGCCGCAGACGCCGCCCCGAACCGATGAAGCCGACCGCCTCGAGTTGGTGGTGAAGTGGCTGCGGGCAAACGAGAAGATCGTGGCGGGCGCGGCGATCGGGCTGGCCATCGTGGTGGCCGGGGTCTGGTTTGCCGTTTCGGCACGGGAGCGACGGGAGACCTTTGCCCGACGCGAGCTGACCCAGGCGCGCCAAGCTGCCGAGGCGGGGAACCTCCCGCTCGCCGCCAGCGATCTCTCCAGGGTCGTGGGGTCATTTGGAGGCACCACGGCCGGCCAGGAGGCCCGACTGGTGCTGGCCGAGGTCCGGTTGCGCCAGGGACAGGCCGCCCTCGCGGCCAGCGAACTCCGGGAGTTCGTGTCCGGCAGCGTGAAGCCGCAATACCGCACCCAAGCGTATGAGTTACTTGGACTTGCACTGGAACAGGCCGGCGAGCTGAGCGCTGCCGGCAGGGCGTTCGAGGACGGCTCGGCCGCTGCCATCACCGAATACAAGTATTTGTCGGCGAGCCTGCTGTTGAGCGCCAGCCGGGCATACGCCGCAGCCGGCGACACGTCGGCGGCCGTGCGGGCCCTCCAGCGCCTCGCAGCAGAGTTCGCCGAGACGTCGGCGGCCCAGGAAGCGAAGCTGCGGTTGGCGGAGCTGGGAGTGTTCGAGAGCTGAGGACCCAATTTTCTTGCGGCCAATATGTGCGTATAAGATATGTTATGTTAAGTTGATTTCGAACAGGGTGTGGAGAACTCGATTCCCTCCCGCGTGTGCAATCAGTATCTCGTTGACAGTAAGCTACTTACCAAGTCAGGGCGACTTGGCAGTCGGCGCGGCAGGCTGGCA
This sequence comes from Gemmatimonadales bacterium, assembly GCA_036398175.1. Lineage (GTDB taxonomy): Bacteria > Gemmatimonadota > Gemmatimonadetes > Gemmatimonadales > GWC2-71-9 > JAOTWJ01. The sequence goes on from DASWHL010000077.1 coordinate 8,115, forward strand.
GGATTTCCTCACGCCCAGGCGGCCTTTGTGGAGGTCCATGATGCGTCAGGCGTCGGGCCCCAACGTGCCGTTGTACAGCAGCCGGGCCTGACCGTTCAGCCGAGGGCTCCGGAGGCCCCCGGAAGCATCCAGATCTCCGGAGACCCTGAGCACCGCGCCTGACCGCGACCGGACGGACCAAGGCAGCGTGGCGAGGCCACGGAGGCCCAGGATCGTCGCGCAGGCCACCGCCCCGGTCCCGCAGGCCAGCGTCTCGGCCTCGACCCCCCGCTCGTAGGTCCGCATGGCCCAGCCGTCTCCCTGCCGCGACACGAAGTTCACGTTGGCACCTGCCGGACCAACGGCCGGGTGCCCGCGGAGCAACCTGCCACGCACCGGCAGATCCACCTCCTCGATATCCCGGACCGGGACGACCAGGTGAGGCACACCCACCAGGGCGAAGCCGGCCGCGTCCTCCCCAGCGGTCGGAGGGACCGCCGGAGAGCGGACACCCTGCACATTTGGCAGCAGCAGCTCAGCCCGGGCCGGCTCGTCCGGACTCACATTACCTCGAACGAGGCCTGCGTCGGTCTCCAGGCAGACGTCGGGTCCGGGTGCCAGGCTGACGAGAACGGCCAACCTGGTGGCGCACAGGGCCCCGTTTCCGCACATCTCGCCCCGGGATCCATCGGAATTGAAGAAGCTGAAGCGCACCGCCCCCGGCACCGAGCCGGCCCCGAGAAACACGAGCCCGTCGGCCCCCACCCCGGTGCCCCGGGCACACACGCGCGCCATCCGGTCCGGTGGCCAGTCCGCTATCGCGACATCCCGCGCGTCCAGGAACACGAAGTCGTTTCCGGACCCGCACATCTTGAAGAATGGCTCGCCGCTCACAGCTTCCCCAGCAGCGCCTGGAACCGCAGCCTCCACACCATCCAGACCGCCTCCCGGACGATCGCCTTGGACATCTTGCTCACCCCGTCCGTCCGATCCACGAAGACAATGGGGATTTCCTTGATCCGGAATCCCTTCCGGGCGGCGCGGGTGCTCATCTCGATCTGGAATGCATACCCGTTCGAGTGCACCGCCTGAAGGTCAATCGCCTCCAGAACCCGCCGCCGGAAGCACTTGAATCCTCCGGTCGCGTCGCCGAGGTGAACTCCCGTGACGATCCGCGCGTAGATGTTTGCGAAATAGCTGAGCAGGAGGCGCGGCATGGGCCAGTTGACCACGGTGACCCGCCCTCCCAGGTACCGCGACCCCAGGACCAGGTCGGCGTCCTCCACCGCGGCCAGGAACTCCGGCAAGTGCGCCGGATCGTGGGAGAAATCCGCGTCCATCTCGAAGACGTACTCGTAGTCCCGCTCCAGAGCCCAGCGGAATCCCGCCAGGTAGGCGGTGCCGAGTCCCAATTTCCCCGACCGGTGCAACACGTGGACGCGCCGGTCGCGCGCGGCGATCTCGTCCGCCGCCTTCCCGGTGCCGTCCGGGGAGTTGTCATCCACCACCAGGATCTCGAGCCGCGGATCCTGCCCCAGCACGAGGGGAACGATGAGCTGGAGGTTGGTGAGCTCGTTGTAGGTGGGGATGATGACCAGGGCTTTCTCAGCCATCCGGCCTCCGCCGGACGCGCGGAACGACCACGAGGGCCATGACCGCCACGAGACTCAGCACCGTGATCAGCCTCCCCCGTTCATACGACGAGCTCGTGAATGTCAGCCGGATCTCTCGGGCCCCGGCCGGGAGCGGCACCGCCATCTGGGCCACGTTGGCCCGGAGGACCGGCGCGGGCGCGCCGTCCACGGTCGCCCGCCATCCGACGTACCAGTTCTCCGCCACCACCAGATACCCGGCCTCCGCCAGCGGGGTTTCCAGGGTGATCGCCATCCGTCCCGGGGCCCAGTCGGTGACGCTCGCGCCGACCGCGGACGGCGGGGGGAGCGTGTCAATCGGTGGCGGCTCGACCGGGGCGTCCTCGGCCAGGAGGACGATCGAGCGCTTGTCGAATCGCGGGTCCAGGGCGGCGGCTACCCCGGTCGAGTCGTCAATCTTGAGACCGGCGGTCGCCACCCAGGCGTAGTCTGGTGGTTGCTCCCGCTCGAAGACGACGATGGGCTGTCCCGCCGCGGTGGTGGCGGCCGCGGCCCGCCGGACGAAACCGGGGAGCGCATCGGCGAACCGATCCTGGGGTGACGCGAGCACGAATCGAACGGCGTACAGGTCCCAGATCTTCGGGCGGCTCCCCGGGAGCCCCCTGCCGAGATTACGCCAGACGTTCCGCCCGCCCATCAGCTCATCGAACGCGTGCAGCTCGTTTCCGTGGTAGCCCAGGATCTGGGGGATCCCGTACGCCATGAGCGACGAGCCGGGGTACGCCTGCGGGCTGTTGAGGACCCGGAACGGCGATCCGACCGGGCGGAGGGCCGCCGTACCGTTGATGACCCTGAGCGGCGTTGCGGCCGAGTGGAGTGCGGCGGTGAGAGAGTCGCCTGCGTACAGGCCGGCCGTGGGCGCCGGCGACCATGCCCAGAATCCCGCCGCGTTGCGCCACAGGTCCGCTCCCGTCACCAGCGGTACCGCCAGGGCCAGGCCAATCAGAGGCAGCCGGCCCCGGTCGGTCGCCACCGCGACCGCGCCGAGCACCAGCAGCGCCACGCCACTCAGCATCCCACCCATCCGGATGCTTCCCGCCGCCCGCCCGGCCACGTCGGCGACGGGGAGCCCCAGCGCCATCTGGACCCCCTGGGCGAACGACTCGGCCATGGCCCCGATGCCGCCGACGGCCGCCAGGAGCGCCACCGTAAGGCCGACCCCGACCCACACGGCGCGCGCGCGCTTCCCTTCCCCCGCCTGGAGCCGATCCACGCCGAACGCCGCGAGCATGGCCAGCACGAGCGCCACGACGTACAGCGCCATCCCTGGCGCCCGGGTCTGCTTGACGAACGGCATCACCGCCCACCACACACGGTAGAAGGGCGTACCGGCGCCGAGGCTGATCAGGAGAAAGAGGAGCCCGAGTCCCCCCATCCACAGGGCCAACCGTCGGCGCCTGGCGTCCGCGGCGCCGAGCACGGCCAGCGCAATGACAGGAAGCCCCAGGTATTCCGAGTGGAGCTTCAGCCCGCCGCCGTTCGGTCCCCAGTACGTCCCGTCGGGCGTGTTGCCCACAAAACTCGCGACGAAGAACTCCGGCACGTGCGACCACGGGATCGCGAACGACGTGGAGCCCTCGAAGCCGTAATACCCTTCGGCCCGCGGTGAGTACGGCAGATACTCGAAGAACGGCAGGATTTGAATCATGCCGATCCCGAACCCCAGCACCACGGCGCCCAGCGCCATCCCGAGGTCGCCTGCACGCCGTGCGAGGGGGCGCCCCGGCACCGGCTCGCCGAACGCGAGATAGAGCGCGAAGATGCCCGCCACGATCAGCAAGTAGTACGTCATCTGCGCGTGCGGGCTCACGAGGGCCAGGCCGACCGTCAGTGCGAGCAAGCCATAGCCTTCGAGCCGTCGCTCGCGCATCCCCATGATCAGCCCGATCAGCGCGAGGGGCAGCAGCGCCGTGACGAAGAGCTTCCCGTCGTGGCCGGGCGATACGTACGAGCCGATCACGCCCGAGAGCTGATAGGCCAGCCCACCGGTCACCGCGCCCGCCCACGAGACACGCAGCCGGCGGAGCAGCAGGTACGCAAAGAGACCCGCCAGTACGTAGTGCGCGATGAACCCCAGGTTCATCGCGGTCCCGGTCGGCAGCACCAGGCGCAGCAGCGCGGTCGGATAGAAGATGTCGCCGTGCATGGCGCCGACGAACGGGAGTCCGCCGAACAGTTCGGGATTCCAGAGGGGGATCTTTCCGGTCCGCTTGATCTCCGACGCCAGCCAGTGACGGAACGCGTATCCGGTGTCGTACTGGTCCGAGTACGGACCGGCCAGGAACTTGCCCGTCCAGGCGGGCAGCGACAGGACCGCGATCCAGAGCGTCAGCAGCCCGGTGGCGGCCATCGTGGGACGCTTCGGCTCGAACGCGCCGGCGGTTGGCGGGACGGATGCTGGGGCCGTGGCTACCATGGGTTCTCTCGGGGACGCAATCTAATCGGCGCCGGGAACCGCGGGACCGGTCCCCACCGCGGGCCCACCCCGTCCCCCGAGCAGGCCCAGCAGCGCCGCCGCGACCTCGGTGAGCGTGAGCAGGGCGCGGGAGGCCACGCCAAGCACGATGGCGCCGCCGGATCCCACGCTCGGCGCCAGCAGCGCGATGAACACGGCTTCCCGCACGCCAACGCCGCCCGGTGCAAACAGGGCGAGCAGGCCGGTGATGTAGCCGGCCGCGAACACGCCGATGGCGGGTGCCATGCCCAGCGACGTGTTCCCCAGCGTCCCCCGGGCCAGACACCAGAAGCCCACGCCGTAGGCAAGCCAGGACACGGTCGTGACGGTTCCGGCGAGCACCACGGCCCTCACCGGCATGGGGCGCAGGCCGGGTCGGCGGGTGATCCGCCCGACGAGGGCCACCACCCGTGGCATGGCCAGCGCCGCGATGGTTGCGGCCGCGACGGCGGCGGCAACCAGGGCGCCCGGCGCGGACAAGGTGCCCGGCACGGTCGCGGCCGCCACCGCCACCCCGGAGCCAACCGCAATGGCCTGCATGGCCACGGCCGCGCCGACCGCGGCCCAGGCAGCGACTCCCTCGCGTTGCGCGAGGACCGCGAGCCCCGCCACGCTCCAGACCTTGCCGGGCAGGTAGCGGCCGAGGTTGGAGACGGTCCAGATCCGCACGGCCGGGCGATACGCCAGTCGCTCTCCCCAGCCACCGATGACCGCGCGCCACGCGGCCACCAGGAGCCCGTACGTCACGAGGACGACCGCGCCGGCCAGCGCGATCCAACCGGGCCGCAGCTGGACCGCGAATTCGAGCGACCGAAACTCGTCCCAGTGACGGGCCGCGGACCGCCAGACGAACACGATCACCGCCAGGGCGAGGACGCCCTGGAGCAGCCAGATCGTCCGCGAGGATTGCGTTACGGTCGGCCGCACGCGTGCTCCAAGACGCCTTCGAGTTGCTCCGCCACCGCGCCCGGGTCCAGGCGCCGGCGCCACTCGGCCCCTTCGGCGGCCGCCGCCGCGCGCGCCTGGGCGTTCCCGAGCATGTGCCCGATGGCGGCCGCCCAGGCCGCGGGCTCGAGGCCGGGCACGATCGCCGCGGCGGCATCCGGCCTCGCGATGTCCAGCACCCCTCCGCCATCCGCCGCCACCACGATCGGCACGCCCGCCATCAGCGCCTCGGCGGCGGCGAGCCCGAAGCCCTCGTGGCGGGCGGGAAAGGCGAAGGCGTCCGCGCCGGCCAGCAACTCGTGCACGGCCGAGGGGGAGACGGCGCCGGTGAACCGGACCTGTTCCCGGACCCCGAGCCGCCCTGCCATCCGCTCCAGCGCGAGCCGCTCCGGGCCGTCCCCGACGATGGTGAGCGGAATGACCCGACCGTCCGCCGCGAGCCGCGCGATCGCCTCGATCACGACGTGGATCCGTTTCTGTCGGGTCAGCCGCCCGACGGTCACGACGCCGCGTCCGCCCAGGTTGGCCGGCGGTGGAGTCCCGGCCTCCGCCGGCATCGGGAGAACGACCGGTGACGTACGGGCGCCGGCCTGCTTTGCGATGCCGGCGAGAAACGTGGAAACCGTCGTGACCGTGGCGGCCCCCCCGAGCACCGGGCGGGCGATCCGTCGCGCGATCCACGAGCGTCGGAGCATCGTGGCGTCGGTGCCGTGGAGCGTGAGCACGCAGGGCGGTGTGCCCGCGTGCCGCGCACGCCACACGGCCCAGCCACCCGGCACCCACCAGTTGGCGTGGATCACGTCCGCGTCCGCCGCGCGGCTCCGGACGGCACGCGCGAGCGCGCGCACCAGGCCCCGGAACGCCAGCAGGCCGGCCGGGCTGCGCAGGGCCCCGGTCATGGTGCCGTGATAGGCCAGCGTCTCGCGCCCCGGTGTGGCGTAGCGGACGCGCTCGACCAGGAGCCCGTGGCGCCGTTCTTCCCCGCCCCGGCCTTCGTCCGCGGGTGCGATGACCCGCACGCTGTGTCCCCGGGTAATCAGGGCCTCGTACAACCGTTCGAGGAATGCTCCGGCGAGATCGCCGTCGAACCGGGGATAGGAATGGGCGACGGCCAGGACCCGCAAGCGGCTAGCCGTGGCGGTCGCGCGCGGCCAGGCGCTCGACGGCGCGCGACAGTCCGTGGACTTCCTCGCGGAGTCCCGCCACCATCTCGCCGACGAAGCCGAAGCCGAACAGTGCGATGCCGGAGATGACCAGCACCATCACCAGGTCCAGCAGCGGCCGGAACCCGACGCCGAAGCCGAACCGGATGACCAGCGCCGCCAGCCCCACGAGGAAGCCCAGCAGGAACAGCAGGCCACCGAACACCCCGAAGAACAGCAGGGGCTTGCGACCGAAGCGCAGCTGAAACCAGACCGACAGGAGATCGAGCGCACCCACCGGAATACGGCCGAGCCCGAACTTGGAGCGTCCGGCCTTGCGGGCGAGCAGGGTCACGGGGCGCTCCACCACACGGAAGCCGTCCGCGGCACCGATCACGACCATGAAGCGATGCCAATCGGGACGCCGGGGCACCACCGCCGCCACTTCGCGCCGGTAGGCCTTGACCGCGTTGAGGTCGGTGACCCGGATGCCGAACAGCCGGCGGCACAGCCAGTTGTACACGCCGGAGACGAAGGCCTTCTCGTACTGCCCCTGCTTGGCGCCGGTGACGATGTCCGCCTCTCCGGCGCGGATCGGGGCGACGAGTCCCGGAATCTCGGCCGGAAGAAACTGCAGGTCGGCGGGATAGAACACGAAAATCCGGCCGGTGGCGGCGTCCGCCGCGGAACGCAGCGCGTCGGCGATGCCCTGCCGGGCCCGGTGGGTCACCACCCGCAGAAACGCGTGCTCGGTCTGGAGCCGCGTCAGGACCGCCGCGGTGTCGTCCTCGCTGCCGTCGTTGACGACCACCACCTCGCACGCATACGGCTCGGAGGCGAACGCCTCGGCGCACAGCCGCACGAACGCCGGGAGGTTCTCCGCCTCGTCCTTGGCGGGCACGAGGACGCTGACGTCGGCTTCGGCATCCCGGGCCGCGAGCGTCACAGCCGCTTCCGCATGCGGGCCGGCAGAATGCCCAGCTGATCCCGGTACTTGGCCACGGTGCGCCGCGCGATGCGGATCCCGCGGTCCCGCAGCGCGCTCACGATCTGCGCGTCGGTCAGCGGCGTGGAGGGCGTCTCGTCACCCACGAGCTTCTGGATCTGCGCCCGCACCGCCCGGGCGCTCGCGTCCTCGCCGGAGGTGGTCTCCAGGCTGCTCGAGAAGAAGAACTTGAGCGGGAACACGCCGCGCGGCGTCTGCACGTACTTCTGATTCGTGACGCGGCTGACCGTGGACTCGTGCATGCTCACGACGTCCGCCACTTCGCGCAGCGTCAGCGGGTGCAGGTACTCGATGCCCTTCTCGAAGAAGTCGCGCTGCCGGTCCACGATGAAGCGCATTACTTTGAGCATGGTCTGGCGGCGCTGTTCGATGGCCTGGATCAGCCACGTGGCGCCGTTGAGCTTCTCGGTGATGAACTCCCGGGTCTCACCCGTGAACTGCTTCTTGTCGCCGGCCAGGTCCTGGTAGACCTTGCTGATGCGGAGCCGGGGCATGCCCTGGTCGTTCAGGAACACGCGGTACTCGCCCTCGATCTTCTCGGCCACGAGGTCGGGCACGACGTACTCGTCGTCCGCCGGGAGGAAGCGGAGCCCGGGCTTGGGATCGAGGCGCGCCAGCTCGTCCGCCGCGTCCTGGACTTCCTTGGGGTCCACATTGTACTGCTTGGCGATCTCGGTCCACCGATGGCCCTTGAGGTCCTCGAACGCCTCGTCCACCAGGCGATAGACGAACCTGTCGGCTTCCCCGAACTCGCGCAGCTGAATCAGGAGCGACTCGCGCAGGTCGCGGGCACAGATACCCGGCGGATCCAGGTTCTGCATGATCCGGAGCAGCACCTCCGCCTCCGCCACCGTGAACGGCGTCACCGCGGGATCCGCCTCCTCCGATGGCGCCTCCACGGCCACCGCCGCCCCCGGCGCGGTGCTGAGGAGGTCCGCCGGCACCGGCGCCGCCTCGTCCGTCCCGTCCGCCCCCGCTTCCTCCACCTCGAACCCGGCCCACCGATTGGCGCCGCGCACGATCTCCTCGAGCGTGGCCTGGAGGTAGCCGTCTTCGCCGAGGTTGCCCAGGAACTCCTCGGCCAGCACGCGCTGCCGGTCGGTCAGCTCCAGCATCTGGAGCTGGTCGCGCAGGTGGTCCGTCAAGGCGCGGGCCTGCACCGGCATCCGCTCGAACGTCTCGTCCGACGTGGACAGGTCCCGCGCCCCGGAGCCGCTCACCTGGAACCCGTCGAGGAGAATCTCCTCCCAGTCCATCTCGTCCTGCTTCTCCTGCGCCTCGCGCTCCCGCTCCTCGTCGGTCGGCTCCGCCGGCGCGGTCTCCTCTTCCGGCTCGACCAGTTCCAGGAACGGGTTCACCAGCAGCTCCTGCTTCAGGTGCTGCTGGAGGTCCAGGAGCGGCATGTACAGCAGGTCCATCGCCTGGTACAGGCGCGGATTCATCCGCAGCTCCTGGCGGAGCTGCGCGCTCTGGTGCAGGCCGGGCTTCACGCCGCCTCCCCGAGCCGCTCGCGCAGCCGGGCGGTGAGCGTCGGGCCGAGATACAGGTCGGCCACGCGGTCGTCGAAGACCAGGTCCCGCACCGTGCCGGCCACCTGCACGCGGCCTTCGAAGAGGATGTACGCGCGATCCACGATGTCCAGCGTCTGCTCCACGTTGTGGTCCGTGATGAGCACGCCGATGCCGCGGCGCCGGAGATCCGCCACGATGGACTGGATGTCATGCACGGCGATCGGGTCCACCCCGGCGAACGGCTCGTCGAGCAGCATGAACCTGGGCTGCGTCACCAGCGCCCGCGTGATCTCCAGCCGGCGGCGCTCGCCCCCCGAGAGCTTGTAGGCCTTTTCCCGCCGCAGGTGCTTGACCGACAGCTCGTCGAGCAGCGACTCGAGGCGCTCCTCGCGTTCGGTCCGCGACAGCCCCAGCGTCTCCAGAATGGCCAGGACGTTCTCCTCGACGGTGAGCTTCCGGAAGACCGAGGGCTCCTGGGCCAGGTACCCGATGCCCTCACGCGCGCGCTGATACATGGGCCAGGCCGAGATGTCCTCGTCATCCACGAAGATGCGGCCCGCGTCCGGCCGGACCAGGCCCACGATCATGTAGAACGTCGTCGTCTTCCCCGCCCCGTTGGGACCCAGGAGCCCGACGATCTCCCCCTGTTGCAGCTCGACGTGCACGTCGTTGACCACGTGCCGGCGCCGGTACACCTTGGTGAGGCCGCGCCCCGCCAGCACGCTGCCGGACGCGCCGGCCGCCTCGCCCGCCGTTTCCGCCTCCGCGAGGCGTTCGATGGCCATGGCGATCAGGCGCTCGGCAAGCGTCGCGCGCTCGGACGCGATCGCGCTCCACCGCCCCGCCGGGACCTCGAGCACGCTGCCGTCGTCCACGACGGCGGGCAACTCCTGGAGCAGGCCGTCGGTGACCAGCCGGGGAAGCGCCGACGACAGGAGGAACCGGCGGACCTCGTCCACCGACAGGGTGCCGCGCTGTGTGCCGCTCTGAAGGCCGGCCCGACGCGACACATCCAGATACCGCTCGCGGTAGGCGACCGCCAGGTCGCCGAAGGTCATGCGGCCGCCGGGATCCGCCACGTGGAGGATGGCCGCCACCGCGAGCGGAACCGATGGGTTCCGCTCCGCGGCGATCGGGCCGAGCGCGTCCGTCACGGCACCCTCCGGCGCTGAGCTTCGAGGTATACCCCGTCGGTGGCGCCCACGATGTCCACGCGCACGAGCCGATTGGCCGCGAACTGCGCCGTGATCCGGTCGCCGCGGGAATAGCTCAGGTCGGGTGGACCCTCCGGCGCCGTCTGCGGAAACACGCGGTACCGGGCGCGCGCATGCCCCAGCGCCACGATCCCGTCCAGCGTAGAGACGCTGTCCGCGGTCCGCCCGAATGCCGCCACGACGGTGTCGCCCGCAATCCAGTCCGCGTCCGCGTCGAGCGAGTCGAGCAGCGAGCGCGCCTCCGCCCCCCCGATCCCCCGCACCTCGCGGAGCGTCTGCGCGGGCGCGTCAATGGCCAGCGAGTCGGCCGTGATGGTGTTGCTGACCGAGATGGCACGCGCCCGGGAGGAATCCCCCCACGCCTGCCCCGCCTGGATGCGGTCGTCCTCGATATCGAACGCGACCGTGTCGGCCACGACCAGCCACTCGGCGCTGACGGCGCTGGCCTCGCCTTCGGCCTGGATCCACGTGAGGGTGCGGTCCACGAGACGGTATTGGATGTCGCGCCCCACGAGCGTGTAGGCCGAGTCGCCGCCCGTGATCCGCGCCCGGTGCATCAGCCGCCCGGCGCCCACCTCCGTGTCGAGGGTGGCGGAGTCGGCCGCGGCGTGGAAATCCGAGCGGTCAATGGTCACCGCGCGCCAGGCCATCGCGGCCGAGTTCCCCCGGAACTGCACCGAATCCGCCAGGATGATGTACGGCTCGGCGCCGGCCGAGTCCCGTTCGGAGCGGTACGCGATGGTCGGGCGCCCGCCCGCCGCGAGCAGCGTCGTGTCGCGCATCCCCGGGACGCGGCGGTGGTAGGCGATCCGGGGACCGTGCAGGACGGAGCCGGTCACGCGGTTGCGGAGCCGCGCGTTCCCGCGGGCATCGAGCCGCTCGTCGCGGAGGTGATAGGAGGCGCGTTCCGACGTCAGCTCGACCGTGGCGTCCTCGAACCGGACGCTGCCGATCATGTCGAACCGGTCGAAGTCCTGGTACCAGGCAACGCTGTCCGAATACCAGCGCGTGTCCTGGCCGCGACAGTGGGCCCAGATGCCGCCCCCCTGGAACACCCGGTAGAACCCGCCCCCGACGTCCACCTGCCGGCCCTGGCCGCCCGTGCGGTCCACGACGACGAAGCAGGCCCGGGCGTCCTGCGGCGTCGCGGGCTCCGGCCCGATCGTCCCGCCGACCAGCGCGACCACGACGAGGCCGCGGCGCGTCATTGGTCTACCCGCACCGGGCCAAGGGCGCCCCGCGCCCGCGTCGTCTGCACGTTCCGAAGCTCGGGATCGGTGGTGAATCCCTCCCCCTCGACATCCTGATCCGGGGTGCGCCACCGGAAGGCCGCCGGCCCCACGATCTGATCCGTCGCGCGGTCGTACTGAAGGATGGACGTCTCCAGCCGGCGACCGTCGGGACTGATCGTCACCACGTCGCCGCGCGCTTCCATGTTCCCGGACCGCCACTCGTACGTGCCCTCACGGGCCGTGAGCGTGGACGTCTCGACGCCGTTCGGGGCGTAGAAGGTGACCGTGATCCCGAAGAGCTCGTGGCGCTGCGGTCCGAGGTATGCGTAGGCGGAGTCCGCCACGAGCCGCATGCGCCGTACGCCGTCCGCGGTGAGGATGTGCGTGACCCCGTAGCCCACCTGGTCGGCCGAGTCGGCGCCGGTGCGCACGGTGGGCGGCTGCTCCAGGCCGCCGCAGGCTGCCGCCACGAGGCCCACGAGGAGCACCGCCTTCACGCGGGCACTCCCCGGGCCTCTTCGAGATACCGCTCGACCGTGGCATCCCACTCGCCGCGCGCGCGCAGCAACGCCTCGACGAACTCACGAACCGCTCCCTGCCCTCCCCTGGCCGTGGTGACGTGGTGCGCCACCGCCCGGGCGTCGCTGGTCGCATTGGCGACGGCAACGGGCAGGCCCACGCTGCGCAGGACCGGGACGTCCGGGAGGTCGTCGCCCAGGAACGCCGCGTCGTCCCACGCGACGCCGAAACGCTCGAGCAGGGCCGCGAACGCGGGGTACTTGCGGGCGTGGTGGCCCTGCACGCACGCGTCCACCACCAGCTCCTCCGCCCGCAGCTCCGTGGCCTCGGACCGGCGGCCACTCAGCAGCACGACGCGGATTCCCGCGAGCCGCAGGAGCACGATGCCGATCCCGTCCTGGATGTCGAAGCGCTTGAGCTCGGCCGGGGTCCCCTGCACCATGCCCACGTAGAGTCCGTTGTCGGTGAGGACGCCGTCCACGTCGAGCCCGACGAGCCGGATGCGGCGGGCCACCGTCGGGTCAAGCACGAACCCGCCCTCCCTGCGCGGCGTGCCACACATCGAGCGCGGACTCGATGAGCGGCGCCAGGTCGCCGAGGGGCCACATCGAGGCCGCGTCGCTCGACGCCGCGTCGGGCGTCGGGTGGGTCTCGACGTAGAACCCGTCCGCGCCGGCCGCTGCCGCCGCCCGGAGCAGCACCGGCACCATGGCCCGGTCGCCGCCCGACCCCCCGCCCGGGCCGCGCCCGGGACGCTGCACGCTGTGCGTGGCGTCGAACAGCACGGCGGCACCGGTCGCCTCGCGCAGCCGCGGCATGGCGCGCATGTCCACGACGAGGTCGCCGTAGCCGAACGCCGTTCCGCGTTCCGTGACCGCGATGGCCGTCGCACCCGCGGCCCGGGCCCTCTCGACCGGTCCCGCCAGCTCCTCGGGCGCCATCCACTGCCCTTTCTTGACGTTCATCGGGCACCCGGCCCGTGCCACGGCCTCCACGAGATCCGTCTGCCGGCAGAGGAATGCGGGCACCTGGAGGGCATCCACCACGGCGGCGACCGCCGGCACGTGAGCGGCGTCATGGACGTCGGTGAGCACCGGAATGCCCACCTCATCGCGCACGCGGGCCAGCAGGGCGAGCCCGGCGTCGAGCCCGGGTCCGCGCGGCGCCCCGCGGCGGGCACGATTGGCCTTGTCGTAGCTGGCCTTGAAGACCACGCGCATGCCAAGCCGCGCGCCCAGCTCGGCCACGGTCTCCGCGACGCGCAGGTTCACCGCGTCGTGCTCCAGCACGCAGGGACCGGCAACCAGGACCGGCGCGGGCAGCCACATGAATCAGGCCTTGGCCTCGGCCAGGAGGCCGTCCTGCACGCGGCGATGCTTGTACGCGCGGGCCGCCGCCACGAACGACGCGAACAGCGGATGCGGGCGCATAGGCCGCGAGCGCAGCTCCGGATGGAACTGGCAGCCGATGAACCACGGGTGGTCCGGCAGCTCGATCATCTCCACGAGCGATCCATCGGGCGACAGGCCGGTGCACCGCATGCCGAACTCGGTGAGGGTGTTCCGGTAGTGGTTGTTGACTTCGTACCGATGGCGGTGGCGCTCGCCGACTTCATCGGCGCCGTAGATCTCACGCACCCGCGAACCCGGCGTCAGCCGACAGGGATAGGAGCCCAATCGCATGGTCCCACCCAGGTCCTGCACGTCGCGCTGCGAGTCCATCAACGCCACCACCGGGTTCTCGCATTCGGGCGCGAATTCGCTGGAGTTGGTTTCCGGCAGGCGGCACACATCCCGCGCGAACTCGATGATGGCGGTCTGCATCCCGAGGCAGATGCCGAAGAACGGCATCTGGTGCTCGCGCGCCCACCGCACGGCCTGCACCATCCCCTCGACGCCCCGCACGCCAAAGCCGCCGGGGACGAGCAGCGCGTCGTGTCCGGCCAGCTCGGCCCCCGCCGACGCCTGGTCCGCGCAGAGGTCGCTCGAGACCCAGTGCAGCTCGACGCCCACGTCGTTGGCGATGCCGCCGTGGATCAACGCCTCGCGGATCGAGGTGTACGCGTCGGACAGCTCCGTATACTTCCCGACGATGCCGATGCGCACGCGTTCGGCGGGCCGCAGGATCTTCTCGACCATGGCGCGCCACGGGCGCAGGTCGGGCTCCTTGGTGTCCATGGCCAGCCGGCGGCACACCTCACGGTCCAGTCCCTGCTCGTGCAGCAGCAACGGGATCTGGTAGGTCGAGTCCACCGTCCGGCTTTCGACCACGCACCCGAAGTCCACGTTGCAAAAGAGCGCGATCTTTCGCTTGATGGCCTCGTCGAGCGGGCGGTCGGACCGGCAGATGAGGACGTCCGGCTGGATCCCGATCTCCATCAACTCCCGGACGGAGTGCTGCGTGGGCTTGGTCTTCAGCTCGCCGCTGGCACCGATGAACGGCACGAGCGTGAGGTGAATGAAGAGGGCGTTTTCGCGTCCCACCTCCTGGCGGAACTGGCGGATGGCCTCGAGGAACGGCTGGGACTCGATGTCGCCCACGGTCCCGCCGATCTCCGTGATCACCACGTCATGCTCGGGCGCCAGGCGCCGGACGGCCGACTTGATCTCGTCGGTGATGTGCGGGATGACCTGCACCGTGCTGCCGAGGTACTCGCCGCGCCGCTCCTTGGTGATGACCGCGAGGTAGATCCGGCCGGTCGTGACGTTGTTGACCTGCGACAGCGAGCGGTCCACGAACCGCTCGTAGTGCCCGAGGTCCAGATCGGTCTCGGCGCCATCGTCCGTGACGTAGACCTCGCCGTGCTGAAACGGCGACATGGTGCCCGGATCCACATTGATGTAGGGATCGAACTTCTGGATGGTGACGCGCAGGCCCCGCTCCACGAGCAGGCGCCCAAGCGACGCGGCCACGATGCCCTTGCCAAGCGACGACACCACGCCGCCCGTCACGAAGATGTACTTGGTGCTCACAACCGGGCCTCCGCGAGTCGCAAGTCGTGCTCGGTATCAATGCCGTGGGGCGCGGCGGCGGGCAGCACGGCCACGCCGATGCGCAGGCCGTGCGCCAGCGCGCGCAGCTGCTCCAGCGCTGCGGTGGTCTCCTCCGCAACCTCGGGGAGCGTCACCCAGGTCCGCAACGTCGCCGGCCGATAGGCGTACACCCCCAGGTGCTGAAACGCGGGCGCCTCGAACCCGCACGCCGGTGGCGGGGGAGTCCGGTAGAAGCGCAGGGCCCGCCCCCGCCCATCCAGCTCGACCTTCACCCGGTTGGGATCCCGGCGGCTTTCCTCGGTGAGCGGATGGGCCGCCGTCCCGATATCGTCGCCCGCCTGCACCCGAGCGAGCGCCCCCATGGCGGCCTCGCGCGGGAGGAAGGGCTCGTCGCCCTGGAGATTGAGGACGAGATCCGCCGGTCCGAGACCGCGTTGCGCCACGACCTCGGCGACGCGCGCCGTTCCGGACGCATGGCCGGCTTCCGTCAGGACGCCGTCCACGCCAAGCCCCGCAACGGCGTCCAGGACGCGTTGATCGTCGGAGGCCACCACGACGTCACCCGGAAGCTCGAGGGAGAGGGCGTGACGCGTCACGACGCGGATCAAGGGCTCGCCCCCGAGGAGGCGAAGCGGTTTGCCCGGCAGTCGGGTGGAATCGTACCGGGCGGGGATTACGCAGACGAGGCGCACAGCAGAAGCTAACAACGGGCGGGCGCGGAGTCAAAATCCGGGCCATCACGCTAAGTCGTTGCGGTGAAATCGGTAAGGAACACGCCGCACGGCCTCGCCGCTCACCGAGCCCGCACGAGCGCCACGAAGTTGGCCATCAGGTCCCGACCGACCGATGTTCCGACGGATTCCGGGTGGAACTGCACGCCCCAGATGGGCTCCTGCCGATGCGCGAGGCCCATGATCTCGGTTCGTGGCGGCCGGTCGTCCGACCACGCGGTCACCTCGAGCGCGTCGGGCACCCCGGCCGGATCCACGACGAGAGAATGATACCGCATGGCGTCGAACGGATTGGGAAGTCCCCGGAAGACGTTGGCGCCGTCGTGCGCGACCGGCGTCGTCTTGCCGTGCATCAGACGGTCCGCTCCGATGATGCGGCCGCCGAACGCCTCGCCGATGGCCTGATGGCCCAGACACACGCCGAGCACGGGCACCCGCGCGGCGCACGCGCGGATCAGGGGAATGCTGATGCCCGCTTCCGCGGGACGCCCTGGTCCCGGTGAGACGACGACGGCCTCGGGGCGAAGGGCGAGGACCTCATCCACGCCCACCTCGTCGTTGCGCCGCACGACGGGGTCCGTGCCAAGTTCACCGAGGTACTGGACCAGGTTATAGGTAAAGGAGTCGTAGTTGTCGAGCACGAAGAACATGGCGGGAAGGTGGAGGGTCAGGCGCGCGGATGGTAGGCCTTGTGGACGGATCGCAGGTACTCACGGTCCACGTGCGTGTAGATCTGGGTGGTCGCGAGGTCGGCGTGTCCCAGCATCTCCTGGACGGCCCGGAGGTCCGCCCCCCCCTCCAGCAAGTGCGTGGCGAACGAATGCCGCAGGGTGTGGGGGGTCACCCGCTTGGCGAGCCCCGCCCGCTGCGCCGCGCGCTTGATGATGCCCCAGGCACCGACGCGGCTCAGCGGGCGGCCGCGGGCGTTGAGCAGCAATCGTCCCGCGCCGAATCCGCGGTCGAGGCCCGGCCGGATCTCCCGCAGGTACAGCGCGACGGCGCCGAGCGCCCGCCGGCCGATGGGCACCAGGCGCTCCTTGCCACCCTTCCCGTAGAACCGCACGAGTCCTTCGTCGAACGCCACGTCCTGGGCCCCCAGCTGCACGATCTCCGACACGCGCCCGCCGGTCCCGTAGCCGATCTCGAGCAGGGCCCGATCGCGCCAGGCCAGCGCCTCGTCCGGATGCGGCGCGCCGAGCAGCGCCTCGACCTCCGCGACGGTCAGGACTTCGGGAAGGGTACGCCACCCCTTCGGCGTCTCGAGACGCTCGGTGGGATCGGCCGTCGTGTGGCCTTCGCCAACGAGGAACCGGTAGTACGTGCGGAGGGCGGAGATCTGGCGCCGGATGCTCGAGGTGGCCATCCCGAGGTCCTTGAGCGCGTACACGAACTCGCGCACCATCCTCGGCGTGACGGCCGCCGGATCCGCGGCGCCCCGGGCGCCGACGTGCTCCACGAACCGCCGCACGTCCCGGACGTAGGCGTCCACCGTGTTGCGGGAGCTGCCCACTTCGAGCGTGAGGTGGTCGGTAAAGCCCTCGAGCCGGAAGGCGCGGTCGCGTCCCTCCCCTGTCATTCCCGTGTCCGGGCGCGGCGTCGCAGGACCCACACGCCGCCGCCGACGGCGGCCAGCGCCGCCACGAGCAACACGCCCTGGAAGCGCACCAGGAGATGTCCGACCGTGTCGAGATTCCGGACGAACGTCGCCGCCACGAACGTGAGCACCCCGTACCAGATGCCCGACGCGAGGGTCACCGGGACGAGCGCCCGGACCGGGTCGAGGTTGGCGACGCCGGCGAACGCGGGGACGATGGCCCGCACGCCGGGGATGAACCGGCTCGCGAAGATGGCCCAGAGGCCGTGGCGGTCGTACAGCCGCTCGATCCGGGTCAGCGCCTCCCGCCGCAGCAGTCGCCGGCCGATCCGCCCCTGAAAGAACGCGCGGCCCACCGTTCGCGCCGCCAGGTAGACGAGCGCGGCCGACAGCACGTTCGCGCTCCACACGACGAGAAACACCCCCCACGCCGTTCCGCGGCCGCCGACCGACAGGAAGGCGCCGACCGCGACGGCCGAATCCGCCGGGACGGGCGGAAACACGTTCTCGGCCGCCGCCAGGGCGGCCAGGATGCCGTACACGGCGAGCGGCGGCAGCTCGACGAGCCACGCGATCAGCTCGTCGAGCACCGTCAGGACCGGGCGACCGCGGCGACGGCGAAGACCTGGAGGCCCTCCCCCCGCCCGATTGCGTCCATCCCTTCGTTGGTCTTGCCCTTGATGGAAACGGCATCCACGGCCACGCCCAGCGTCCCGGCCAGGCGCTCGCGCATGGCGGGGACGTGCGGCGCGAGCCTGGGGCGCTGCGCGATGACCGTGACATCCACGTTGACCACCGCGAATCCCGCCGCCCGGACGCGGGCGTACGCCGTCTCGAGCAGCACCATGCTGTCGGCGCCGCGCCACCGGGCATCCGTATCCGGGAACAACTGGCCGATGTCGCCGAGGGCGGCGGCGCCAAGGAGCGCGTCGGTCACCGCGTGGGCGACGGCGTCACCGTCCGAGTGGCCGGTGAGTCCGGTGTCGTGCGGGATGATGACGCCGGCAAGGCGCAGCGGCCGCGCCGCGCCGAACGTGTGGGAATCGAAGCCGAGGCCGATACGGGGAAGGCCCGGCGGCACGATCAATCCCGCGCCAGAGCGAACCCGCGGCCGCCCCAGCGCACCGTATCGAACGCGATGGCCGTCAGCCGCTCCCGGGCCCAGCGGAACGTGACGTCGCTGGTTACCGGTCCAAACCCGTCCCGCGCGAGCACCACCCGGATCTCCCCCTTCGGGCTCAGCGACCACGTTCCGGTCTCGGCAATCGGCCCGCGTCCGTCCTGGTAGTCCACGGCCATCCGGGCGGTGTTCCCCACCCCGAGGTCCAACGTCACCGTACGGCCCGGCGTGGCGAGCCCCGGAAGGTCCGCGCGATACACGCCCGCGACATCCTCGGCGTCGGGCGCACCGCCGGCGCATGCGAGGAGACCCAGCAGCACGACGATCCCAGGCAGCGGCACGGCACGCATTCGCAGTCCCCTCCCCTCCACCATCGTCGCCGACACCCGCGGTCGCGCGGACGTCGCGCGGTGGACGTCCCGGAAGCTACGCGTCGCGCGCACCGGGATGAAGGGAGGCACGGCGACCCTTGGCCTCAAAGCTACGGCCTGCCGTCCCTCGCGCCACCCGGCTATCCTATGGCCCATGTCCGACCCCGTGCTCGTCGAGGCCTGCGTTGATTCGATCGAATCGGCGGCCGCGGCCGCCGAAGGCGGCGCGCGTCGTCTCGAGCTGTGCGCCAACCTGGTGGAAGGAGGCACGACCCCGTCCGCCGGCACCATCGCGCTGGCGCGCGAGCGCGACGTGGCGCTGCACGTGATGGTCCGGCCGCGCGGCGGGGACTTCTGCTACACCGCGCGCGAGTTCGAGAGCATGCGGCACGACGTGCGTGAGGCCAGGCGCTACGGCGCGGACGGCGTGGTGTTCGGCCTGCTGGCGCCCGACGGCACCATCGAGGAGGGCCGCACCCGGATCCTGATCGAGGAGGCCCGCCCGCTGCAGGTGACGGTCCATCGCGCGTTCGACCTCAGCCGCGACCCCGTCGAAGCGCTCGACACGCTGATCGCCCTGGGCGTGGATCGCGTGCTGACGTCGGGCCAGCAGGCCACCGCCCTGGAAGGCGTGCCCCTGATCCGGTCACTCGTGAAGCGGGCGGCCGGGCGCATCGGCATCCTTCCCGGCGGCGGGATCACGGCGGCGAACGTGGCCGACGTGGTGCGGGCCACTGGAGTGCGGGAGGTGCACGTGCATGCGGCGCGCTCGTTTTCGAGCCCCATGCTGTACCGCAACCCGCGGGTCGTGATGGGAGGACCCTACACGCCCGACGAGTACCGGCGGGCGGAGACCGCGGCCGATCAGATCGTGGCGGTCGTCCACGCCATCGCCGCGCTCCCCTAGGCGCTCCGGGCGGGCGCCGGGAACGCCGTCAGCCCGGGACGACCAGCATCGCGACGCGACCGCCGAGGCCGTCATCCACGCCGGCCACGCCGTCGGGCAACACCCAGTCGCCATTCGCGACCAGCGCATAGCCGTACGCCCCCGGCGGCAGCTCGATCTCGACCGACCAGCACCCGTCCTTCTCCGGGGTCAGCGGGGTGGGTGTCCAGCCGTTCCAGTCGCCAGCGACCTCTAGGCGCGTCGCCGGCGCCCGGTATCGGAAGGTGAGGCGTACCCGTCCGGCATCCGTACGGCGAGCCTCCACCTGCGGGGGCACGCGAACCGCGGCCGGGCCCCGGAGCGCGAAGATCCGCATTCCCACCTGGCCGTACGCCCCGCCCGTGAATCCGGTGAGGTCCCGTGGGTATCTGCCCGCGGAGGCCTCGATCGTCACCCGGTGACCGACGACGAGGGCCATCTCGACGGAGCCCCAGGGACCGTCCGAGAGATCGCCGGTCCTGATCCCCCCCAGGAGGCCAATCTGCGCCGGGCCGCCCGTGACACGCACGTGCGTGCCGAGGTCCGCGAACCGCAGGGTATCCCCTCCGATTCCCATCCCGGAAACGTCTACGGCCACCTGTGGGTGGGGATACCAGTACGCGCGCACCGAGCCGCTGGCAATGCGGCTCCACGATCCGTCGAGGGCGCGGTACGCGCCCGCGGCGGCTCCCGCCACCAGGTGCACGCGGGAGGCGCGCACCGCGAACATCGGGCCGACCGCTCCGATCCCGGTCGCGATGCCGCCTTCGATGGCGTTGAGGGTGGCGCCAGCCGCCAGGCCGAGCATGGCCGGGCCGGCGCCGACCGGCCAGAGGGCACTGCTCTGCGCACTGAGCTGGGTGGCCCAGCCACCGCCGACGAACCGCGACACCGCGGCCTCGAGTTGCGCCCCGACGGCGCTCCGCCCGATTCCCAGGCGCAGCCCCACGAACCCAGCCGAGCCATCCAGGGTGTCGGCGTAGCGCGTGCGGGCGCCGCCGAGCAAGAGCGATGCCTCCTGTGCGGCGAGGGGGAACGCACAGGCCAGGAGCCCGGCGGCTGTCAGCCAGCGGATCACTGCCGGCGCTTCTCTTTTCCCACCCCCTGGTTTGCGCCCGGGCCAATCGGCACCGCTCCCGGCCGCGCGTTACTCTGCCCGACGCCGCCCGCCATCGGTGGCAGGGGCAACCCGCCCCCCTGCATGATGCGGCGCGCCAGGTCGCTCATCCGCATGCCCTGGCCCGCCAGGCCCGCCACGACCGACGGCAGCTCGTAGAGTCGCGCCGGGTCCAGGTCCGTCCCGTAGGCCTCCACCACGGCCCGCACGGACGCCGCGTGCTCCAGCCCCTGCGCGTGCAGGGACGCGGCCACCATCAACCCGGCCCCCGCCGCCTCCGGCCCCGGCGCGCGGGACACCAGCTCCCGCACCTCCTCGGGCGTGAGCCCCCGCGCCAAGGCCTCCGCCGCACCGGCCACCACCGCGTCCGTGGGCTCGAGCATGCCTGCCGCCACCACGACGCCCCGTCCCGTTTCCAGACGGGCGCGGAGCTGCTCGAGGGCCACAGCCACCCGTTGCGCCGGCACGTGCTTGGCCCAGCCTTCAAGCGCCTTGTCCAGCAACGGACCCGCCGGCATCCGCGCCGCGCGCGCCGCCGCAATCCGCTCGGCCACCACGTTCACGAACTCGGGTGGCGCGCCCCGCGCCGCCAGCTCGGCCCGAACGTCCCGCTCCTGGGCCAGCAGCGACGGCGCTACCGCCACCGCGGTCGCCAGCAGGACTGCCCACCGCAGCACGCTCATGATCGCACCACCCCCCGCGGACCGACGACCAACAGACTGTTCATCTGCCCGAATTCGTCCTCGACCTGTGCATGGGCCAGCGGATCGGGGATCCACGCGTTCCCATCCACCACGAACAGATACTGATACCGCCCCGGGGTGAGCGCGACCGTGACCGTCCACTGGTCCGGAGCCGAACCCCGCGCAAAGACGATGGACGAGTCGCTCCAGTCGTTGAACGAGCCGGCGAGGGCCACCCGTTGGGCTCCGGTCGCTCGAACCTCGAACCGCACCAGGATGGAACCGGTGGTCCCGTCGGGCGGCGTGGCGGCGGCTGGGGCCGAACCGGCGGGGGCCCGCGTCAGGAGGGCCGTCAGGGCCGACGAGGCCAGAATGAGCGTCACGGCGGCAGCCGCGGCGAGCGCCGGGCGGATCGAGACGGGCCGCGGCTCCGCCAGCCGCCGCCACCAGGTCGCGGGCAGCGGCCGGGGCCGCGCCCGGACGGCGGCCATGACGCGGCCGTCGAGTTCGTCGCCGAGCGACGGCAGACCACGCCCGTAGGCCTGCACGGCCGCCCCGAAGCGGTCCACGCGGGCCCGCTCCGCAGCGTCCTCCGGCGGCCCCCCCGCCCCTTCGGCATACCGGTGGGCCCCCGCGCTCCAGGTCGTCCTGCCGTCAGCCATCCAGCTCCTCCAGTTCCCGCCGGACCGATTCTCGTGCCCGGTGCACCCGCATCCGCAGCCGGTCCTCCCGCTCCCCGAGCAAGGCCGCCATCTCGGAGTACCCACGCCCATCCACATGCCGCAACACAAAGGCCTCCCGCTGCTCGGGCGACAGATGGTTCAGCGCCCGCTCCACCCGGTGCCGCAGGTCCTCGCGCTCGAGGCGCGAGTCGGCGCGCCCTGGCGCGGCGGCCGTCACCTTTTCCAGCGGAACGTGCGTCCGGTGCCGGGACCGCTGGTTGTGACACTGGTTCCGCAGAATGCGGAAGAACCACGCCCCGAACCGGTCGGGTTGTCGGCACGTAGCCAGCGCGTCGTAGGCGCGAATGCACGCCTCCTGCATCGCGTCGGCGGCCAGATCCGCGTCGCCGCAGGACGCCACGGCATACCGTCCGAACGCCTCACGATAGCGGCGCACCAGCACGCCGAACGCCTCCACGTCTCCGCGCAGCACCCGCCGCACGATCGTCCCGTCGTCCTCGGTGGTTCGGCCTCCCTTGCCGCCGCCGCCCGGGGCGGGCACGGGGGCGGCCCCAGCCGCTCCCCCACCCGTGAGCCCAGGGACCGTGGACGCCGAGTTCATGGGATAGACCCCGGAAGTGTGCGTTTCGTGACCGGCCGGCGGCCGGGAGCCCGGAACCGCGGGGCCCAGAAGTCCCTAAAGCGACGCCCCGAGGATCCGAACCGCAAGGAGGGCGGCATTCCGGGCCATCCCGATTCCCACCGTCCCCACCGGGCAGCCCGGCGGGAGCTGGGCGATGGCATAGAGGGCATCCACCCCGCGCAGGGGGCCCACGTCGAGGGGCAGACCGATGACCGGCAGGTCCGTGACGGCGGCCACGGCGCCGGGAAGGGCGGCGGCCAGGCCGGCGGCCGCGATGATCACGCGGTAGCCGTGCTGCCGGGCCTCGCGCGCGATCCGGGCGGTCTGCTCGGCATCCCGGTGGGCGGACGAGACGACGAAGTCGTAGCCGACCCGCGCGTCGTCCAGCGCCTTCATGGCCGGTTCCACCCGGTCCCGGTCGCTTTCCGAGCCGACGATGATCAGGACGGGGTTGGTCACGAGGGGCCTCGCCCAAGAAGGAGACTGACATTGTGCCCGCCGAACCCGAAGGAGTTCGACAGGGCCACGTCCACCTCGCGCCGCACGACGCCGCCCGCCGCGCAGTTGAGATCGCACGCCGGGTCGGGATCGTCCAGGTTGATGGTGGGCGGGATGGTGCCCCGCTCCAGCACGAGCACGCTGATGGCGAACTCGAGCCCACCCGCGGCTCCGAGGAGATGGCCCGTCATGGACTTGGTGGACCCGGCAATCAGCTCGCGGGCGTGCGACCCGAACACGTCCTTGATGGCCGCCACTTCCGCCGCGTCCCCATGGGGCGTGGACGTCCCGTGCGTGTTGATGTAGCCCACGCGAGTCGGGTTGACGTCACCGTCCGCGAGTGCCGCGAGCATGGCGCGCCTGGCCCCTTCGCCGCCGGGCGCGGGCTGGGTGATGTGGTAGGCGTCGGCCGACATGCCGTAGCCGAGCACCTCCGCGTAGATGCGGGCGCCGCGCGCCTGCGCGTGCTCGAGCGACTCGAGAATCACGACGCCGGCGCCGTCGCCCATCACGAAGCCGTCCCGGCCACGGTCGAACGGCCGGGAGGCGCGCTCGGGTTCGTCGTTCCGGGCCGACAGCGCCTTCATGTTGGAGAACCCGGCGATCGCCAGCGGCGTGATGGCCGCCTCCGCCCCGCCGGTGATCATCACGTCCGCGGTGCCGTCCTGGATCAGGCGCGTGGCCTCCCCGATCCCATGCGCCGAGGAGGCGCAGGCCGACACCGTGCAGTAGTTCGGCCCCTTGGCGCCGGTGCGGATCGAGATCACCCCGGAGGCGATGTCGGGGATGAACATGGGCACGAAGAAGGCGGACACGCGCTTGTAGCCCTGCGTCAGCGAGATGCGGCACTGTTCCTCGAACGTGCCGATGCCGCCGATGCCCGACCCGATGATCACGCCCGCCCGCTCGGGCTCGGGAACCTGGGTCCCGAGTCCGGCGTCCGCCATGGCCTGCGTGGCGGCCGCGATGGCGAATTGCAGGAAGAGATCGTACCGCTTGGCTTCCTTGCGGTCGATATACGGGGCGGGGTCGAAGCCCTTCACTTCGCAGCCGAACCGCACGTCGAGCTCGGACGGGTCGAACCGCTGAATCCGCGCCGCCCCGGACCGTCCCGCCAGCAGGCCGTCCCAGGTCTCCTCGACATTCAGGCCCAGGGGCGACACCACCCCCAGGCCCGTGACGACGACCCGGCGCCGCAACTACTTGCTTCCCATCTTCTCGTGGAGGTACTTCAGCGCGTCCCCGACCGTCCGCATCTTCTCGGCGTCTTCGTCGGGAATGTCGATATCGAACTCCTTCTCGAACGCCATCACCAGCTCGACCTGGTCGAGGCTGTCCGCCCCCAGGTCCTCCATGAAGCTCGCGTCGTCGGTGAGCTTCTCCCGCTCGACGCCCAGCTCCTCGGCGATGATGTCTCTGACCTTGTCCTCGACACTGCTCATGTGGTCCTCGTGAGAAGAGGGTTCTACATCACCATGCCGCCGTCGACGACGAGCACCTGGCCCGTAATGTAGTCGGCGTGATCGGATGCAAGAAAGAGGACCGCCCGCGCGACGTCGGCGGCCTGGCCGAGTCGCCCGAGCGGGATCTGCGCGCGCAGCGCGTCGCGCTGCTGGTCGGTGAGCGCCCGGGTCATGTCGGTGTCTATGAAGCCCGGGGCGACCGCGTTCACCAGAACGTTGCGGGATCCGAGTTCCCGGGCCACCGCCTTGGTCAACCCGATGAGCCCCGCCTTGGACGCGGCGTAGTTGGCCTGTCCCGCGTTGCCCATCAGGCCCACGACGCTCGTGATGTTCACGACGCGTCCCCACCGGCGCTTCATCATGCCCCGGGTGACCGCCTTGGTGAGGAGGAAGGCGCCCTTGAGATTGGCGTCGAGCACCGTGTCCCAGTCCTCGCCGCTCATGCGCGCGAGCAGCCCGTCCCGCGTGAGGCCCGCGTTGTTGACCAGAATGTCAATGGGGCCGAGGCCCTGTTCGACCTGGGCGACGGCTTCCGCCACCTGGTCGCCCACGGCGACGTCGGCGGCGACCGCGAGGGCCCGCTCCCCGAGCGCGTCGGCCGCGGCCCGCGCGCGCGCGCCGTCCCGACCGAGCACGGCGACCCCGGCGCCCGCGGTGTGGAGCGTGGCCGCGATCGCGCGGCCGATGCCCCGCGAGCCCCCCGTGACCAGGGCCACCCTCCCCGTGAGGTCCATCAGGCCGGCTCCCGCGTCAGGAACGCGTCCACCTCATCCGCGGTGCCAAGGCTGGTAACCGTGGCACCGGGCACGATCCGCTTCAGTAGTCCGGCGAGCACGGCGCCGGGTCCCAGCTCAAGGAAGGGCGCGCCGTTCGCGAGTGCCGCCGCGCGCTGCATGGAGGCCACCCATCGTACGGGGGCGATCAGCTGCTCGGCAAGGAGACGGCGCGCCGAGGCACCATCCCGCACGGGCTCGGCTGAGGCGTTGGCGACGACCGGCGCCGCCGGATCCCCCAGCGCGACGGCATCCAGGGCAGCCAGGAGCCCGTCCGCCGCGGACGCCATCAGCGGCGAATGAAACGCGCCACTCACCTTGAGCGGGAGGACGCGTCGGGCTCCCGCCTCCGTGAGCGCGCTCGCGGCGCGCTCCACCCCCGCCGGATCCCCCGAGATCACCGTCTGGTCGGGCGCGTTCAGATTGGCCGCGACGACGACCACGCCGTTCGCGCTCACCGCGGCACAGATCTCGGCCACGCGCTCGCCCGGCAGCCCGATGACCGCGGCCATCGTCCCCGGTCGCCGCGCGCCGGCCTCGAGCATCAGTTCCCCCCGGCGCCGGACCAGCCGCACCGCGTCCGCCAGGCCGAGGGCGCCCACGACCGCGTAGGCGGTGTACTCCCCGAGCGAGTGTCCGGCCGCCGCCACCGGCTGGAGATAGTCCCGCACCACGGCGTGAGCCGCGAGGCTGTGCACGAGGATCGCGGGCTGGGCGTTGTGGGTGAGGGTCAGTTCGCGCTCGGGCCCATCCCACATCAGGCGCGACAGCGGCACGTCGAGCGCGGCGTCGGCCTGCTCGAACACCGCGCGCGCGGCGGGAAACCGCTCCGCCAGGTCCCTGCCCATCCCCACGCACTGCGCGCCCTGTCCGGGACAGAGAACGACCGCCTTCACCACCGGATGGCCATCGAGGCCCAGGTAAAGCCGGCGCCGAAGGCCACCAGCAGGACGGTCATGCCGGGCTGGATCCGTCCCGCGCGGACGGCTTCGTCGAGCGCGATGGGGACCGACGCCGCCGAGGTATTCCCGTAGCGGTCCACGTTGACGTAGACCTTGTCCATCGGAATGTGGGCGTGCTTCGCGGTGGCCTCGATGATGCGGATGTTGGCCTGGTGGGGAATGAGCACGTCCACCTGTTCGCCGGTGAGGCCGGCCTGCTGCAGCGCGTGATCGCAGGCGTCCGCCATGGACAGCACGGCGGCCTTGAAGACCTCGCGGCCGGCCATCTTGATGTAGTACGAGCTGTCGCCGAGCATGGCCTCGCTGGGCGGCTGGAGGCTGCCGCCGCCCGAGCGATACAGCAGGTGCCCCAGCGACCCGTCCGACTTGACGTACGCGGACAGGATCCCGCGTCCGTCCGACGACGGCCGCAGCAGCGTGACCCCGACCCCGTCGCCGAACAGGATGGCGGTGGACCGATCCGTGGCGTCCATGATCCGCGTCAGCCGCTCCGCCCCCACCACGAGCACCGTCCGGGCGACGCCGGTCGCCATGATCCCCTCGGCCACCGTGGACGCGTACAGGAAGCCGCTGCACGCCGCTCCCACGTCGAACGCGGCCGCGTTCGTGGCCCCCAGCGCCGCCTGGATGTCGCAGGCCTGCGAGGGGAGGAGCCGGTCCCAGGAGGCGGTGCCGACGACGATGGCGTCGAGGTCGGCCGGCGTGAGGCCGGCGTCCGTCAGGGCGCGGCCGGCGGCGTCGCACGCCATGAAGGCGATGGTCTCGTGGTCCTCGGCGTAGCGCCGCTCGCGGATGCCGGACCGCTCGCGGATCCACTGGTCGGATGTGTCCAGGGTCCGCTCGAAGTCGGCGTTGGTCACGATCCGCGCCGGCGTATACCGGGCGGTCGCAGCGATCCGTGCGATAGGTCGTTTCATGCGGCCGTCCCGCCCGCCAAGTCGGCGCCGATATGCTGGCTCAGGTGATTCTCCGCCGCGCGCAGCGCCACGCCGATGGCGTTCCGGATGGCGCGCGCCGGCGACCGGCCGTGGCAGATGATGGTAACACCCCGGACGCCGAGCAGCGGCGCGCCCCCGTACGTCGAGTAGTCGAGGTGCGCGCTGATCCGACGCATCCCCTCGCTCTGGAGCAGTGCGGCATCCATATCCTGTTTGAGGAGGGTCACGAAGCGGTGGGCGATCTCCTCGTAGAACTTGAGCACGACGTTCCCGACGAACCCGTCGCACACGACGACGTCCACGTTGCCGCGGAGGAGGTCGTGGCCCTCGACGTTGCCCAGGAAGCGGAACGCGTGCGCTTCGCCGCGGAGCAGCTCGTGCGCCTCCTTGACCGCCGCGTTGCCCTTCTCCGGCTCTTCGCCGATCGAGAGCAGCCCCACCCCGGGGTCCGGACGCCCGAGGACATCCCGGGCGTAGACCGCGCCGACGTGCGCGAAGCCCCGCAGCTCGCGCGGCGAGCAATCCACGTTCGCGCCAATGTCGAGCACCAGGACGGGATCCGCGGCGGTGGGAAACAGCCCGCCGATGGCAGGCCGGTCCACGCCGGCGTGGAGCCCCAGCATGAGCGTGCTGGCGGCCATGACCGCGCCCGTGTTGCCGGCCGAGATGAACGCGTGCGCGCGCCCTTCCCGCTGGAGGCGGAGACCAACGCCGATGGACGATTGTGGCTTGCCACGCACCGCGGCAAGCGGCTTCTCCGCCATGCCGACGACCTCGGGCGCGTCCACGATCTGGAGCCGCGGATCCCGGACGCCGAGCCGCGCGATCTCGGCCTCGACCGCCGCGGTCTGTCCGACGAGCAGGATTTCGGCGGAGGGCGGGAGGTCGGCGAGCGCCTCGGCGGCCCCGGCCACCGGAACCGCCGGCGCCGTGTCTCCACCCATCGCGTCGAGCGCGATGCGCATCAGGTCAGGCGCCCTCGCCTACCTCGACGCGCTTCTTGCCCGCGTAGTACCCGCAGGTGGGGCACACCCGGTGGGGCCGCTTGGGATCGCCGCAGCGCGGGCAGGCCTGCACCGCAATGGGTGCCGCCTTGTAGTGCGTGCGCCGCTTGCGCTTGCGCGCCTTGGACGTTCTGCGCTTCGGGACTGCCATGACCTACCTCGATTCCTTGTCGTTCCGGAGCGCCTGGAGCGCCCCCCACCGGGGATCCGCCGGGGGGGAGCACCCACACTCCCCCTGATTCAGATCGGCGCCGCATCGGGCGCAGAGTCCGCGGCAGTCCTCCCGGCACAGCGGGAATTCCGGCATGGCCAGAATGAGGGCCTCCCGGACCGCGTCTCCCAGATCGATCTCCACGGCCCGCGGCGGGAGAATGACCGCCGCCGGATCGTCGTTGTCCTCGTCTTCCGTGAACAGCAGTCGCACCGGCTCGTCCACGTCCACCCGCACGGGTGTGAGGCAGCGCCGGCAGGCGGCCTGCACCTGCGTCCGCACGTGGCCGGCCCAGTAGTAGGAGCCGGCCCCGGCGGCCATCAACCGTCCGGCCACGTCCACCCGGCGGGTTGGAACGGTTTCGAGATCCGCGAGCGCGGGGTCGGTGGCCGGGATCTCCGCATCGGTCTCGACCGGGCCAGCGGCCGCCGCGCGCAAGTCCACGCGCAACATAGCCAGTAAACGTACCCGTGACACGGACTTGCGTCAACGATCCACCTCAGCCCCAGAGCCGGGTCCGCTCGCCCTCGCTGAAGAAGAACCCGATCTCCCAGGCCGCGTTCTCGTCGGAATCCGACGCGTGAATGGCGTTCCGTTCCTTGGACTCCGCATAGAGCTTCCGGACCGTGCCCGGCGCCGCCTCGGCGGGATCGGTCGCGCCGATCACCGAGCGGAGCTGCGCCACCGCGTCGGGCCGCTCCAGGATCAGCGGCACGCAGGGCCCGGACGTCATGAACGCGCACAGCGACCCGTAGAAGGGGCGGCCCCGGTGCACCGCGTAGAATGCCTCGGCCTCCGGCACCGACAGGCGGCACATCCGCAGCGCCCGGACGGTGAACCCCGCCTCCTGGAGGTGCGCCAGGACGCGGCCGGATTGCCCGGACGCCACCGCGTCCGGCTTGATGATCGCCAGGGTCTGCGTACCCGCCATGCCGTCTCCTCGACTCGTCAGGGGTCCGGGAGTCACGGCCCGAACAGCCGTCGC
>DASWHL010000078.1:0-65909 GCA_036398175.1 Gemmatimonadales bacterium
TCCATGATCGTCCGCAGCCACGCCTGCCGGCCGGGATCGCCCACCGGCGGCCGCGCGCTGCACGTCCCGTCCGCCAGCAGCACGCCCACCTGCTCCCCGGCCCGCAGCGGCTCCGCCATCGTGCCCTGATCCCAGGTCTCCACCACGATCTTGTTCCCGGCGCTGTCGCCCGTGGCGTCCCAGACCACGGCCCGGAGCCAGAACCACGGGTCGGTGGTGCGCACGAACCGCTCGTACTTGGGCTTGGTCCCGACGGTGGTCCAGGTGGAGGTGCCGTACTCCTTGTAGTCCTAGCGGCGCGGCCGGTAGGGCGTGGTGCCGCCCGTCACGAGCATGGTCCAGGTGTAGTAGTCGTCTTCGGTGATGAGGTCCGGCCCGCTGATCTCCAGGGCCAGCGGCGGGGGTGGGGGCTCCACGGTGGCCTGCAACGCGTTGGACGACGGGCTGTTGGGGTAGGCCGGAGTCAGGGAGCCAAACTTCCCTCCGGGGAAGCTCCCGTGCTTCAGCGTGTAGCTGTACGTCGCCGGTGCGAGGTTGGAGTCGGCCCAGGTGGTGTCGGCCGGACCGACGGTGGCCACGGGTGTCGAACCGCCGTCGCGGTAGATGAAGGTGCTGTCCACGCCGCGGCCCGCGTGCTCATTCGTCCAAACCAGCGTAATGGTGGAGCCGCTCGCCGTCGCCGCGTTGAGGATCGGCGGTTCCTTGTGGCGCCAGTGCTGGATCAGGAGGTTGGTGGCGCCGGCCGTCGCGCCGCTGGGAGCCACGAACGCCTCTTCCGAGACGATGAACGTGGGATCGTTCGTCAGCAGCAGGATGGTGCCCACCCAGTCGTAGAATTGGTCGAGCGGCAGCTCGCGCTCTCGTCGCGGGGCTCCCTAGGTTCCACGCACGGCAGCCAAGAAACGCCCCGCCAAAGATAGCGACAAAAAGCGGTTGCCCCCAGTACAAACGCGTAGGACGCTGATTGCTCGGACAGCCAACTTCTGACTTTAGCCATGCCCCCAACCTATCTGTCGGGGACGCCTCAGCTAGTCCGTTACATTCGAAGTGGGACATTACCCCGAGCGCCCCTCCCGTTGCGCGAAGCGGTCCCCGGCCGTTGGGGACCACGCGGTCATCATGCATGGAGTGTGATGAAGGGTCCGTGAGGCGTGCGTAAAGGCGCCGCGCGCCGCCAGGGGACTCAGCGGGGTCGCGAGCGGCCGCCAGACCTGCGCGAGGTCCACGCCGGCCCAGGCCGAGTCCATGGCCTCCCGCTGAGCCGGGGTGAGGCGCGCGGACGCCGCGTCCGAAGCCTCGCGAACCCGGAGGCCACCCACCCGCCTTCGCTGTGGCCGAGGAGTCCGATGCGCGCGGGGTTGATCTTCTGCTGGCCCTTGAGAAACGCGACACCGGCCAACGCGTCACCGGCGTTGTCCGCGATGGTGGCCGTCATCACGTTCCCAGTCGAGCCGCCCACGCCGCGGTCGTCCACGCGCAAGTGGCGACGCCGCGGCGGGTGAGGTGGTCCGCGATGATCAGGAACGGCCGGTGGCCCGTCACGGTCTCGTCGCGATTCTGGGGACCCGATCCCGTTATGAGCAGCACCGCGGGGAACGGACCCTCCCCCCGGGGCAGTGTGAGGGTCCCGGCGAAGCGCACGGGACCCACCGGGTCCTCGTAGGTAACGGCGACCGTGTCGTAGGGATACGGTGGCACCGGCTCCTGCGGCCGCCGGAACGTCACGCTGTCCCCGCGTGCGAGCTGCAGCTCCAGCGTGTTTCCGCCTTGCGTCCAGAATCCGGCGATCGTCCCGCGGTCCGCCGAGACGGTGCCCCGAAACGCGCCGCCGAGATACGTCATCTCGAAGAGGAGCGAGTCGCCCATCAGAGACAGCGCGGTGAAGGGAAGGTCGTTCGTGGCCTGGTCGGGGCTGTCGAAGGTGGCGTAGACCTGCCCGCACGGCGCGGGCGCGAACTCGACGCCGGCGCGGAGGACCATGGCTCCACCGCTCGTGAGCGCGCCGCTCCAGTAGCCGAGGAGTACGGCGGCCGGGTCCGGCGTCGCGCGCCGGAACGCGAACGGACGGCTGCCGGCTCCCCGTGTGAAGGTCCCGCCGAGCGCGCCGTCCGCACCGAGCACGGCGGCCACCGCCGTCGCGCGCTCGCCGCTCCCATAGGTGAACGTCACGCTGTCGCCGTGCAGGACGATGCTGCCGAGGCTGTCCGCGCTCATCGTCCTCCCCATCAGGTGAACGGTTCCGCCCCACCCCGGCGAGCGCCGCAACTCCAGCACGGCCCGCTGAACCTGGGTGCCCGAGCCCACCGTCCCCACCCAACATCCCGCGGGATCCGTCTGTGCCGCCGCCGGTCGGACGCGGCTCCCCGCCGCCAGGCAGGCGAGCGCGATCAGTACTGCGTGGCTTCGCATGGAGCTGCCCCCACTGTTCGGGTCCATCCCGGGGATCGCCCGCATCCCGCACATCCCTGTGCCCAGGTGCAGAGCGACGCGCGTACCGTCAGCCGGATTACGACTCCCGCCGCACCGCGGCCATCCCGACCGGCGCCCGGATCCAGCGGAGAATCTCTCCCAGCTTGGGTGGCTTGCCGGTGAGCAGGACGCCGATGCGGAACACCTTGGCCGCCGCCCACAGCGACACGGCGATCGACACGAGCAGGAGTGCCGTCGTCGCGACGTACTCCCACAGCGCGGGCGGCCCTGCCGCCCGGTTCATCATCACGAACGGGGTGAACGGCGGGATGAACGACAACACCTTCGCCAGCGCGCCGTTGGGGTCCTTCCCGATGGGCACCATCGCGAGCAGCGGGAGGATGAGCAGAATCGTGATGGGCCCCATCAGGTTCTGCGCCTCCTTGAGGGTGTTGCACACCGCGCCGATGCCCACGAGCATCGCCGCGAACAGGAGATACCCCAGCAGGAAGTACGCGACGAACGACGTCAGGTACACCGGATCGTTCGTCAGCACGGAGAGATCGAGCGTGGACGGCACGCCGATCCACCCGGGCACGTACTTCGTGATCAGGAAGAACGACAGGAGCCAGGCGACGATGATGGTGAACCCCGTCTGGGCGATCCCCGCGATCTTGCCGGCCATCAACTCGACCGGCGAGACCGACGAGAGCAGAACCTCGATGACCCGGTTGGACTTCTCCTCCACCGTATTCGTGAGCAGCATCTGGGAGATCGAGAACACCGAGATCCACAGGAGATAGACGAAGATGAGGGGGGCCCACTGCCGCAGTCGGTCTTGCGCGGTCACCTCGGCCGCCTCGCCGGCGGCGGTCACCTTGCGCAGCTCGAACTGGAGCGCCTCCTGAATCCACGCGGCCACTACGGGGTCGATCCGCTCGCGCTCCAGGCGCCGCGTTCGTACCGCGGCCGTGACGTGCTCCCCAAACCACTCCCGCAGGTCGCTGTCGGTCAGGTTTCGCGAGAGGTACAGCGAGCCGGAGCTTCCGCCGATGGGGTCCGGCCCGATGACGAAGTAGGCGAAGAGGTCCTCGTCCCGCACCAGCTGGTTGAGGCTGTCCTCAGCGGCCGAGTCGTCGGGCGCGGGGGTCTCCGCCACCAGGCTGAACCGCTTCGCGCCTTCCGCGAGCTTCGGGCGAATGGCGTCGAGCACCCAGCCGGAGTGGTCAATGACCGCGAATGGCCGCGGCTTCCGGACCTTCTCCAGCACGGCCGGCAGGACGACGCTCAGCGTCAGGATCAGCGGGAGGACGAAGATCCCGATCCAGAAGCCCTTGGTGCGCACGTTCTCGAGGAACTCGCGCTGGGCAACGAGCCACGGCCTACGCATCGCTGTTCCCTCCTACCGCCCGAATGAAAATCTCGTGGAGCGACGGCTCGCGGGTGTCGAACCGCCGGATGGTGAGGCGGTCCATCAGGAGTCGCAGCAGCTCCTGCGGGTTCGTGCCCTCCCGGAGGGTCAGCTCCGCCTGCTTGCCGGAGTCGTTGACGCGGTCCACCCCGGGCAGGGAGCGGAGGACACTGCCGTCGCCGTCGTAGTCCAGCACGATGGTCCGGGGGCCCCCGGATTTCACCTCGGCCAGCGGGCCGTCGAGCACCTTCCGGCCCCGGTTGATGAGCAGGATGGCATCGCAGATCTTCTCCGCCTGCTCCATCACGTGCGTCGAGAAGATCACGGTGCGGCCGTCGCGCTTCATCTCGAGGATCAGGTCACGCACGACGTCCACGTTCACCGGGTCGAGTCCCGAGAACGGCTCGTCCAGGATCACCAGCTCCGGCTCGTGGATCAGCGTGGCGAGGATCTGCACCTTCTGACTCATCCCCTTCGAGAGTGTTTCGCACTTCTTGTCGGTCCAGTCGCCGAGTCCGAAGCGGGTGAGCATGTCGCGCGCCCGGCGATTGGCCGTGGCGGCGGGCAGACCCTTCAGCCGCCCGAAGTAGGTCACCAGCTCCGCGGTCTTCATCTTCTTGTACAGGCCCTTTTCTTCGGGCAGGTACCCGAGCCGGTCCTTGACGGCCTCCGGGTCCTGGTGGCCGAGTACCTCGATGGTGCCCGCGTCGGGGTAGAGGATGCTCATGATCATCCGGAGGGCCGTGGTCTTCCCGGCGCCGTTCGGGCCCAGGAAGCCGTAGATCGTGCCGCGCGGGACGGCGAGCGAGACGTCGTCCACCGCCCGCAGGTCTCCGAACGCCTTGGTCACCCGGTCCAGCGTGAGGGCGTGCTCCATGGGATTCCCCGACTGGTTTGCTGTGTTCGCGCTTCGGCCCGGGGACCTGGCGTTCCCGGGTCGCGGAGCTTCAGGCCTGCCCGTCCCCGTCGTCCGTCCGATCGCTCAGCCTGCCGACCCGCTCCAGTGCGCCCCGAAGCAGGAACTCGATCTGCGCGTTGAGGCTGCGGAGGTCGTCCCGGGCCCAGCGCTCCAGCGCCGCGTGCACCCGGGGGTTAACGCGAATCAGGACGGCCTTGCGCTCCGCCACGATGGCTTACCGGACGCTCACGTGTAGAGCGACCCCGTGTTCACGACCGGCGTCGTGGCGCGGTCGGAGCAGAGGACCACGAGCAGATTACTGACCATGGCGGCTTTGCGCTCCTCGTCGAGCCGCACGATGTTCTGCTTGCTGAGCATGTCCAGCGCCGTTTCCACCATGCCCACCGCGCCTTCGACGATCTTCTGCCGCGCGGCGATGATGGCCGACGCCTGCTGGCGCTGGAGCATGGGCCCCGCGATCTCGGGGGCGTACGCCAGGTGGCTGATCCGGGCCTCGAGCACCCGGATCCCGGCCTTTTCCAGCCGGTCCTGGATCTCCTTCTGAAGCCGCTCGGCGATTTCCCCCAGGTGACCCGTCAGGGAGACCTCGTCGTCGGTGTACGTGTCGTAGGGATAATCCGTGGCCATGCCCCGGACGGCGGACTCGCTCTGGACGTGGATGTAGTCCTCGAACTCGTCCACCTCGAACAGCGCCTCCGCCGTGTCCACGACCTTCCAGACCACGACCGCGGCGATCTCGATGGGCGTGCCCCGCTTGTCGTTCACCTTGAGCTTGCCGGTCTCGAAGTTCCGCACGCGGACCGAGATCTTCCGCTTCGTATAGAACGGATTGGCCCACCGGAGCCCGGGTGTGTGCACGGTGCCCGCGTAACTCCCGAACAGCTGGAGCACCTTGGCCTCGTTCGGGTTCACGATGAACAGGCCGACCCAGAGGAGGATCAGGAGTCCGAACGTGACCCCGGCCGCCACCGCCCCCACCACGTTCTCGGTCCGCCCCATCTGCACGAACCACCAGATGTTCCCGCCGGTCAGGAACAGCAGGCCAACCAGCCAGACCAGGCCCGAGGCCGCGTCCCGCTTGATCTCCCGGATCATCTCAAAGCCCTCGAATTGAATGGTAGCGATATGATATCACCATGAAAGCTCTGGCGCAAGTGGAACATTACGTACGATATATCGTACGATATGTCGACAGAGGGCAGGGAGTGCACCGAGAGGGGGCATCGGATGTCGAGAACGGATTGGGATTGGTTTGGATTCCCGTTTGGGTTTGCGGCGATGGGGCACGCACGAGGGCGGGGGCGGGGGCGCCGGCAGTGGTTCGAGTCCGGCGACATGAAGTATGTGATCCTGAAGGTGCTCCGCGAGAAGCCGATGCACGGCTACGAGGTCATGAAGGCGCTCGAGGAGCGCACGGGTGGCTGCTACAAGCCCTCACCCGGCACGGTCTACCCCACGCTCCAATGGCTCGAGGACGAGGGCCTCGTGCGCGCGGGCGAGGTCGAGGGAAAGAAGGTCTACGAGATCACCGACGCGGGCCGCGCGTTTCTCGACGAACACCGCGGCGTGGTGGACGAGATCTTTGACCGTATCACGGAGACCATTGACCGCGTGACCGCGGACCCGCTACCCGAGGTGAGCCGCGCCGTCGGCCGGCTGGTGTCGCAGGCCTACAAGACCACGTGGCGCCTCGGCGACGATCGGGCCCGCGCCAAGCGCGTGGTCGAGATCCTGGAGAAGGCGGCCGAGGACATGACCGGGGTGTGAGTGATGGCCGATTGCCGATAGCCGATAGCCGACGGCCGAACCGAACCCTCGGCAATCGGCTATCGGCCATCGGTTATCGCAAATTCAGTTCACCGCCCCGACGGCGTCGAGCATGAACGCGTACCGGAACGCGGCCTCGCGCAGGCGGTCGTAGCGGCCCGACGAGCCGCCGTGGCCGCCCTTCATGTTGATCCGGAAGTACAGCGGGTTCGGGTCGGTCTTGGTGGCGCGGAGCTTCGCCACCCATTTGGCCGGCTCCCAGTACATCACCTGCGAATCGTTCAGCGACGTCGTCACCAGCAACCGTGGATAGGGCTGGGCCGCCACGTTGTCGTACGGCGAGTAGGTCCGCATGTACGCGTAGTGCTCGGGATTCCGTGGATTGCCCCACTGCTCCCACTCCTGGGCCGTGAGCGGCAGGGACGCGTCGAGCATCGTGTTGATCACGTCCACGAAGGGGACGTCCGCCACCACCGCGCGGAACAGGTCGGGTCGCATGTTCACGACGGCGCCCATCAGCAGGCCGCCCGCGCTCCCGCCGTTCGCCACGAGCCGGTCGGCGCTGGTGTAGCGCTGCCGGATCAACTCCTCCGCGACATCCACGTAGTCGTTGAACGTGTTCACCTTCTTCATCATCTTGCCGTCGTCGTACCACTGCCGCCCCAGCTCCTGGCCGCCGCGGATGTGCGCGATCGCGTAGCTGAAGCCGCGGTCCACGAGGCTCAGCACGTTCGTGTTGAACGTGGGCTCCATCGTGGCCCCGTACGAGCCGTACGCGTAGAGCAGCAGCGGGCTCGATCCGTCGAGCGTCGTCCCCCGGGGGAGCAGGACGGACACCGGCACCCGCACGCCGTCCCGCGCCGGCGCCATGAGCCGCCGCACCTCGTAGCGACTCGCGTCGTAGCCGCTCGGGATCTCCTGCCGCTTGAGCAGCGTGCGTTCCTTCGTGCGCATGTCGTAGTCGAACACGGACGACGGCGTCACCAGCGACGAGTACTGGAACCGCAGGGTCGGCAGGTCGAACTCGGCGTTCCCCGTGGGAAAGACGCCGTACGCGGTTTCGGGGAACTCCACGTAGTGCGCGGCGTCGGTCGCGAGATCAATCACCCGCAGCTGCCGCAGCCCCCCCAACCGCTCCGCCACCACGACGTGCCCGCCGAAGACCTCGAAATACTCCACGAACACGCTGTCCCGGTGCGGCAGCCAGTCCTGCCACGCCGCCGGCGACGGATCGGTCTCGGGCGCGCGGGCGATCCGGAAGTTGCGGGCCCCCTCGTTCGTATGGATCAGGAACGCGCCCCGGATGTGATCCACGGCGTACTCGACGCCGGGGCGCCGCCGGGCGACCAGGCGGGGCGGCGCCGTGGGCGCTTCGAGGGGAATGACGCGCCACTCCGACGACGTGAACCCGTCCGCCGGGATGAACGCGAACAGGCCGCTCTTCGACCGGAACACGCTCACGTTGTAGAGGACGTTGTCTTCCTGGAACACCCTGGCATCCGGCTCCGTGGATCCCGTGACGTGGCGCCACACGGCATTGCCACGCTTGGCGGAGTCGGCGCGCATGTAGAAGAACGTGCGATTGTCGTTGGCCCAGGCGGTGCCGTTCCAGACCCCGCGGATCGAGTCCAGCAGCCGCCCCGTCCCGAGGTCCTTCACGTACAGCGTGTACTCCCGGAACGCGGTCGTGTCCTCGAGGAAGAGGAGCCGCGTGCCGTCGGGGCTCACGTCGAACCCTCCCAGGGCATGGAACGCGCGGCCCGCCGCGAGCGCGTTCTGGTCGAGGATCACCTCTTCCGGCGCGTCCGGCGACCCCTTCTTTCGGCAGAAGATCGGATATGA
This sequence comes from Gemmatimonadales bacterium, assembly GCA_036398175.1. Classification (GTDB taxonomy): domain Bacteria; phylum Gemmatimonadota; class Gemmatimonadetes; order Gemmatimonadales; family GWC2-71-9; genus JAOTWJ01. Next base: position 8,349 of record DASWHL010000078.1, read on the forward strand.
CTTTCCCTGTTCGGTTCTCGTGTAGTACCAGTAGCCGCCTTCCCGGTACGGCACGGAGAGGTCGGATTCCTTGATCCGGCCCAGCATCTCATCATAGAGCCGCTCGCGCAGCGGATCGAGATGCCGCGTCATGGCCTCGGTGTACGCGTTCTCGGCCTCGAGGTACGCGATGACCTCGGGGTTGGCCTTCTCGCGGAGCCAGGAGTAGTCGTCCACGCGAACTTCGCCGTGGAGCGTGTCCACCTTGGGAATCCGGCGGGCCACCGGCGGCGCCTGTGCCGCGAGCGGCAGGGCGGTTGCGAGAACCAGGAGGAAGGGCAGTCGGCGCGTCATGGGTCCCTCGGGTACGAGTCCGCCGCCCACCACCGGGCGGCGTCCGGATTCTAGCTGCGGGGACGTTCCAGAACGAGGCCGGGCTCCAGCTCCGGATCGTGCGCCGGATCACATAATTGGATCTCCGGACAGCGTACTTTGAACCCTCGCAGCGCCGCGCCGATTGCTCCCGGAGGGTCTCCCATGTCCGTGTTTTCATCCAGCCGCCGCGTGGACCGCCCGTCCACCGCGGCTCCGCTGCCCGCGCAGTTGTCCGTCCTCGCCCGAGGCCTTCACGTCACCGGCGAGATCCAGAGTGACGGGATCGTCTCCATCGAAGGCCGCCTGGACGGGGTCATCCGGGGGACGCCCAAGGTGTTCGTGGCACCCGGTGGCGTCGTGGTCGGCGACGTCTCCGCGAACGAAGTCGTGGTGGGCGGGACGATCGAGGGGAACGTGTCCGCGACGACCCGCGTTGAGCTCCAGCCCGGCGCGGTGGTGCAGGGCGACGTCACCACGCCGCGCATCGTCGTGCACGAGGGCAGCGAGGTGAACGGCAACTTCCGGATGGCGCGGCCGCCGGCCATCCTCCCGGTGGCTACCGAGCAGCTGCGCCTCTCCGCCTAGGGGCGGGCTCCCGCCCTACTACCGCCCCGTCACCGGATAATCGAACCGCCGGTTCGGATACGGCGGCGGTGGCGGCACGGCCCGGGGATCCTCGGCGATCTTCCTCAACAGGTAATCCACCGCGGTGTCCAGCTGGGCATCGCTCCCGTTGAACGCGGCGTGCGGCAGGTTGTCCACTTCGATGTCCGGGATCACGCCGATCTGCTCGATCAGCCACTCGCCCTCCGGGCCGTAGACGCCCGTCATCGGGGCGCGGGCAATCCCGCGGTCGGTGAGCGTGTTCGACGAGCTGAGCCAGATCTCGCCGCCCCACGTCCGCATGCCGATCACGACGCCAAGTCCCAGCCGGCGGAATCCGTCCGCGAACGCCTCGCCGTCGGACGCCGTTCGCTGGTCCACGAGCACGACCATGTGCCCGCGGAACGCGTAGTGCATGTTCCAGTACGGCGCGCCCACCCGGCCCTGCCAGTACATCCATGCCTTCCGCATCAGCTTCTCGAGAATGAACGCGTCAATGTTGCCGCCACCGTTGTGCCGCACGTCCACGATGAGGCCCTGGCGATCGAAAACCGGGTAGAAGTCCCGGTACCAGGTGGTGAGGTCGCCGCCGCCCATGTTGCGGAGGTGCACGTAGCCGATCTTCCCGTCGCTCTTTTCCTCGACGGCCAGGCGGCGGGTGTACTCCCAGTCGCTGTAGCGGAGCCCGAACTCGCCGGCCGTCGGGACCACGATCACGTCGCGCGCCGTGGTGCCGGACCGCACGGTGAGGAGCACCTGCCGGCCCTCCTGGTTGCGCAGGAGCGCGCCGATGTCCGGGGGGTCCAGCGCGGGCACGCCGTTCACGGCGGTGATCACATCGCCCACCCGGATGCCCAGCGTGGGATCCGCGAGCGGTGACAGCTCGTCCGGATAGTCCGGGTCCGACTGGTAGACGTACTCGATGCGATAGCCGCCGGCCGCGGCATCGCGCGCCAACCGGGCGCCGAGGCCCGCCACGCGGACGTTGTCGCCGCCGCTGCGCAGGTCTCCACCCCTGACGCTCGTGTGCAGGGCCGACAGCTCGCCCACGAACCAGCCGATCAGATCGGATAGCTCGTCCCGCGTGGTAACGCGATCCACGAGTGGGAGGTACTTGGCCAACTGGGCGTCCCAGTCCACGCCGTGCATGCCGGGATCGTAGAAGTAGTCGCGCTCGAGCCGCCACGCGTCCACGAAAATCTGCCGCCAGTCGTCGCGCATGTTGATCGGGAACGTCCAGCCCCGCAGGTCCACCCGTGCGTCGGCCAGGTTGGCCTTGGCCGCCTTGGCGTCTGTCACGTACAGGTCCGAGCCCTTCCGGACCAGCAGCTTCTTCCCGTCCTGCGACATCTCGTACGACCGGATATCCTCCACCACCTGCTCGGCCTTGGGGTTCCGGTTGGTGAGCTTCACCGCCATGAGATGCGCCTTGGCGTCCGGCCCCGACTCACGGCTCACCATGAACAGCGCCTCGGCGTTCATCGAGAGACCGCTGTAGTTCCCCGCGGGCACCGGCACGCGCTCGATCCGCCGCGCCAGCCCCTCCGTCTCGATACTGACCGGCCGTACTCCCGTCGCACCCGTCGCTCCCGTCGCTCCCGCCAGCTCGTCATCCGCCCGAAACGGCAGCCGCCCGCCCGCTCGCAATGCCACCGCGTACACCTCCATCTGGCGGTCGAAGTACGGCTCCGGCTGCCGGGTGCCCCACGGGGCCCCGACAAGCGAGCGGAGGTTGCGATCGGACAGGAAGTAGAGGAACTCGCCCTTGGCATCCCAGGCGGGGCTGCCACTGTTGACCCGGTCGCTGGTGACGGCGGTGCGCTGCCCGCGCTCCATGTCGTACACCCAGAGCTGCGCGAACGAGTTGTGCGCCACTTCGACGTACGCCAGCCAGCGGCTGTCGGATGACCAGGCGACGTCGCCGGCGAACTCGCGGTGCTGCGAGACCGTGCGCTGCCGCGCGGTGGCCACCTCGAGCACCCAGAGATCCGCGTTGTTGTCGTTGTAGGCGACCCACTTCCCGTCCGGCGACGGTGTGCCGGTGAAGCGCAGGATCGTGCCGTCGTTGGTGATCCGCCGGTCGGGCCCGACGCCGTTGGCCGGAATGGACACGAACTCCAGCTCACCGGTCTCGTCCGACAGGCCGAGGAGCGTCGTGCCGTCCGGCATGAACACCACGTCGCGGAACCGGACGCTGTCCTTGCGGACCGCGCGGACCAGGCGGCCCTGCGTGGCAGGCGCCACGAACACCCGGCCGCGCGCGGTGAGGACGACCGCATCGCCTTTGGGGTGCAGGTGGGCGGAGGTCACGTACTCGATGGGATTCTGGACCCATTTCTCGCGCAGCTGATCGAAATCGGACGGCAGGGTGATGGGGATGACCCGATCCTGGCCGGACGCGATGTCGAGCAGCCGGAGGTCCGCGCCCAGTTGATACGCGATCCGGCCGTTGTGGAGCGACGTGCCGCGCACGTCCCAGCCGCCGTGCCGCGTCTGCTGGCGTACGTCGCCGCCCTGGGCGTCCATGGACCAGAGGTTCATGGTGCCGTCGCGGTCGGTCACGAAGTACACGCGGCCGTCCCACCACATGGGCGAGTGACTCTCCCCGCGATAGTCCCCGGTCAGCTCGCGCGCCTCGTTCCGGCCGTCGAACATCCACACGTCCCGCGCCGTCCCGCCGGTATACCGCTTGGTCACGTTGTTGTGGAACGCGGGGCGCACGAAGTACAGCGTGCGGCCGGAGGCGTCGTATGTGCCCTCGGTGGCTTCGAACAGCGGGACCTGCGCATGGGTGTTGGTGGCGAGGTCCAACGTCACGAGGCGGGGCTTGGGCAGGCCGGAGTAGTACGTCGTCGTGTAGACGAGCTTGCCGTCGGGCGTCCATGTGGTGGCGATGGACGCGTCGGCCTGGTAGGTGCGCCGCACGGGCACGCCGCCGCTCAGCGGCATCGTGTAGACCTCCGCCGGACCTTCATAGCGCGCCGTGAAGGCGATCGTGCGGCCGTCCGGGGACACCACGGGACTCGTCTCGTCGCCGGGGTGCGTGGTGAGCCGGCGGGCCTCGCCGCCCGCGATGGCGACCTTCCAGAGGTCGCCCTCGGCGGCAAAGACGACGGTATCGCCGTGGAGCGCGGGGAACCGGTAGAAGCCCTGCGGCTGCTGGGCGTAGAGGACGGAGGGGAGCGCAAGGGCGACGACGCACAAGCCGAGCGCGGTGGTCACAGGACGAAACATGGACATGGCCGGGTTCCTGGAGGGGGCGAGCAGGAAGATGAAGATACGAGGGCCGCGGCGCGAGCCTGGACGCGGAGGCGCTCAGACTTGAGACGGTGTGAATGAGACGCCGAGACGCCGAGACGCGCGGTGGCCCTGAGCGATAAGCTGTGAGCCCAACCTGCCAGAACGGTCTCACAGCCGGCGACTTGGAGCCACTCAGCGTCTCGGCGACTCGGCGTCCAGTTCACACCGTCTCACCGTCTATCCGTCTCACCTCTCGCGGGCACGATGGGCCGGTACCGCGCGTCCCGCACGGCGATCTGCCCCTGCCGGGCGAAATCAAGCGCCTGACCCAGGACGCGCGCGGCTTCCTGCGGGGCGTGGAAGCCGGTCGAGTTCTCCGCCTCGACGAAGTCAATGTAGAACTGGGCGCGTCGCTGCATCTCCATCGCGGCCGCCAGGTCGGCGTCCGAGGTCCCGCGGCCCCGGGCGGCGGCGAGGTCGCCGATCAGGTCCATGAGCGCGTCCATGGCCTGGTTGCGCAGCGCGAACGTGTTCTCCTGGATGCGCTCGGCCCGGGCCCGCAGCTCGTCCTCCGCCACGGGGTGGCACGTCTGGCAGGCGTTGTTGATGTTGAGCAGCGGGCTCCGCACGTGGTGGTCGGAGATCTTCTGGGCCCCCACCCGCAGGTAGGGCATGTGGCAGTCCGCGCAGGCCACGCCGGCGCGCGCATGCACCCCCTGGTTCCACATCTCGAATTCGGGGTGCTGCGCCTTCAGCACCGGCGCGCCGGTCTCCGCGTGGGTCCAGTCGCTGAACCCGGACGCCCGGTAGTACGCGTAGATGTCTTCGGCCCGGAGGCCGTTGGCCCACGGGTAGACGAGCCGCTTCTCGGCGCCGCGGAAGTAGTACTCCACGTGGCATTGGCCGCAGACGAACGCCCGCATCTCCTGCCGGGTCGCCATCGTGTTGACGTCGTAGTCGGCGACGCCCTGTGCGGCCTTGTACGCGCGCATGCCCTCCATGAACGCGGGGCGGGTGATCCGGAGCCGCATGGTCTCGGGATCGTGGCAATCAATGCAGGCGATGGCCTGGCTCGCGTGCTCGCGGGCCTCCGCGTACGGCATCTGGTTGATGCGCTCGAATCCCACGGTGAGGTCGCCGTCACCGAGCGCGTTGTAGACCGCGTACATGGACGCGTGACAGTTGAGGCACGTGCCGGGCTGGGCGACCTGCTGGCGCTCGGTGAACGTCTGGTCGTCGAGCATGTAGGCATGGCCGCGCTCTTCCCGGAAGTCCCGCGAGAAGGCGTAGCCCGCCCACATGCGCTTGAGCCTCGGGTCTTCCTCGAGTTTCGATTGGGCGACGATCGAGCGCGGATCGGCGTCCGTGGGCGTCCGCGGCAGCGCCTCGCTCCCGCCGAACCGGGTGCGCACCTGATCCGTGGTGCGGAGGTAGAGATCGTACTGAAAGGGGAAGTTGGCGCCCCAGACGGCGGGGTTCTGCGTCGTGTCCGTCACCTCGGTCACGCGCACGAACGTCGTCCGCGCTTCCTGCTTGCGCTCGAAGATGTTCACGAGCAGCGCCAGCACACCCGCGGCCACCACGCCCGCCACCGCCACGCCGCCCAGGAACCACTTCGTGCCGGACCGCTGCGATCCATCAGTCATGATGCAACCCTCGTCCGTTCATGAGGCCCGCCGCGCTCAGTGCGGATGGCCGACCGACGCGTGGCAGGTGATGCACGAGCGGGGCTCCCCCCCGTCCGCGCCATCCACCACACGCGCCATCTCGGTGTGACAGTCGCGGCACCGCCGCTCGGTGACCGCGCGATTCGATTCCTTGATGCGGATGGGCTCGGCGAACCAGCCCGTCGTGAACGCGAACGAGTGCCAGAAGCCGTTCTTCCCTTTGACCGTGTACTTGCCCACGAGGTTGTGCGGCGTGTGGCAGTCGTTGCAGGTGGCCACGGACCGGTGGCTCGCTACGAGCCAGCCGTCGTACTGCGCGTACATGATGTGGCAGTTGGCGCACGCGGCCGGGTCGTTGGTCAGATAGGACGCGCCCTTGCCGTACCAGAACGTGAACCCGCCCACGCCGGCGGCGAGGCCCACCACGATGCCGGCCAGCACGGCTCCGCCTCGTCCCAACGTTCCCATGTAGCGCATGGCAGGACTCCACCGATCAGGGGCATGGCCCGCGGGCCCTGGTTGCCCGGTCGGCGTGTAAAATAGCGCGGGGTACGCGCCCTTGAACCCGTCCGGCGGGCCGAGTAGGCTTTGAACCCCAGCGGCAAACCACAATCCGGGAGATGATCATGCGAGTCGTGCTTGCCGGTCTCGTCCTCGCCCTCACCGCGTCGCCCGCCGCGGCGCAGGACATGGCCTGTCCGTTCCGCGCGGGCGCCGACCCCGCGGCCCGCCCCAGCCCGCTCGACTCCGTGTCGTTCACCGTGGGCGGCCAGGCGGTCAAGATCTGCTATGGCCGGCCGTCGCTCAAGGGCCGTCACATGGTGGGCGGCGACGCGGTGCCGTTCGGCAAGGTGTGGCGGACCGGGGCCAACGAGACCACGAAGTTCATCACGGCGGCGCGCGTGACGGTGGGGTCCATCGAGGTGCCGGCCGGGATGTATGCGCTCTACGCGGTTCCGGGCGAGCGGGAGTGGGTCCTGATCGTCAACAAGGCGCACGAGCAGTGGGGCCACGAGCGGAGCTACACCGACGAGATCATGGCCCAGGATCTCGGCCGCACGCCCGCGCCCGTCGAGCCGTTGGCCAGTCCGGTCGAGACGTTCACGATCCGGGCCGAGCCGCAGGCGGACGGCAGCGCGCACCTGATTCTGGAGTGGGAGACCACGCGCGTCCGCGTGCCCGTGACCCCCAAAACGATGTAGGGGCGACTCGGCGGGTCACGACGATCCCGCCGGGTCCCCGCGCGCCAGCACGTCCCGCGCCCAGTCCGACCGCTTCCAGTCCGGGATGGGCGTTTCGCACCCCGCGTGCGGGACGAAGCGCGACCGTTCCACCAGCTGGTACTTGTGGATGTACCGCGGGCAGTTGGGGAAGATCTCCCGCACGGCCACCCGCACCACGAACTGGGCTTCCGGGTACTGCGCCGTCAGGGGGTCGGCCGGATCAACGCTCGCGGTGCCGTTGAGCCGGAGGCGACGTTGCCGCTCGAAGTCGAGGAACAGCAGTCCCACGTGCGGATTGGCCAGCAGGTTCCCCATGGAGAGGTACATGCCGTTGCCGTCGTAGTTGGGGAACGCGATGGTGGTGGGGCTTACCACCCTGACGAACCCCGGGTCGCCCCCCTTGTAGGAGCAGTTGGGGCGCCCTTGCGAATCCGCGGTGGCGAGAAAGAACATGTCCCGCGCCTCGATGAAGGCGCGGTCGTCGTCCGTGACCGTGGCGTGCACCTTCACCTGCTCGAGCCGGTCGGCCAGCCGCGTGGTGTCGAATCGCGCCTGCAAGTCGCGCTGGCCTTCGTGGTATATGGATCCCATGAGCCCCCCGTGGCCGACAGGCCCAAACTTGTGCCTCACACCTCCGTGGCTTTGGCGTGGGCGAAGATGATCACCTGCTCCGGATCGCCGTCCGCGATGAGCACGCAGACCACCGGGCCGTCCTGCCAGAAGACCAGCGTGAGGTCCCCCAGACGGTAGACGTAGAAGTCAATGTCGTCGAGGGTGCGCACCTCCGTCGGATCCGTCAGCTCGGCAGTGGTGCCGTCGTACATCTCGCAGAGCATGCGCCCGCCGTCCACGCCCTCATACGCGAAGAGCGCGCGCACCCGGCCGTCGTCGCGGATCACGCTCCCCCCCGCCAGCCGGTATCCCATGCCGTCGAACAGGAAGACGGGCGTGGCAAACGGGACGCGTTCCTCCCGAAAGAACCGCAGCAGCTCCTCCGGCACGACGGTGGGGCGCCGGAGCTCCATGATGCCGGAGCGGTAGGCCGCGTAATCCGCCGCCACGGTCGGGACGATGTCCGCCGCGCGCTCGGCTCCGCGCGTCACGACGATCAGGAGCACCGCGGCCAGCGCCAGCGCAGCGGCCGCCGCGGCGGGACGGCGCAGGCCGAACGGCCGCCGGCGAGGGGCCGCGCCGCGCGCCACGGCTCGCAAGCGCGCCGCCAGCGCGTCCGGGGTCGCGACCTGGGGCAGGTGTTGGCGCAGCGCCGTCTTGACCCCGCGCGCGGCCTCCAACTCCCGGCGGCACCGCGCGCAGCCGGCGACATGCGCTTCAACCTCCGCCGCGCGCTCCGCTCCCAGGCGCCCGTCGAGCAGGCGGTGGAGGTCGTCGGCCGGATGTTCAACCATCGTCACGACCCCCTCGCCTGCGGAAAGCCCGCCCGGCGGGCGTAGTCCGCGAGCGCCGAGTGCAGCATGCGCCGGGCGCGGAAGACGCGGGACTGCAGGGTTCCCATCGGGCAGTCGAGCGCGGTCGCCGCTTCTTCATAGGACAGTTCCTCTACATCCACCAGCAGCACGGCGGCACGGAACACGTCCGGCAGGGCGAGCAGGGCCCGCTGGACCTCCGGCGGCCAGGACGCCCCCCAGGCCTCCGGCTGTCCCACCGCGTCGTGCGACGGCTGCTCGACGTAGAGCTGGAAGCGCTGTTCCAGCTCGTCCGGCGGCAGGGGGCCGACCTCGCGGCGCCGCTTCCGGCGACGGTTGATGAACACCGAATACAGAATGGTGAACAGCCAGGCCCTGGCGTTCGTTCCCGGGCGGAAGTTGTCGAACGTGCGGTAGGCCCTCAGATAGGTGTCCTGCAAGACATCCGCCGCGTCGTCCCCGTCTCCCGTGAGATGGAGCGCGGTGTTGTGGAGCCGCTGCATGAGGGGCAGTGCGATGGACTCGAACTGCCGCTGGCGCTCGTCGGGATTCGTGGGGCGCATTTCACTGGGTTCGGGAACGCTCAAAGCTAACCCTCCACCTCCCGTAGAGCACCCAGCGGACCGTCCCAGCGCAGCCGGGAATAAAGCGGCGCACTCGGGTGTTCACGGTACCGTGGCCGGCTCGCTCGGCACCCCGCTGGGTGTGCGCGGCTCGTTCCCGTCATCCTGGGGAGGATCTCCATGTTCAATCGCCGCGGTGTCACGATGGTCACAGGCCTGGTTCTGGCAACCGTCCTCGCGGGGTGCGCATCCGAGGCGCCGACCGCTCTGGCCGACGCCCCGTCGCTGGCCAAGGGAGGACGCGCGGGCCCCATCGGGGTCGTCTACGTGAGGAGTCAGGGCCTCTATTTCGATACCTTCGCCACGGCCGAGACCTTGCCTATGGAGGGCCCGTTCCAGCTGCTGGAAGATGGAGAGACCGACTTCGGCCCCGGTGATCCCGGCTACCGGGGGGGACGCTGGTGGGTGGACGCCAACGGTGATGGCATCCAGAACGCCGGTGATACCTTCTTTCTCTGTCCCCTGCTGCCGCCCGGCCGCCCGACGCCCTGACCCTGCCCTGACACTCCCGCCCCAGCACGCCACCCGTCCACAACGGGTTCGGCGTGCTGAGGGCGGAAGCAGCATCCGCCGCACCTCCGTCCCCGAGTCTAGATTCCCCACCCATGCCGGCCTCCCGCGCCCGCCTGGGCGTCATATTCCTCACGGTCTTCATTGATCTCGCCGGCTTCGGGCTGATCCTCCCGGTCCTGCCGTACTACGCCGAGCAATTCGGCGCCGTGGGGATCGGGTACGGCGCGCTGATCGGCATCTTCTCGCTGATGCAGTTCGTGGCGACCGTGGTGCTGGGTGGGCTGTCCGACCGCATCGGCCGGCGGCCGGTGCTGCTGGCGAGCATCCTGGTGGGAGCGGTCGGCTACACGATCTTCGGCGCGGCCGCGAGCTACGGCTGGCTGATCGTCGCCCGCGCCATTTCCGGGTTTTCCGGGGGCAACATCTCGGTGGCGCAGGCGTACATCGCGGACGTCACGTCCCCGGCCGAGCGGTCGCGCGGCATGGGACTGATCGGCGCCGCGTTCGGACTCGGGTTCATCGTGGGGCCGGGCATGGGGGCGGCAGCGGCGCATTTCGGCGGCCTCCGCGCCGTGGGGTTCGTGGCCGCGGGCCTCTGCCTCGTGAACTTCGTGTCCGCGTACTTCGTGCTGCACGAATCCCTGCGCCACGAACACCGCGCGGCCCGCCCGCTCGTGGACACCACGCACCTCGTGCGCGGCATCCGCGAGCCGCGCTTCCGGCCGGCGTTCCTGGTGTTCGGCGTGATCCCGTTCGCCTTCTCGGGCTACATCGTGGCGCTGCCGCTGTTCATGGAGCAGTCGTTCGGCTGGGGCTCCGGGCAGCTCGGCGTGTTCTTTACGGTGGTTGGCGTGATCGCCGCGAGCGTTCAGGGTTACCTGTTCGGCAAGATCCAGCGTCACGCGCGAGACGTGGCGCTGATCTCGCTCGGCGTGGCGGGGATGGCCATCGGCATCATGGCCATTCCGCTCGCGCATCGGGGGTTGGCCATCTACCCGTGGGTGGTGATCCTGGCGTTCGGCAACAGCGTGGCCGCGCCCGCGCTGACGGGGTTGATCTCCCGGCTCGCAGGGCCCGCGGAGCAGGGCGCCATGATGGGCGCCGCGCAGGCGCTCACCGCCATTGGGCGGTTCAGCGGGCCGCTGCTGTTTGGGTACCTCTACGATACGGCCGGCCCGACGGTCGCGTTCGTGGTGGCGGGGCTCGTGATGGTGGTGGCCTGGCTGGTGACGCTGCGGATTCAGGATCCGGGCGAACCGCCCCCGTCGGGTCCGTCGCGGCCAGTGCGCGAGTGAACTCGCGGCTCGGCGGCGGCCCGTAAACGGGCTAACGATCCTCCGCTTCAGCGGACGACGCCGAGCCGCGGCTTGAGCCGCGTACCCCGAGCCGTGTCCTGAGCCGCGCCCCTGTCAGCCCGTCACCGGGCGAACTGCGGCTTGAGCCGGGAGAGGTACGCCTTCCGCAGCTTCGCCACCTTGGGGGCGATCACCGCCTGGCAGTACGGCTGCCGGGTGTTCCGCCGGTAATACTCCTGGTGATAGGCCTCGGCGGGGTAGAACGCGTCGAGCGGCGCGATTTCCGTGACGATGGGCCGGTCGAAGACCTCCTGCTGCGTCAGCTCCGCGATCACGGCCTCGGCGGCGGTCCGCTGCGCCTCGTCGTGGATGAAGATCACCGAGCGATACTGTGTGCCGGCGTCCGGCCCCTGGCGATTCAGGGTCGTGGCGTCGTGGGTCACGAAGAAGACCTCGAGAATCTCCCGATAGCCGATGACCGCGGGATCGAACGCGACCTGCACCACCTCGGCATGACCGGTGGTGCCGGTGCAGACCAGCTCGTAGGACGGGTTGGGCGGGCTGCCGCCGGCGTACCCAGAGCGCACCGAGAGTACCCCCTGGAGCTGCTCGAAGACGGCTTCGAGGCACCAGAAGCAGCCGCCGCCGAGGGTGGCGAGTTCGGGATTGGACATGGCACCTGAAGGTGAACGAGGAATGACGAACCGGGAATGACGAGCAGAAAACTAAACAGAACACGAACGCCGGGAATAGGTCATTCGCTGAGCAGGCTGGTGATGTAACGTTGGGGATCGCCGCCGCATTCGGTGAAGAGGTTGCGGAGGCGGCGGGCATCTACCGGCTGCCGCACGCCGTCGAGCGAGAAGGTGAGTCCCGGCTCCGGCACTGCCCTGCCGAGGCGCACCGGGACCCACCCGATTCCGGTGGCGGCGCGCAACAGCTCGGCCTCGCGGTTTGGCGGGACGGTGAAGAGCAGCTCGAACTCGCCATGCGGGCCCGCATGAAGCGTCCACGCGGGAAGTCCCGCCGCCCCGGCCACCGCCGCCGCCCGCGCATCGGTCCAGTCCTCGAGGGGCGTGTCGAGTCGGAAGCCGACGCCGTTCCGCGTCATCAACTCGTCGAGCGTGGCGATGGCGCCGTCGCTCGTGTCCATGCAGGCTCCGGCACGGCCACGGAGGAGCCGGCCTTCCGCGATTCGGGCGACGGGCCGGAACGGAAAACCGGCACCATGCGTGGTGGGTCGCAGCAGGCGGTCGCAGGCATATGCGCCGCCGGCGCCGAGGGGGGCGGATGCGTACAGGAGGTCGCCCGGGCGGCAGCCGCGGCGCGTGAGGGCCGGGGGACCGCGCACGAGCCCGATCGCGGTGGCCGCGAGGTGCAGCGCGGGTGAACCGTTGGTGTCCCCACCCAGCACCGCCAAACCCGTCGTGATGGCCGCCTCGGCGATGCCGCGCTGAAGCGCGTCCACCCAATCCGGGGCCGCGTCCGGCGGGAGCGACTCACACAACAGGATCCCCAGCGGTTCCGCGCCTACGGCGGCGAGGTCGCTCGCGTTCACCATGACGAGCATCCAGCCGATGAGCCACGGGTCGCCGTAGAGACCGGTCGCCAGCTCTTCCGCGAGCGCGTCCGTCGTGACGGCCAGGACCACGTCTGACCCGGGGAGCGCCACCAGCTCCGCGTCGCTCTCGTGCAGGCCGTTGAGCTGAAGCGGGGAGCGCGGCAGGCCGGCCACGAGCCGGGCGATGAGCTGGTGCTCGAGCACGGGCGTCATGTGCACACCGCCAGCGCGCGCGGGTCGAGCGAGAACTCCGCCTCGGTCGCCACCACGACCTCGCCGTCGCCCTCGACCGCGAAGGGCCGGTCGGCGGCGACGTGCAACCGTCGCCCCTGCCACGTGGCGGTGCCGGGGAGGCCCGTGAACCGGCCGCGCCGCAGGGCCAGAAAGGCGCGCAGGCGATCCCGCCGGTCCACGTCGCCGAGCAGGTGGACCATGAAGCGCCCGTTGCCGGGCTCGTACGCCGAGTCGTAGCGGAGCACGCCGGTGAAATGCGGGTTCTTCACGATGCCGAGGTTGGTGACCCCCACGGTGCGCTCCGGGCCATCGTCCGTCGTGATGGTCAGCGCGCGCGGGGCGCCATCCCTCAGGGCGGTCAGCGCGGCCCAGCCCATGCCGAGGCTCGCGTGCACGCGTTTCAGACGGGCAACTGCGGGGCTGTCGTTGAAGCGGCGGTTGCCGTCCGCCGTGATGCCGATGCTGGCATTGAGGATCCAGCGTCGGCAGTCCCAGTCGCCGCCGGGCAGGCGGTAGCGCAGGCGGCCGACGTCGTGCCGGACGGTCCGGTGGAAGGTCACGCGGACCGGCAGGCCCGCGAGCACCTGCGCGGCCCGATACGGCTTGTGAAAGTCGTTGCTCGAGCCCAGCCCCACGGCACCGAGGCGCAGTGACTCGCGGTCGCCGGCACTCGTGTGCTGGAGGATGGCGGAGACGACGAGATTCACGGTGCCGTCACCGCCGGCGGCAATGAGGTCGCACTCGCCATCCCGAATGGCGCGCCGGACGACCGCGCGCGCGTCGTCGGCGTCGCGCGGGAACACGGTGGTGAAGGGGCCCAGCCGCCGCGCGAGCCGCGGCGCCACGCGCTGCCACCGGGCCAGGCCCTTGCCGCCCCCGGCGGTGGGGTTCACGACGGCCAGCATCAGATCTGCTCCGGCATGGGCCGCCGGTGCAGCGTGGCCATGAAGCCCAGGTAGAACAGCGCGAGCAGGGGCGCCCACGCGGGACGAGCGGCGGCGGCGACGGTGGCGAGCAGGAGGATGTACGCGTGAACCACGGGCCCGATGGCCTCGTGCGCGTTCGCGTCCGACGTGACCCGGTGGGTGCGCCGCTGCGCCACGAGCGTGGTCCCGATGGCGGGGAGCGCGAAGCCCGCGGTCGTCACCCATGCCAGGGGACCAGCCGGCAGGGCCGAGGCGGCGGCGGATGCCAGTCCGCCGACGAGTGCCAGGCCGGCGAGCACGTCGCTCACGCGGTGCGCCACTGGCAGCCCGAACACGACCGGGAGCGTGTGATAGCCGGTCGCACGGTCGGCGGAGGTGTCCTTGTAGTAGCCCACCAACACGAAGTTGGCGTAACCGAAGAGGGCGGCGGCCAGCGCGCCCAGCAGCGCGGGCGCGCGCCACGGCAGGCCGGCGCCCGCCTGGGCCGCGATGAACAGCACGAGGGCCACGATCCACGCGTTGTACCACGGTCCGCCCCACCAACGCCGCTTGAACCACGTGTACGTGGCGAGGCCCACAATAGCGAGGCCGCAGAGCGGCAGCGTGCCGGGGGCAAAGCCGCCGATCACGAGGCCGGACGCGAGGAGCCCGGCGAGGCTCACGGCCAGCACGTCCTCGCGGCGGATACTGCCCCGCACCAGGGGCCGATACGGCGCGGAGAGGCTGTCGGTATCCAGCTGGAAGCAGTCCGTGAGCGCCTGCCCGAAGCCGTACGTCAGGAAAAACACGACGCTGAGTGCCGCGACGCAGGCGAACCCCGGATCCCGCGCGAGCGCGAGGCCGGCGATGCCCGTGATGCCTGACACGAAAAGCAGGTACGGGCGCATCGTGGTGACGTAGTCGCGCCAGAAGCGCGCGGTCAGCAGGCGCGCCGGCGCGACAACGAGGACGAGGGTCGTCACGGCAGCACCTCCTGGAGGGGCCTCTCGGCGGCCCGGGCTATCCGCGCGCGGAACCGCGCCTGGCCGCGCCGGCCCATTCGATCGAGGAGCGGATAGAGCAGGGCAAAGAAGCCGGGCGACCACGTGAGCAGCCGCACGAGGAAGCCGCGCGCGCCCGGCACCAAGACTTCGCGGCGGGGCCGCACGAGGGTGCGCACGATGGCGCTGGCCACGTCCTCCGCGGCCATGGGCGGGCTCGTAAACGCCATGGTGGAGGCCGGGTGTCGTGCTTCCACGCGGAGCTGGCCCGTATCGGCGGAGTCGGGGCAGATGCAGGAGACCGAGACGCCCGTGCCGCGAAGCTCGAGAGCCAGGGCCTGGCTGAAGCCACGCACCCCGAACTTGGTGGCGCAGTACACCGACTCGCCGGGCATGGGCGCGAGCCCGCCGAGCGACGCGACGGTGAGCAGGTGGCCGCCGCGCCGCTCCCGGAAATAGGGCACGAAGGTGCGGGCCACGAGTATCGTGCCCGTGAGGTTCGTGTCCACCTGAAGCCGGATGTCGTCCGCGGCGCTCTCCGCGATCTCGGCCGGGCAGATCACGGCGGCGCAGTTGATGACCGCCGCCACGGCGCCGAAGGAGCCGGTGGCCGTGGCGAGCAGCGTGGTCAGGGTTGCGCCGTCGCGCACATCGGTGGGGCACGCGATGGCGCGGCCGCCGGCCAGGCGGATGGCGGACGCCAGCCGACGTACCGTGTCGGCCTCGATGTCCGCCAGGACCAGCGCCGCGCCGGCGCTCCCGAGCCGACGCGCGGTGGCGGCGCCGATACCGTTGGCGGCGCCGATCACCACGATGGCCCCGGCGTGGGGCAACGCGTTCACGGTCGCCTCCCGGGCCAGAGCCGCCAGGCCAGGCGGAGCCCGAGCAGGCCGCCTCCCAGGCACAGGCCGTTCACCAGCAACTCGAAGAGCGCGCCGGCGGTCACGGCCGCGTAATGGCCCTGGCGGGCGTAGAAGGTGACGTCAAGCAGGGCCAGGTAGAGGCTCATCCCCGCGGCGGCGGCCAGGAGGAGGGCGCCGGCCGGGCGCCGGCGCAACAGGCCGATCCCGGCCGCGATGAGCAGGGCCGCGAACATCCCGTCCGCGATCAGAAACGCCCCCTCGAACGCCGTGACCACCGGGTCTCCGTGCCCCAGCGTGGCGCCGGACGTGAAGTAGATGATCCAGAATGCCGCAACGCAGGCCCCCCCGATCAGGGTGGCGATGGCCGCGACGCTCCAGGTCTTACCGCGTTCCGTGTAGTGCATGCTCCCGGCCTTGCGAGGTCCTGGGGGAACGGTGCCGGCGAGGCGTCAAGGCCGTGTCAAGAGGGGGGCTTGACGGGGGCTTGACGGGATGGGGGCAGGGTTCGATCGCGGCCCCTGCGGGAGGTGCTGATGTCCAGGCCGACGATCGAGATCATCGTGCTGTTTCAGAATCTGGGCGAGGAGCGGGCGTACTACGCGCGGTCGCCGGCGCCGCCGCTGTCCGGCATTCTGCTGGCGGGGCTCACGCCGGACAGCGTGAACGTCCGGGTGCGGCACGAGATGGTGCGGCCCATTGACTACGACACGGACGCCGACATCATCGCGTTGAGCTTCATGGACTTCTGCGCCCCGCACGCATATGACGTGGCCCGGCGGTTCCGGGAGCGGGGCAAGATTGTCGTGGCGGGTGGGAAATACGCGTCCACGTTCCCGCAGGCGGTGCTGCCGCACATGGACGTTACGGTGGCGGGCGAAGCCGAGCGGATCTGGCCGCAGGTGGTGGAAGATCTCGTGGCGGGCCGGCACAGGCGCTTCTACGAGGCGCCCGCCGCGCCCTCACTCGAACGGATGCCGCCCCCGAGATACGATCTGGTGGAGCACCGCTACGCCGTATCGGTCGTGACCGAGGCCACGCGGGGCTGTCCGTTCAAGTGCACGTACTGCCAGCTGAACATCCGGCCCCTGCGGTTCCGCTGCCGGCCCATCGAGGACGTCATTGCCGACCTCACCGCCACCGCGCGTCTGCCGTATCCGCGCCGCAAGCTGGGCATGCTGTACGACAACAACCTGGGCGGCGACATGGGCTACGCCAAGGAGCTGCTCCAGGAGATCGCCAAGCTCCAGTTCTGGGCGCTGGGTGTCCAGTTCGCGTTCAACTGCCTGAACGATGACGAGTTCGTGGACCTGCTCGCGGCCGCCAACTGCCGGATGGCGTTCCTGGGCCTCGAGTCGCTGAACGAGCCGAGCCTGCTGGCGGTCCGGAAGCGCCAGAACAAGGTGAGCGAGTACGAGCGGAAGCTCGGCATGCTCAAGGAGCGGGGGATCCTGTCGTTCACGGGCATGATGCTGGCGCTGGAGGAGGACACGCCGCAGTACTACGCCACGCTGCCGGAGCGGCTCGAGGAGGTGGACCCCAGCGCCATCTTCCTGTCCATCTCGATTCCCATTCCGGGGACGCCGTTTCACCGGGAGATGGACGAGCAGGGTCGTATTTTCGACGACGATCTGGCGCACTACGAGGGCGACCACCTCGTGTTCGAGCCCAAGCACGTGACGGCCGAGGAGGTGTTCGCGACCCGGACGGGGCTGATGCGGTCGTTCTACTCGTGGCCGAGCGTGGGACGGCGGTGGTGGCGGCTGATGCGGGCGTATTGGGGGAGCGGGCCGGCGTGGCGGAAGCTGTTCGGGAGCGGAGTGATTTCGTTCGTGCTGTTCCAGTTGTCGCGGTTCCAGCGGTATCACGCGCGGCAGCGGGTGTTTCCGGCGCGGGCGCCGGCGGTGCCCGAACGGAGAGCACCGGTGCGGCGGGTGGCCGTTACCGCCGGTGGATCCTGCTGAAGCAGGCCCTCGGCCGCTATCTGTCGCCAAGGCGACCCGATCTAGCGCCCGTCTCACGGGCAGATGGCGGCCGAGGACCCGCTTCAGCGGGATTCACCCCCGCCGGCCAGGGCTCTCGATCCTACCCTCGTATCCACAGCCCCATGATCGGGATCAGCAGGCTGGCCCAGGCCACGAACAGCCAGCGGGTCTGCTCGCCCAGTCGTCGCTCGATCACCGCATGGAGGTCGGCCAGTAGCCGTGGTCCGGAAGGAACGGGCAGTCGAGCCGTCGAGCCCGCCATACCCGTCGGGCACGATCAGGACCTGGTAGGGACGGGTACCACGCACGCGCGCCGACCAGCCAGCTTCCTCGCCGCTCAGCAGCATGACGCGGCCGCTCGCGTAGTATTCGGCCCCGGGGGCGCGGGTGGAAGCGGGGAACAGGGAAGTCAGGTCCGGTGGAATCACGCCCGCAATGATCGCCGTAACGCGAGACCACCGAAAGGTGAAGCGTGCGGTATCGCGCTGCGGCGAAACGATGATGCCGCGATGGTGGTGGCGGCAGCATCACGAGAGCCGACGCACCTCCGCAACGAGAGCCGCCTTCACGATCTCCCAATCCACCGGCCGGTCGGTCCCTCCTTGGCCACCCTCCTTTGGTGGCGCTGAACCCACCGCGGGATCGGTAAACGTCACCCTGGGCAGGGCGGTGAGATCGTAGCGCTTGGCAAGGCCGGTGAGCGCGTTCTCGGCCGCGACGCTCGCGCCATACGCCGCGACATAGACGAACCTCGGATCGCCAATCACGTCGTTCGCGGCGTAGAGATCGGCGGCGCTCGTGCGGAGATGCTCTGGCCGACTCGGTCCGCGCCGCCCTGCCACGCTGCCGGGGCTGGATGGCGAGGACCTGGTGCTCCGGCTGCGCGCGCACGCCGGCCGGATGCGGCGACTGCTCGAGCGTCACGAGCCGAGGATGCGGATGTAGCGTACCCCAGCGTGGGCCTTGACCTTATACCATGATATAAGGTGTATCCTTCCCCCGGAGCGACGAACCCTGACAGGGGAGGCCGTGGCATGACGCGCGACGCCGTATTCGACCTCGCGGTCCTGGGCGGCGGGTCGGCCGGCTTTGCCGCCGCGATCCGCGGGGCCGAGCTGGGGGCACGAGTAGCACTGATCGAAGGCGGGACCCTGGGCGGGACCTGTGTGAACGTCGGGTGCGTACCCTCCAAGACTTTGATCCGCGCCGCGGAGGCGCACCATCGCCGCACGCACCACGGCTTCTCAGGTGTCGCGGCCACCGACGGCGGGCCCGACTGGGCCGCGGTCCGGGCCCAGAAGGACGAACTGGTGGACGAGCTGCGCCAGGCCAAGTACGGCGACGTGCTGCGGGCCCACGACGGCATCGCGCTGCTCCCGCAACGCGCGACCCTCACACCCGGGGGCGCCGTCGCGCTCGCGGATGGGACCGAGGTGACCCCCGACAAGATCGTGATCACGACCGGCGCTTCTCCCTGGGCCGCGCCGATTCCGGGGCTCGCCCAGGCGGGGTACCTCGACAGCACGAGCGCGATGGCGCTCGAGCGCCTGCCGGCTTCCCTGATCGTCGTCGGCGGGAGCGCGGTGGGACTCGAGCTGGCCCAGATGTTCGCGCGGCTCGGCGTCGCGGTCACCGTGCTCGAAGCGCTTCCCCGCCTCGTCCCGGCCGAGGACCCCGACGTGGGTGACGCGCTGGCCCGCTACCTCGAGGACGAGGGGTTGACCATCCGCGCCGGTGTCGCGATCGAATGCGTGGAGCGGCATGCGGGTACGTACGTGGTGCGCGGCGTGGATGCCGGCGAGCCCCTCGACGTCAGGGCCGAGCAGCTCCTCGTGGCCACGGGCCGTCGGCCCAACACCCAGGGCCTCGACCTGGAAGCGGCCGGCGTCACGCTCGGTCCGCGTGGCGAGGTGCTCACGAACGAGTATCTGCAGACGGACAACCCGCGGGTTTACGCGGCGGGAGACGTGGTGGGCGACCCGATGTTCGTGTATGTGGCCGCGCATGCGGGCACCCTCGCGGCCGAGAACGCGCTCTCGGGCAACCGCCGCCGGTACGACCTGACCGGCCTGCCGCGCGTCACGTTCACCGATCCCGCGGTCGCCTCCGTGGGCGTCACGGAGCAGCAGGCCGCCGAGCGCGGCAGGCCGCTGGTGACCACCTTGCCGCTCGAGCACGTGCCGCGCGCGCTGGCCGCGCGGGATACCCGCGGCTTCATCAAGCTCGTGGCCGATCCGGCGTCCCGCCGGCTGCTGGGCGCACACGTGCTGGCGGCGGAGGCCGGGGAGACCATCACCGAGGCGACGCTCGCGGTCCGCCTGGGGCTCACGATTGACGACCTGACGGCCGCGTTCCACCCCTACCTCACCCTGGCGGAAGGGATCAAGCTTGCGGCCCAGACGTTCGACAAGGATGTGACGATGCTGTCGTGCTGCGCGGCGTGAGGAGGACGGTATGCCCCTGACCATCGGCCAGCTCGCCACGCGAGCGGGCGTGAACATCCAGACGGTGCGGTACTACGAACGCCGGGAGCTGGTGCCGCGGCCCTCGCGGTCGGGCGGCGGCTACCGGCTCTACGAGCAGGAGACCGTCTCCCGCCTGCGGTTCATCAAGCGGGCGCAGGACCTGGGCTTCTCTCTGGAGGAGATTCGGGAGCTGCTCGCCTTGCGCGTGGCGCGGCCCACTTCGTGCGACCGCGTGGAGGCGAGGACGCGCGCCAAGATCGTCGTGGTCGAGCGGAAGATCGCGGAGCTCATCCGCATGAAGGAAACCCTCGAGCACCTGGCCGACGCCTGCCGCCGGCGGGAGCGCACGGCCGAGTGTCCGATCCTGGGAGCCTTGGAGGAAACGAGTTGAACGATGTGGAAGGCGATCGCTGCCGCCCTGGGCGGCCTGACCGCGGCCGTGGGCTCGGCGCTGTGCTGCGCGGGGCCGCTCGTGGCTGTGGCGCTGGGCGTCTCGGGCGCGGGCCTGGCCGGCACGTTTGAGCCGCTGCGTCCCTGGTTCCTCGGCGCCACCGGCGCGTTCCTGGGAAGCGGGTTCTGGCTGCTCCACAAGGAGGAGCAGAAGGCCTGCGAGCCCGGGCGGCTTTGCGCGTCGCCCGGCGCGCGACGCCATATGCGGATTGCGCTGTGGATCGCCACCGCCGTAGCAGCGGTACTCGCGACCTTCCCGCTGTGGTCGGTGTGGGTGCTGGGCTGACGGCCTCGATGCACGCGTTCTCGCACCAAGGAGGGTTCGATGCAACCATCATATCTGCTGGCCGGAATCGTCGCGGCGACCGCGGGTGTCGCCGCTCAGTCGCCCTGTTGCGGCGCCGCGGCGCAACTATCCGCCGCGTCGCCCGCGTTGAGCACGGATCGTGAAGCAGCGCCGCTGCCGGCTGACACCACGAGGGTCAAACTCGCCGCGAAGCTCGAGGACATGACCGGTTACGAAGCGGAGGTGGTCGAGCACGCTGAAGGGAGGGACAAATCCCCGGGGACGGAATGAACCGTGTCGCCGGCCGGGGGCTGCCGGCCGCCGCGGCGTTGTTCGCGTCGGTCGGCACGCTCCTTTGCTGCGCGCTTCCGGCGCTGCTCGTGCTGGTCGGCTTCGGCGCCGCCGTGGCGTCCGTGGTCTCGGCGCTTCCCTGGCTCGCGACGCTCTCCCGTCACAAGGCATGGGTGTTCGCCGGCACCGGCCTGCTCATCGCCGGAACGTTCTACTCCACGCACCGGCTCGCCCCCCGGCTCCTGGCGCGCCACGGAGGATGCCCGCCCGATGCCGCGGAGGCGTGCGAGACCGTCGGGGACGTAAGCCGCGCGGTGCTGTGGGTCGCCGCCGCCGTCTACGCCGTGGGGTTCACCGTGGCGTACGTCCTGGGTCCAATCCTCCTGTGGCTCGACGGGTAATCCCGCACTCATCATCGGGCGACTATCGGGATCCGTCAGTGACAGCGCGGTTGCCCCACTCGCGGCCAGCTGCTGCTCCCACACCGCGTACTGGGCCTGCCGCTCCCGCAGCGCCGCAATCTTCTCCTGGAGCCCTGCCGCCGTCGGACCCTCCGTCCCCACCTCGGCCCGATCCTGGTGCTCCAGGTCCCGCAGATACCGCGCAATCGTCTGGTCGATCTCCCGCTGGAGCTTGACCAGTTTGGCCGGCGTAAAACACCGGTCCCGCGCATTCACCGCCCGAAACTTGCTTCCATCGATGGCCAGCAACTCGCCGCCAAAAAGCCGCAAGCGCCGGCAGAGGAGAATGAACTCCCGGCCCACGCGCTTCAGCGCCTCGGGGTGGTCGCGGCGGAAGTCCGCGATCGTCTTGAAATCCGGCGTCAGGCGCCGCAGGAGCCAGATCAGCTCGACGTTGCGGTGCGTCTCCTGTTCCAACCGCCGGCTGGAGCGGAGGCGGTGGAGGTAGCCGTAGAGGTAGAGCCGCAGCAGGTCGCCGGGGTCATAGCCCGGGCGGCCGGTCTCCGCCGGCACCGCCCGCTGGAAGCCCAGGGCCCCCAGATCCAGCTGGGCCACGAACGCGTCCAGGAAGCGGACCGGGTTGGCCGCGGCAACATAGTCGTCCAAGACTTCGGGGAGGAGCACCGCCTGCGTGCGATCGGGACGGCGATGTAGGCCACGGGGCAAGCTCCGTGCTGGAGGAGCACTGGCCAAACCGGGGGACGCACAATATATGGAAGCCACCGGAGTTTTCACACAGGCTCGGCTTGCTGCAGTCGGGCCCGTGCCGGTCGTTGCTCTCACTCGCGTGGTCGGGTCGTAAGTGGTGTCGTCTGATATACGTTGCTGCTGGCCGAGAGTGGCCTGCTGCAGAACCCCGAGCCGTTGGGCGGCAGCGGATGCACCGGTGCCTTCTTTGGATGGAAAGGAGAAGATACGATGAAGGTCCTCCCCGCAATGGTCGTTCTCGTCCTCGCGTCGTTGGTGTCTAACGCGCAGGCTCAAGAGCCCCTGAAGGTCGATACGAAAGGAGTTACAGCGTCGATCCTCTTCGAGGCGCCGATCACCGGCGGCCACGTCGCCGATTTGAAAGGCAAATACAAGCTCCGGGTGACCGCGATCACGATCACCGCTGGAGGCTACGTCGGACAACACAATCACTTGGGCCCCGGGATACGGCAGATGACGGAAGGGGAGATGAACTACATCATGCCTGACAGAACAGTCGTCTATCGCGCTGGGGATTTTTTCTTCGAGACAGGCGACGTCAGTCACCGTGTCGAATCTCCCGAGCCGAGTCAGCACCTGCTTTTCGAGATTCTGCCGATCGATGTCGACAAGCCGTCCTTGATCCCTCCGCGAGATAAGTAGACGGAGCTTGACGGGGAGCGTGGCGCACAATACCTGGGCTGCCGCCCAACAAGGCGATGCACCTGACGGCGCTACGCGCCGCAGGTGATCGCCAGTGCGTTAGACAGCGCCGCAGTCCCCAGCATCGTCTGAACCAAGGAGCCATGTATGACAGTCGGTAGTATATGGCCTTACGCCGCCGCCCTCGCGCTTGGCGCCTGCATGGCTTCGGGGGTGGATGTCACGGACGAAACCAACGCGATTCGCGCCGCTAACCAAGCTTGGTTTGGTGCCGAGGTCACTCGCGAGCTCGAGAGCATCATGCCCTACGTGGCTGACAGCGCGATCTTTCAGCCACCGGATGCACCTGCCTTTCGCGGGCACGAGGCGGTGCGCCGCTTCTACAGAGATTTCTTCGTGCTACCCTACACCGATGTCGGTGGGGGCCCTGACACGATCGTCGTCGCACCGTCTGGAACGCTGGCCTACGACATCGGCCGCAATTACGTGACGCTCCCTGGCGAGAGCGGAGATGTCCGTCACGAAGGCAAGTATCTGGCGGTCTGGGAGAAGTTCGGCGATCAGTGGAAGGTTGTCGCGATCAGTTGGAGTCTCAATGCGCCGATGCGCTGACCCGTCGAAGGCGCTGTCTAACACCATTAAGAAGTGCTTTGTCAAGAGACGATACTCCAACCCTCGCGGCGAGCGCAGCTCGCCGCTGCCGTTTGTTCCTCATCGTCGTCCTCCTACGCCGTCGGCCGGCGAGCGGCGTTTGCCCGTCGTATCAGAGCGAACGTCACACGCGCGTGGCGTCCAAACACCATTGTGGGCTCGCCCGCTCGGCACCGTTGAGGCCGAGCGGTCGCCTCACGCAGAGGCGGTCCCAGATACGTCGTTGGCACAACGCCGGGCTTCCCAATCAAGGGATTGATCCCCTAGGGATTGACCCCCTGGCGGGAATCAGTTAGGCGGATGGGCTTGCCCGGCGTGGCCACTGCGCCCGCTTCCGACGACCGGGCGATCCTTGAACCGCCCGTTGAACTCCTCTCCCGTGGACAAGACGTGGTAGACGATGCGCGCGAGCTCCAGGGCGACCAGCGTGCGCGCGATCCGGATCGCCTTCTTGCGGGCCTTCGCTTTGAAGAACGCCCGGATCTCCGGGTAGTACTGCACCGCCCGGATCTGGGCATGACTGAAGGCCAGCTTGAGATAACGACTGCCGGCCTTGGAGCCCGAGCGGTGCCGGGTCTGGCCGGCCGAGTTCTTCGCGCCCGGCACCAGCCGGCAGTAGGAGAAGAACTGCCCCGCCGACGCAAAGCGGGCGATGCCGTCGATCTCGGTATAGATCGTGAACGCGTTGACCTTCCCCAGCCCCGGGACCCAGAGCAGCCGTTGCACGTCCGAGGTGGGGAGGAGATAGGGATAGAGCGCCCGTTCCACGGTCTGGATCTGCTCCTCGAGCAGGTGGATCTGGGCCGCGTGGCACTGAGCCTGGAGTTGATAGAGCGGGTCCGTCAGTTGGGCCACGTCGTCCAGATTGAACTTCTCGAGGAGCCGGTCGATGCTGTTGGAGGCGCTGACGACCTTCTCCACCAGCCGGAGCCGGGTGCGCATGAGGTCCCGGGGCCCCCGCTGCGCGGCCGCGATCATGTGGGCCCGCGGAATGAGATCGGCCCGGAGCAGGAGCGCGAGGGTGTCGGAGTCCACCTCGTCGGTCTTCACCTTCGCGGCCGCGATCGCTTTGACCCCGGTGGCGTGGGCGAGGATCAGCTCCACGCCCAAGGCCACCAAGGTGTCGGCCAGCCAGTACCACCCGCCGGTCGATTCGACCACCGCCTGATGCGGACCGGGAAACTGGGCGAAGTACTGTTCGAGCGCCAGCGCCGTGCTGGCCACGCGGGCCTGTTTGACGCGTGGCCCGTCAGCCCCGTAGGTTGTGATCAGGCAGAAGGCCTTGTGTTGGTCGATGCCGGAGTACCACATGGGAGTGCCCTCCTGGGGTAATGGGTCCTGGTCTTGGCGGATCACCGACACGATACTCCTCGAGGGCACTTCTTGGAATTATCACGGCACGGCAATGCACCTCGGCAATGCACCTCGGCAATGCACCTGGCAAAGCGGGCCCACGGCAATGCACCTGCCAAAGCGGGCCCACCTTGGTCGCGCATCAAGAGCTTCCGTTTGCCCGCTTTGCAGGTGATTGCCATGGCGTTATGCCGCGCGTCACCATTGACTAAGTACATACACCGTATGTACGTTGCAGTGTGGCCGAGCTCCGGTTCGAATGGGATCCCACGAAGAGCGCCGCAAACAAGCGGAAGCACGGGGTCGCCTTCGAGGAAGCCGAGGGCGTGTTCGCCGATGACCACGCGCTGCTCATCGACGATCCGGAGCATTCGGAGGCCGAGGACCGCTTCGTGCTCCTCGGGCTAAGTGCCAAGCTCCGCGTGCTGGTGGTGGTGCAGTGCTATCGCAAGGCCGACGCCATCATTCGGATCATCTCCGCCCGGAAGGCCACCAAGCCCGAGCAGCGGCGGTACAACGAAAGGTGGCAACGATGAGAAGGGAGTATGACTTCTCCAAGGCGCGGCGGAACCCCTACGCCAAGCGGCTCAAGAAGTCGGTGACGATCCGGCTCGATGCGGCGGCCCTCAAGTACTTCAAGGACTTGGCGGCCGAGACCGGTATCCCGTACCAGACGCTGATCAACCTCTATCTGCGGGATTGCGCGGCGTCTGAGCGGAAGCTGGCGTTGGAATGGCGGCCATCACGCCAAGGCGCGGCATAACTCAGGCTTGCTACAGACGGGCGCGATCCTGGGCGTGGCTCTCACTCGCCTGGAGGGTTCCTTGGTACCGTCGTTGACACACGTTGCAGCCCGCGAAGCGGTCGCCCGCTGCAGAACCCTGGGACGTTATGCGGCCGCCATATGCCGTTTGCGCCCCGGCTCGGGCCGCCACTACCTTACAAGGGTCCGCTTGCCCCGAGCCCAAGCATGACGCGCGAAGCCCTCGAAGCACAGCTTCTTCAGCTCCCGCCCGAAGAACGGGCACATCTCGCGCGCGTCCTACTCGAGAGCCTCGACGACCAGCCGGACCTCGACCCGGCCTGGCTGGAAGAAGCTGAGCGCCGGGCCGCTGAACTCGGAGCCGGGTCGGTTCAGGCGATTCCTGCTGCCACGGTGCTGGCCAATGCCCGCCGTCGGCTAGCGGAATGACGGTTCAGTTCCACCCGCTCGCCGAGCGAGAACTTTCGGCTCCTCGGAATCCTCGCTGCCTACCCCGAGCTCGGCCGCCCCACGACCCACCCCCTCCGCACGGTACGCGCCCGCCGTTTTCCCTATAGCCTCGTCTATCAACAGATCGGTGACCGGCTGGTGGTGCTCGCCGTGGCCCATCACCGGCGCCAACCGCGCTACTGGGCAGGCCGAGCGTCGACGCCCTAAGCGACCGCATAACCCGGGCTTGGCTTTTCTTCCCTATCTCCGCAACGACGCGATTCCGGCCGAGCACCGCGTTCCGGATGACGACCACATCCTGCGCATCCACGGGGTGCATCCCGCGGTCATGCGCCGGCATTACGACCTCTACGTCGCGCTGATGCGGGGGCCGAGCCCGCTTACGCGGGTCCAGCGCGAGATGATAGCGGTGGTCGTGTCCGCCACCAATGGGTGCCACTACTGACTGGCACATCACGGGGCGGGTCTCCGTACGCTGCTTTCCCTGACGGGCCGGTCGGCCGCAGAGGCGGGAGCTTTCGTGGATGCCCTGGCGCGCGACCTCCGCGAGGCGGGTTGTACGCCGGCGGATCGCGCCATGCTCGAGTACGTGGTGAAGCTTACCCGGACGCCGGCCAGCATCTCGGGCGGTGACGTTGAGGCGCTCCGGGCGGCAGGTTTCGACGACCGCGGGATTCATGACATGTGCGCCGTGGCGGCCTACTATGCGTTCGTGAACCGGATCGCCGATGGCCTCGGCGTGGAGCTGGAAGAGCGATTTGGCGCGTAACTCGGCACGGCGACGGCGTGGCACGGCGATGGACGCGAGGGCGTGCGCACCGGCATGTCTCATGGCGTCGCGGCTCCCTGCGGTTTGATCGGGTGGGATAAGTCTCGGGTGTGAATCCCGCTGAAGCTTGGTCCTCGGCCACCATCCGCCCGTGAGACGGGCATGGGATCCTGTCGCCTTGGCGACGGCTGGTGGCCGAGGGCCTGCTTCAGCAGGATCCACCCCATCTCCTACTGATTGGCTTCGACGGCGATCGTGATGTCCACGTCCGCGCCCACCACGGCGGTCATGGCCCAGTTGCCGGCTCCCACGCCGAAGTCCCGGCGGTCCAGCCGGAGGGTCGTCTCGAACGAGGCGATGTGCTTGACGCCGCCCAGCATCTCCCGCATCTCGCCCGGCACGTCCATGACGCCCAGGATCCTGATGGGGAGCTCCACCCGCCGGCTCACGCCCTTGATGGTCAGCGGGCCGCTGACCAGCAGCTCCGAGTCGCTGACCCTGGTGACGCGCTCGGACACGAAGGTGATGTTCGGGTGCTTGTCCACTTCGAAGAAGTCCCCGGACCGGAGATGGGTGTCCCGGCGCTCGTTGCCGGTGTTGATGCTGGCCACGGGGATGGTCACCCGGACCGTGCTCTGCTCGGGCGCGACCCGGTCGTAGACCAGGTCCACCTCGAACCGATCGAACTGGCCCTGCACCGGCGTGAAGAAATGCCGGACACTGTAGCTCACGGTCGTGTGCGCCGTGTCCACGTTCCACGGGGTCGGGGCGGGGCGGGCCGCGACGCTGAGCACGCTCAGGCCCAGCATCGTGAGAATGATGCGCTTGCGTTGCATGATCGGATCCTCCAGGGGTTGGCTACCAGTGATTCCCTTTGGTGCTGCTTGCGTGACCGGGACGCGGGAACCTGGCCGAGTCCACAGACGCTTCAGCGGGTGATTGCGCAGTAAGGCTCAACCATTACAGCTTGGGGACTCGCGGGGGGTGGGTAGTGGGCGAACCACGGGAATCACGGAACCGCACTGACGCCATTCGGCGGCGGGACCCGGACACGCTCGAACGGGTGGCCCGGGACAACCTGCTGCCGCTCCTTCGGGCCGCCCGGGCCGCCGGCCTCAACGACGACGACGCGCACGACGCCGTGCAGGACACGTTGCTCGTCTTCGTGCAGAAGGCCGAGCAGTTCGATGGTCGGGCGATGGTGCGGACCTGGCTGTTTGGCATCCTCTTCAAGAAGGTGGCGGAGCGGCGCCGGGCCTTCGGGCGGGAGGACACGGTGGACGACATCGAGGCGGTCGTGGACGCCCGGTTCGATGCGGCCGGGCGGTGGACCCGCCCACCGCGGGCGGCGGATGCGGACCTGTCCGCCGACCAGGCGATGCGATGGCTCGAGGAGTGCCTCGGGCAGCTGCCCGATCGGCGCCGCACGGCGTTCGTGTTACGCGAGGTGGATCAGCTGGACACCGATGAGGTGTGTAAGGTTCTCGAGGTATCGCCCAACAACCTCGGAGTGCTCCTGTTCCGCGCGCGGAACGCGCTTCGCGAATGCCTGGAGACCAAGGGAATACGGGGAGTCCACGATGTTGTCCTGTAGAGACGCCACGCGCATGATCGCCAGCGATGCTCACCGGGACGCCTCGTTCCGGAGCCGCCTCTCGCTATTCGTGCACCTGGCGATGTGCCGGTACTGCCGGGCGTATGCGCGGAGCCTGCGCCTGATCGGGGAGACCGCACGCCGTTTCTACGCCTCCACGCCCGCCGAGGGGGAGCGCTTGGTGGCGACGCTCAGCGCTGTCCAGGAAGCCATCCACCAGGCCCCGGCCGAGTGACAGCTTGCTGAGAGGGTTGTGTGTGGCAGACCCCGCTCCGCTGAGGTAATCATGATCCGTTCATTGCTGTTCACGATTACCGCCCTGGCCGTCTGGGCGCCACGGGCGGCCGGCCAGGACCGCATGATCCTGTGGAGCCAACGCGCCGCCGTGTGGCAGCGGGTCGCCGATACGGATATCTCGATCACCTACAGCCGTCCCGTGGCGCGGGGGCGGACGCTGTTCGGCGGCGTGGTGCCGTGGGGTCGCGTGTGGAATCCGGGTGCCGACTCGGCCACGACGGTGACCGTGAGCCGCGAGATCGAGCTGGAGGGCCGGGCGCTCGCGGCTGGCCGCTACACGCTGTGGGCCATCCCGCGGCCGGACTCGTGGACGGTGATCGTCAGCGGGGCGGTGGACGTGATGCACACGCCGTACCCGGGCGACACGCTGGACGTCCTCCGCGTACAGGTAACGCCGGAGCCGGGAAGCCACATGGAAACCCTCGCCTTCTACTTCCCGCAGGTCGAGCAGGACTCGGCCGTGTTGCGGCTCCACTGGGGCGCAACCGTAGTGCCCCTGCGCATCCGCGCTCCCAACTGAGGCGGAACAGGGGATGATCCCGTCCATCCCGCCGTGTCGGTCACGCCGGTCGTATCCCGTGGCACCGAATCCGGGATCACCAGGCTGTCCACCTCCGGAATGACGAGGCTGTCGAGCGATGGCGGCTCCGGGAGGGGCACGGCGCCGAGGGCCCGCCAGAGGAACGTTGCACGATCCATCCGCGCCGCGATGTCGGCGACGTACCCCGCGTATGCGGAGCTGGAGACGCCGGGGTGCCAGCTGGAGGGGCGCGGCAGGCTCGCAGCGAGCATGGCGGCCTCGTGCTCGGTCAGCTCGGCGGCCGGGATGCCGAAGTACCGCCACGCCGCCGCCTCCGCGCCGTAGACGCCCGGCCCGAGCTCGACCACGTTGAGGTAGATCGCGAGAATCCGCCACTTAGACAGGTGGCGCTCGAGACTCCGCGTGAGCAGCGCCTCTTTCACCTTGCGCCAGGGATTGCGGGACGGCGAAAGCCAGAGGTTCTTGGCCAGCTGCTGCGTGATAGTGGACGCCCCGCGGACCCGCTCCCCCGCCAGCGCCTCCCGTAGCGCCACCTCCATCTCGCTGGCCGAGAACCCCGAGTGCGAGAAAAACTCCATGTCCTCCGCGGCTACGACCGCGCGCTTCAGGTGCACGGAGATGCGGTCCCACTCCACCCACCGCCACGTGATCGTGGTATCCTCGCCCGCCGCGCGCCGCCGCGCCCGGTAGTCTTCCATGAATGCCGTCCGCTCCGGCGGCCGCGTCGCAAGGCCCGCGACATCCGGCCACGTCAGCCACTGCACCCCCACGAACAGTAGCGCCACAACCGCGCAGGCGGCCAGCGTGATGCCGAGAATCCTGCCCGTGCGCACGGAACGTGCTCCCTTCGATCCCCCTACCGTCTTCTACCGTCCCCTACCGTCTATCGGCTCCAGCACCAGATCCTGAAAATCGAAACTAAAGTCCGTCGCCGGCGACACCGCCTCCATGCGTGCCTCCCGAATCGAGCCGTCCGGCTTCAGCGCGAATGTCACGAACGCATCCGCCCGCAGCTCGCGGTCGCGCCACCGGACGACAAAGGTGTCGTGCTGCCAGTGCAGGAGGTCGCCCACGAGCGACGGCGTATGTCCGAACCGCATCACCAGGGCACCATCCTCCAGCGCGACGGCGATGTCCCCGTACCAACCGTCGCGGTAAGTGCCGGCGTACCGCTCGAGCGGGAGGGATGGACGGGAGGCCGTGTCGCGCGTCGCGGCCGCGGCGCTGTCCGCGGCGGCCATCCGCGCCATGGCCCGGCGCTCGAGCGCGTCGTACGCCGCCGTCCAGTCGTGGGCCGGCGCATCCAGGTAATGATCCAGGACGGACCACGCCAGCGCGTTGAACGCGGCGCCCGATTCCATGTTGGTGAGCACGGCCACGCCCACCTTGCGATCTGGCAGCATGGCGACGCGCGAGACGTAGCCCGGCAGGCCGCCGGTGTGCGTGATGAGCTTGTGACCGCGGTAGTCCAGGACGTTCAGGCCGAGCGCGTAGCCCAGGAAGCTGCTCCGGAGCGGAGCCAGCTCGGGCGGCGGCACGCCGGGGTCGCGCGGCACCACCATGGTCCACAGCGCGCGGGTCGTGCGCTCCGAATAGAGACGCCCGCGGTCGCCCAGACGGCCCGAATCGAGCTGGACAATCAGCCATCTGGCCATGTCGGCGGCGCCGGCGTTGATCCCGCCCGCGGGATTCGTGTTGTCGCTCGCGAACGGCTTCACCACGCGGACCGCGCCGTCCACGCGCGCGTGGGGCGTGGCCACGTTCCCGCCCCCCTCCGCCGCCGAGTGGAGGACGTTGCCCTCCATGGCGACCTTGTCGAGGATCCGGGTCTGGACGAACGCCTCCCAGGTCTGGCCGCTCACCGCCTCGATCACCTCGCCGGCCACCGTGTAGAGCACGTTGTCGTAGGCGTACGCGCTGCGGAAGCTGGTGACCGGCTTGATGTACCGCAGCCGGTACGCGATCTCCTTGCGGTTGTACGTGGACGGCGGCCACCAGAGGAGGTCGCCCGCGCCCAGGCCCAGGCCGCTCCGATGGACGAGCAGGTCTCGGATCGTGATCTGCTGGGTCACGAACGGATCGTACATCGCGAACCACGGCAGGTACCGGATCACGGGCGCGTCCCACTCGAGCAGCCCCTCCTCGACGAGCAAGCCGAGCGCCGTGGCGGTGACGACCTTCGTGTTGGACGCGATGCCGAACAGGGTCCGGGCATCCACCGGCGTCGGCTGGCCGAGGGTGCGGACGCCGTACCCCTTGGCGAGCACGACCTGGCCGTTCTTCACGATGGCGAGCGCCAGGCCCGGCACCTCGAAGGTCCGCATCACGCGGGCCACGGTGCGGTCGAGGTCGGGAGGCAGGGTGGCCCGCTGGCCATGGAGGGGCGCCGCGCCGAGCAGCACGGCTCCGCCCAACACGAGCGCGGGGATCCGGAAGATCGTTGTCATTTGTGTCTCGCGTGGTGGGTCAGGTGCGCAGCATGGTCAGCAGCATCTTGAACCGGGTCACCGCCCGCACCGCGTGCGGCTCGTGCGCGGGCATCAGGATGGCCTCGCCGGCCGGCACGCGGTGCGGGCGCCCGGCAATCGTGATCTCCGCCTCGCCGTCCAGCACATGGACGAGCGCGTCGTGCGGGACGCTGTGCTCGCTCAGGCTCTGGTCCGCGTCGAAGGCGAAGAGGGTGACCGAGCCTGCAGGCTGCTTCACGAGGATGCGGCTCACGATGGCCCCCGCCTGGTACTCGACCAGCGAGCCCACCGTGACGGGCTGGGCATGGAGCGGGGACGGCCGCCCGCCGGTCACGGCCGATCGGCCCCCGGCGGGAGCCGGAGCGCCGCCAGCACGTCCAGCAGCTTCGCGTTGAACTCGGCGGGCCGCTCCAGCATGAGGAAGTGCCCCACGCTGTCCATCAGGACGGCGTCGAAGTCGCCGTGCGTCCGGTTGGCCTCGACCGCGGTGACCGGACCCCACGGTGGTCGCGGAGCGGCGTTGATGCAGCGGACGGGAACCCCCGCCGCGGCCATGGCCGCCGGAAGATCGAGGTTCGGGTAGTCGCGGATGAGCGCGAGGGCTACGGCGCTGTCCGTGACGGCCGCGTTCCGGGCCACCCATCCCGCGAGCGCCGTGTCGCCCCCCGGCGGGAACATCATGCCGACCATGGACGTCATGGCGCCGGCATAGTCGGCCTCGAACAGGCGCAGCATCTGGTCCACCACGGCGGTGTCCATCTCCGAGGATACGTCGTGCAGGGCGTCCGCGCAGACGACGGCCTCGGCGCGCTCCCCGAGACGGGCGGCGGCCAGCAATGCCACCGGCCCACCCATGGAGTGTCCCACGAGGACGACCCGTTCCAGCCCGAGGTCGTCCACCACCGCGGCCACGTCCCCGGCCAGGCCGTCGAGCGACCAGGATGATCGGGCTTTTCCCGATGCCCCGTGTCCCGCGAGATCGAGCGACACCACCTGGTATCCCGGCGCGAAGGCGTCGAGCTGCTCCCGCCAGTAGCCGCGGTTGCAGGCCCAGCAGTGGACGAACACGAGCGTGACGTCGCCCGAGCCCCGCACGTCGTACACGATCGGGACGCCGTCGGCCGCGACGACGGTATCAACGGTCGGGGCGGGCGGGATGCGGTCAGGGACCGCCTGACAGGCCGCGAGGCAGAGCAGCAGGACCAGGGGACGGGCGCGCATGGTCAGCTCCGGCGTTGGACGATGACGCGTTGGCGGACGAACCGCGGCTCGGCGATCTCGTCCAGCAGGAAGTTGGCGAGGTCGGCACGGCTGATGGAAGAGCCGAGGCCGACCGGCAGGGCAGGCCCAACGGCGACCCTCCCGGAGGGAGAAGCGTCGGTGAGTCGAGGCGGCTTGACGATGGTCCAGTCGAGGGGACTGGCGGCGATCGCCGCCTCCTGCGCCTCGCGGTCGCGGGCGATGGCGGGCCGGCGCCACCGGAACCAGGCGCCCAGCCATGCGAAGGGACGCGATCTCGAGGGGACGGCGCCGGTCGTCGCCCCGGTGACGCAGAGGAGACGCCGGCATCCGACCGCCTCCATGGCGGCCAGAATCGCGCGCGTGGCATCGGCGCAGAATACCTCCCCGTACGGCGCGCGCGGTCCCACCACGCAGCAGACGGCATCGGCGCCCTCCACGACGGCCCGGACCCTCTCGGGATCGCAAAACGCTCCGTGAATCACGGCCGCGCCGTTGGGAGCGACGCTCGAGATGCGGCAGAAGCTCCGCACGGTCCAGCCGCGGCCGCGCGCGGCCGCGGTGAGCGCGTACCCCGTACGCCCGGACACGCCGAAGATCGCCACTGTCGTCATTGCCCTCCGCCGGCTCGGGCCGCGGAGAAGTTGAAGGCCGCCGCCCGCCGCCGCAAGCCGGGCGGCCCTAGGCAACCGCGGGGCACGTCGCCACATTCCTCCCCATGAAGGACACCCCCCTGCCCGATACCCTTTCGCGCAAGTCCCGTACGGCGACGCTCTTGCTGGGGATCTTCACCGGCTTCGTGGGCGGCCACCGGTTCTTCGTCGGCAAGACCGGCACCGGGATCCTCCAGGCGCTCACATTCGGCGGGCTTGGTCTCTGGTGGTTGGCGGACCTCATCGTGATCGGGACCGGCGAATTCACGGACATCACCGGTCGGCGGGTCGTGCGCTGGTCGCCCGATGAGGACGTCGCCCAGGGCGCGCGGGGCACCGATCCCCGGCTGCTCGAGGAGCTGGACCAGATGCGCACCGAGGTCTACGAGCTCCAGGAGCGGGTGGACTTCCTCGAGCGGACGCTGACGCAGGTGCGCGACCGCCCCGGTCTCGGGTCGGGCGGCCGGTCATAACCTCGTGGGCCCTCGGGGCCCGGAGATTCCCAATGCGTCGTGTTGTTACCCATGCAGCGCTGCCCGTCGCCGCGCTGACCCTTGCCGTGCTCACGTCCGTCGCCGCGGCTCAGGTTGTCGTCCGTCCGTACGCCGAACGCGTCGAGGTCCGGCGGACCCACTACGGCGTCCCCCACCTGCTGGCGGACGATCTGGGCGCCCTCGGGTTTGGCCTCGCGTGGGTCCAGCTCGAAGATCACGGGCTCCGCGTGGTCGTGGAGCTGGTGCGCGCCCGGGGAGATCTGGCGCGGGCCTTCGGGCGGGACTCCATTGATGCGGACTTCGTCCGGCGCCGGTTCCACGCCCATGCGGTCGCCACCTATCATCTACTGGCCTCGGATACGCGCGACCTGCTGGAGGGCTACGCGGCGGGCGTGAATGCGTACGTGGCCGGCCACGGCGACGAGTTTCCGGCGTGGGTGCGGCCGGTGTTCACCGGGCATGACGCGGCGGCGCTGTGGGTGGACGAGACGACGGCGGCCAAGGTGCGCGTGTTCCGGGCCCGGCAGGCGGCCCGGCTCGCGACGGCGGATACGCTCGCGACGCTCGATCAGGGCTCGAACGCGTGGGCGTTCGCGCCGAGCCGGACGACCTCCGGGCGGGCCATCCTGCTTAGGAATCCGCACCTGTCCTGGGACGCGGGCTACTACGAGGTCCACCTCACGGTGCCCGGCGTGATCAACTTCTACGGCGATTTCCGCGTCGGGCATCCGCTCTACTTCAACGGCGGCTTCAACGACCGCCTGGGCTGGGCCACAACCAATAACAACCCCGATCTCGAGGAGATCTACGCGCTGGACGTGGATCCCGACCGCCCGGATCACTACCGGTTCGACGGCGCCGCCGTGCCGCTCGAGCGCGTACCGGTGACGGTCGAGTTCCGGAACGGTCCCGGGCTCGCCACCGAGACGCGCGAGGTCTGGCGCACGCCGCTCGGCCCGGTCGTGGACCGCGCCGACGGCAAGGTCTACGTCGTGCGGTCACCCGCGTGGGAGGAGTACCGCCGCGTGGAGCAGTTCCTGCGCATGATGCAGGCGCGGAGCCTGGCCGAGTGGCGGAGCGCGGTAGCCATGCGGGCGCATGTGGAGTCCAACCTCACGTACGCCGACCGCGACGGGAACATCTACTACGTCTGGAACGCCACCGTACCGCGCCTGCCCACGGCGTCGGGCGGCGACACGGCGGCCATCCCCGCCGCCCGCTCGGCCGACGTCTGGACGGCCATCGTGCCGTTCGACTCGCTGCCCCAGGTGCTGAACCCGCGGGGCGGCTACGTCCAGAACGCGAACGATCCGTTCCACTATACCAACCTCCACGCCATCCACGACTCGACCCGGTTCCCCGATCCCTTCCCGCGGCCTGCCCTGGGGCTGCGGTCGCAGCTGTCGCTCCGGCTGGCGCAGCACCAGCGCAAGATGAGCCTGGAAGACGTGGTGCGGCTCAAGTACGACTACACATGCTGCTGGCGGAGCGGGTGCGGGACGACCTGGTCCGGCTGGTCCGGGCCGCGGCGCCCACCGGCGCGGTGGCGGAAGCGATCGGCGTCCTCGAACGGTGGGACGGCACGACGGCGCCGGCCTCCCGCGGCGGCGCGCTGTTCGAGGTGTGGTTCCGGCGATACGTCGCCGCCGACGCCGAGAACCCCGGCTCGTACGGCCAGCGCTGGGCCCGTGCTTTTGCCGAGCCCTGGTCGCCGGCGGCGCCCACCGCCACGCCGCGGGGGATTGCCAACCCGGCGCGGGCGGTGGCCGCCTTCTCGGCGGCGGTGGACGAGGTCCTCCACGACTTCGGCGCGGCGGATGTCGCGTGGGGAGACGTGCACAGAGTCCGCGTGGGTGACGTGGACGTGCCCGTGGGGGGCTGCGCGGGCGGGTACGGGTGCTTCCGGGTGCTCAGCTACGGCGTCTCGTCGGACAGCCTGTGGGTGGCAAACCGGGGCGACGGCTGGGTGCTGGCGGTCGAGTTCGGCCGCGACGGCCCGCGCGCGTACTCGGTGCTGGCCTACGGCCAGAGTTCCCGTCCCGGGTCGCCGCACCACGCGGATCAGGCGGCCATGTTCGCGCGGGGAGAGTTGAAGCGCGTCGCGTTCACCGAGCAGGAGATCGCGCGCGACCTGCTGCGCCGTTACCGGCCCCGGCGCGCGCCGTGAGGATGGCGCCGCACCTGTTCACGATCGTGGCGCGCCCGCCGGGGCACCACGCGCGGTCGTGACGGAGGTCGGCTGCCGGCGCGCGATGCGGCCGGCTCGTCCCCGGGATATCTTCCCCGGTGCCTGCGGCCGCGGGAGGCGCTCGCCGGCGGTGTGCGGCCGGGCGGCGACCGTGGGCTCTCGTCGCAGTCCTCGGAAGGAGTGGGCGGATGGGTACGAGTGTGCGGGAGGGGGCCTCCGCGAAGGTGGCGACCATGAGTGACTACGCGACGAGTCTGATGGCGACCGTCAGGGCCAAGAACCCGGCCGAGCCCGAGTTCCATCAGGCCGTCGAGGAAGTCGTCGAATCGCTGACGCTGGTCCTGGAGCGGCATCCGGAGTACCAGTCCGCGGGCATCCTGGAACGGCTGATCGAGCCGGAACGGGTCATCCTGTTCCGGGTGCCGTGGGTGGACGATCACGGCGACGTGTGCGTCAACCGCGGCTTCCGGATCGAGATGAACAGCGCGATCGGCCCGTACAAGGGCGGGCTCCGGTTCCACCCCTCGGTCAACCTCGGCATCCTCAAGTTCCTGGCGTTCGAGCAGGTGTTCAAGAATTCGCTGACCACCCTCCCGATGGGCGGCGGCAAGGGCGGGTCGGACTTCGACCCCAAGGGCAAGAGCGATCAGGAAGTGATGCGGTTCTGCCAGAGCTTCATGACCGAGCTGTGCCGGCACATCGGCCCCAACACCGACGTGCCCGCCGGCGACATCGGCGTGGGCGGCCGGGAGATCGGGTTCCTGTTCGGGCAGTACAAGCGGCTGGCCAACGAGTTCACCGGGGTGCTCACCGGCAAGGGGCTCACCTGGGGCGGCTCGCTGATCCGGCCCGAAGCCACGGGCTACGGCGCCGTGTACTTCGCGGCGGAGATGCTGCAGAGCCGCGGCGACTCGCTCGAGGGCAAGCGGTGCCTCGTGTCCGGAAGTGGCAACGTGTCGCAGTACACCTGCGAGAAGCTGCTCGACCTGGGCGCGCTGCCGGTGACCCTGTCCGACTCGAACGGCGTGATCCACGACCCCAACGGCATCACGCGCGAGAAGCTCGCGTGGGTGATGGAACTCAAGAACCTGCGTCGCGGGCGCATCAAGGACTACGCGGACCGGTTCACGGGGGCGACGTACGTCCCGTGGGACCCGCGGCTGAGCCATAATCCGCTGTGGGATATCGAGGCGCAGTGCGCCTTCCCGAGCGCGACGCAGAACGAGATCAACATCCACGACGCCACCAACATGCTCAAGCGCGGCGTCTTCGTGGTGTCCGAGGGCGCCAACATGCCGTGCACGCTGCAGGCCACCCGGGCGTTCCTGGACGCCGGCATCCTGTACGGCCCCGGCAAGGCGGCCAACGCGGGCGGCGTGGCCGTGTCGGGCCTGGAGATGTCGCAGAACAGCATGCGCCTGTCGTGGAGCCGGGACGAGGTGGACGCGCGGCTCCGGCGGATCATGGTCGCCATTCACGAGAACTGCTTCGAGACCGCCGAGCGGTATGGCACGCCCGGCAATCTCGTCAACGGCGCAAACATCGCCGGGTTCCTGAAGGTGGCGAACGCCATGATGGACCAGGGGGTAGTCTAGCCGATAGCCGATAGCCGATGGTGCGCGATCGGCCATCGGCCATCGGCCATCGGCCAACGAGCCGCCCAGCATGACCCAGACGGAACTCCTGCCGCTGTATGTCACGAACCCGTATCAGGCCCTCCAGAGCCTGATGCCGTTTCGGGTGCAGGACATTCTGCTGGTGTCGAGCCTGTACGACTCGTTCACGCTCCGCGAGGACGGCCGGCTCAACGAGCTGATCGCGAGCGAGTTCCTGGACCTGTCGCTGTATCACACGCCCGGGCTCACGCACGTGGCGACCGCCACGGAGGCCCTGGCGCTGGCGCGGTCGGAGCGGCGGTTCCACCTGATCATCACGGCGCCGAACCCCGGGGACATGGACGCCACGGTGCTGGCGCGCCGGGTGCACGAGGCCGGGCTGGACGTCCCCGTCGTGGTGCTGGCCTACGACAACACGGAGCGGAAGGACTTCGTCGCCCGCCACACCGACCTGTCCGACATCGAGCGGATCTTCCTCTGGCAGGGGAACGCCCGCATCCTGGTCGCCATCGTGAAGTACGTCGAGGACCGGCGGAACGTGGCCCACGACACCACCACCGCCGGCGTCCCCGTGATTCTGGTGGTCGAGGACAACGTCCGGTACTACTCGTCGTTCCTGCCGACCATCTACACGGAATTGATCAGCCAGTCGCAACGCCTGATCAGCGAGGGGATGAACCTCTCGCACAAACTCGTGCGCATGCGCGCGCGTCCCAAGATCCTCCTCGCGAGCACGTTCGAGGAGGCCTGGGAGCTATTCACCCGTTACCGGCCGTTCATCCTGGGCCTGATCTCGGACGTGGAGTTTCCCCGGGACGGTACGCCGTCCCGCGAGGCCGGGTTCGACCTGGCCCGTATGGCGCGGGCGGCGGTACCGGATCTGCCGATCCTGCTCCAGTCAAGCCGCAGCGAGTTCGCCGCGGGCGCCGAGGCGGTGGGGGCGGCGTTCCTCCAGAAGTACTCGGACACGCTGCTCACCGACCTGCGGCAGTTCATGGTGGAGCAGTTCTCGCTCGGTGATTTCGTCTTCAAGATGCCCGATGGGCGCGCCGTGGGACGGGCAGCCGACCTCAAGACGCTGGAAGCCCTGCTCCACACCGTGCCCGCGGAGAGCATCGCGTATCACGGCGAGCGGAACCACTTCTCCAACTGGCTGATTGCGCGGACCGAATTCGCCCTCGCCCACAAGCTCCGGCCGCGCAAGGTGTCGGACTTCGCATCGCTGGAGGACCTGCGCCAGATCCTGATCGCCTCCATCGGTGAGTACCGTCGCGAGCAGGGAGAGGTGCTGGTCGCGGACTTCGACCGCGAGACGTTCGACGGGTCGGGGACCTTCTTTGCCCGGATCGGCGGCGGATCGCTCGGCGGGAAGGCGCGGGGGCTGGCCTTCTCGCGCTACCTGCTGAGCTACC
Organism: Gemmatimonadales bacterium; assembly: GCA_036398175.1. Taxonomy (GTDB): domain Bacteria; phylum Gemmatimonadota; class Gemmatimonadetes; order Gemmatimonadales; family GWC2-71-9; genus JAOTWJ01. Next base: position 47,628 of record DASWHL010000078.1, read on the forward strand.
ACCGGATGGGGCGGCGGTTCGCGGGCGTCCGCACCGGCGTGCCGCCGGCGGTGGTGCTGGCCACGGACTGCTTCGACCTGTTTCTGGCGCAGAATGATCTGCTGGGGTTTGCACTGAGCGGGGTGCCGGACGAGGAGTTGCTGGCCCGCTTTCTGGCCGCGCCCCTGCCCGACGAGGTCGTCCTGGACCTCCAGTGCTTTCTCGAGTTCGTGCGGTGGCCGCTCGCCGTGCGCTCGTCGAGCCTGCTCGAGGACTCGCAGAGCGTCCCGCTGGGGGGCGTGTACAAGACGCTGATGCTCCCGAACAGCCATCCGAGCGATGGCGAACGGCTCGCGCAGCTGATGCAGGCGGTGAAGCGCGTGTACGCCTCCACGTTCAGCGGGCACGCGCGCGCGCAGCTCCGGGCCACGCCGTACCGGCTGGAAGAGGACAAGATGGCGGTCGTGCTGCAGAAGGTGGTCGGCACGCGGCACGGCAGCCGCTACTACCCGGATTTCTCGGGCGTCGCGCGCTCGTACAATTTCTATCCCGCGACGCCCCAGCAGGCCGAGGACGGGATCGCCGCCGTGGCGTTGGGCATGGGCCGGGCGGTGGTCGAGGGCGAATCCTGCCTGACCTTCAGCCCCCGGCACCCGCGGCAGCTCCTCAGCTTCTCGTCGGTGGAGGACGTGCTCGCCAACTCGCAGCGGGAGTTCTGGGCCCTCGAGCTGCAGCATGGAGCGGCGTCGCTGGAGTCCGAGGAGTCCATGCGGGAGCGCCGCTACGGGCTGGACGTGGCCGAAGAGGACGGGACGCTGGCCCAGCTCGGCTCCACCTACTCGGCCGAGAACCACGCGGTGTACGACGGGCTCTCCCGCCCGGGCGTGCGGCTCGTGACGTTCGCGCCCATCCTCAAGCGCAGCGTCTTTCCGCTGGCCGACATCCTGCGGCTGCTGCTCGACGTGAGCAAACAGGGCATGCACCGGGAGGTGGAGATCGAGTTTGCCGTCCGGCTGGCCACGTCCGCGCAGGACCACCACGAGTTCGGATTTCTCCAGGTGCGGCCGGTGGCGCGCACGCGTGACCTCGACGGACCGTCCCTCGACGAGACGCCCGACGACCAGCTCCTGTGCCGCAGCCCCCGCGTGCTCGGCAACGGCGTCGCCGACTTGCACGACGTCGTGGTCGTGGACTTCCACCGCTTCGATCGGGCGCAGACCCACGCCGCCGCCCGCGAGATCGGACGGTTCAACGCCCTGCTCGCGGGCGAAGGGCGGCCGTATCTCCTGATCGGCGTCGGACGCTGGGGCTCCAACGACCCGTGGCTCGGGATTCCCGTGACCTGGGACGAGATCGCCGGCGCCCGCGTGATCGTGGAATCGGGGTTCCGCGACTTCCGCGTCACGCCGTCCCAGGGGAGCCACTTCTTCCAGAACCTGACGTCGTTCGAGGTGGGCTACTTCACCGTCAACGCCGACGCGGGCGAAGGGTTCGTGGACTGGGACTGGATCGCGGCCCAGCCGGCCCGGGGAGCGGAGGCGCTGGTCCGCCACCTGCGGTTCGACGACCCGGTGGTGGTGAAGATGGCCGGCCGCGAAGGGCGGGGCGTCATCTTCAAGCCGGGCGCCGGGGGCTAGCGCCGCGCCACACGGGCGATTGCACGCCCCTTCATGCTGCTTCATCGAAATCTTCACACTCCCCCCCGTAGGCTCCATCCTGGGGGGAGTGTCCGTGCCGGCGCCGTCCGGCGGCCCGATCCCGACCGCGGACGGTCGGGCATCGGCTGAGCCGGCCGTGAGCGCTTCCCGCACTACCTGTGAGGACCGTTCATGGCCAAGTACCGCATCGCGTGGCTGCCGGGTGACGGCGTCGGCGTTGACGTGCTCGACGCCGCGCGCATCGTGCTGGACCGCATTGGGCTGGACGCGGAGTACATCCCCGGCGACATCGGATGGGATTTCTGGTGCGCGGAGGGGGACGCGCTTCCGCCCCGCACCGTGGATCTCCTTCGCACGGTGGACGCCGCGCTGTTCGGGGCCATCACCTCAAAACCCGCCAAGACCGCCGCCGCCGAGCTGGCGCCCGCGCTGCGGGACAAGGGGCTGAGCTACCGGTCGCCCATCGTCCGGATGCGGCAGCTGTTCGACCTCTACGTCTGCCTGCGGCCCTGCAAGGCCTATCCCGGGAACGCGCTCAACTTCCGCGAGAAGATAGACCTCGTCGTGTTCCGCGAGAACACGGAGGACCTCTACTCCGGCGTGGAGTTTTCCCCGGTCCCCGCGGAGCTGGCGGACGTGCTCGGCCGCCTGGCCCCGCCGTTCGGCCACTTCGCGAAGCTCCCGGGCGACCAGTACGCGGTGTCCTGCAAAATCAACACGCAGCGGGGGTCCGAGCGGATCATCCGTGCGGCGTTCGAGTTCGCGAAGACGACGGGCCGGAAGAAGGTGACCGTGGTCCACAAGGCCAACGTGGTCCGCGCCACCGATGGGCTGTTCCTCGAGGCCGCGCGCACGGTCGCCGGGGATTTCCCGGGCATCGTGTGGGACGACGCCAACATTGACGCGATGACGATGTGGCTGCTCAAGAACCCGTTCAACTATGACGTGCTCGTGGCCCCCAACCTCTACGGCGACATCATCTCGGATCTGTGCGCGCAGATGGTGGGCGGGCTGGGATTCGGCTGCTCCGGCAACATCGGCGAGCAGCTCGCCGTGTTCGAGCCGACGCACGGGTCGGCGCCGAAGTACGCGGGGCAGTCCAAGGTGAACCCGATCGCCACGATCCTGGCCGTGAAGATGATGCTGGACTGGCTGGGGGAGGCCGACAAGGCGACGGCGCTCGAGGCGGCCGTGGCCGCGGTGATCGCGGAGGGGAAGGTCCGCACGTACGACATGGGCGGGACCAGCACAACGCTCGACATGGGGCGCGCGGTAGCGGCGGCGCTGTGATGGCGGAGATCATCCTGCACGAGGTCGGCCCGCGCGACGGGCTCCAGATGGAGCGGGGCGGAGTACCGCTGGAGGTCAAGGAGTCGTGGATCCGGCGCGTCATGGCGTCGGGCGTGGACATCGTGCAGGTAGGCTCGTTCGTCCATCCCGACAGGGTCCCGCAGATGGCCGATACCGACGAGCTGTTCCGGCGGCTGGGGGCGGAGAAGCGGGCGGCCGTGACCCTGTCGGGGCTCGTGCTCAACGAGAAAGGACTGGAGCGGGGGCTGGCCTGCGGGGTCGAGATGTTCTGCATGGGCGCCTCGGCCAGCGACACGCACAGCCGCCGGAACAGCGGGATGGGGACGGATGAGGCGTTGCGGCACATCATCGCCGCCGCGCGGCGGGCGGTGGACGCCGGACGGAAGGTGCAGGTGTCGGTGCAGTCCGCGTTCGGGTGCGGGTTCGAGGGGCGGGTCCCGGAAAGCCGGGTGCTGGACATGGTGCGGGCGTACCGCGATGCGGGACTCACGAACGTGAGCCTGGCGGACACCGCGGGGCACGCCGATCCCGAACAGGTCGAGCGGCTGTTCGGCAGCGTGCGGGCGCTGGACGCCGGTATCATGTGCACCTGCCATTTCCACAACACGTACGGCCTGGGCATGGTCAACATCTTCGCGGCCCTCCGGGCGGGGGTCCGGACGGTCGAGACGTCGTTCGCGGGGCTCGGCGGGTGCCCGTTCACGAAGGTCGCGGCGGGCAACGTGGCCACCGAGGACTTCGTGCACGCGCTCCAGCGCGAGGGCAAGCGGACCGATGTGAACCTGGCGACGCTGATCGGGGTCGCCCGTGACGTGGCGGCGCACTTCGGTCGGGACATGCAGGGCTTCGTCTACCGGACCGGTCCCATCCCGACGGGAGCGGCGGAATGACCCGGTCCATGCTCGAGGGCGTCCGGGTCCTGGATCTCACCAACGTGCTGGCCGGGCCGTTCGCGACGCTGCACCTGGCGCTGCTCGGCGCCGAGGTCATCAAGATCGAGAATCCAAAGGACGGCGACCTGGCACGCAAGCTCGGCATCGTGCCGCGGTTCAACGAGCAGCTCATGGGCACGAGCTTCCTCGCGCAGAACTGCAACAAGAAGTCCCTCACGCTGAACATGAAGATCCCGGAGGGGAAGGAGATCTTCCGGACGCTCGCGCGCACGGCGGACGTGCTGGTGGAGAACTTCCGGCCCGGCGTGATGGAGCGCCTTGGCTTCGGGCACGAGGCGCTGGCCGGACTGAACCCGCGGCTCATCTACTGCGCCATCTCGGGCTTCGGGCAGGCGGGGCCCGACGCGCTGAAGCCCGCCTACGACCAGATCATCCAGGGCCTGAGCGGCGTGATGGCCATCAACGGGGACGAGCGCCTGAACCCGCTGCGGGCCGGGTTTCCCGTCTGCGATACGGTGGGTGGGCTCAACGCGGCGTTCGCGATCATGGCCGCCCTGTACGACCGTGAGCGCACCGGCGAAGGGCAGTTCATAGACGTCGCGATGCTCGATTCCATCATGCCGCTCATGGGCTGGGTGGCCGCGAACCTGCTGATCGGCGGCCAGCAACCCGTGCTGATGGGCAATGACAACTTCACGGCGGCGCCGTCGGGCACGTTCCGGACGCGGGACGGGTTCATCAACATCGCCGCCAACAAGCAGGAGCAGTGGGAGGCGCTCTGCGACGCGCTCGGCGTGCAGGAGCTGCTGACCGATCCGCGATTCGAGCAGCGCGACGTGCGGAAACGGAACCGCCAGGCGCTCACGCCCCTGCTCGAGGCGAAGCTGGCCGAGCGGCCGACGGCGGACTGGGTGGATCTGCTGAACGCGCGGGACATTCCGAGCGGCGCGATCCTGGGGCTCGAGGAAGCGCTGACGCAGCCGCAGGTGCGGCACCGGCAGGCGCTCCGGGACGTCGCCATCGAGGGGTTGGGCACGTACAAGCTGTTCGGCCTGACGGCGCGGTTCGCCGGAACGCCGGGCGCGATCACGGCGCCGCCGCCGCGCCTGGGCGCGGATACGGACGCGGTACTCGAGGAGCTGGGCGTGCCCGCCGCGGAGCGGGCGGCGCTCAAGGCGAAAGGGGTGGTATGATGGGAATGACTGTCGCCGAGCGGATTCTGGCCCGCGCCTCGGGCCTGCCGGCGGTCGCGGCGGGCGACGTGGTGGAGCCCGCGGTGGACCTCGCCATGTCGCACGAGAACGCGGCGCTCGTGATCAACCAGTTCCTGGAGATCTACCAGGGCACGCCGCTCCCGCCCAAGATCTGGAACCCGGACCGGGTGGCCGTCATCTTCGATCACCGCGTCCCGGCGGAGTCGCCCAAGACGGCGTCGAACCAGAAGAAGGTGCGGGAGTTCGTGGCGGCGCAGCTGGTCCGCAAGTTCCACGACATCCGCGGCGACGTGGGCGGCATCTGCCACCAGATCCTCCCGGAGAACGGCTACGTGCGGCCGGGCGCCGTCGTGGTGGGCACGGACTCGCACACCACGAGCCACGGCGCGCTCGGCGCGTTCGCGTTCGGGATCGGGGCCACCGAGATGGCGAGCGTGTGGGCCCTGGGGACCGTGCTCAACGTCGAGGTCCCCGCGACGATCAAGGTCAACGTCACGGGCCGATTCAAGAAGCACGTGGGCGCCAAGGACCTGATCCTGCATCTCATCGGCCGGCTGACGGCCCAGGGCGCCAACTTCAAGGTGCTCGAGTTCCACGGCGAGACCATCCAGCGCATGCCCACCTCGGGACGGCTGGTGCTCTGCAACATGTCCGTCGAGGCGGGGGCCACGGCCGGAATCGTGCCGTCGGACGAGGAAACCGCGCGGTACCTGCGGGAAGAGGCGGGCGTCACGGGCGTGATCACGCCGATGCTCCCCGATCTCGACGCGCACTACGACCGGGTCATCGAGATCAACGTGTCGAAGCTCGCGCCGCAGGTGGCGTGCCCCCACACCGTGGACAACGTGAAGGGGATCGCCGAGGTGCGCGGCCGGCCCATTCACCAGGTGGTGATCGGCTCGTGCACCAACGGCCGGCTCGACGACCTGGCGGTGGCGGCGAAGATCATGAAGGGACGGAAGGTGGCGGCGAATACCAGGATGCTCATCTTCCCCGCCTCGGCCCGGATTTTCCAGGCCGCGCTGCGCAAGGGCTACGTCAAGACGTTCATGGAGGCCGGCGCCGTCGTGATGAACTCGGGTTGCGGGCCGTGCCTGGGTGTGCACGAGGGCGCCCTGGGCGACGGCGAGGTCGCGCTCTCGACCACGAACCGGAACTTCAAGGGCCGGATGGGGAACCCCAGGGCCGAGGTGTATCTCTGCTCGCCGGCGGTGGCGGCAGCCTCGGCCGTGGCGGGAGTCATCACCGACCCGCGAAACGGAGGGCGGTAGCATGGCGACGGTCGTCTATACGGTCGGCGACGACGTCTCGACCGACGTGATCTACCCGGGCCGCTACATGGCCACGGTGCTCCCGGCGGAAACCCCGCAGTTCGCGTTCGCGGACGATGCCGAGTTCAATGGCAGGCTGAAGGCAAAGCAGATCCCGGCGGGAGCCGCGCTCGTGGCGGGGGCCAATTTCGGCTGCGGGTCGTCGCGCGAGCAGGCCGTCTCGACGCTCAAAGGCCACGAGCTGGTGATCGTGGCCAAGAGCGTGGCGCGCATCTTCCTTCAGAACGCCATCAATCTGGGCCTCCGGGTCGTCATGTGCCCGACCATCGAGGCCGGCGTGAGAGATGAGCTGGAGGTGGGTGACGAGGAAGTCGTGAACCGCACGTCAGGCACACGCTACCCGGTGGTCCCGCTCCCCCGGTCCCGCCAGGCGATCATTGATGCCGGAGGGTTGATCTCCTTCACGAGAAGTCGCCTCCTGACACGCACGTGACAGGCGGTCTCCGACCGCCTAGAACGCCTCTCCGATGGCGAGGTAGAATCCGCCCGACTTGACGTCGAATCCGTATCCATAGTCGGCGCGGACATTGAGGCCCTCCTTCGGAGAGAGCAGGAAGCGGAGACCCCCGCCAAGGGATGCCTTGAAGGCGTCCAGGGCAAGGCCGTCCAGTCGCGGAGCCACCTGCCCGGCTTCGGCGAACGCGACGAGGCCGATGCGCCAGATCACGGGAAACCGGTACTCGGTCTGGAGTGCCACCATCACCTGGTCGCGGAACCGTCCCTGGTAGTATCCGCGGAGCAGGACGTCGCCCCCCAGCTGCGGCAGGAGCTCGAACGGCGGCGTACCGGTCCGTGCGTCGCCCAGGACCCGGAACGCCAGCACGTGGCGGCGCACCGGAGACACGTACTGGCGCATGTCCAGGCGCGTGCCGCCGTATCCGAAGTCGCTCAGAAGGCCGGCGCCGGCGCCGAGCAGTCCTAGTTGATGGTAGCGGCCGCGGGTGGGGTAGATCGTGTTGTCTCGGGTGTCCCAGGTGACCAGCAACGTCCCTTCCACGATCCGCCCGTCCGCGGAGCCCGGAACCGTCCCGGTCACGAGCTGGCCGGAGTCCGAGACCTCGCGGAGCGTGCGGTGCGCCACCTGGAGCCGGGCACCCACGTACCACCCGCGACGCACCTCCCGGAGCCCCTCGGCCAGGGCCGCGAACGTGAGCGGCGTGTAGTCTTCCTCCGCGCTCTCCGGTGTCTCGTTGCCGATGCCCCAGAACTTGGTCGGGAATTTGTTGAACGCCACGCTCCCCGCCAGCCGGAGCGTGCCACCCGAGAGATAGAGTCGCGTGCTGAGCGAGGTCAGGATCTGTTTGCGCGTGGTGTAGATGGCGGAGCCGCCGAATTCGGACGGCGGCACGGACCTCCCCTTGGCCGCGCCTGGCCGGAAGTAATACGTGGCGAGGCCGCCGAAGCCGGTTCCCGTCTCCGGTTGGTAGAACAGCGCTGGCAACGGGACCAGCGTGTTGCCCGGAGCCGCACTCGAAGAATCAGGCGGAGGCAACGCCTCCTGGGCTGTCACCCCGGCAACGCAGCAGACTGTCATCAGAAGGCCCGTAAACGCGGCCGCGGCGGGGCCCCGTCTCCGCGGATCCCGCTGAAGCGGGCCCTCGGCACGCATCTGTCGCCGAGGCGACATGGACCTCGCGCCCGTCTCACGGGCAGATCGCGGCCGAGGGCCCGCTTCAGCGGGATCCACCGATTCCACCGCAGGTGCCGGAGAATGGAAACATGCCCGGGAAGCTACCGCCGGATGGGAGCGCGGCAATCAACCAGGGTAGTTTGCGCTTCACACAGACCACCGAGGACGCCGTGCCTGCAGAGGCCGTTCAGGACCATTACCCCGACGGATTCGCGCATTGTTTCGGCTGCGGCCGGTTGAACGAGCACGGGCATCAGCTCAAGACATTTCGCGAGGGCGACGAAGCCGTCGCGCGGTTCCAGCCGGGGCCCCACCACATTGCCCTTCCGGGGTTCGTGTACGGTGGGCTCATCGCGTCGCTGATTGACTGTCACGGCATTGGCGCCGCCGCCGACGCGGAGCTGCGCGCCGCGGGTCACGACGTTGGTCAGGTTCCGACGCCGCGGTACGTGACCGCCTCACTCCACGTGAACTACCTCAAGCCGACGCCGCTCGGCGTGGAGCTGGAGCTACGAGCGCGCGTGCGGGAGCGGACCGCACGGAAAGCGGTCGTCGAGGTGGCACTCAGCGCGGCCGGGGTCGTCACCGCGCGGGGCGAGGTGGTGGCGGTGGCGATGCCGGTAGCCATGGGCAGTCCAGCTACCTGAGGTCCCGCGGCGGGAAGTCCGTGAGCGGTCCGGGCGCCACGTCCCAGGGCTCGCGGCCCTTCAGGAACGCGCGGGCCGGCTGATCACCCAGGAGCGTGGCGGCCTGCCCATCCACGCGCACGGCCGTCCCCTCCCGCATCCCCAGCACCGGCATCCCCGGATTCAGCTCCAGGAACTCGAGCAGCCGCTCCGAGCGGGTTTCGCCGCCGTGGTTGGGGATCGCGGCGTCCGTGAAATGCGGGTTGATCTGGTACGGGATCAGGCCCAGCGCGGCGAAGCTCGGCGGCTCCATCACCGGCATGTCGTTGGTCGTGCGGATCGTCGGGCTGGCCACGTTGCTGCCGGCGCTCCAGCCGACATACGGCGCGCCCGCGCGCACCCGCCCGCGAATGGCGTCGAGGAGCTTCAACTCGTACATCCGCGCCAGCAACTGGAACGTATTGCCGCCGCCGACGGCAATGGCGTCGGCGTTCCGGACGGCCGCCACGGGATCCTGGGCCGCATGGACGCCCTGCACGGCGCAGCCAAGGGGCGTGAAACGCTCGGCGACCTTGCGGACGAACTCGTCGTAGGAAAACCGCACGGCCGCGAACGGAATGAACGCGACGTTGCGGGTGCCGGTCAGATGGTCGCGCAGCCAATCACCAGCGTGGCCCAGGAAGGTGCCGCCGAAGTTGGTGGAGTTGGAGAGGAGCAGAAGGCGCATGGTTGGGTCCGGGTGGGCCGATTGCCGATTGGCCGATGGCCGATCGCGTGGGGAGAACTCCTAACGATAGCAGATTGGACGGGGTGTGGGGGTCGGGTGGATCCCGCTGAAGCGGGCCCTCGGCCACGATCTGCCCGTGAAACGGGCGGACGTCGCCTCGGCGATAGACGGCGCCGAGGGCCCGCTTCAGCGGGATCCACTCCGCGCCGTCGCGGTCGCGAGCTACGACGAGCGGTTCGTGGCCCTGGCCCGGACGCTGGAGTTCGCGATCGCCGACGTGTGAAAAATTGGCAAGGCGACAATCCCTACCCGATCGCTCCGTCAACAATCCGCGAGATTCACCGACAACCCGCCCTGGGACGTTTCCTTGTACTTCCCGTGCATGTCGAGGCCGGTCTGCCGCATGGTCTCGATCACGCGGTCCAGCGGCACGTGGTGCTTGCCGTCCCCGTAAAGCACTGCGAGCCGCGCGGCATTGACGGCCTTGGTGGCCCCCATGGTGTTGCGCTCGATGCATGGCACCTGCACGAGCCCGGCCACCGGGTCGCAGGTGAGGCCCAGGTTGTGCTCCATGCCGATCTCGGCGGCCTCCTCGATCTGCTCGTTGGTGCCGCCCATGACCGCGGCGAGGCCGGCGGCGGCCATGGAGCACGCGACGCCGACCTCCCCCTGGCATCCCATCTCGGCCGCGGAGAGCGAGGCGTTCTTCTTGTAGAGCATGCCGATGGCGCCGGCGGTGAGCAGGAACGTCCGGATGCCCTCGGGCGTGGCGCCCGGCACGAAACGGACGTAATAGGCGAGCACGGCCGGGACGACGCCGGCCGCGCCGTTGGTCGGGGCCGTGACGACGCGGCCGCCCGCGGCGTTCTCCTCGTTCACGGCGAGCGCAAAGAGGCTTACCCAGTCGAGGGTCGTGAGCGGGTCGGCGCCGGGCTCACCTGACAGGCTCCGGTACAGCTTGGCGGCCCGGCGCCGGACGCGAAGGCCGCCCGGCAGCTCGCCCGCGCCCCGGCAGCCGCGGTCAATGCACGCCTCCATGGTTTGCCAGATTCGGTCGAGTGCCGCGTCCGTCTCCGCGGCCGGCCGCCACGCCGCCTCGTTTGCCCGGAGAATCTCGGCAATCGAGAGCGCCTGCCGCTGTCCGGTCTCCAGCAGCTCGACCGCCGTGCCGAACGGGTACCGGACCGGCTCGGGCGACGGCGCGGCGCCGGTGGCGCCCGCTTCCGCCTCCTCGCGGGAGACGACAAACCCGCCGCCCACCGAGAAGTACTCGCTCGACGCGAGCGTCCGGCCGTCGGCCGCGAACGCCGTGAACCGCATGCCGTTGGGATGCGTCGGGAGGAATTCCTGCTGGTGGAACAGGAGATCGCGCGGCTCCCGCCATTCGACCGGCCTGAGGCCGGCGAGCAGCAACCGCCCGGAGTCCCGAACCGTCGTGACGAGGTCGGGGATCCGCTCGGGATCCACCTGATCGGGCCGCTCGCCCAGCAGGCCGAGCAGGATAGCGCGATCCGTGGCGTGACCGCGGCCGGTGAGCGCCAGGGAGCCGTACAGGTCGGTCTGCACTCGCACGACGCGATCCAGCATCCCGCCATCGGCCAGCCCCTCGGCGAACCGGCGCGCGGCACGCATCGGCCCCACGGTGTGCGAGCTGGAGGGACCGATACCGATCTTGAAGAGGTCGAGAACGCTGATCTGCATCAGTCTACGACACGCGGCCAGCCGCGCTCGTGTACCCCTCCGCCACGGTGTCCCAGACCGGTCGGCCCAGGAAGGCGCCCAGGGTGTCCGCGTTGCGGCGCAGCGTGTCGTAGTCGCCGTGGTCGGTCACGTTGATCCGGCGGCCGTCTGTGAGCACCAGGTTCAGCTCGAAACTGTCGTAGGAGCCGTCATCGCCGCGCACGCGTTCCCGGATGATCTGGAGCGCGTGGATGTCGTCGAGCTTCGCGTGGGCCTTGAGCGAGAGCCGGTTGACGACCTCGTTCGGCGCCGTGCGACCGCGCCAGAACGCCCCGTGTCGCTTGTCGAAGACCACGGGCGCGGTCCCGAAGTAGAACAACCCGCCGCCCACCGCCGCGAAGGCTCCGCCGAAGGCCACCAGCGGCCAGCCACCGCTCACGGCCCCGACCACCCCCGCACTGATCGCGAGGAGCAGGAAGACCCCGGCGAAGAGCCGCATGCCCAGCGATGCCGGGAACTCCACGCGCGCCGGGTTCACCGTCACGAGGTCGCGCGTGCGGAAGTTGGCGCCGCCGCCCACCAGCGGGTCCCATCGGGTCCGTCGGGCGAACGGGTCGTCGGCGAGCGACGGCGGGATGGCGGCCATCAGGCGCCGAATTGGCGGAAGTGGTGACTGATGTGCCGCCACGTGAGCACGCCCCAGGCGCCGCCCGACATCCTCCCGAACGCCGGGTGGTCCGGCCAGGGACCGTTCCGGGGCCGCGCCACGAACTGCTTGAGCATGGCCGGGAGCTGACCCCGCTCGCGGGCAAAGTCCGCGGTGTCGGTGCGGGCCAGGAGTTCCCGCGCGGTGGGCACACCCTTCGGGAACGGCATCACGTAGATCACGAAGTGCTTGACGATCGGGTAGCGCAGGAACACCCGCTTCGGGGCAACGTCCAGCTCGCCGGTCGCCATCCGCACCGCGTCATTCACGTGCGCGAGCATCCGGGCGCAGGTGAACCGTCCCCAGCGGGCCGGGGTCTCGGGGGTCAGCCCGGACAGACGATCGAGCAGCGCCGAGCGGTCGGCAGCGTTCCACAGGCTGGCCACTGATGCTCCATGCGGAGGGGCGAGGATACGAAGCAGCCGCCGGCCGGCCGGCGCAAGGGCCCGCGGCGAGGGGCGCCCTACGAGACGCCGGGCGCCGGTCCGTTCAGCCCGATCATGAGCGGCGGCGGTTCGGCGGCCACGAGATACTCGAACTCCGCGCGGAACTCGGCCAGCGTCATGCCGCACGTGGCCGCGAATCGTGCCAGCTCGTGCGGATCCTCGAAATCGTCCCGCCGCAGCCGGATCATGTACCGCCGGGCGATGGCGTACCGCGTGGAGTTGATGTCCACCAGCCGGACGCGGGTGCGTCCGGTCTCGGGATCGAGCATCTGGCGGAACGGCACGGGGACGAACCGCCCCGCCTGCATCGAGATCATGACGCCGTTGCCGCCGGCGATGAGGTACTTCGCCGCGCAGTAGCCGAGGTCGCGCGTGTACTCCATGTCCAGCGGGATGGGATCGGCGCAGCGCAGCTCGTAGCCGATGTTCTTGGCGACGATCGTGGTCTTGAGCGACAGCTCCTTGAGCCGCTTCTGCACCTGCGCCTTCAGGATCTCGCCGATGTTCACCTCGGCGACGCGCAGATTCCCGTGCGCGTCGCGCTCGACTTCCTCGAGCCGCGCCAGATCCTCGGTGTCAATGTCCAGCACCAGCCCCTCGGCGATCACCGCGACCCCGTCACGCCGATCGTACGAGAGCCGTTTCACGATGGCGCCGACCAGCGTGTCCACGATCGCCTTGAGCCGGATCCGGCGCCCCTCGAACTCCTCCGGGATCAGCGTGAGCGTGGCGCCCGCCGCTTTGCCGATGCCGAGCGCCAGATGGCCTGCTTTCCGGCCCATGGCGATCACGAAGTACCAGCGCGACGTGGTCCATGCGTCCACCATCAGGTTCTTGACGATGTCCACGCCGTGGTGGCGGGCCGTCTGGAAGCCGAACGTGTCCACGTAGGGCGGCAGATCGAGGTCGTTGTCTATGGTCTTGGGCACGTGCACGACGTGAATCCGCCCCGCGGCCTTCTCCTCGAGCCTCATGGCCGAAAAGGCCGTGTCGTCGCCGCCGATGGTGATCAATTGGGCCACGTTGAGCCGGAGCAGCGAGATAACGGCGTTCTCGAGGTGCTGGGGGTCCTTGGTGGGATTCGCGCGCGAGATGCCGATGTGCGAGCCGCCGCGGAAGTGGATGCGGCTCACGTCCTCGATGCCGAGGGGCGTCACGTGGTCAATATCGCCGTGCATGATCCACTCGAAGCCGTCGCGCAGACCGAGGACCTCGACGCCCTCGAGCTGGGCGCGGATGGTGGCGGCGGCGATCACGCTGTTGATGCCGGGGGCTGGGCCGCCGGCCACGAGGATGGCGAGGTTGCGGCGTTGGGTCATGGAGGAAAAGAAACAGCGGCGACGGCGGCTGGGGAGTCCAGGGGGTGGATTGGGGGGATTGGGGGGAGTCCCGGGCTGAAGCCCGGGCTCGGCGGCTTAGATCCGGAGCGTGACGCAAACGACCGTGCCGTCGGGGCCGGGGGTGATCGCGACGGCGGCGCGGTCGCCCTCGTGCATCCGGGGAACCACCCAACCGATCGCGCCGCCCAGCACGGCGCCCGCGAGGATGTCCGTCGGATAGTGCTTGCCGGCGTTGTACCGCAGGTAACCCACGGTCGCGGCCACCGCCAGCGACCCGCCCCAGACCCACGGACGCGCCGGCGACGAGGGATGCAGCCGCGCGTACACCGTGCTCAGGAACACGGCCGACGCGAAGGCGTTGGCGGCATGCCCGGACGGGAATGACTGGCGCGCGCTCTTGGAGGTCTTCTTCTCGAACGGGACCTCGGGGTCGGCGTTGTAGGCGAACGGGCGCGTGCGGCGGAACGCGGTCTTCGTGAGCTGGCCGACGCCGTTCACGAGCAGGATGGTCTCGCCGAGCATCACGCCCACCGTTACCGGCGCCACGGAGCCCGGCGCCACCGCCATGAGCGACAAGGGGCCCGCGATCGTGGCGAGCAGCACGCCGTCGCTCAGCGTGCTCGACGCCGGCGACCAGTGCGTCGTGGCCGGGCGGTCGAAGCCGTTGATGTCCGTGGGGTCGAGGGCGGCGATGTCCGCCGGTGTGAGCAGATCCAGCTCCGCGTTGACGACCACCCCGGCCGCGAGCGTCGCGGCGCCGCCCGCCAGCAGCATGCCCTCGCGTCCCGGTGTGAGCCGGTAGGGGAACGCCTGCTGGGCCACCAGTGGGGGGGCAAGTCCCGGCGGCAGGAGCGCCAGGGCCGCCCACAGGCCGAATCCAGCGCCGAATCCGGCACGGCTTCGCGGAGGCGTCATCGGGCGTCATCCCCCCCGCGCCCCACCATGGTCTCCGGCCGAACCCAGGCGTCGAACTGCTCGGCCGTAACGAGACCCAGCGCGAGCGCCGCCTCGCGGAGCGTGGTGCCCTCGGTGTGCGCCTTCTTGGCGATCGCCGCGGCGTTGTCGTAGCCGATGTGCGGGTTGAGCGCCGTCACGAGCATGAGCGAGCGCTCGAGCAGCTCCCGGATGCGTTCCCGGTTCGGCTCGATCCCCACGGCGCATCGCTCGCGGAAACCGTCGCAGCCGTCGGCCAGCAGCCGGCAGCTCTGGAGGAAGTTGTGGATCATCAGGGGCCGGAAGACGTTCAGCTCGAAGTTGCCGGACGCCCCGCCCACATTGATCGCCACGTCGTTGCCGAACACCTGCGCGCACGCCATCGTGAGCGCCTCGGACTGGGTGGGGTTCACCTTTCCCGGCATGATCGAGCTGCCGGGCTCGTTGGCGGGGATGGTGATCTCGCCCAGGCCGCTCCGCGGGCCCGACGCGAGCCAGCGCACGTCGTTGGCGACCTTCATGAGCGAGGCCGCGACGGTCTTCAACGCGCCGTGCCCGTGCACGAGGGCATCGCTCGCGGCCAGCGCCTCGAAGCGGTTGGGGGCGGGCCGGAACGGGTGCCCCGTCAGTTCGGCCAGCAATGCCGCGACCCGGCGGCCCAGCTCCGGGTGCGCGTTGAGGCCAGTGCCCACGGCGGTCCCGCCCAGAGCCAGCTCGCAGAGATGCGGCAAGGCGGCCTCGAGGTGGGCGACCCCGTGGTCGAGCTGCGACGCCCAACCGGAGGTTTCCTGGCCCAGCGTGAGCGGCGTGGCGTCCTGGAGGTGCGTCCGGCCGATCTTCACGATGTCCTCAAAGGCCTCGGCCTTGGCAGCCAGGACGTTGCGCAGCGCGGCCACGGCCGGAATCACCCGCGTCCGGAGGGCGTGCACCGCCGCCACGTGCATGGCGGTCGGGAAGACGTCGTTCGACGATTGACCCAGGTTGACGTCGTCGTTGGGATGGATCAGGCGGCCCGCGCCGCGCGGTCCGCCCAGGATCTCGCTCGCGCGGTTCGCCAGGACCTCGTTCACGTTCATGTTGGTCTGGGTGCCGCTCCCCGTCTGCCAGACGAGCAGCGGGAACTCCTCGGCGTGCCGGCCCGCGAGCACCTCGTCGGCCGCCTGCATGATGGCGCCTGCCTTGGCGGCATCGAGCAGGCCCAGATCGCGGTTGACGGCCGCCGCCGCCTTCTTGACCAGGGCGAGCGCGTGGATCACCGCATCCGGCATCCGCTCGCCGGAGATGGTGAAGTTGCGGCGCGACCGCTCGGTCTGCGCGCCCCAGAGCCGGCCGGCCGGGACGTCAATGGGGCCGAGCGTGTCGGATTCGGTGCGGGTGGGGTGTTCCGTCATGGGTATGCTCCGCAAGCGCCGACGCAGATTACGCGCCGGACGGCGTATGCGCCACTCGGTTGGCTCCTGGACGGCGCGGGGCTATGCTCCGATGAACCCCGGACATCCCCCAGGCCGATGCCCGGGACGCGGTTCCGTGGTCCCTCCCGACGAGGCGGCATGGCGCCCAACCGGCTGGCTCACGAGAAGAGCCCGTACCTGCTCCAGCACGCCCACAACCCCGTGGACTGGTTCCCGTGGGGCGACGAGGCGTTCGCCGCGGCGCGGGAGCGGGACAAGCCGGTGTTCCTGTCCATCGGCTACGCGACGTGCCATTGGTGCCACGTGATGGAGCGGGAGTCGTTCGAGGATCCGGACGTCGCGCGTCTGATGAACGAGGCGTTCGTCAACATCAAGGTGGATCGGGAGGAGCGGCCCGACATTGACGGCGTCTACATGACGGTCGCCCAGCTGCTCACGGGGCAGGGCGGCTGGCCGCTCACCATCCTCATGCTGCCGGACCGCCGGCCGTTCTTCGCGGCGACGTACATCCCCAGGTCCTCGCGGTACGGGCGGCTGGGGATGCTCGACCTGATCCCGCGGATCCGGGAGGCGTGGGTCGCACAGCGGGCGCAGCTCACGGATTCGGCCGGCGCGATCCACGAGGCGCTGGCGCAGCACGCGGGCGCCGTCCAGGCGCCAGCGTCGCTCGACGAGGGGACGCTCCGCCAGGGGTACGACGAGCTGGCCGGGATGTTCGACCGGGAGCACGGCGGATTTGGCCGGGCGCCGAAGTTCCCGACGTCGCACCTGCTGCTCTTCCTGCTGCGGTACTGGAAGCGCGCGGGCGGTGACGCCGCCCTGGTGATGGTCCGGCAGACGCTTGCCGCCATGCGGGCGGGCGGCGTCTACGATCACGTGGGGTTCGGGTTCCACCGGTACTCGACCGACGCCCACTGGCTCGTGCCGCACTTCGAGAAGATGCTGTACGACCAGGCGCTGCTCACGCTCGCCTATACCGAGACCTGGCAGGTGGCGCGCGAGGAGCTGTGGGCGCGGACGGTGCGGGAAACGCTCGCCTACGTGCGCCGCGACCTCACGTCGCCCGAGGGGGCGTTCTACTCGGCGGAGGACGCCGACAGCGAGGGCGAGGAGGGACGGTTCTACGTGTGGTCGGAGGCCGAGCTGCGGGAGGCCGCCGGGGCCACAGATGCCGACCTCGCCATCCAGGCCTGGGGTGCGGCGGCCGCGGGTAACTGGACGGACGAGGCGACCGGTTCATCCACGGAAACCAACATCCTGCACTGGCGCGTGCCCATCCCCGCGCTTGCGGCCGCGCGCGGCGAGCGTCCGGAGGAGCTGGAGCGTCGGTTGGAAGCCGTCCGGGAGCGGCTCCTCGAGCGGCGGTCCCGGCGTGTGCGGCCCCTGCTCGATGACAAGGTGCTCACGGACTGGAACGGGCTCATGATTGCCGCCCTGGCGCGAGCCGGCTGGGTGTTCGGGTCCACGGAGTGGGTCGGTGCGGCGGAGCGGGCGGCGGATTTCCTGTGGGCCACGATGTGGCGCGACGGCACGCTCCTCCATCGGTACCGGGAGGGGGAAGCCGCCATCACGGGCAACCTGGACGATTACGCGTTCCTGGCCTGGGGCGCGCTCGAGCTACATCAGGCGACGCAGGACGTCCGGCATCTGGACCGCGCGGTGACCATCACCGCGGCCATGCTCGAGCGGTTCGACGGCGGCGCGGACGCCCCGCTTTACTTCAGTCCGGCCGACCGCGCGGACCTGATCACGCGGATGCGTGAGGTCTATGACGACGCCCTGCCCTCCGGGAATGCCGTCGCGTTCGGCAACCTCCTGCGTCTGGCGCGGCTCACCGGACGGACGGCCTACGAGGAGCGGGCAGGGGCGCTGGCGGATGCGTGCTCGCGACTCGTCGCCGCGCGGCCCTCGTCAGCCTCCTTCTTCCTGGTGGGCCTCGACCTGGCCGTGGGCCCGTCGGCGGAGCTCGTGATCGTGGGGGACCCGCCGGCGCCGGACACGCAGGCGCTGCTGGACGTGGCGCGTGAGGGATTCCATCCCAACCGGGTCCTGCTGCTACGGCCCCCGGGTGCCGCGGCGGGCCTCATCGGCGTGCTCGCGCCGGTCGTGAAGGACTTTGTGGCCCGGGACGGGCGGGCAACCGCGTACCTGTGCCGCGGCTTCACCTGCGAGCAGCCGGTCACGACCCCCGACGCGCTGCGAGAGTTAGTCGCCCAGACGGCGAGACGGCATGAATAAGACGCCGAGGCGCCGAGACGCGCAGTGGCCCTGAGCCGCCAGCCGCGAGTGCTGCCGTTCGAACCCCTCTCACCACTCATGGCTTGCAGCCACTCGGCGTCTCGGCGCCTCGGCGTCTTATTCATGCCGTCTCGCAGTCTGGGCGACTAACTCTCGCA
>DASWHL010000079.1:0-41836 GCA_036398175.1 Gemmatimonadales bacterium
GAGGTCCAGATGGCCTGGGTGCAGCCGGTGCTGGTGCGCTGAGGGGCGCGCCATGGAGCGCCAGGCCGCGCGACGCGGGCCGCACGCGTCACGCCAGCAGCGCGGCCAGCCACCTCGTGCGGTCGCTCATCTCGAGCCCGAGCTTGAGCGCCACCGTGAGCGGGATCGCGAGGATCATCCCGACCGGCCCCAGCACGTACGCCCAGAACAGCAGCGCCACGAAGACGACCCACGGCGAGATGCCGAAGCTCCGCCCCATCAGGCGGGGCTCGAGCAGGTTCGAGAACGTGACGTTGATGGCGACGATGCACGCCGCCACCACGAAGGCCCGCCCGATTCCGTAGTCGAGCAGCCCCAGCGCGACGGGCGGAATGGCCGCGATCAGCGAGCCGATGTTCGGGATGAAGTTCAGCAGGAAGGCCAGCAGACCCCACAACAGGGCATAGTCAATCCCCAACACCAGCAGGACGAGGCCCACGCCGACCCCGGTGCCCAGGCTCATGAGGGCCTTCACCCGCAGATACACGAACACCTCACCCGTATACCGCTCGAGCACCTCTGGGACCTTGGACTCCATGCCGAGCGCCTGCTCGACCATGGCGCGCGTCCGGCCGATCTGGAACAGGCCGAAGACCACGAGCATCACGATGATGAACCCGTTCGCGATCAGGCTGCGCACCGCGCCCAGGATCTCGCCGAACAGGCTCATGATGCGCTGCGCGTCGAGCGCGCTGTCAATCGGATTGTCTTCGGTGGGGACCTGGACCCCGACGCGGGCCAGCGTCTCGTACAGGCGCCCCTTCACCTCCTCGAGTCCGCGCACGCGGGCCGGCAGCTCCCGCGTGAAGCCAACCAGGCTGTCACCCACCAGGATGCCCACGCCCACGCCGGCCGCGATCACGAGCAGCGTGACGAGGCCGATCGCCACCCCTTTCGGGACGCGCTTTCGGGTGAGGAACACGACGCCGGGGGCCAGAATCAGCGTCACCAGCACGGCGCTGAGGATGGGGACCAGGAATCCGGCCGCGGCCCGGAGCCCGGCCACGATCACCACCAGGCTCGCGATCACGATCAGCGGCGTCGTGACCGGCGTCCGTTCCGCTTCCCGTCCCTGGCCGTTCGGCGGCTCCATGTACCCACCTCGCGCGGCGTGATGACCCCGGGCAAACCGCGGCCGGCCGGAGGACCGGGCCGGCACCGACTGGGAACACGATACACCTTTCGGAGCCGCCGCGGCAGCACCACCCCGACACGCGCTCGGTCTGGCAGAATGCGCACGAGCGTGGCAGAATCCGGACGTACATCTGAACCGCATGCCGGCGACCGGCGGGGCGCCCCCAGCGGCGGCGCCGTTTGCCACCCTCGCCGGCTCACGCAAGTGAGTCCCGATGCGGCGGCCCACGCCGACGAGGAGGAGGCCGGATGGCTCCATCCGTGCGACGCAGCAAGCACAAACCAGCCGCCCGGGCGCGCCGGGTGGATCTCCTGGTGGCGACCCAGAAGGGCGCCTTCGTCCTCAAGGGGGAGCCCACACGGCGTGCCTGGAAGGTCGAAGGGCCGCATTTCCTGGGATGCGAAACCAACCACGTCGTGCTCGATCCGCGGGACGGGAAAACCCTTGTTGCCGCCGTGGTCACGGGCCACCTGGGCCCGACCGTGTTCCGGTCCACCGACAGCGGCCGGACCTGGGCCGAGGCGCGGCAGCCACCCGCGTTCCCCAAGGCATCGGAGGGCCAGGAGGGCCCGGCGGTGAAACGCACGTTCCATCTCGCACCGGGTCATGCCGGCCAGCCGGGCGTGTGGTGGGCCGGAACGGTCCCGCACGCGCTGTTCCGGTCCGCGGACGGAGGCGCGAGCTGGGATCCGGTGCGCGGGTTCAGCCGGTGCCTGGAAGCCCTCAAGGAGAAGAAACCCGACTATTTCGGCGAGACGCCGGGCGGGGCGATCGCGCACTCGATCCTGGTGGACCCGCGCGACGCGAAGCACGTCTACGCGTCCCTCTCGACCGGTGGCTTCTTCGAGAGCCGAGACGGCGGCGAGATGTGGCGGCCGATGAACGCCGGCGTGCTGGCCGACTTCTTCCCCGAGAAGTACCCCGCGTTCGGCCAGGATCCGCACTGCGTCGTGCTGAGCCCGGCCGACCCCGACCGCCTCTATCAGCAGAACCACTGCGGCGTCTACCGGCTGGACCGGCCCGGTGAGCGCTGGGAGCGGATCGGGGAGCGCATGCCGCCGCGCGTCGGCGACATCGGCTTCCCGATCGTCGCGCACCCGCGGGACGTGGACACGGTCTGGGTGTTCCCCATGGACGGCACGTCCGTCTGGCCGCGCACGAGCCCCGGCGGAAAGCCGGCGGTCTTCCGCAGCCGGAGCGGCGGCCGCTCGTGGACGCGCCACGCGCAAGGCATGCCACCGGCGCAGGGATGGTTCACCGTCTTCCGTCAGGCCATGAAGAGCGACGCGCGGGATCCCGTGGGACTCTACCTGGGAACCACCGCGGGCGAGATCTGGGCAAGTCGCGATGAGGGCGAGAGCTGGAAGCGCGTGGCCGCGCACCTGCCGCGCATTCTGGCGCTCGAAGTAGTGGAGCGATGAGTCCCGCGCAGACGGTCAAGGTCTACGTCTCGAGCCACGTGCGCTCGTATACGGCGGGCCGGTCCGAGATCGAGGCGGAGGGCCGCACCCTGACGGAGCTGATGGCCGACCTGGACCGGCGCTACCCGGGCATCCGGTTCCGCGTGGTTGACGAACAGGATCGCATCCGGCAGCACATGAACTTCTTCGTGGGTGGCGAGCTGGTGCGAAATCTGGCCCATCCCATTGCCCCGGGGGATGAGGTGCACATCCTCGGCGCGCTGAGCGGCGGGTAGCCGCCCGGCGCCGGTCAGGTCACCGGCCGGGTTTCACTTCATTCCCCGTCGGGAACCCGCTCGCCGGGTACGGGCCGATCTTCTCCACCGTGTACTCACTCGCCCAGCGATCCGGCGGGGCGTCGGAGGCCACGACATCGTTGCTCACCGGCAGAAGGCCGTGCCTGAGATAGGCGATCAAGGCCCACAGGTCCGCGTCAGACATGTGCCGCCAGGCCACCCACGGCATTCCCAGCCCCAGGTAGTCGGGACTCGCCGGATAATTGCTCCGGTCGGCGGCAATCTCCACGTCGGTGGCGTCGCTCGGACGCAGGCCGTACCGCAGCGCGTTGAAGAGCTGCCGGCCGGTGTAGCGGCCCAGGCCCGTGGCGCCGTCCGGCGTCAGGTTGCGCGGGCGCATCCAGAAACACGGCTCGGCGCCGGGTTCGGTGGCGCACGGCCCGACCGGGAATGCGCCCGGCGGTTCGGTGAAACCCACGAGCCACTCGTCCGCCGCCGGGTTGGTGCCGCCACCGTGACACGCGCCGCAGTCGTGCTGGATCACCACCTGGCGACCCCGGAGCACCTGCTCCCGATCCACGCCGGCCGGCGGCTCGACTTCGTTCGCCGTCGGGAACGGACCGGCCGGATGGGGACCGAGCGCCTCGGGCGTGTACGTATCGGCCCAGAAATCCGGCGGCCCTTCGCTGTCCTCCACCCGGTGCCGGACCGGCGCGAGACCATGCTTGAGATAGGCGGCGATGGCCCACAGGTCATCGTCCGGCATGTGGCGCCATGCCGGCCACGGCATCGGGGGGGCCATGTACTTGGGGTTCACCGGAAAGTTGCCCTGGCCGGGGGTAGTGGAGGTGATCTCCACGTCCGCCGTCTCACCCGGGCGCAGCCCAAAACGCAGGGCGTTGAAGAGCTGACGCTCGCTGAACCGGCCCAGGCCCGTGACGTTGTCCGGCGTCAGGTTGCGTGGCCGGGTCCGGGAGCACGGCTCCGCGCCGGGTTCGAACGCGCACGGACCGATCAGGAACTCCTGGTCCGGACGCATCATGCCGGCCATCCACCCGTCCTGCGCGGGATCGAAGCTGCCGTGACACAGGCTGCACGCGTGCTCGAGCACGAGCTGGCGGCCGCGGAGCACACGCTCCGGATCCACGTCCGGACCGGTCACGCCCGTCGGCGCCCGGGTGAATGCCGCCCCCAGCACCAGCACCGTCACGATCGCGAGCGCTGCCCAGCGCCGGCCTTCCATCATCGTGGCCTCCCTTTTACTTGACTTCGAGAATCCCCATCATCCCATGCACCTCGTGATCCAGGATGTGGCAGTGGTACATCCACTTCCCAGGGTAGTCGTCGAACCGCACGATGATGCGCACCGTCTCGTGCTTCGGCACGTTCACCGTGTCCTCCCAGCGCCGGTAGGGCTCCGGCACGCCGTCGCGCTCGATGACCTGGAACCGGAAGCCGTGCAGATGGAACGGATGATCCATGCCCACCAGGTTCTCGATCTGCCAGATTTCGGTGGCGCCGAGTGACGTCCTCTCGTCAACGCGGGCCAGGTCCATCGCCTTCCCGTTGATGAAGCCCTGCGTGAGCGAAATCACCCGCGCGGTCGTCGCCTGCGTCGTGTCGAGCGGGAGGACCGGTCGCAGTGTGGCGGGCAGCGCCACCGACGGCGCCGGAGGCTCATCCGTGTAGGTGAGGGTGACGAGGTCCCTGGTCCGTTGCCAGTCGGCGGGCCGCGTCTGCGGGATGTAGCGGTCGTACGGGAGGGACTGCAGGACGGCCGTGTCCCCCGGCGACCCCGTGCCGCGCACCAGCAACTCCACCCGCTCGGAGCTGGAGAGCAGGACCTCGGCGGTCTCCACCGCGTGCTCGAACAGGCCGCCGTCGCTCCCGACATGGAGCAGCGTGTGACCCGGAATCGCCAGCCGGTAGACGCGCGCGGCGGACGCGTTGAGCACCCGCCAGCGCTGCACCTCGCCGCTTCGGATGGCGATCGTCGGTGCGATCTGCCCGTTGACGAAGAGGAGGTCGCCCTCCCACCCGTTTTCGAAATCCACGCGCCCCTGGGGCGACTGCACGGGGGGCAGATCCACGGATCCGTCCGGCAGAAAGCGGCTGTCGGTGAGAATCAGCAGCTTCTCGGGGAGCGGCGGAAGCGGATCGTCCGCGGCCCGCACGACGATGGCGCCAAAGAGCCCCTTCGCCACCTGATCGCGCGACATGTGATGCGGATGCGGGTGGTACCAGTACGTGCCGGCGGTGCCGACCGGTATCGTAAACTCGAAATCGGCCTGCTCGCCGGGCCGGATGGGATGGAACGGGCTGCCATCGGCGTGCCACGGGATGTGGAGGCCATGCCAGTGCACGGTGGTCGGCTCGGCCAGCTCGTTCCGCACGTGTACGAGGACCCGGTCACCCTCACGGACCTCCAGCGTGGGGCCGGGGACCGTGCCGTTGTACGCGTACACGTCGGTCTCGACGCCCGACACCAGGGAGAGGCGGGCCGGGCTGGCCGTGAGCGTCACCTCGACGGTGTTCGGATCCCGGGAGCGGTTCGCGAAGCCGATCGGGGCGGTCAGCGTATTGGCCGCCGGGCCGGTGGCCACCGGGGGCTGCTGGTGACGTAGCGGAGCGCAGGCCTGGAGCGGCAGCGACGCGGCAAGCGTCAGCAGCAGCAGGCGGGCACGCATGGTGCGCACCTTACTCGAGGGAAACCTTGGCAGCGGGCGCAATCAGGAGCGGAATATTCCCTATTCGGGCCGGGGCGCAAGTCCGGCTGGCGGCGACCCTCCAGCGCAGCCGGGGGCGCGGCGCTCAGCCGCCGGCGGCCGGTCCCGGCGCCGTGCTGTCGGCGGCGGCGCCGCGGGGCTGCGGCGCCACCGGCATGCCCTCCGCCATCCGCTCGAGCCCGCCGACCACGACCTGCTCACCTTCCGCCACACCCGAGAGGATCTCGACCACCCCCTGGGAGCGGGCACCGAGCTGCACCACGCGCCGGCTCGCCTTGCCGTCTACCACCGCCCAGACGACGTTGGCGGTGCGCGACGGCTGCACCGCGTCTTCGGGCACGACCACCGCGTCGCTCCGCGTGGCGGTGGCGAGCCGCGCCTCGACGAACATTCCCGCTTTGAGCAGGTGATCCGGGTTGGGCGCCCGCGCTTTCACCACGATGGTCCGGCTCTCCGTCTGCACCACCGGATCTATGAACTCCACGAGCGCGCGGAACGTCCGGCCCGGGTGCGCCGCCACGGTGAACTCCACGGCCTGGCCCAGGCGCAGGTGCCCCGCGTACCGCTCCGGCACCTCGATCACCGCGCGTTGCGGGTCGGTCGTCTGCAGCGTGAGCAGTCGCGTGGCCGACGTGACGTAGTCGCCCGCGCTCACGAACCGCTGCCCCACGTGCCCCGCAAAGGGGGCGCGCACGGTGCTGCGCTGGATCTGCAACTCGAGGACGCCGAGCGCCGCCTCGGCGCTGCGCGCCGCCGCTTCGACCCGTTCCAGGTCGGCGGGCGACGCGGCGTTCTCGGCCCGCAGCCGGCGCACCCGCTCGAGCTGCTGGCGCGCCAGGTCGCGGTCGGCCCG
Source organism: Gemmatimonadales bacterium (assembly GCA_036398175.1). Classification (GTDB taxonomy): domain Bacteria; phylum Gemmatimonadota; class Gemmatimonadetes; order Gemmatimonadales; family GWC2-71-9; genus JAOTWJ01. Next base: position 6,450 of record DASWHL010000079.1, read on the forward strand.
GGCCCGCTCGGCCTGGGCGCGCAGCAGGGCGTCGTCAATCCGCACGAGCGGCGTGCCCGCGGCCACCCGCTGCCCTTCCCGGAACAGCAGCGCGACCACGCGGCCCTGCTCGTCCGAGCGCAGCTCGACCGCCTGCACCGCCTCGATGCGACCGGTGGCGCGCACGGCATCCACGACCGTCCCGCGCCGCGCCGCGTCCACGTCCACCGGCATGGGCGGCATCGCGTCCGGCCCCACCGCGCCCGCGTCCGGCTGGCCGCCGCCGCCGAACACACGCGGCGCCAGGCCCGCCCCCACCGCCAGGATCGCCACCAGGACCACTGCGATCGCGCGCCCGCGCCGACCGGTACGCGGCTTCTCACCCGATTCCATCACCGTATGCGACATATGGCTCCCGCTTCGTTTGTCATCCGTCATCCGTCGTGCCGACGGTCGTGGTCAGGGCTGTCCCTCGAACAGGCGCCGACCCAGCAGCGCCTCGATCTGCGCCAAGGCCAGCCGCGCCGCGTAGCGGGCCTGGACCAGCGTCGCCTCGGCCTCGCTCAGGCCGACCTGCGCCTCCAGCAGATCGAGGATGGTCGTGGCCCCCTCGCGATACCGCGCCCCCTGCACGCGAAAACTCTCCGCCCAGGCCGAGACGCCCACCAGGGCAAGCTCGATCCCGGTTCGGGCCGTCTCGTACCCGTGGTAGGCCTGCGCCATCTGCTCCGCCGCGGCCCGCTCGCGGTCCTCCCGAACGGCCCGCGTGATGTCGCGCTCCGCGCGCGCCCGGGCCACCGCCAGCTCGCGTCGGCCACCGTCCCAGATGGGCAAGGACACGGTGATGGCCACCTGGCTGCGCTTGAGCGCCGACGGGAAGAACGCGTCGTCATACGCTCCGGCCGATGCGCTGAGCAGGATGTCGGGCAGATACCCGTCGCGTTCGGCCGCGACACTCGCTCCCGCCCGCCGCTCGGCGGCACGCGCCGCTTCCAGCTCCGGGCCCTGCTCGTGCATTTCGCGGGCCGCCGCCTCGAGGGAGACGGGCAGCGGGGGTGGCAGCGCCGTGTCGAGCGGCGCCGCGTCCGTGGGACCCGCGAGCCCGATCTGCCGCCCGAGCCGGAGCCGCGACACCGCGAGCGCCGAGTCCCGTTGCAGCACGTCGAGTCGCGCACGGTTCACTTCGAGCAGGAGTTGCAGCGAGTCCGTGGCGATCGTCTCGCCCGCCTGCACCCGTACCCGTGCGACCCCGAGCTGCTCCCCGGCGCGGCGCAGCCGTTCGGCCGCCACCCGCGCCAGCTCGTGTTCCGCCAGCACCCCGTAGTACGCCGCGTCGGCGGCCAACGCGGTGCGGAACCGCGCCGCCGCCTGATTGGCCTCCGCGGTCACCACCGACGCGCGGGAGCGGCGCAGCTCCGCCAGCTTGCCCGCCCCGAACAGCGTGTAGGTGGCCTCGAGCGTGGCACTCGTGGCGTTGGCGCTGATGGCGCCGGTGCCAAAGTTGAAGAACGGCTCCGATAACCGCACGTAGGTGGTGGCGGCCCGGAGATTGGGCGTGAACAGATCGGCCAGCGCGGCACGACGCTCCCACGCCGCGGTGGCGGCCTCGGCCCGCGCGGTCACCGCCACGGGATCCACGCCCTGGGCGCGGCGGCGCGCTTCCGTCAGCGTCACCACCGGAACGGGGTCACCGGCCTGCGCCGCCAGCGCCGGCGCCAGCACCGAACCCATCGCGACCGCGAAAAGCGCGCGCCGCGCGCATCGAACGACGGACATCACATGGCCTCCACAGGTTGCCGGCCGGCGCGGACGGGGGACACGGCCGCCGCGCGCCGGCTCCCCAGGCGGTCCAGCACCACGAACACCGCCGGGACCAGGTACAGGGTGATCAACGTCGAGACGACCATGCCCCCGATGATCACGTAGCCCAGGGGCCGCCGGCTGCCCGCCCCCGCCCCCAACCCCAGGGCGATGGGCAGCGCGCCGAACACCGTGGCCACCGAGGTCATCAGGATGGGCCGGAGCCGGATGCGTCCCGCCTCGCGCATGGCCGCAACGGCATCCCGGCTCCGCGCGCGCAGGTCGTTGGCGTACGTGACCAGCAGAATCGAGTTCTTGGACACCAGCCCGATCAGCAGGATCATGCCGACCTGGCTGTAGACGTTGAGCGTCGAGCCCGCCACCCACAGCGCGCCCAGCGCGCCCGTCACGGCCAGGGGCACCGCCAGCAGCACCGTAAAGGGATGGACCAGCGACTCGTACTGCGCCGCCAGCACCATGAACACGAAGATCAGCGCGAAGCCGAAGGCGAAGTACAGCGCGCCCCCGCTCTCGCGCAGCTCGCGGGATTCGCCGGCCAGGTCCACGCTGCTCCCCGGCGGGAGCACCTCGGCCGCCACGGCGGTGAGCGAGTCGAGCGCCTCGCCCAGGGTGAACCCCGGCGCCATGCTGGCGGAGAGCGTGAACGCGCGCACCCGGTTGTGGTGGTTCAGCTGGCGCGGCCCCACCTGCTCGTCCACCCGGGTGACCGCGTCGAGCTGCACCAGCGCCCCGTTCCGGCCGCGCACCTGGAGGCCGGAGATGTCGGACGGCGTGGCGCGCTCGGCCGGATCGAGCCGCAGGATCACGTCGTACAGCTTGTTGTCCGACGTGAAGCGGGTGACGTCGCGCCCGCCGAGCAGGGTCTGGAGGGTGAGCGCGATGTCACGCGGTGCCACGCCCAGGTCTTCGGCGCGATCCCGGTCGAGCGTCACCACCAGCTCCGGCCGGGTGACCCGGAGGTCCGTGTCCACGTTCACGAGCCCGGGGATCTGGCTGGCCCGTCCCACCAGGGCGTCCATGCCCTGCACCAGGGCGTCGAAATCCCGGTGCTTCACCACGAACTGGACCGGCGGCGTGAAGCCACCGAATGCCGGCGGGTTGGTCGCGAACGCGAACACGCCGGGCACGCCGAAGAAGAACTGCGGCTGCACCTCGGCGATGATCTCCTCGGCCGAGCGATCCCGCTCCTCCCAGTCCTGGAGGAGGGGGCCGATCATCGCGGCGCTCGGCGGTCCCATGAACCCGCCGATCATGACGAACGACGAGCGCACTTCGGGCGTCCGGTGGACGATCTCCTCGAGCTGGCGGACGTACTCGTCCGTGTAGTCCACCGTGGCGCCCTCGGGCGCCACCACGAACGTGAAGAAGAAGCCGCGGTCGTCCGGCGGCACGAATTCCCGCTCCAGGGCAAAGAAGAGCGCCACGGCGGCCAGCGTCAGGCCGGCGGCACCCGCCATTACCGTGGCCGGCCGGCCGAGCGCCCACTCGAGCGTGCGCCCGTACCAGGACGTGATCCCATCGAGCACCACACCCACCGCGTCGTGAAACCGCGACTCCCGGCGCGTCACGCGCAGGATCCTGGCACACACCATGGGCGTCAGGGTGAGCGCCACGATGCCGGAGATCAGCACCGCGCCGCCTACGGCCACGCCGAACTCCGTGAAGAGCCGGCCCGTGGCCCCCGTGAGGAACAACAGCGGCGAGAACACGGCGAGCAGGGCAAGGATCGTCGCGATCACGGCCGTCGTGATCTCGCGCGTCCCATCCATCGCGGCCATCTCGGGGTCCTTGCCCAGCTCCTCCTGGTGACGGTACGCGTTCTCCATCACGATGATCGCGTCGTCCACCACGATGCCGATGGCCAGGATGAGCCCCAGCAGCGTGAGCGAGTTGACCGAGTAGCCGAACGCGGCCAGTACGCCGAAGGTCGCGATGATGGAAACGGGAATGGCCAGCGCCGGGATCACCGTAGCGCGCAGCGTCCCCAGGAACAGGAAGATGACGAGGATCACGATCCCCGCCGTGATCACCAGCGTTTCCTTGGCCTCCTGGATGGACCGCTGCACGAACACCGATCCGTCGAACGCCATGGCCAGCTCGACCCCGGCCGGGAGGGCGGCGCGCACCGCCGGCAGCTCGGCGTGGACCGCCTCGGCAACTTCGAGCACGTTGGCCTTGGACTGGCGCGCCACGCCCAGGAACACGGCGGGCTGCCGCGAGTACCGGGTGACGGAGCGCTCGTCCTCCGGCCCCGGCTCCACCCGGGCCACGTCGCCGAGCTTGACCAGGCGCCCACCGGCGCTCGACACGGTGAGGTCGGCGAACTGCTCCGGGGTCCGGGCCTCGCCCAGGTAGCGCACCGAGAACTCCCGGCGGTCCGACTCGATGCGCCCCGCCGGGATCTCGACGCTGCGGCTCTGGATGGCCCGCTCGACGTCCTGGGCGGTGAGCCCGCGGGCGGCCAGCTCGCTCGGACTGAGCCAGACCCGCATGGCAAAGCGGCGCTCCCCGAAGACCGCCGCGCTCGACACTCCGGGAATGGTCTGGAGCCGTGGCTTGAGCACGCGGTCCGCGATGTCCGACAGCTCCATCAGGCCGTAGCTTTGGGACGTCAGGGCCAGGAACATGATCGGGAACGCGTCCGCGTCCTCCTTGGCCACCACCGGTTCCTCGATGTCTTCCGGCAGCAGCCCGCGCACCCGGGCCACCTTGTCGCGCACGTCCTGCGCGGCGGCCTCGATCTCCCGCTCCAGCGTGAACTCGAGCGTGATGGTGCTCACCTGCTCCTGGCTCGCGCTGGTCATGGTCCGGAGCCCCTCGACGCTCGACAGCTCCTCTTCCAGCACGTCGGTCACGGTGGATTCCACCACCTGCGGGCTCGCGCCCGGCAGCACCACGGTCACGGACACGATGGGCGCGTCCGCGTCGGGAAATTCGCGCACCGGCAGCCGGGAGTATCCGAGCAGGCCCACCAGGACGAGCCCGAGGCTCACCATGCTGGACAGCACGGGGCGGCGGATGAACAGCTCGGCGAAATGCATGAGGGTGGCAATACCCCGGTGGAAGTGGTGTGGCTCTTGTCAGTCAGTTTGCTGGACGGGAAACCGAAGATATCCCGAATACAACCGCCCCGCAAGCCGGGGCACAGTACGGCCCCCTTTCCCCCACATAGTCGAACGGGAATGTCGGGAATCGACTCCCAGGGTCCAAGGGACGAGGTCCCGACTCCCAAAGGCCACCGCGTGCCCAAATACTACAAGTTCAAGTGAACTTGAAGTCAAACCCTATTCCTGATATCATCCCCCCCCATGTCCAACCCCGTCGCGTCGAGCCGCCCCTGGGCGCCGCTCCTCACCATCGGCCAGGTCGCCCGCCGCAGCGGTGTCGCGGCCTCCGCGATCCGCTTCTATGAGGAACGCGGCCTGATCTCCTCGGAACGGGCCGGCTCCGGCCATCGGCGCTACACGCGCGCGGTCCTCCGGCGGATTGCGTTCATCGTCTTCGCCCAGCGCATCGGGCTCACGCTCGGGGAAATCGGCGCCGAGCTGGCGCGGCTCCCGTCGGGGTGCGCGCCGAGCCGCCAGGACTGGTCGCTCCTCGCCGCCAGCTGGACCTCCCGCATTGACGACCGCATGAACGAGCTTCGGCGCCTCCGGGTTGGGCTCGACGCGTGCATCGGCTGCGGCTGCCTCTCGCTCGATCGCTGCCGGCTCGCGAACCCCCTGGACCGCGTCGCCCGCGAAGGGCCGGGTCCCCGCCACTGGATAACCGACCGCTCAGCCACCCACCGGCCGTGAGCGACCGCGGCGTGCCTCTCGCCTTCCCGGTCCTGCGGGTCCCGTTGTCCATTTCGGGACCCCCCAGACGACTAGCTGGTGACCCCGGCCGTGCCATGATGGTTCGGCGGCGTCGAGTTGCCGGTCGGGCCACCCGAGAGCCGGGTGTCCCGAACCGGCCCGAACCCGCGAGGAGGCAACGAGATGCGCTTCATGATGCTGATGATCCCCAAGGGATACGAAAAGGCCGCGCCGGGCACCGTGCCGGACGCCAAGGGTGTAGCCGCAATGATGAAGTACAACGAGTCCCTCCAGAAGGCCGGCGTGCTGCTCTCGCTCGACGGCCTGCACCCAGTCTCCATGGGCGCCCGGGTCTCCTTCCGCGGGGGGAAACCCACGGTGACGGACGGGCCGTTCGTCGAGACCAAGGAAGTGCTCGGCGGGTACTGGATGATCGAGGTCAAGTCCAGAGATGAGGCCATTGCCTGGGCGTCGCGCTGCCCGGCCGGTGACAACGAGGTGATCGAGATCCGCCAGGTGCAGGAACTCGCGGATTTCCCGGACGACGTTCAGAAGGCCGCCGCCGGCTTTTCGGAGATGCAGGGCCGATCGAGGCGTTGAACCGTGAAATACCTGCTCCTGGCCTATCATGACGAAGCGAAGTGGGATGCGCTCGCGGACCGCGAGCAGTCCGCGCTCGGCGCCGAGTGCGCCCCGTATGACGACGACCTCCGGAAGGGAGGCCACCTGGTGGCGATGGGAAGTCTCGCGCCGACCCGGATGACCACCGCTCTCCGCACCCGCAACGGCCGGCTCCTGGCCACGGACGGTCCGTTCGTCGAAACCAGGGAGCAGCTCGGCGGCTTCGTGGTGATCGAGGCGCGAGACCTGAACGAGGCCATCCGGGTGGCGTCGCGGCACCCGGCGGCGCTCCTCAACGAGCGGCTGGGGTGGGTGGTCGAGCTGCGCCCGTTCGAGCGATTCGAGCAGCCGTAGGGGCGGAGCCCACCGGCGAATGACCGACGAGGGAACCGAGCGCGCCCGCGAGACCGTGGACGCGGTGTACCGCGCCGAATCGCGCCGCGTGCTCGCCACCCTGATCCGCCTGCTCGGCGACTTCGACGTGGCGGAAGAGGCGCTGCACGACGCCTTCGCCGTGGCCGTAGAGCAGTGGCCGCGCGCCGGCATCCCGGCCAACCCCCGCGCATGGCTCGTCTCGACGGGGCGGTTCAAGGCCATTGACACGCTGCGCCGGCGCGCCCGGTTCGACGCATCGGTCGCCATGCTGGCCGGCGAGGTGCAGACCCGCGCGGACGCCCCGACGTGGAATGATGAAGACGTCGAGGACGATCGTCTGCGGCTGATCTTCACGTGCTGCCACCCGGCCCTGCCGCCCGACGCCCAGGCGGCGCTGACCCTGCGGGAGGTGTGCGATCTCACGACCGAGGAAATCGCGCGCGCCTTCCTGGCCGCCCCGTCCACCGTGGCCCAGCGGATCGTCCGCGCCAAGGCCAAGATCCGCGACGCGCGCATTCCCTACGAGGTGCCGTCGCGCGGCGACCTGCCCGAGCGCCTGGACGCGGTGCTCCGTGTCATCTACCTCGTGTTCAACGAGGGCTATTCCGCGTCGTCCGGCACGTCGCTGACTCGGCCGGACCTTTCGGGCGAGGCCATTCGCCTCGGACGAATGCTCGTCGAGCTGCTGGGAGAGCCCGAAGCACTGGGACTCCTGGCGCTGATGCTGCTCCACGACGCGCGCCGCGCCGCCCGGACGTCACCCACGGGGGACCTGGTGCTGCTCGATGACCAGGACCGCGCCGTGTGGAACCGCGAGATGATCGCCGAAGGCACGGCGCTCGTGGAGCGCGCCCTGACCTCGCGCCGGTTTGGCCCGTATGCCCTTCAGGCGGCCATCGCCGCGGTGCACGCCGAGGCGCCGACCGCCGCCACCACCGACTGGGCGCAGATCGTGGGGCTGTACGACCTGCTCGCGCGGGCGGCGCCGTCCCCGGTGATCGCCCTGAACCGCGCCGTCGCGGTGGCCATGCGGGACGGTCCAGAGGCCGGCCTCACGCTGATAGACGCGATCCTCGCGCGCGGTGACCTGGCGGACTACCACCCGGCCCACGCCGCACGGGCGGACCTGTGCCGCCGGTTGGGGAAGCACGCGGACGCCCGGACCTCCTACGAGCGGGCGCTCGCGCTCGCGCGGCAGGAGCCGGAACGGCGCTTCCTCGAGCGCCGGCTGGCCGCGCTCGCGGACGGGCCGCGAGATTCAACCGGCATCTGAGTCGGCGTTCGTCGCCGCGGCGGATGATCTCGTCGCTGAGGAGGCCCCCGGGCCGAGCCACCGTGCACCGCCGGGTCGCTTCCGGCGCTGCCATGTTGCCAACAGTGACGGGGGCACGTAGCGTCACAGGACGGATTCGGGGGGAGGAGCGTCGTGACGCGCCGCACCGGAGCACTGGCCCTGGTTCTACTGGCCGGCATGGCCTGCGCCCGGAGCGTGCCCCCCCTGTCCCCGGTCGAGGGCGGTCACGAGCAGCCTTCGCGCCGTCGCCTCGGCGCGGGCCGACGCCCTGCCCGGTGGCGTCGTGTCCGACGCCGCCGACGACCCCACCCACCACCGGAGCCCAGCCCATGGCCGATTTGAAGACGGCGCCCAGCAAGGCCAGCGTGCGCGCGTTTCTCGATACCGTCCTCGCTGATGAGCGCCGCAAGGACTGCGAGACCCTCCTCCGGATGATGAAGAAGATCACCCGGACCAACCCGGTGATGTGGGGACCGAGCATCGTGGGCTTCGGGACCTATCACTACCAGTACGACAGCGGCCGAGAGGGCACGTGGTTCCTCACGGGCTTCTCCCCTCGGAAGCAGGCGCTCACGGTCTACCTCATGGCGGGCTTCACGCGCTATCCCACCCTGATGAAGAAACTCGGCAAGCACTCGACCGGGTCGTCGTGTCTCTACGTCAAGCGGCTCGACGACCTGGACCTGGACGTGCTCGAGGAGCTGATCCGCGAGTCGGTGCGGCACGTCCGGCAGCGCCACCCGTAGGTCGCCGAATGCGCGGACGACCGCTCATCAACCTGCCGTACTTCGCCGCCGAGGTGGACCAGGAAACCGGCGACCTCAAGGCCGGGCTGCTGCTCGACTATTGGCCAATCGGGGGCCGGCTGACCAGAATACGGTGTTCCCTCACGACCCCGCGCCGATCCGTGGCGGGGCGCAATGTCGCGCGCTGAGCGCAGAGGACTGCCCATCATGACTCGTGTCTCGTCCACCGCCCGCCGCGCCGTCCCGGTTGCGGTGTTCCTCGGCCTGTGCGTCGCGACCCCGCTTGCCGCACAGGCGCCGGCGCCCATCCGATTCGCGCGCACGCCGCACGTGGCCAACGACGGCCGCATCGCGTTCACCTACCACGACGACATCTGGGTCACCGACTCGACCGGCGCCAACGCGCGCCGCCTCACGGCCAACATGGCGCGCGACCTGGCCCCCCGGTTCTCGCCGGACGGCCGTTGGATCGCGTTCACCAGCGACCGGCTGGGCAACGACGACGTGTTCGTCATTCCCTCGACAGGCGGCGAGCCGCGCCAGCTCACCTGGTTCTCGGGCGACGACCAGGCCCTGTACTGGACCCCGGACGGCTCGGGAATCGTGATCAACACGAACCGCGGTCCCCTGCCCTTCGGGTCGCCGCTGTTCGTGCTGCCGCTGGACGGCGGACCGCCCGAGCCGATGAACCCCATCATGGCCACGGCCGGGATGCTGCGGCAGGACGGCCAGATGCTGGCGTTCAACCGGCTTCCCGCCTCCGGCTGGCGGAAAGGGTACCGCGGCAACCGCAGCGCCGACGTGGCCATCCTGAACGTGCGCACCGGCGCCGTCGCGGAGGTCACCGACACGAACCTCCAGGCCGCGCGCACCAACGTGAACGACGCCTTCCCCATGTGGGGTGCCGACGGCATGGTGTACTTCGCCTCGGAGCGGTCGGGCACGTACGACCTCTGGCGGATCGCCCCCTCGGGGGGCGCCCCGCAGCAGGTGACGTCCCACACGGCGGGCGGCGTGTTCTTCCCCGCCATCTCGCCCGACGGTCGCCGCCTCATTTACCAGAACGACTTCGCCCTCTGGACCCTCGACGTCCCGAACGGCCAGCCACGGAAGCTCACCATCCCGCTGGCGTTCGATCCCAAGGAAGCCGAGGTGGAGATCGTCGAGGCGAACGGCCGGGCCCAGGGGTTCGCGGTGGCGCCGAGCGGCAACTACCTCGCGGTGGACCTCCGGGGCGAGATCATGATCGTGCCCACCGAGGAAGGCGTGGGCGAGAAGACCCCGGTGACGTCGTCGCCCTGGCGGGACCGCAACCAGGCGTACTCGCCCGACGGCAAGCTCCTGGCCTATGTCTCCGACGAATCGGGCGAGGAGGAGATCTGGGTGTTCGACATCGCGGCGGGCGCCCGCCGCCGCCTGACCCAGCAGGCGTTCCCCAAGTCCGAGCCCCTGTGGGCGCCCAACTCGCAGAAGCTCGCGTACGCAGCCAGCAACCGGATTTACGAGGTGGACGTGGCCGGCGGGAATCCCCGCGAGTTGGCGCACAACCCGGCGGGCGGTTTCAACCTGCTCCAGTACGCGCCTGACAACGGGTGGCTGCTCTACGGCCGCCGCGATGCGGACCAGAACGCCGACGTCTACCTGTTCGACCCGCGCACGCGAACCGAGTACACCGTCACGCCGAGCCCCTTCACGGAGACCATGGGCGCGCTGTCGCCGGACGGGAAGACGCTGGTCTTCCGATCCAACCGGCAGGGCGGGACGAGCCAGCTCTTTGCCGTGTCGCTCTCGCGCCTGGCCGACGATCCGGATGACCCGCTCGTGCGCGAGCGGATGCGGCCCGCGCGCCCGCGCGGCCGGGGCACCGATCGCGCCGAGGGTGGCGACGACGCGGCGGCCGGGCCGGTGACGATGGCGGTGGATACCGCGGGCATCGAGCGCCGCGCGCGGCAGATCACGCGTGGCGGCCCCGGCGTGGGCAGCTTCTTTCTCTCGCGCGACGGGCGCACCATCTACTTCACGGTGGGCGGCGGCGGGTTCGGCTTCGGCCCGCCCGCGGCCGCGGCCTCCGGCACCGACGGCACCGGCCTCTTCTCGGTGGGCGTGGACGGCCGCGACCGCCGGCGTATTGCCGAGGGCACCTTTGCCGGCATGGCGCCCACGACCGACCGGCAGACGATCTACTTCCGCGCGCCGGCCCGCGGCGACGCCGATGGCCCGCCGGGCCCCGGCGGCGGCGGCGCGGGTTTCCAGATCCAGAAGCTGGCGGTGGGCGGGAGCGGCACGCCGCGCCCCGAGACCGTCCGCTTCGACTTCGCGGTGCGGGTGGACCGCCGCGCCGAGTGGCGCCAGATCTTCGAGGAGTCGTGGCGCGTCATGAAGCACCGCTTCTACGACGCCGACATGCACGGGCGGGACTGGGACGCCATCCGCGCGCGGTACGCCCCGCTGCTCGCCGACGTCGGCAGCAACGAGGACGTATACGACCTCGCCAACGCCATGATCGGCGAGCTGAACGCGTCGCACACCGGCGTGCGCGGCCCGAACACGCGCACCATGCCGCGCGTGTACCAGACGCGGTATCTGGGGTTCGAGCTGGAGCCGGCGGACGGCCGCTACCGGATCTCCCACATCTACCGGGACGGCCCGGCCGACAAGGAGTGGATCACGCTGGCCGTGGGCGAATACGTGCTCGCGATTGACGGCCAGGACATCAAGGCGGGCGACAACTACTGGAAGATCCTGAGCACGGCGGTGAATGCCTACGTGCCGGTGCGCGTGGCCAGGACGGCGGACGGCCGGGACGCCCGCACGATCCGGATCGCGAGCGTCACCTCGCTCACCGACATCAAGTACGAGGCGTGGGTGGCCAACAACCGCGACGCCGTGGAGCGGGCCACGAACGGACGGATCGCCTACATCCACATCCGCGCCATGAACCAGCCGTCGCTCACCCGGTTCCAGGACGAGATTGACCGGTTCTCGAACCGGGAAGGCGTGATCGTTGACATCCGATACAACGGCGGCGGCAACATTGACCAGCAGCTGATTGATATCCTCGAGCGGCGTCCCTACGAGTACTGGAACAACCGGAGCGGCGTGCCGACCTGGGGCCGCCGTCCCCGGCAGGCCATCGTCGGGCCCAAGGTGATGATGGTCAATTGGCGCTCGGCCTCCGACGCCGAAGTGACGCCCATGGCGTTCCGCGACCTCGGACTCGGTCGCATCGTCGGGAACCCCACCTCGGCCGCGGTGATCGCGACCGGGAGCTACGCGCTCATCAATGGCGGGACCATCCGGACGCCGGGCTCGCTCGTGGTCACCTACGATGCCACGAAGCCCAACAACTTCGGCATCAACCTGGAAAACTACGGGGTGGCGCCGGACGTGTGGGTCCGCAACTCCCCGAAGGACGAGATGGAGGGCGTGGACCGCGAGCTGCGGGTGGCGATTGACGAAGTGATGCGGATGGTGCGCGAGTCACAGCCGCGGGCGGCGGACGGCCGGTGAGTGGCGCACCGCTGCATGCGCCGGTGGCTGCGGCGGTCGGGGCGCGTGCCGGGTTGATGCCAAGCGCGCTTCGACTGCTCCTGGCGCTCGCCCTCTGGATGGCCCCCGGGATCGCACGGGCCCAGGCGCGCCCCGCACCGCCCGGCATCGAGCTGGGGCTCACCGTGGGCCGCTTCCCGTCCTGGACAGCCACGTCCTACAGCGATGACGGTGTGGGCGACCGACGGTTCCCGGCCTCCGGGTTGGTGGGCGCAACCCTCGCGGTGTTTCCGGTCCGGCAGCTCGGCATCCGTGGCGCGGTCGAGACCACGGGCCTCCGCTTCTACAGCGAAGACAGCGGCTACGACCTCTGGCGCCTGAGCCTCGAAGCCCGCCCGGCCACCGTCGGCCCGCTCGCCCTGTTCGCCGGCGCCGGTGTCGGCCGGCTGTCGCAGACCAACGGCATCAGCTTCCGCCTCCTGAACGTGGGCGGTGGGGCCCAGCTCAAGCTCTTCGGTGCGTTTTCGCTCTTTCTCGCGGCCGATCTGGTGTGGCGTTCCGATCCCCGGACGAGTAGCTCGATCATCCAGCGGACGGAGGTGGACCTCGATCCGCTCTCGTGGCGTGGCGGCTTGGTGTGGCGGATCGTGCGCTTCGGACGCTGACCGGGATGGGCGACTTCCGCTCCGGCGCGTGGGCGGTGGCGCCTCGGCGCCCCCGGTGACAACTTCGCAGGGAAGCCCGGGGTCCCCGCGTCTCACTGGAGTTGCCATGCGCCGACGACTCGTGCTGCCGAGCCTGGTCGCGCTCGCGTCCGTGTACGGCGCGTCCGCGTGCGGCGCGGGGTGGGAGCAGGCGCCCTGGCCCACGGAGGCCTGGGCCCCTGCCCCGCCGGAATCCGTGGGCCTGGACTCGGCGCCGCTCCGCGCCCTGCACGCGCAGATCGCGGCCGGCCACTACGGCCACGTGGATCGCCTGGTGGTGGTGCGCAACGGCTTCGTCGTGCTGACCGAGCGCTACCTCCGCGACTACCAGGAAATCAGCCGCGGCGCGCGCAGCGCCATCGGGTGCGGATGGGAGAGCTGTCGGGACTCGAGCGCCATTCACGAGTTCAACTATCTGCACCCGGAGTTCCACCCCTGGTACCGGGGACGCGACCTCCATACGCTCCAGTCCGTCACCAAGTCCGTCGCGGCCACCGTCGTCGGCCTCGCGATCGCCCAGGGCGCGATCGGCGGGGTAGACGCGCCCGTCCTGTCCTTTCTCACGAGCTACGACCTGTCCCGCGCCGACCCGCGGCTCCATCAGGTCACGCTGGCGCACGTGCTGACCATGCGCTCGGGGATCGAGTGGCACGAAACGGATCGCCCGCTCGACTCCACCAACACCACCGCCCAGCTCGAGTGGAGCGCGGATTGGGTCCAGTTCACGCTGGACCAGCCCATGGACGCCGCGCCCGGCGCGAAATGGGTCTACAACAGCGGCGGCAGCCACCTCCTCTCGGCCGTCATCCAACGGGCCACCGGCCGGACCATTGACGCCTATGCCGAGGAGCATCTGTTCGCACCGCTCGGGATCACCGAGTATCACTGGAAGCGGGAGCCGCGCGGCCTGCCCGATACGGAGGGCGGCCTGTACCTCGAGGCCGAACAGCTCGCCAAGATCGGCTACCTGTATCTGCACGACGGCGTGTGGGACGGCCGGCGGCTGCTCCCGGAAGGCTGGGTGGAGGCGGCGACCGCGCGGCAGGTCGAGCGCACCGGCGTTCGCGATTGGGGATACGGCTATCAATGGTGGCGCCTCGACCGCGACAGCGTGGCCGTCTGGGCCGCGCAGGGCTTCGGTGGTCAGTCGCTGCTCGTCCTGCCCGAGCGCAACATCGTGGCCGTCCTCAACGCCTGGAACGTCTTCGGCGGCCGGGTGCGCGACGTTCTTGGACCGACGCTCGACGCGTTGATCGCGGCATCCACCCCCTCGTGAGACCGGGCTTCTGGCTCGCCGTCGCGTCGTTCGTGGCGCTGATCGTGGCCATGCCGTTCGTGCCGGCGCAACCGGCGCCGTTGATGCGCGGGATCGCGTTGGTCCTGCTGTGCCTGGCGGCGGTCTTCGTGGGGCTTCCCGTCGTCCAGCTCCGCCGCCACGGTGCGGCGCCGGATGGCGCGCGGTTCACCGAGACGACCGCGGTGGCTCAGCACGGCCTGTACGCCATCGTCCGCCACCCGCAGTACCTGGGGTTCGACTTGCTCGCCTGGGGACTGGCGACGCTCGCCCTCTACTGGGGGACGATTCTCCCGGCGATCGCCCTCACGATCGGGATCTCGATGCACACCCGCGCCGAAGAGGACCGCCTCCTCGCCCGCTTCGGCGACGCCTACCGGGCGTACATGCGGACGGTTCCGCGTTTCGGCGTGATCACGGGGCTCGTGCGCTACCTCCGGCGGCGCGGGTGAAGCCGCGGCTTCCAGCCGCGCACGTGCCGGCTATCGGGGCTGCGCAACCTGTCCCGCCCCGATCCCCGCCGCCCGTCCGGTCACCCACGCCCACACGAAGTTGTGCCCGCCGATCGGGCCGAACGCATCCAGCATCTCGCCGCAGAGAAACAGCCGCGGGCGCCGTCGGCTCTCCATGGTCCGCGGGTCCACCTCCGCCAGCGCGACGCCACCGCCCGTCACTTCGGCCTTGTGGAACCCCGCGTGGCCCGTCCACGGCAGCGGATATGCGGTGAGCAGGGTGATCAGCCGAAGGCGCGTATCCCGGTCGAGGTGCGCCACCGCCTGACCCGCGGCGGCGCCGGCCTCGCCCAGCAGGCGCTCGGCGAGCCGCGACGGCATGGTCCGCGCGAGCACCGTTCCGACGTTCCCCCTCCCGGTGCGCAGCGCCGCGTCCCACGCAGGGGCGTCGAGCGGCGTCCATTGCACCGTGAGGGGCTGGCGCGTGGCGCCGCCGGGCGACCGCACCGCGAGGTGCGACGCGTCCAGCACGGCCGGCCCACTGTAGCCGCGATGCGTGAACAGCAGCCCCCCGGAAGTCTCGAACCGCGGCCGCGCTCCCGGCACGCGCAGCGTCACGTCCAGCGACACGCCCGCGAGGTCGGCATGGATGGGCGGGTCCGCGAGGAGCGGTGTGAGCGCCGGATAGGGCTCGTGCACCGTGTGGCCGAGCGCGCGGGCCATCGCGAGCCCGGCACCGTCGCTTCCGGTGGCGGGAACCGAGAGCCCGCCGGTCGCGAGGACCACCGCCGCGGCGTCGAGCGAGCCCTCGTCGGTCAGCAGCACCCGCCACGGCCCGGCCGGATCGGCGGGCGGGATGAGCCCGGTGACCCGCGTCCCGAATCGGAGCGTCACACCCGCGTCGCGGACGCGGGCCACCAGGCGGTCGCGCACGTCTCGGGCGCGGTGCGTGGCGGGGAACAGCTTCCTCGTGTCCTCCTCCAGCACCAGCCCCATCCCCAGCTCGTGCTCCAGAAACGCGCGCTGCGCCTCGAGCGGCCAGGAACGAAGGATGTTGCGCAGCGAGTGGGGCGACGAGCCGGTGACGAAGCGCTCGGGGCTCACCCGGGACGGGAGGATGTTGCAGCGGCCGCCGCCCGAAATGAGGATCTTGCGGCCCCCGTCGCGCGTTCCCTCCACCAGCACCACCGGCGCGCCGCCCCGCGCCGCGAACAGGGCGGCCAGCAGCCCGGCGGCTCCCGCGCCCGCCACGACGACGGGCAACTCCCGGGGCGGGACGGACGCGGTGGTGATGGTCATCGGTGGCATCGTTCGACGGAGCGAAGGTAACCGCATTCGCTCGTGGGACGCAGTACCGCAGCGCCGTGGGCCGGATCAGAACCCGAACCAGTAATTCAGCTTGACGAGGAAGATGCTCTCCACCGGGCCGTTGAACACGCCACGGACGTCCCGCGTGAGATCGAGTGCGCCCTCGGCCAGCGCGTCCTGGTGGTTGAGCGTCCAGACCAGGAACAGCGTCGAACCGGGACGATATTCCCACCGGACCACCGCACCCGGTGGACTAGACCGCGGCGCCCTCCCGCACCTCGACCACGATCTCCGGCGCGTGCGTCAACGTGTGGTGCACCGTGCACCCCTCGGCCGCCCGCCGAACCGCGTCCCGGTACTTCTCGGGTACTCCACCCGGGATCTTCACGTCAATGCCGAACTTCCCGATGCGGTTGGGATTGGGAACGCCCGTGGCGGTCACCTCCACGGTGAGGCCCGTCGAGTCGAGCCCGCGGGTCGCCAGAAACCGGTGTACGTAGAGGGCCACGCACGTGCCGAGTGACGCCGGGAGCAGCTCTACCGGCATCGGGGCGCTGTCCTCACCCCCGCCCTTTTCAGGCTGGTCCACCGTTACCCGGTGCCCGCGGATGTCGGCGGTAAACCGGGCTCCGCCCTCCCAGGAGACCACGATCGGGCGCATTCACGCCTCCGTCGTGACGGTCTGCAGATGCTTGTCGAGCATGTCGCGGAAGAACGATTGGGGGGCCGCGCCCAGCACGCCGTCCACGACCTCGCCGCCCTTGAAGAGCGCGATGGTGGGGATGGACCGCACGCCGTAGTTCCCCGGCGTCAGCGGGTTCTCATCCACGTTCATCTTGACGATCGTCACGCGACCCGCGTACCGGGCCGCGATCTGCTCGAGCACGGGGGCCACCGCGCGGCACGGACCGCACCAGGGGGCCCAGAAGTCCACAAGCACCAGGCCGTCGGCCTGGAGCACATCCTCCGCGAAGGACTGGTCGGTTACCTGCTTCACGGTTCCCATCAGTTCGTTCCCCTGTTCGAGGTTCTCGCCGGCCCGCCACCGGACGGTGGTCCGCCGTAGGGACACGAACATTCTAATATCGCTATGTAAATATGTCAATCCTGCTCCGCGGTCTCGCCCAGCGCGAATCGCAGCCCGCCCCAGACATGGGCCAGGAACAGGGGCTCGTCATAGCTCGCGGCGGTGTGCCCGAGCCCGGTGTAGAACGCCCGGCCGCCGTCGTAGGCGTGCGACCAGGCGATGGGGCGCGGCTCCGGAGCCGGCTGCTCGTCCGGCTGTTTGTAGCTCGTCTCATCCACGTCCAGCAACACCGTGAGGCCCGCCCTGCCGTCACGGAACTGGTACCACTCGTCCTCGCGATCCCAGGGATTCGGCAGCCCCGCCGTGGCGGGATGGTCGGTGGCGCGCACGAGCAGCGTGCCGGCGCGCACGTTGGGATTGGACGGGTGTCCGTCGAAGTACGCGCCCACGAGGCCGCCGTACCACGGCCAGTCGTACTCGGTGTCGCTCGCCGAGTGGATGCCGACGAATCCGCCGCCGGCCCGGATGAACGCCGTGAACGCCGCTTCCTGCGCGGAGTCGAGCACGTCACCGGTGGTGAGCAGGAATACCACGGCGTCGTAGGTGGACAGGTCGGCCGCGTTGAACACGGCGGGGTCTTCGGTCGCGTCCAGCTGGAATCCGTGCTCCGCCGCCAGCCGCTCGAAGGCCGCGATCCCCGGCTCGATGGCGGCGTGGCGGAAACCCGCGGTCCGGGAGAACACGAGAATCCGCACGTCCGGCGCCTCCGCGGGGCTTGCCGCGCAGGCGGCCGCCCACGCCGACACCAGTGCCGCGAGCAGTACGTGCGGGACCGGGATCCGAGGAGAAACGGCGCGCTCCGGGGTTACTCGGGCCGTTCGGCCTGGTTGCCGATGTCCACCGTTGCCTTCCACGTCCCGTCGGACTGGCGCCGCCAGATCGTGACGTAGTTGCCCCATCCGACGACGGAATCGCCGGCGGCCGTCGTGAGGACCGTCTCCCAGTGCCCGAGCGTGTACCCGATGTCTCCCGACGCCGCGACGATGGCGGTGTCCGGGGCCCACCGCAGCGCGCGCAGGGAGTCGGCGAACGTCGGGACCATGGTCTCACGGATCGCGTCGCGGCCGTCCACGTACCCGCGTTCGCGGTACATCCGCCCGTCGTCGGCGAACCAGGCGGCCCAGCCGTCGGCGCCGCGCGCCGCCGTCTCGGCGGCGAAGGCGCGGTCCGCCGCGAGCAGCTCGCTCGGATTCGGGGGCGGGCCCCATGGCGGGGCGCAGGCAATTCCGGCGAGGGTCGCGACCAGGAAGCACGTGGTGCGCGTGAGCATGTCAGGCTCCAAGGAGGGATCGCAATTCCCGGGCGGCCTGGTCCGGCAGCCGGGCGTGGGTGAGTGCCGCGCGTCCCAGCGCGCGATACAGGTCCTGCAACTCGGGCGGCAGCACCGCGAGGTGCGCCCGCACGGTCGCGACGTCACCGCGGACGATGGGGCCGGTGAGCGCCGCGGCGCCGTCCGCGCGCGCGTTGGCGAGCGTGCCCGCCATCAGCGCCGCGACCCCGTCGCGCGCGACCGCCGGATCCAGGCCCGCCTCGCCCATCAGCCGCTCGGCGGCGGCCGCCAGGACCACGAGGTAGTTGGAGGCCATGGCGGCCGCGGCATGATACCTGGGCTTGGCCTCGCCCGGCAGCCGCACGGGACGCATCCCGAGGCTCGTGGCGAGCCGCTCACCGGCGGCAACGGCCCGGGGGTCGCCCGTGAGGACGGCCAGGGCCCCGCGCAACCGCTCGGCCGCGTCCTCGGGTCGGGCAATGGCCTGGAGCGGATGGAAGCAGCCCAGCGCCGCGCCGCCTGCCCGCAGCGCGGCGAGCGGGGCGTCGTCCAGCATGCCGGAGAGGTGCACCACCACGTGCCGTGCTTCCACGGCGCCGGTCGCCGCCAGCTCGGCCGCCGCCGCCGCGATCGCGTCGTCCCGCACCGCGAGGAGAACGATCTCGACCTCCCCGAGCCAGGGCGGCGGCCCGCCCCACGAAAGCACGAGCGGCGGGGGAACCGCTTTCCCCCGCCGCGCGTGCAGGCGTACCGTGTGGCCGGCATGATGGAGCGCCAGCGCCAGCCCCAGCCCGGCGCGGCCGGCCCCGACCACGCCGATGGGCGTCACCGCCCGCGACCCGGATCCCTCTCCGCGAGCGCGAACAGCTCGGCCGGGGTCCGCGCGCGGCCGAGCACCGTGGTGGCCGCCCGCACCTGCGCGTCGCGCGCCACCTGGCGCCGGATCTCCGCGGGGCGTCCGAAGACGTAGCGGGTGATCTCGTCGCCCAACTGCTCGTCGAGCAGCTCCGTGGCGCCGGCAAAGATCGAATCCGGCAGATCAATGCCCCGCTCCCGCATCTGCGCGATCAGCCCGCGCCGCAGGGCCGCGGTGATCGGGAAGTCCGGGTTCGTGACGCCGTTGCGGCCCTTGATGTCGAGGGCAAAGGACGAGAGCGCCGCTCGGTACTCGGGAATGCGGGAGCCGAGCGCCCGCGCGAACGCCTGCTCGCCCGTCGAGAGCGAATCCGGCCGCACGATGCGATCCGGCGTGATGCCGCCGCCGCCCAGGACGACGCGGCCGGCGTCGGTGTAGAACTTGGGCCGGGCCGAATCGGCCGCGGCGGCGGTGTCAGTGGTATCCGCGTCCACGAGGGTGAGCGGGGCAATCCCGTGCCGCGCGGGTCGCTCGAGCTGGCGCCCGCTGGGCGTGAACCAGCGGCCCGTCGTGAGCTTGAGCGCCTGCGGGCCCGGCCCCAGCTCGACCACGCTCTGCACGAGGCCCTTGCCGAAGGTGACGGTGCCCACGACCAGCGCGCGGTCGTGATCCTGGAGCGCGCCGGCGATGATCTCGGACGCACTGGCCGAGTTGCCGTTCACCAGCACGACGATGGGCATGTCCGGCCAGGCCTGTTGGCGCGACGCCTTGAACACGCCGGAGGCTCCCGGCGCGCGGCCGCGGGTCTCGACGACCAGCTGGCCGCGGTCCAGGAACAGGTCCGCCACCGCGACGCCCTCGTTGAGCAGGCCACCCGGGTTGTTCCGCAGATCCAGGATGAGCGAACGGGCGCCCTCGCCGCGCAGGCGCTCGATCTCCGCGCTCAGCTCCTGGGCCGAGGCCTCGCTCACGCCGAGCAGACGGACGAAGCCGGCGCCGCCCGGCAGCACCGCGCCTCCCTCCACCGCCGCGACGTGAATCCGCTCGCGGGTGATCGTGAACTTGACGGGCTCGGGCACACCGGCGCGCACGATGGTGATGGTCACCGACGAGCCCGGCTCGCCGCGCAGCCGGCTCACCGCCCTGTCGGACGACCACTCGTGGGTGGATTCCCCATCCACCTCGACGATCCGGTCACCCGCCTGCACGCCCAGCCGCTCGGCCGGCGTGTCCGGCAGCGGCTGGACCACCTGAATCCAGCCGTCGTTGGGCTCGATCCGGATCCCCAGGCCCCCATAGTTGCCCGTGGTGCTGACCGTGAGGTCCCGGAAGTCGTCCGCGCGGAGGAACGACGTGTACGGGTCCTTCAGCTCCTTCAGCATCCCGTCAATGGCGAGGTCGTACAGCCGCCCCTCGTCGAGGGAGTCCACGTAGTACTCGGACAGATAGGCCACCACGTTCTCGAACAGCCTGGCCTTCTGGTACACGTTCCCCGCCCGTTCACCGCCGCGCTGGAGGAGCCACCCGCCCGACGTGAAGGCGATGGCGCCGACGAGACCGAAGAGGAACACGTTTTTCCGATGCATGGGAACTCCCTCTGTAGAGGCTGCCGGAATCTTATGGAACCCGGGCCGCGCCGGTTTGTTTCCCGAGGAGTCCGGCCACCGCCTGCCACGCCCCGGCTTCGACCGTGGCGCGCGGCGCCGTCCCGTCGAGGTGCACGACGCCGGGGCCCCGCGCGGCGCGGAACGCCGCCTCGACCCGCGCGTGAAACGCGGCGTCCGCCTGCTCGACGCGATCGGGGACCTTCCCCTGGGACGCCTGGCGCGCCCGCCCCACCGTCGCCGGCACGTTCACCACGAGCGTCAGGTCGGGGCGCAGTCCCCCGGTCGCCAAGGCGTTGGCCGCGCGCACGGCCGGGCCGTCCAATCCCCGACCGGCAATCTGGTACGCCTCCGTGGACAGGTCGTACCGGTCGCAGAGCACCACCGCACCGCGCGCCCGGGCGGGCCGGATCACCTTCGCGACCAGATCCGCGCGGGCCGCCAGGAGCAGAAAGACCTCCGCGAGTGGCGTGGCGTCGAGCCCGGGATCGAGAAAGGCCGCCCGCGCGGCCTCGGCCAGCGGCGTTCCACCGGGCTCCCGCACCGCCACGACCTCGTGCCCCGCCGCGGCCAGCCGGCTCGCGAGCGCGCCGGCCAGGCTGGACTTGCCGGCCCCTTCCGGCCCTTCGATCGCGACGAACAGCCCGGCCACGGTCGTGTCAGGTGAGCGTGATGATCGGGCTCGCCGACCCGCGCCGGATGCCCTCCATGATCTGCTCGTTCACGCGGACCATGAGTTTGTCGAAATTGGACTGGGCCGCCACCACCGCCTGGTATTTCGGGTCGCCCTGGATCGTGGAGAGCAGGCGGTCGTACTCCTGGACCAGCGGCTCCGGGGGCTCACGGCCATCGGTGGCGGCCCGCTCGAGGTCGGCGGCCACGTTGTGCAGGCGCCCCATCTGGTCCTGGAGGGCCTTGAGGTCCCGCACCTGCTCGTGGGCTCGGCGGAGCGCCTTGTACTCGTCGGTCTGTCCGATCAGCCGGCCGAGATCCACGGCCTTCTCATCTATCATCACGTCTCCCGCGTGGCGAGCAGGTACCGCTCGCGGCCAAAGAGGTCGGGTGCGATGCGCGCGGTCATCCATCCGTAGGCGCGCGCGCAGGCCAGGGTGCGGCCCGCCCTGCGGCAATCTACTTCCAGCGCGAGGAGCCCGCCCTCGCGGAGCCGGCTCACCGCCTGCCGCAGCAGGCCCCGGACGTGCGCGAGTCCGTCCTCGCCGCCGACGAGCGCCATGCGGGGCTCGTGCTCGCGGACGCCCGCCTCGAGCGCGGTCCATTCGTCGGCCGTGACGTAGGGCGGATTGCTGACGAGCACGTCCACCTGCTCCGGGCCAATGGGCCACAGGAGGTCGCCCGCGCGAAATTCGACCGGCGTGTGCGGAGCGACCGCCGCGGCGTTCCGTGCGGCCACGGCGAGCGCCGCCTCGGAGACATCGGTGGCGATCACGCGGTCGAAGGCACCTTCCGATGCCAGGCTCAGGGCAATGCATCCGCTGCCGGTGCCAATGTCGGCGGCCACGCCCCAGCGCCCGCGCGCCCGGCACCAGCTGAGAACGTGCTCGACCAGCCCCTCGGTTTCCGGCCGGGGAATCAGCACCCGGGGGTCTACCGCCACCTCGAGCGAGCGGAAGGCGGCGGTGCCGGCCGCGTAGGCCAGCGGGGCCCCCGTGCCCCTGGTGGCCGCCGCGTCCGCGAAGCTGCGCGCCATTTCCGGGGTGGGGGCCGCCGCACGGCCGGCCCATGCCGCGCCGGCCGAGGTTCGGGTGAGCGCGGCCCAGAGCGTCAGCGCTTCCCGCCGCGGCTCCGGCATCCCGGCCGCGCCGAGCCTCGCTTCCGCGGCCCGCAGCAGGTCCCCAACGGTGGGCGCCCGGCTGGCGGGCCCGCTGGGCGTCACGCGTCCACCTGCTCCGCCCGATGGGCCTGGTGGAGCCGGTCCGCGAGCTCCGCCAGGTCGCCGTCGAGCACGTCGGCCAGCGCATGGACCGTGTACCCGATGCGGTGGTCCGTCACCCGGTTCTGCGGGAAGTTGTAGGTCCGGATCTTGGCCGAGCGGTCGCCCGTCCCGACCATGGCCCGTCGTTCCCGCGCCCGCGCGGCCTCCTGCTCGGCCACCATCCGATCGAGCAGGCGCGCGCGCAGCACCTCGAGCGCGCGGAGCTTGTTCTGGAGCTGCGACTTCTGGTCCTGGCACTGCACCACCAGCCCGGTGGGCAGGTGGGTCACCCGGACGGCCGAGTCGGTGGTGTTCACGCTCTGCCCACCCGGCCCCGACGACCGGAACACGTCAATCTTGAGTTCCTTGTCCTCGATCTTCACGTCAATGTCTTCCGCCTCCGGCAGGACTGCCACCGTGGCGGCCGACGTGTGGATCCGGCCCTGGGCTTCGGTTTCGGGGACCCGCTGCACGCGGTGCACCCCGGATTCATGGCGCAGCAGCCCGAAGGCGCGATCGCCCCCCACCATCAGGGTCGCTTCCTTGAGTCCACCGAGATTGCCCTCGTGCAGCTCCATCACGTCCACGCGCCAGCCGCGCCGCTCGGCAAACCGCGTGTACATGCGGACGAGGTCGGCGGCGAACAGGGCGGCCTCGTCGCCGCCGGTGCCCGCACGGATCTCCATGATGACGTCCCGGGAATCGAGCGGATCGGGCGGCACGAGCAGCGTCTCCAGCTCGGCCTCCAGCGCGGCCAGTTCCGGCTCGAGATGGTCGAGGTCGGCGCGCGCCAGCTCCGCGAGGCCGGGGTCCGGATCCCGGGCCACCTCCCGCGCCTGTGCCAGCTCGCTGGTGAGTTTCTCGCGCCGGCGCGCGGCCTGGCGGATGCGCTCGAGGCGCGCATGCTCCCGGCCCAGCGTGGTCAGTTGCCTGGGGTCCCGCGCCACGGCCGGATCGGCGAGGTCGCGCTCGACCTCGGCCGCTCGCGCCAGCGCGGCGGCCAGCCGGGCCTCCGTGCTCACGCGCTCTGCGACGTGCCCTTCCGGCTATAGCGACGCTGGAACCGCTCGACCCGGCCGGCGGTGTCGATGAGCTTCTGCTTGCCGGTATAGAACGGATGGCACCGGGAGCAGATTTCGACGTGGATGGACGCGCTCGTGGAGCGCGTTTCCCACGAGTTCCCGCACGCGCAGACGACGGTGAGGCGCTCGTACCTGGGGTGAATGTCCTGCTTCATCGGCGCAGCCCTCGGTTGTCCAGGGTCTCGGAAAGCTTGGAAGTATAACGGCGTCAGTGACTTGCCGGCAAGCGTGGCGCGCATGACGCATTTGACACCCCCGGGCGGGCGCGGTAGTGTTGCTTGTTTCCGCCCACCCCGAGGCCGCCCGTGAGCGTGGTTGAAACGCTGCGCCGCGTTCCGCTGTTCGCCCAGTTGGGCGACGACGACCTCGACCGGCTCGCTGCCATGGCCCGGGAGCGCCCCTATCCCCGCAACAGCGTCATTGTCTTCGAGGACGATCCGGGAGATGCCCTGTTCATCGTGGGCGTGGGTCAGGTCAAGGTCGTGCTCGTGGGGGAGGACGGCCGCGAGGTGATCCTGGCCGTCCTGGGTCCCGGCGACTTCTTCGGGGAGTTGGCGCTGATTGACGACGAGCCCCGCTCCGCCCACGTGATCGCCATGGACGACGCCCGCCTGCTGGTGCTGCGCCGCGACGACTTTCAGCAGGCGCTCGAGACCCACCCCCGTATCGCGCTCGGCATGCTGCGCACGCTGTCGCGTCGCCTCCGGCGGGCGGACGACCAGATCGGGTCCCTCGTCCTGCTCGACGTCTACGGCCGGGTGGCGCGGGTGCTGCTCGAGCTGGCCGGGCAGGAGGGCGATCTGGTCAAGCGGGTGACGCACGCGACCATCGCGCAGATGATCGGATCGAGCCGGGAAACGGTATCCCGCACCTTGCGGGAACTCGCGGACCACGGTCTGATTGACGTGTCGCCGCGGGGCATCCGGATCGCCGATCGGCGGGCGTTGCGCGCCGCGGCCAAACTCTCGTGACCGCCGTGACCGCGGTCACCCCGGCCCCGTGAGCGTCCCGCTTGCCGTCGGCACGGTCCCTGCCGTACCGTGTAGCACATGATGGCTGATCGGCCGGGCTCATGACCTGCCGGGTCACGATCTGGGGGGCCCGTGGCTCGATCCCAACACCGGGGCCGCTGACGGCACGCTACGGTGGCAACACCTCGTGCGTGACGTTGCAGAGCACGGCGGCAGACGTGCGGAGCCTCGTCATCCTCGATGCGGGGACCGGCATCCGGCCGTTGGGCCGGGCGCTGGTGGAAGCCAGCGCCGACCCCCTGGTCGCGGACCTGTTGCTGTCGCACACCCACTGGGATCACATCCAGGGGTTGCCGTTTTTCGCGCCGTTCTATGACGAGCGCAGCCACATCCGGATCTGGGGCGCCCGGCAGGGGAAGGTCGGGCTGGAACAGATCCTGCGCGATCAGATGGACCCGGTGGTGTTCCCGGTTCCCCTCCACCAGCTGGACGCGAACCTGACGGTGACCCATGTGGAACCGGGCGCGTTCGAGGTGGGGCAGTTTGCGGTTCGGGCCATGCGGCTGCGGCACCCGGGAACCACCCTGGCGTTCCGGCTGGCGCCGCGGGCCGGGGGGCCCAGCGTGGTATTCATTCCCGATAACGAGCTGGGGCCGGGCGGGAACTACGAGGTGCCGCCCGGGTGGCGGGACGAGCTGGTGCGGTTTACGGCGGGCGCGGAGTTGCTGATCCACGACGCCATGTTCACGGCACAGGAGATGCCCAGCTACCTTGGGTGGGGGCACTCCTCGCATGCGGAGGCGGTGGCCCTCGCGGCGGATGCGGGCGTGGGCCGGCTGGTGCTGTTCCATCACCGGCCGGAGCGGACGGACGACGCGCTGGACGACTTGTTCACGGACGCCAGGCGGCTGGCGGCCGGGCGGGCGGGGCACCTCGAGGTGGTGGCGGCGTTCGAGGGTCTGGAAATCACACTCTAGCGGGGGCGTAGGCCTATGCGGTGGCGCACACTCTTCTCGATGGCGGCTCTGGCCGGCGCACTGGGCGCCGGATCGTCCGCGGCCCAGGATTCGCGGCCCGGGATCGCGGTCCTGCCATTCACGAACGGCGGGTCGTACGGCCAGGCGGCCGAGGACTACGCGGCGCTCGAGGTCGGGATGCAGCAGATGCTGACGACCGAGTTCGCCATGAACCCGCAGCTGCGGGTCGTAGACCGCTCGCGGATCCGGGAGTTGCTGGCCGAGCAGGATCTCGGCGCCTCGGGCCGGGTGGACGCGGCCACGGCGACCCGGATCGGCAAGATCGTGGGCGCGCGGTACATGGTCATGGGCGGTTTCGTGGACACCTACGGGACCATGCGGCTCGACGTCCAGATCGTCAACACGGAAACCTCGGAGATCGAGAAGGCGGACCGGACCACCTTCAAGCGCGAGGACATGGCGAGAGGCGTGATTGACGCCGCCACCAAGATCACCGGCGACCTCAAGCTCCCGGCACTGCCCAAGGAAGTGCAGGCCCAGCGCGAGGAACGCGCGCAGAAGCTCAACGCGACGCAGGCGGTGTCGTACTACACCAAGGGCCTGCTCTACCAGGACCGCGGCGACTCGGCCAAGGCCAAGGAGCTGTTCAGCAAGGCGCTGGCCGAGTTCCCCGAGTACACGGAGGCCCAGGAAGCCCTGCGGCAGGTCGGAGGCTGAGCGGTTGCCGCGGTGATCGCACCGATCGCCGCACTGGGACGAGGCGTGGCGCGCCGGGTCACCCGCACGGGTGCCCTGGCGCGCTTTTTCGTCCGGACTCTGGGGTCCTGGATGGCGCTCTCGCCCGGCGGGCGTCGGGTCGTGCGCCGGGTGATGCTCAACCAGATCTGGTTCACGGCCCTCCAGGCCGTGCCCATCATCATCGTCCTTGCCGGCATCCTGAGCTACCTCGTGATCTCCCAGACGGTCCGGGAGCTGGGCCGCCTGAACGCCACGGAGCTGATCGGCACGCTCATGGTCGTCGCCATCGTCCGCGAGCTGGGCCCCATGCTCACGGCCATCGCCGTCGCCGGCCGCTCGGGCACGGCCATCGCCGCCGAGTTGGCCACGAACACCGTCATGGGGGAGATTCGCGCGCTCGAAGGGATCGGGATAGACCCGTTGCAGTACCTGGTGCTGCCCCGCTTCGTCGCCGCCATCGTCTCGGTCGCCGGGCTCATCCTGCTGTTCGACTGCGTGGCGGTGGTGGCCGGGCTCGCGGCGGCCGTCACGAACGGCATGAGCAGCGCGCGCTACTTCGACATCGTGCTCCGCTCGCTGAGCCTCAAGGACGTCTGGCTCACGCTGGCCAAGGGCCTCGTCTTCGGGATCGTGATCGGGATGGTGCCGAGCTTCCACGGCCTCGCCGTGCGGCGCGGTCCGACCGGCGTGCCCATCGCGTCGAGCGAGGCCGTGCTGGTCAGCATCGTGCTGATCTTCATCTGCTCGGCGCTGTTCGTGGCGGTGACCCAGTGACCGCCCTCCTCGTCTTCGAGGACGTGCGGCTCGAGGGCGCGCGCCCGACCGCCGTGTCGCTGACCGTGCCCGAGCACCGCGCGGTCGCCGCGGTCGGCGAGGTCGCGAGCGGGCTCGACCGCCTGGGGCCGATCGCCCTCGGGCTCGACGCGCCCGACGGCGGGCGGGCCCTGCTGTTCGGGGAGCAGGTCGCGACCCTGTCCCGGCGCGCCGCGCTCGCCTTCCGCCGGCAGGCGGGATACGTTCCCGAGGGCGACGGCCTGCTGCAGAATCTGTCCCTGGCCGACAACGTGGCGCTCCCGTTGCAGTTCGGGAGCCTGCTCTCGTCCCGGGAAATCCGAAGCCGTGTCCGGGTGATCCTGGGCGCCTTCCGTCTGGCCGACGCCGGCGGGCTGCGCCCCTCCGAAGCGGACGACGAGCAGCGCCGCCGCACCGCGTTCGCCCGGGCGCTCGTGTTCGACCCGCGGCTCGTGATTCTCGACCAGCCGTTCGACGGCATCGGCCTCGGGGCGGCCGCCGAACTCCTCGACCTGGCGCGCGGCGGCGAGGCGGCGGACGGCCCCCGCCGGTCCGTGCTGGTCACGAGCCAGGTCCTCCCCGACCGGCTGCGATCGCGGTTCGAGGAGCGCTATCGCGTCACCGGCGGCAAGCTCCGTCCGGACCCGTGAGGATACGGTGAACACCCAGCGGACCGACTTCCTGGTAGGCCTTTTCATCCTGATCGCGATCGGGATCCTGGTGGGCATGGCCATCGTCACGAGCGGGCTCGGCGAGCTGCGCGCGACGTTCTACATGCGCACGGTCTCGGCCGAGGCGTTGAGCCAGGACACGAGAGTCGTGCTCCGCGGGCTCGACGTGGGCCGCCTGCGCGACATCAGCCCCCTGGTGGACTCCGCCACCGGAGCCCTCACGTTTCTGGGACGTCTATCCGTCCGGGAACGCTTCCCGAACGGCACGGAGCTGCGCCTGCCCCGGGGCACACGGGCCGAGATCATCCAGCCCACCCCCATCGCGGCCGCCGTCGTGGAGCTGGTGATCCCGGACGCCCTTGCGACGCGGGGGTACCTGGAACCCGGCGACACCATCGAGGCAGTCCGCCCCCGGGGCGTGCTCGAAGCGCTGACGGAGATGGCGGGCACGCTGCGCGGCGAGATCCAGTCCGCGCTCCAGGAGACCCGCGGACTGCTCGCGCGCACGACGGCCGCGGTCGAGGACACGCGGGGACTCATGGCCACGAACGGGCCCCTGGTGACGGACGTGCTGACCCGGCTGTCGTCCAATCTGGAGCGGTCGGACCAGCTCCTCGCGGACGTCCAGCCCCGGGTCGGCCCCCTCAACGACTCGATCCTGGCCACCCTCGGCGAAACCCGGAAGGCCCTGCAACGTGCCGACACCGTGCTCCGGCTGGTGGGGGACATCGCGATCGAGAACCGGGCCTACGCCCGGGACATCGCCGAGCGCCTCTTGCGCACGGCCGTCGTCCTCGAACATTTCAGCGACCAGATCAGCCGTCGCCCCGCGCGCCTGCTGACCGGAGTGCGGCCCCCCCCCGACCCGGCGCTGCCGCCGCGGGACTCGGTGCGGCCCGATTCGACGCGAGGTCGTCCGTGAAGTTCCTGCTGCTCCACGCCCCGACGTTCGATCCGGCGCCGTTCGCGGACGCGCTCGCGGCCGAGCACGTGGCCGTGCGCCGGATCTCGATGCCCGGCGAGCTTACCGCCGGAACCGTGCCGACCACCCTGGTGCTGGACCCGGGGAGCCGCGACCGGTTCCCGGTGGCGGCGCTGCGGCAGTTCGTGCGCCACGGCGGCGCGTTCGTGGCCCTGGGCGCGCCGGACGAGACCGATGTGCCCGAGCGGCTGCCCGCGGACCTGGTCTCGGCCTTTCTCCCGGCGGCGCCGGGCGGCCGGCAGTTCCTGATCGCGCTCCGGTCGTCCTACCGCGAGGCGGCGGCCCGCACCGAGGCCACGCGGGCGCGGGGCGAGGCGGCGAGCCGCACGAAGGAGCTGGGCGAGCTGACCCGCATCGGCATGGCGCTGTCCACCGAGCGGGACCTCCACACGCTGCTCGAGATGATTCTCTCGCAGGCCCGGGCGCTCACCGACGCCGATGCCGGGAGCCTCTACCTGGTCGAGACCGCCGACGACGGCACCAAGCGGCTGCGCTTCAAGCTGGCGCAGAACCACTCGCGGCCCGAGATCCCGTTCGTGGACTTCACGATCCCGATCAGCAAGGCGAGCATCGCGGGCTACGTGGCCAGCACCAGCGCGCCGCTCGTACTGGACGACGCGTACGAGCTGCCGGCCAATGTCGAGTACTCGATCAACCGGTCCATTGACGAGAAGTACGGGTATCGCACCAAGTCCATCCTCACGATCCCGATGTCGGACCACAAGGACCAGATCATCGGGGTGCTGCAGCTGATCAACCGCAAGACCGCCGCCGATCTGCGTCTCAGCACGCCCGCCGATTTCGAGCAGCACGTCGTGCCCTTCAGCGGGCGGACGGTGGAGCTCGTGTCGTCGCTCGCCGGCCAGGCCGCGGTCGCCATCGAGAACAGCGAGCTGTACCAGAGCATCGAGCGCCTGTTCGAGGGCTTCGTCAAGGCGGCGGTCATCGCCATCGAGCAGCGGGACCCCACGACGTTCGGCCACTCCGGCCGCGTGGCCACGATGACCGTGGGGCTGGCCCAGACGGTGGACCGCGCCGGGGACGGCGCGTACCGGCAGGTGTCCTTCTCGCGGGAGGAGCTGCGGGAGCTGCGCTACGCCGGGCTGCTGCACGACTTCGGCAAGGTGGGCGTGCGCGAGCAGGTGCTGGTCAAGGCCAAGAAGCTGTACGCGCCCGACCTCGCGCTCATCAAGCAGCGCTACGCGTTCATCCGGCGCACGTACGAGGGCGACTTCGAGCGGCAGCGGGCCGACTTCCTCGAGCGGAACGGCCGGACCAACTACGAGGCGTTCCTCGCGGAGTTGCAGCGCCAGCAGGAGGCCCGGCTGGCCGACCTGGACCGCTTCATGAAGCTCGTCGGGGAGTCGAACGAGCCCACCGTGCTCCCCGAGGGGAACTTCGAGGAGCTGATCCGGTACGCCGACGCCCGGTTTCAGGACCTCGAGGGCAAGGACCAGCCCCTCCTCACCGACGACGAGGTCCGGTACCTCACGATCCGCAAGGGGAGCCTGGACGAGCAGGAGCGGCTCGAGATCGAGAGCCATGTGGCGCACACCTACCGCTTCCTGCTCAATATCCCGTGGACCAAGGAACTGGGGAACGTCCCCACCATCGCGTACGGGCATCACGAGAAGCTCGACGGACGCGGCTACCCGCGGAAGGTGACGAGCGACCAGATCCCCATCCAGACGCGGATGATGACGATCGCGGACATCTTCGACGCGCTCACCGCGTCCGACCGGCCGTACAAGCGGGCCGTCCCGATTCCCCGGGCACTCGACATCCTGGCCGAGGAGGTGAAGGACGGGATGCTGGACGCCGAGCTGTTCCGGCTGTTCCACGAGGCGAAGGTCTTCGAGGCGCTCAAGACCGAAGGGTGAAGCGGAACGCCGCCCCACGCGATAGCATTCCCCCGGCGGGGCGACCCTGTCGCACCGGATCTCGAGAACCCCACGCCGAGCCAGGACCATGACCGACGCCATGTACACCCCCATGCAGCTGGACCTCCGGCACCGCGCGCGCGAGCTGGCCGAGACGGCAATGAAGCCCGTAGCCGCGAAGTACGACGTCGAGCAGACGTATCCCTGGGAGGTCCAGAAGGCCATCAAGCAGGCCGGCCTGTCCGGCGTGTGGATCCCGAAGGAGTACGGCGGGATGGGCGGCGGCGTGCTGGACCTGTGCATGGTCGTTGAGGAGTTCTCCCGCGCTTGCGGCGGCATGGGCGTGGGGTATGCCGTCAACGCCCTCGGGTCCTTCCCGATCATGGTGGGCGGGACCGACGACCAGAAGCGGCGGTTCCTGCCCGGCATTGCCGCGGGCGACCAGCTGATCGCCTTCGGGCTGTCGGAGAAGGACGCGGGCTCGGATGCCGGCTCCATGAAGACGGCGGCGACGCGGGACGGCGACGGCTGGGTGCTGAACGGCGAGAAGAAGTGGAACACGGGCGGCGCGGTCGCCTCCCTCAACACGATCTTCGCGGTCACCAATGCGTCCCGCGGCGCGCGGGGGATTTCGGCCTTCCTGGTCGAGAAGGACACCCCGGGATACCGTGTGGGCAAGCACGAGGACAAGATGGGCATCCGCTGCGTGCCCGTCGTGGAGATCCACCTCGACAACTGCCGCGTGCCGGCGGCCAACCTGCTGGGCGGCGAGGACGGCCACGGCTTCAAGCACGCCATGACCACGCTGGACCGGGCCCGGCCCGGCGTCGCGGCCCAGGCCGTGGGGCTCGCCCAGGGGGCGCTGGATCTCGCCATCGCCTACACGGGCGGCCGCAAGCAGTTCGGCCAGTCCATCAGCGCCTTCCAGGGTGTCCAGTGGATGCTCGCGGACATGGCGACCCAGATCGAGGCCGCGCGGCAGCTGGTGCACTACGCGGCCCGGCTGATTGATGCGGGACACAAGCAGATCACCCGGGCCTCCGCCATGTGCAAGCTCATGGCCACGGACGTGGCCATGAAGGTGACCACCGAGGCGGTGCAGCTGTTCGGCGGCTACGGCTACTGCAAGGACTACCCGATCGAGAAGTTCATGCGGGACGCCAAGATCACGCAGATCTACGAGGGGACCAACCAGATCCAGCGGCTCGTTATCGCGCGGGCACTGCTGCGGGAAGCGGCGGGCGCGGCGGGGTAGGCGCCCCCAGCATCACCCGGTCTCCGCGCGTATGTTCTGGCGAGCCTCCGGCCGGTCCGCCGGCCGGGCGCCTCTGGTCTGGTCATCATCATCCCTCCAGCGGCTGAGGTCGGACCCCCCCATGTCACCCCGTCAGCGCCTGCTCCCTCTGCTCCTCGCCGTCAGCGTCTGCGTGCTGGCGGGCCTGTCCACCCCTGCCCCGGCCGTCGGCCAGGGCCGGCGCGTCGCCCCCGCGGGCGACACGGCGGGCCCGCGCGACCGGTTCGCGTCCGCCGCTCGCGGCCTGCGGCTCCGCCACATCGGGCCGGCTGCCATCTCCGGCCGGATCAGCGACCTGGCCATCGCCCCGGATAAGAAGACCTGGTACGTGGGCGTCGCGTCGGGCGGCGTGTGGAAGACCACCAACGCCGGCACGACGTTCACTCCCATCTTCGACGGTGAGGGTTCGTACGCGATCGGCGTCGTCGCGCTCGATCCGCGGAACCCCAACGTCGTGTGGGTCGGGACCGGCGAGAACAACGTGCTCCGGTCCGTGTCGTACGGCGACGGGGTGTACAAGTCGGTGAACGGCGGCCGCAGCTGGGAGCACGTGGGGCTGCGGGAATCGCAGCACATCGGCAAGATCCTCATTGACCCCCGGAACACCGACGTCGTGTACGTGGCCGCGCACGGCCCGCTGTTCACCAGCGGCGGCGACCGCGGCCTCTACAAGACGACGGACGGCGGCAGGACCTGGACCCGGATCCTGGACGGCGGCGAGTGGGCGGGCGTCGCGGACGTCGTGATGCACCCCAGCAACCCGAACATCCTGATCGCCTCGACGTGGCAGAAGGTCCGGCGGCAGTGGGGCTACATCGCCGGCGGGCCGCAGTCGAGCCTCCAGCGGTCCACGGACGGCGGCGCCACGTGGACCCGCGTCCACACCGGCCTGCCGTCGGAGGAACTGGGCCGCATCGGCCTCGCCATCTCCCCGGTGGACCCCGACGTGGTGTACGCCATCGTCGAAGCGGCGAACCGGCGGGGTGGGTTCTACCGCTCCACCGACAACGGCATCACGTGGCAGCGGATGGGCGATCACACGACGATCGGCCTGTTCTATCAGGAGATCTTCGCGGACCCGGCCAACGTGAACCGCGTGTACTCGATGGACGTCCGCACGATGATCACGGACGACGGCGGACGCACGTTCCGCGTACTTGGCGAGCGGAACAAGCACGTGGACAACCACGCGCTCTGGATTGATCCGGACGACACGGACCACCTCATCATCGGGTGCGACGGCGGCCTGTACGAAACCTGGGACGGCGGCCAGACCTACGACTGGTTCCAGAACCTCCCGCTCGCGCAGTTCTACCGGGTCGAGGTGGACAACTCCCTGCCGTTTTACCGGATTTACGGCGGCACGCAGGACAACAGCACGATGGGAGGGCCGTCCCGCACGCGGACCCGCGCCGGCGCCCGGAACAGCGACTGGTTCCTGACCCAGGGCGGCGACGGGTTCCAGACGCGGATTGACCCGACCGACCCGGACATCGCGTACTCGGAGTCGCAGCACGGCGTGCTGACCCGGTTCAACCTCGCCACGGGCGAGCGGGTGAGCATCCAGCCCGATCCCGAGCCCGGCGAGCCGGGGCTACGGTGGCACTGGGACGCGCCGCTCATCATCAGCCCCCACGCGCCGTCGCGGCTGTATTTCGCCGCCCAGCGCCTGTTCCGGAGCGACGACCGGGGCGGCGCCTGGCGGCCCGTGAGCCCGGACCTGACGCGCCAGATTGACCGCAACCGGCTCACGTTGATGGGCCGCGTGTGGAGCGTGGACGCGGTGGCCAAGAACGCGTCCACCTCGCTCTACGGCAGCATCGTGACCCTGGCCGAATCGCCGCTCAGGGAAGGCTTGCTCTGGGCGGGCACCGACGACGGCCTGATGCAGGTGAGCGAGGATGGCGGCCAGAACTGGCGGGCCATCTCCTCGGTTTCGGGCGTGCCCGACACGATCTTCGTGTCGCGCGTGACCCCGTCGGCGCACGACGTCAACACGATCTACGCGAGCTTCGACAACCACAAGGCCGGTGACTTCAAGCCGTACGTCGCCCGGAGCACGAATCTCGGCCGCTCCTGGACCCTGATCTCCGGCAACCTGCCGGAACGTGGCTCGGTGTACGTGGTGCTCGAGGACCACGTGGATCCCAACCTCCTCTACGCGGGCACCGAGTTCGGCCTGTTCGTGACGAACAACGGGGGCCAGCGCTGGACGCAGCTGCGGAGCGGCCTGCCCGTGATCCAGGTGCGGGACCTGGCGCTCCAGAAGCGCGAAGACGACCTCGTGGTCGCGACGTTCGGCCGGGGCTTCTACATCCTGGAGGACCTCTCGGCCCTGCGCGCCCTCACCCCGCGGGTGCTCGACGGGGAGGCCGCGCTGCTGCCGATCAAGCGGACCCCGCTCTACGTGCCGTCGTCGCCCGATCCGGGCTGGCAGGGCACCCGCGTTTGGACCGCGGACAATCCGCCGCTGGGCGCGGTGGTGACTTATTATCTGCGGGATGCGCTGCGCACGCGGCGGGCGGAGCGGCAGCAGGCGGAACGGGCGGCGGCCCGGCGCGGGGAGGATGTCTTCTATCCGTCGTGGGACGCGCTGCGCACGGAAGATCACCAGGAGGATCCCGCGATCATCGTGACGGTGACCGATCCGGAGGGACGCGTCGTCCGCCGGCTCACGGGGCCCACGGGCGCGGGACTCCAGCGGGTGACGTGGGACCTCCGGTATCCGTCGTCCGCGCCCGTGACGAGCGCGCGCGGCGGCGGTGGCGGCGGGTTCGGCGGATTCGGTTTCGGGGGCGGGGCCGGACCCTATGTCGTGCCCGGCACGTACACCGTAGCCATCGCCAAGCTGGTGGACGGCGTCGTGACGCCGCTCGGCCAGTCGCAGACCGTCGAGCTGTACCAGCTCGACCCCGTGGCCACGCCGCGCACGCCGGCGGCCCTGGCCTTCGAGCAGCGGTCGGCCGCCCTGCAACGGGCGGTGCTCGGCGCGAATGCCGCGGCGGGAGAGGCCGCGAGCCGGGTGGAGCTGCTCCAGCGCGCCCTGCACGGCACCCCCGGCGCCACGGCCCCGCTCCTGACCGACGTGCGCGCCCTGGACGACACGTTGCGGTCCCTCCAGTGGGCGCTGAACGGCGATCCCACCATGGAGCGCCGGCAGGAGTCGTCGCCGCCCTCCCTGTCCGACCGGCTGCGCCGGATCACCGGTGGCTGGGCATCATCCCTGGGCGATCCCTCGGCCAACCAGCAGCGGCAGTACGAGATCATCGCCGGCGAGTTCGGCGGGATTCTCACGCGCCTGCGGCGGACCGTGGAAGTGGACCTCAAGCGTGCCGAGGACGCCGCCGAGGCGGCGGGCGCCCCGTGGACC
>DASWHL010000080.1:0-4900 GCA_036398175.1 Gemmatimonadales bacterium
ACCACCATGGATCCCGCGAGCCGGACGATCCTCAAGGTCGAGATGGAGAACGCGGCCACGGCCACGAAGCTGTTCGACGACCTCATGGGGGACGAGGTGGAGCCGCGCCGGCTGTTCATCGCGGAGAATGCGAAGTACGTGAAGAACCTGGACATCTAGCCCACCCGACCCTTGACATAATAGAAATAATACTATATTCTATGTCTCATGCCACCCAAGCTCCTCGTCCGCTCCGTCAGCCCGGAAATCCTCCGCCGGGCCGCCGAGATCATCAAGCTCCTCGGCCACCCCGAGCGGCTCAAGATCGTGGAGGTCCTGGAGGCCGGTGAGGCCACGGTCTCCGACATCCAGGAACAGCTGCACCTGCCCCAGGCCATCGTGTCACAGCACCTGGCCAAGCTCCGCGGCGCCAACGTGGTGGCGTCCCGGCGGGAGGGCGTCCGCGTGCACTACCAGCTCGTCGAGGAGAAGGTGCCCCACATTCTCCATTGCATCCGCACCTGCGACATGTAGCCACGGCGGCCTTTTTTTCTTGAGCCATAATATATGATTATTGCAATCTTCCTATCCCTAGGCGCCGCGTCGCCGGACACCCTCGTCCTTTCGCTCAACGCCGCCATGGCCCACGCGCTGGCCGCCAACCCGGCCCTGCTGGCCGAGCGCGCGGACGCGCGGGCGGCCGCCACGCTCACGGGCTCGGCGAGTCGGGCGTTCCTGCCGTCCATCCGGGCGGACGTCATGGGGGTCCGCACCACCGATCCCGTGGGCGTCTTCGGGATGAAGCTCCGGCAGGGGGTGTTCGCCGGCGGCGACCTCGCGCTCGACGCGCTGAACAGCCCGGCGGCCTTTGGCGGCTACACGAGCTCGGCCACGGTCGAACTCCCGCTGCTGGCGCCGGAGGGCTGGTTCGGGTACGCGGCGGCCGGCCGCGGAGCCGCGGCGCGCAGCGCGGCGGCGGAGCGGATGGCCGGCGCCACGGTGTTCATGGTGACCCACGCCTATCTCGAGGCGCAGCTCACGGCCCGCCGGCTCACGGCGCTCGATACGTCGCTCGCCGCGACGCGCGCCCACGAGCGGCAGGCCGATGCGCTGCGCCGGGAAGGACTGGTGACCGGGCTCGACGCGCGGCTGGCGTCCCTCCAGGCGGCGGACGTGGAGGTCCGCCGGCTCGCGGCCGTCGC
The DNA here is from genome assembly GCA_036398175.1 of Gemmatimonadales bacterium. GTDB lineage: Bacteria > Gemmatimonadota > Gemmatimonadetes > Gemmatimonadales > GWC2-71-9 > JAOTWJ01. Next base: position 1,182 of record DASWHL010000080.1, read on the forward strand.
CGAGGCGCAGAACTCGCTGTCGCGGCTACGGGCCCTGCTGGCGCTGCCCGAGACCACGGTACTGGTGCTCACCGACTCGCTTGCCGGCGACCGCCCGACGACCTGCACCGACGCCGCCTGCGCGCTCGACGCGCGTGGCGACCTGCGGGCGCTCGAGGCGGGCCGCGAGGCCGCGGGCGCCGCGCGGAAGAGCGCGTGGGCGGCCCAGCTCCCGCAGCTCGGCGCCTTCGGGACGGTCGCCTATCACGGTCACGACGCGCCCTGGAGCACGGGGAGCGGCGATTGGACGCTGGGAATCGCGCTCCGCTGGAACGTGTTCCCGGCGCTGGGCGGGATTGCCGCCGTGCGGAAGGCCACGGCCGAGCGGGACGCCGCCACGGCCCGGCACGACGCGGCCCTGCGGCGCGCGGAGGTGGAAGTGCTCGAAGCCACCCGCCTGCTCGACGCGGCGCGCCAGGGCGCGGCGGTGGCGGCCCGCGCGGAGGGAGAAGCGCGCGAAGCGCTGGCCCAGGCACAGCTGCGCTACCGCACGGGCGCGGCGCCCATCACCGAGTTGCTGGACGTTCAGTCGGCGGCCATGAACGCCACCCTCAGTCATCTCACGGCCCGGCGGGACCTGCTGCTCGCCCAGGCCGCTCTCGACTTCGCCTACGGAGTGCACGACCGATGAACACGCTTCCCTTCTTCACCGCGGCCGCCGTATCGCTGGCCGCCGCCGCGTGCGGCGCCTCGACGGCCGAGCAGCCCGCGGCGACGACCGCGGCACCCCCGTCGCTGACGGTGGCGGCGGAAACCCTGGCCACGACCTTCGCGGCCGCGGGGACGGTGCGCGCGCGCCACCGGGCGGACATCTCGACCCGGCTGATGGCCCGGGTAACCGACGTGCCGGTGGAGCTGGGCGCGCGGGTGCGGGCCGGCCAGACGCTGATCCGCCTGGGCGTGGACGACATCGCCGCGAACCGGGCCAAGGCCGAGGCGGCCGTGACCGTGGCGGCCGCGGCGCGCGACGAGGCCGCCCGGATGGCGGCGCGCATGGACACGCTTCACGCCGAGGACGTGGTGTCGCGCGTGCAGCGCGACCAGGCGCGGCTCGGCCTCACGCAGGCCGAGTCGCAGCTCGCCATGGCGGAGGCGACGCTGCGGGAGGTGGAGACCGCGGCGGGATACGCGCGCATCGTCGCACCGTTCGACGGCGTCGTGGTGGGCCGGAGCGTGGATCCGGGCGACCTCGCGACGCCGGGCATGTCGTTGCTCGCGGTCGAGAGCGCGGGGCCGCGTGAGGTCGTCCTCGCGGTGGCCCCCGAGCTGGCCGCCCAACTGCGCGAGGGCACCACGATCGAGGTGGTGGCGCGGGACGGGGGTCGGGCGGACGGCACGATCCGCGCCGTCTCGGGCGGCGCCGATCCGATGACGCGCACGGTCGAGGTCCGCGTGGCCGTCCCGGCAAACTGGGCGACCGGCGTGAGCGTCACGGCGCTGGTGCCGTCCGGCACCCGCCTCGCGGTCACCATTCCCGCCGGCGCCGTCGTGCGGCGTGGGCAGCTCACCGGCGTCCACGTGGTGACCGGTGACGTCGCGACGCTTCGATGGATCCGCCTCGGCCGCGCGGTGGGCGACCGGGTGGAAGTGCTGAGCGGGCTCGAGGCCGGGGAGCGGATCGCGCAATGAAAACCGGACCGTCGGGCGGGCTGGCCCAGCGCTTTCTCAATTCGAAGCTCACCCCGTTGCTCATCGCCGGCTCGCTGGCCGCCGGCGTGGGAGGGCTGCTCACCACCCCGCGCGAAGAAGAGCCGCAGATCCGCGTGCCCATGATTGACGTCGCCGTGGGGCTCCCGGGCGCGAGTCCGCGCGAGGTGGAACGCCGGATCGTGGAGCCGCTCGAGCGCGCCATCTGGGAGGTACCAGGCGTCGAGTACGTATACAGCGCCTCGCAGACGGACGGCGCGCTGATCACCGCGCGCTTCAAGGTGGGCACGGAGCCGGAGATCGCGCTCACGCGGCTCTACGGCAAGCTCCTGGCCAATGCCGACAAGAGCCCGGCGGGGGCCACCCCGCCGCTCGTGACGCTGCACGGCATCAACGAGGTCCCCATCCTCACGCTCACGCTCTCGGGGGGCGGTGACCTGGGTGACGGCTACCTGCTGCGCCAGCAGGCCGCCGAGCTGGCGGCGGAGCTGAAACGGATCCCCGACGTGGCCGAGACCTGGGTGGTGGGGGGCGCGCCGCGCGAGGTGCGCGTGACCCTCGACCCCGCGGCCCTGGCCGCGCGCGGGCTCTCGGCGGGGGCGGTGCTGCACGCGTTGGGCGCCGCCAACGTGGAGCTGCCGGCGGGCAACCTGCTCGCCGCAAACCGCAGCATCCCCGTGCGGGTCGGCCACCTGCTGCGGGACGTCGAGCAGGTGCGGGACGTGGTGGTGGGGGTCCGCGGCGACCGCGCCATCCGGCTCCGCGACGTCGCAACGGTGGTGGACGGCCCGGCGGAGCCCGACCAGTACGTGGGCTTCCTCGAAGCGGGCGGCACCACGTTCGAGCCCGCGGTCACGATCGCCATCGCCAAGCGCGAGGGCAAGAACGCCGCCACGATCGCGCACCGCGTTCAGCAGCGGGTCGAGGAGCTGACGGGCACGGTGCTGGCCACGGACGTGCGCGTGACCGTGACGCGCGACTACGGTGAGACCGCAACCGAGAAGTCGCGGGAGCTGCTGCTCCACATCCTCATCGCGACGCTCGGCGTGGCCGTGCTCGTGTGGGTGGCGCTGGGCTGGCGGGAGGCGGTGGTGGTGCTCGTGGCGGTGCCCGTGACACTCGCGCTCACGCTGCTCGTCTACCGGCTCTATGGCTACACGCTGAACCGCATCACCCTGTTCGCGCTGGTGTTCGCGATCGGCATCCTGGTGGACGACGCGATCGTCGTGGTGGAGAACATCGCGCGGCACCTGGGGATGGGCCGGCGGCACCGGGACGAGGCCGCGGTGATGGGCGTGGACGAGGTGGGCAATCCCACGATTCTCGCGACCCTCACGGTGATCGCGGCCATCCTCCCCATGGCGTTCGTGTCGGGCCTGATGGGGCCCTACATGCGGCCCATCCCGGTGGGCGCCTCGGTGGCCATGATCTTCTCGCTCGCGGTGGCCTTCATCGTGACGCCGTACCTGGCGGTGCGCCTGCTCAAGGCCCACGCGCCGGCGCATCCCACGGGCGAGAGCGGCGACGAGCCCCTGCCAAACGGCCGCGTGGCGCGCTGGTACCGCGGGCTGCTCGAGTCACTGCTGGCCAACCCGCGCCGCCGGCTTGCCGCCTACGGGACCATGGTGGCGTTGCTGCTCGCGTCCGTGCTGCTGGTCCCGCTCAAGCTCGTCACGGTGAAGATGCTGCCGTTCGACAACAAGAGCGAGTTCCAGCTCATCGTGGACATGCCGGAGGGCACCACCCTCGAGCGCACGGCGGAGGTGGCGCAGGCGCTGGCGCGCGCGGTGGCCCGGGACGAGGCGGTGCACGACGTGCAGACGTATGCGGGCGTGGCCGCGCCGTTCAACTTCAACGGCCTGGTGCGACACTATTTCCTGCGCCGCGGCCCGACGGTGGCCGACGTCCAGGTGAACCTGAAGCCCAAGCACGACCGGAGCGAGCAGAGCCACGCGATCGCGCTGCGCGTGCGCCCGGTCGTGGACTCGATCGCGCGGGCGTACGGCGCCTCGGTCAAGGTGGCCGAGATCCCG
>DASWHL010000081.1:0-7694 GCA_036398175.1 Gemmatimonadales bacterium
CGGTACGAACGCGCGCTCGAGCTGGCGCCCGGCTTCGTGCTCTGCGCGTACGACCTCGGCGTGGCCTACTACCACCGCGGCAACATGCCCTCGGCCATTCGCGCGTACCGCCGGTGCCTGGAGATTGACGCCGACTACAACGCCGCGCACTACCGGCTGGCCATCGCGCTGTTCCACGCCGGCGAGCTGGACCGGGCCCTCGAGCACTTCGAGCGGTGCTCGACACTCACTCCCGAGTACCTGATGGCCCGGTACCACGTGGGCGTGATCCACGAGCGCCGCGACGACATGGAGGGGGCGGCTCGGGAGTTCCGCGCCAGCATGAACGAGGGGATCGGAGAGGTGAGCAGCGTCTATCACCTGGCCATGATCCACCGGCGCCGGGGCGACGAGCCGACGGCCACCGACCTGCTCCGGCGGGCGCGCGAGTTCGGTCGCGCCGCGACGGCGGGATAAGCAACCATGGCCGACTCGCCTACCGAGCACGAGCTGATCCACGACTGGTCCGCGGCGGGCAACGACCCGGTCCCGCGGCCCGCCCTGGCCATGCTGGACGACGAGACGCTGCGGGACGGGCTCCAGAGCCCGTCCGTGGTGGACCCGCCGCTCGAGCTCAAGGTCGAGATTCTGCATCTCATGAACAGCCTGGGCATCGAGACGGCGGACGTGGGGCTCCCGGGATCCGGCCCCCGCCAACGCGAAGCCGTGGAGCGGCTGTGTCGCGAGATTGCCGACCACCGGCTGCGCATCCGGGCCAATTGCGCGGCGCGCACCATGGTGGTGGACATCCAGCCGATTGCCGACGTCTCGCAGAAGACAGGCGTGCCCATCGAGGCGTGCGTGTTCATCGGGAGCAGCCCCATCCGGCAGTACGCCGAGGAGTGGGACCTGCCGCGGATCCTGCGGCACACGCGCGAGGCGGTGGAGTTCGGGGTGCGCGAAGGACTCGACGTCATGTACGTCACGGAGGACACGATCCGGGCGGCGCCCGAGCACCTGCGCGTGCTGTTCACGGCCGCGGTGGAGGCGGGCGCCAGGCGGCTCTGCCTGTGCGACACCGTGGGGGCCGCCGTCCCCCGAGGCGTGGCGAACCTGGTCCGCTGGACGCGGGCGCTGCTCGTCGAGCTGGGCGTGGGCGATCGGGTGGGCATTGACTGGCACGGCCATCGCGACCGCGGGCTCGACGTCGCGAACACCCTTATCGCCCTCGAGGCGGGAGCGACGCGCGTACACGGCACCGCCCTGGGCGTGGGCGAGCGGGTCGGCAACACCCCCATGGAGCAGCTGCTTGTGAACCTCAAGCTGCTCGGCTGGCGGGACGACGATCTCACGAGGCTCCCCGACTACGTGGCCGCCGTCTCGCGCGCGGTGGACGTGCCGGTGCCCATCAACCAGCCGATCGTGGGGCGGGACGCGTTCCGGACCGCGACGGGCGTGCACGCCGCCGCCGTGATCAAGGCGCAGAAGAAGGGCGCCGCCTGGCTGGCCGACCGGGTCTACTCGGGCGTGCCGGCGAGCTGGGTGGGCCGGGGCCAGGAAATCGAGGTCGGCCACATGTCCGGAGCCTCCAACGTGCAGTACTATCTCGAGAGCCGCGGCCTGCCGTGCCGCCCCGAGGTGGTGCAGGCGGTGCTCGCCGCGGCCAAGCGGTCGGAGCGACTGCTCACGGACGAGGAAATCCGCGAAGCCGTGGCCTCGGTGAACGCTGCCTGACGACCACTCCGTCGAGAGCACGCGGGAACGTCGCCGCGCTTCTGCCCGGCGGGGTTTCGAACGCGTCCCTTCCGGGCGGGCCGCGCGCCCATCAAGTTGTGAGACATGTCGGCCCCGAGCCTCCCCTGCCGGTTGTGCGGCGAGGTTGTTTCCGTCTCGAACCGCTTCTGCCCGGCGTGCGGCGAGCTGTATCCCACCATGGCCGCCACCTCGACGGCCGAGGCGCCGCTCCGCGACCTGGCCGCGGAGGTCGTTCCGCTCGTCCGGGAGAAGGCGCAGCTCGGACGGGAGCTGGAACAGCTCGCGACGGAAAGCGGGCGTCGGGAACTGACCCCGGACGAGCGGCGGCAATGGGAGCTGGCCTACACCCGCTGGCGCGATGTCGCGTCCGAGATCACCCTGCTCATGGACCACGTGCATCCCCGCGCGGACACCGAGCGCCGCAGCGGCCCGGCGGTGCCGCCGGCCGGCGCCGAGCCTCGATCCCGGGAGGACCGCCGGGACCCGTTCTGGAACCGGGCCCCCTGAAAGCCGTCGGGCCCGCGCGACGATCGTCGCGGCCTCGGCAACACGTCCGGCCCCTTCCCCAGGCGTTTTCACCCGCTCGCATGGCAGGCTAAGTTCAGCAAAGAAAACGACATACGTGGTGACACACGGGGTCGGCTTCGAGCCGGCCCGCCGGACCGCCAGACTGTGAGCCTCGGCACCGGATTTGCCATTCAGGGGTGGCAGAACCACCCGACCGCGACGGTGCGCGTGAGACCCTCACCGCGCGACTTGGGATGTTCTCTCCGGAATCCGCGCGCGACGCGCGAGCACGCGCTGGACCGGGACGCGAAACGGGGGTGCCGATATTGAGCACCCCCGTTTCCATTCCGCCGCCGCCTACGCCCCCGCCTCCCCCAACCCAGCCTCCCTGGTCAGCAGCTCCCAAACCAGGCCGAGCGTGAGCCGCGCGATCTCCTGCATCCCGCCGTAGTTGAGCAACGGGGGATCGTCACGCGCCGTGTGGTAGTCCGCGTGCGTGCCCGTGAAGACGTGCAGTCCCGGCACGCCCAGCAGGCTGATGAAGCTCCACTGATCGCTGCGAGTGAGCGAACCATCCTCGAGGGCGATCGCGAGACCGTCCGGTCGCGCGGCCGTGAGGAGGCTTTCCCATCCCGGGGCGGTGCCCGCGCCCGCGACGAACAGGGTGCGGTCCCGCAGCCGGCCTACCATGTCGAGGTTCACCACCCCGTACAGGGCGGCGGCGGGCACGGTGGGGTCCGAGGCGTACTGGCGCGACCCGAACAGCCCGATCTCCTCGCCGCCGTAGCCGTGGAACATGACGGAGCGACGGGTGGCGGTCGCCTCCGGATGGGCCGCGATCCAGGCCACGAGGGCGCGGGCCACCTCGAGCACGACGGCGGTGCCCGAGGCGTTGTCGTCGGCGCCGTTGAACACGTCGGCCACGCCGCTCGATCCATCCCATCCCAGATGATCGTAATGCGCGCCGACGACGACCCACTGCCCCACCAGGGCGCCCTGCCCCGCGAGCGCGCCGATCACATTCTGGGAGGTGGCGACCGCCTCCGCGGCGCACAGCGCGGTGGGTTCCGGCGGATCCCGCGGCAGCGGGCCCACGAGGACCGTCTGGAAGTAGCCGTCGTCAGCGCCCGGCGCGAGGCCGGCGTCGGCGAACTGGTCGGCGATGTACGTCGCGGCCTGGCGCTCGTACGCGGTACCGACCAGCCGCCCGCACATCGAGTCGTGCGCCAGGGTCCGCACGTGCGCTTCCAGGCGACCACGCGAGACGACGATGGCTGAGGGGGTAGGGGCGGCTTCCGGCGACGTCGCGTCCGCACAGCCGACCACGACGAACAGGGCGACCATCCCGGCGACACGTCCGCGGGCGACGCCAAAGCGCGGCGGCATGCCCTGCATACCCGCCGGCTCCGGCCGGGATCCTGAGCGGCCGAAACGCGCCTTGTCCCGCACGCGCCACCACTCCACTTTTCGCCAGCGTCCTCTTCCCTTCCGGAGACTCCATGCGCGCGCTGGCGCCCGCATTCCTGCTCGTTGCCGCAACCGCCCTCACGACCGCCGCGGTCGCCCCCCAGGATTCCACCGTCGCCGCCGCCGACACCACCGCTCCTCCCCGCACGATCGCCGAGTTGCAAGCGCGGATCCGCGAGATCCTGGCGGAGACCAAGACGCCGGGGATCGGCATTGCGATCGTCTCGCGGGACAGCGTGCTCTGGGCCGCGGGGATCGGCACGGCCGACGTGGCGTCGGGCCGCGCGGCCACGGATACCACGCTGTTCCGCATCGGCTCCACCTCCAAGGCGTTCGTCTCCCTGCTCGTGCTGCTCGAGGAGCAGGCGGGACGCCTCACGCTCCAGGACCCCGTGTGGGCCCACGCGCCGGAGCTGGTGTTCGACAACAAGTGGGAGGACACCGATCCGATACGGCTGGTGCACGTGCTGGAGCACGCCACCGGATGGGACGACCTGGCGTTGCGCGACTACGCGATGAACGACTCCACGATCTCGCTGCGGGACGGGCTCGCGTACAACCCGAAGACGCGGACCTCGCGGTGGCGCCCCGGCACCCGCGTGTCGTACTGTAACTCGGGGCCGCCCGTGGCCGCGTACATCGTCGAGAAGCTCGAAGGGCGGCCGTTCGAGGACCTGGTCCGCGAGCGGCTGTTCGAGCCCATCGGCATGACCACCGCGACCTACTTCCGGCCCGATCCGCCGGAGCGGCTGGCCACGCTGTATGAGAACGACGGCGAGACGCCGCAGTACTACTGGCACATCCTCCAGCGGCCGGCCGGCGCCATCAACGCCTCCGCCCGCGACATGGCGGCGTACGTGCGGTTCCTGCTGAACCGGGGCGCCGTGGGCGACGCGCGGTTGCTGCCGGCCGAGGTCATCGAGGCCATGGAGCGGCCGCGCAGCTCGCTCACGGCCCGGAGCGGCCTATCCCTGGGCTACGGGCTCCACCTCTCGACCTACGTGGACACGGGCTGGGTGTGGGTGGGTCACGACGGCGGCGTGAACGGCGGCCTCACCAACATGGCCTACCGGCCGGACCAGGGCGTGGGCTTCGCGTTCATGATCAACGCGGGGAACGTCAAGGCGTACGAGCGGATCGGGCGGGTGGTGCGCGACTTCCTGACGCAGGACCAGCCCCGGCTCGAGCCGCCGCCGGTAGCACCGGTCTCGCAGCTCGCCCGGGACCGGGCCGGCTGGTACCGGCCGGACAACCCGCGCATCGCCACGGTGCGATTCCTGGAGCGGATCCTGGGCCTCGTGCGGGTGACCGCCACCGACAGCGGGCTCACGATGAAGCCGCTCCTTGGTGAGGTCCGTCCCTATGTGCCCGTATCGGACCGGCTGTTCCGCCGGCCAACCGATCCGGTCGCAACCCTGGCGCTCGTGGACGATCCGGACAACGGCCGCGCGGAGGCCATGGAGGTGATGGGCTACCTCATGCCGGCCTCGCTGCACCGGGCCTGGACGCCGCTGGTCTGGCTCGAGCTGGGCGTGGCGGGCCTCTTCGTGCTGGCGCTCGCGTCCACGGCGCTGTTCGCGCTGGTGTGGATCCCGCGCCTGCTGTTCGGCAAGCTCGCCGGAGCTCCCAAGCGGCACGTGCGAGTCTGGCCCCTGCTGGCCGCGCTCACGCTCGTGGCGTGGGTGGCGGTCGTGGCGCTGAACATGGAGAACGCCATTCCCGTCCTCGGCAACCCGACGGCGTGGGCCTGGACCCTGACGGTCACGTCGCTGCTGTTCCCGCTGTTCGCGCTGATCGGGCTGCTCACCGCGAAAGGCGCGGTCGAGGGCAACCGGCTGGTGCGGTGGCAAGCGCTGTTCGCGTCGAGTGTCTTCGTGGTCGTTTCCTTGTATCTGCTGTGGTTTGGGATCGTCGGCTGGCGAAGCTGGGCGTGAAATGCAGACTGTGAGGCCCCATGACCCCCGGGGAAGCGCATGGCACAGACGTTCATACGGGGATCAACTATGTGATGGGGAGCCGAGGGGATGGCACATCGTTCCAACGCAGTGCGCGCCCCCTCAGCGCGCCGTCGCGTTCGCTCGTCCTCCCGGCCTCCCCTCAGTGCCCCCCGTCGTCCCGCTCCCCCGCCCGCTGGAGGGCCCGCACGATCAGCACCGCGGCCTCGAAGGCGGCCCGCTCGGTGTCGAACGTGGTGACCCCCCACTCCGGGTCCATCACGACGTCGTCGCGGCCGTTCACCAGGAAGGTGTAGCCGCCCCACCGGCGCTCGATCGTGATCTCGACCATGCGACATGGTAGCGACTTCCCGCGGGGGGCGCGGTGATCCAGGTCGCAGCGCTTCGCGAGATCGAGTGCCACGGTCGCCGCTCCGCTCCTCCAAGCTGCTGTCGGCAGTAGCTTTGTGCGCATGTCTCCTGACCCCAGGGTACACGCGTGACGGCTGCTGATCGCTTCGCGAGCCGGCTCGTTCTGCTGCTGAGCGCGGCCACGGCAACGGGGGCCCCGGGTGCCGGCGCGCAAACGGTGCACGCTGTCCTTTTCCATTCGCCCACTTGTCCACACTGCCGCCAGGTCATCACCGAGGACCTGCCGCTTTTCTTCGAGGTATACGGCGGAGCGCCGCAGGTGAGCCGTGGCGGTCGGGACCTGGTGCTGGTCTCGAACGGGAAGCTCACGATCTTGTTCGCAGACGCGGCGGAGCTGGCGGGCGGCGCGCTGTACTGTGGCTGGCGGCGGCCTGGAAGGGCAGCTAGTGCACACATAAAGCGTTGCGAGCAAACCAGTTAGCTAAATGGCGATCCCCGCGGTCTTGCGCGCGGCGCCGGGCGGCGGTAGGGTGAGATAGACCAACCCCATTCGTCGAGGACGCATACAGCAGACTACGCCACCTACTCGACCTTGCGTCGAGCCGACACCGGGAGGAACGATGCGGGTCAAATACATCACCAACCTCTCGCAGCTCGACGGCCTGACCCCCGAGGAGCGCCGTCGCCTGGAACCGGTAGCCGAGCGCTACGTGTTCCGCCTCAATACGTACTATGCGGGATTGATCAACTGGAAGGATCCGAACGATCCGCTCCGGCGCCTGGTCGTGCCGCTCGAGACCGAGTTGAACGACTGGGGCTCGCTCGACGCGTCGCACGAGGCCACGTACACGCCGGTGCGCGGCTGCCAGCACAAGTACGCGGACACGGCGCTCCTGCTCGTGAACGAGGTGTGTGGCGCGTACTGCCGCTACTGCTTCCGCAAGCGGCTGTTCATGAACGACAACGAGGACGCGTCCATAGACCACCGGCCCGGCCTCGCGTACATCCAGGAGCACGAGGAGATCACGAACGTGCTGCTGACGGGCGGGGATCCCCTGATCCTGGGCACGCGCCGCCTCCGGCAGATCATCAGCGACGTCGCGGCCGTGCCCCACGTGCGCATCATCCGGATCGGCTCGAAGATGGTGGCGTTCAACCCGCACCGGGTGCTGGACGACCCCGACCTCGCGGCGCTCATTACTGAAACGTGCGCCGCCGGCACGCAGATCTACATCATGAACCACTTCGATCACCCGCGGGAGCTGAGCCCGCCGGCGCGGCAGGCGCTGCGGGTGCTCCAGCAGGCCGGGGCCCAAACCGTCAACCAGTGCCCCATCGTGCGCGGCGTCAACGACCGGCCGCACCGGTTCGCCACGTTGTTTCGCGAGCTGTCGTTCATCGGGTGCCCACAGTACTACGTCTTCCAGGGCCGCCCCACGGCGGGCAACGAGCCGTACGAGGTCCCGATCACGGAAGGCCTGCACATCTTCCTCGAAGCCAGCCGCATGGTGTCCGGCCTCGCCAAGCGCGCCCGGTTCGCGATGTCGCACGCCACGGGCAAGATCGAGATCGTGGGCGCCGATGACACGCACCTCTACATGCGCTACCACCGCGCGCACCGGAAAGCGGACTACGGGCAGATGATCGTGGCGCAGCGGGACGACCGGGCGTACTGGCTGG
>DASWHL010000082.1:0-21724 GCA_036398175.1 Gemmatimonadales bacterium
CTGCGGCGGTTGGCGCCGCAGCGACCGGAGTCCACGCTCGTGCGTGAAGCCCGCGCGCGGCCGCTGGCCGTGCGTGAGGCCGTGGGTGAGGCGCTGGCCCGCGACGATCTCGCGGCGGCCGGCAGGCTCGCGGCGGCCTACGCGACGGCGTGGCGCGACTCGTTTCTGGTGCGGGAGGTGAAGCGGTTCACCGGTTGGCCCGCCGATCGGCGCGCGGCCAAGCTGTGGGCCGACAGCGTTCGTCGCTCGGGGATCACCGTGTTCGGCCAGGATGGGGCCGCGGCCGCTGTGGCCGTGTGGCGGCGCGCGCTCGTGGCGTCCGAGGCGATTGCCGACACGGCCGGCATGGCTGCGGCGCTGGGGAACATCGGCGCGGGCCTCTCGGTGGACGGCCCGCTGGACAGCGCCGACATCTACCTCGAGCGCGCCCGCCTGCTGGCCGCCGCGGTCGGCCATCTCCAGGTCGAGGCCAACGCCGTCGGTCTCCTGGGGGACGTGCGCGCCGCCCGCGGCGACCCCGCGCGGGCGCGCGCGCGATACGCTCAGGCCATGGCCCTGCGCGAGCGCATCGGCGACACGCGCGGCATGGCGGCCGACCTGAACAACCTCGGGCTGCTCGCCCAGGAGCTCGGCGACCCCGAGGAAGCGCGCCGCCGGTTCGAAGCGGCGCTCGCGCTCAACCGGCGCGAGGACCGGCACGAGGTGGCGGCCACGAACCTCGTCAACCTGGCGGGGCTCGCGAGCCTGGACGGCGACCTCGCGCGCGCCGCGCGCCTGTACCGTGACGCGCTGGCCACCTGGCGCGCCCGGGATCAGTGGGCGGACGCGGCGGACGCCCTCCACGGCCTCGGGCTCGTGGACCTCCGTCGCGGCGACTACCCGGCGGCGCGGGACGCGCTCGTCGAGGCGCTCGACATCTACGAGCGGACGGGCCCGGCCGCGACGGCACTGGCCGTGCGGCGCGCGCTGGCGGCGGCACGCGGTGCCCAGGGCGACATACAGGGGGCGCTGGACGAGCTGCGCCGCGCGGAGGACGCGGCCGCGGAAGTCGGCGCGGCCGCGCAAGACCGCGCCGGCCTGGCGCTCCTCCGGGCGGACCTCGCGGTCCAGCTCAACGCACTCGCCGAGGCCGAGAGGTCATATGCGCGCGCCGAGGGGCTGTATCGGGAGGCGGGCGACGCGCCCGGGGAGGCCACGGCACGGGAAGGCCGCGGCCTGGTTTTGCTCGAGCGCGAAGACCATGCCGGTGCGCAGGCGCTGATCGAGGCGGCCCTTGCCACCCACCTCGCGGCTGGGGACCGACGGGAGGCCGGGCTCGCGCGCCTTTCCCTTGGCCGCGTGGCGAGGGCGCGCGGCGACATCGCGGCCGCGCGCGGCGCGCTAACCACGGCCGCCGACGAGCTTGCCCGCGTGGGCGACCCCGTGGCACTGGCCGCGGCGCTGAGCGAGCGCGCGGAGCTGGAGGCGGAAGCGGGGCTGTTCGCCGCGGCCGAGGCCCTGTATCGCGAAGGGCTCGACCGGCTGGCGGGGCGGCGGGTGCCGGACGTGGCGTGGCGCCTGCACGCGGGGCTCGCCGCCACGCGCCGCGCGCAACGCGACCAGAACGGCGCCGCGCGGGCGCTGCGATCCGCCATTGCGATCGTGGAGGAGCCCAGGGCGTCGCTGGCCCTGCCGGAACGCCGCTCGGCCTTCCTCGCCGACAAGTGGGAACTGTACGCGCAGCTCGCCCTTGTCGAGCATGGGCGCGGCTGGCCGGGCGCGGCGTTCGAGGCCAGCGAGCGTCTGCGCGCGGGCGAGATGCTCGGGCTCCTCGCGCGGGGCCGCGTGACGGCGCCGGGCGATACGGCCGCGGAGCTGGTGGGGCGCGAGCAGGACCTCCGCCGCCGCATCGGCGAGCTGAGCCGCCGTCTGGAGGGCAGGGCCGCCGGACCGGAGACGCTCCGCGGGCCCGACGTTTCTGCCGTGGGCGGCGTCACGCGCGAAGCGCTGCTCCACGCGCAGCAGGCGTATGCCGACCTGCTCCTCGAGCTGCGGGAGCGCGCGCCCCGGCATGCGGCCCTGGTGTCGCCAGCGCCGGCCGCCTGGCGTGACGTGGCGCGCCGGCTGGCACCGGATCAGGCGCTGGTCGAGTACCTGGTGAGCGACTCCGGGTCCCTGGCGTTCGTCGTGACCCGCGACACACTCCTTATTGCCGACCTCGGCGTCAGCCGGCGGGAGCTGGCGCGGCTCATCGAGTTCGTGCGCGGCACGCTCCAGCCGCGGGAGGCAGGCGCCGCCCCCCTGTGGCGGGGCCCGCTCCGGCGGCTGCACCAGCACCTCATCGGGATTCTGGAGGACAAAGGGTTCCTGGCGGAGACACGACGGCTGGTGCTGGTCCCGCACGCCGAATTGCACTACCTGCCGTTCGCGGCCCTCGTTCAGGGCGACGCGGGCGGGTTCCTGGTGGAACGTTACGAGCTGGCCGTGACGCCATCGGCCTCGGTGTGGCTCGCGCTTGGCGATCGGCCGGCGCGGGCGGCCCAGGGCGTGCTCGCCCTCGCGCCCCGTCCCGACCGCCTCGCCGCGTCGCGGCGCGAGGTCGCGGCCATTCCGGCGCTCGACGGCGGCGGCGTGCGCCGCCTGAGCGGCAGCGCCGCCAGCGAGGACGTCTTCCGCCGGGAGGCGGGCGCGCGGCGCATTCTGCACCTCGCGACCTACGGCGTGCTGAACAAACCGAATCCGCTGTTCTCCTACGTGGAGCTGGCCGGCGGCGGCGCGCACGACGGCCGGCTCGAGGTGCACGAGGTCTTCGGGCTCGATCTGGCGGCGGATCTCGTCGTGCTCTCGGCCTGTCAGACGGGGCTGGGCTCGGGGACGCTCGCCGACGTGCCGGCGGGCGACGACTGGGTGGGGCTCACGCGCGCCTTCCTTCACGCCGGGGCGGCACGCGTGGTCGCGTCGCTCTGGGCGGTGGAAGATCAGGCGACGGCCGCCTTGATGGAGCGGTTCTACCACGAATTGGGCGCCGGGGCAGCGCCGGCGTCGGCGCTGGCGCGGGCGCAACGCGCGCTGCTCGGAGAGCCCGGCACCGCGCATCCGTTCTTTTGGGCGGGGTTCGTGGCCGTCGAGGGACGTCCCAGGATGGAGGCCCGGTGAGCACTCGCATGGTACCGGTCCGTCGGATGGACCCGGCACGGAGGTATGAAACCGTGAACCTGCACTCGACCGGCCGCGCCACGTGGCTCGCCATGGCCGCGGCCCTGACGCTCAGCGCATGCGGGGACTCGACCGGTCCCGAGGACCGGCCGCTCCTCACCGCCGCGATCGTCTCCAATCCGACGGCGCGCCCCGTCAATACGACCCTGGGCCCGGGGTTCGCCACCAGCGGGACGGTGGCGGACGAGCTCGTCTACGTCTCCCTGCCTCCGGGCAACGTGAACGGTGGCTTCCGCGCCACGATTCGCAATCCGCGCAGCGGCGCGGCGGTGGAGGTGGCGTTGCTGGACGGTGGATTCGATCCGGTCCCCATCGAGGCGGCCGCCGGCGACGTCCTGGAGCTGGACGTGCAGGTCACGTGGAGCGACGCGGCCCTGCTCTTCACCATGACCGTGCCGCCCCGACGGCTGCCGGTCGTGGTGCGGACGGACCCGCCGCCGCGCAAGCGGGACGTGCCGCTCAACGCGAGCATGCTGGTCGTCTTCAGCGAGCCCATGGATCCCGCCCTGCTGACCGGCGGGGCGGTGCAGCTGTCGCAGGGGACGACGCCCGTGGCCGGCCGGGTGGAGTTCGCGGACAACGCGCAACTCACCGTTGCGTTCCTACCCAGCGCTCCCCTTACGCCGGAGACCACCTATCACCTGACGATCACCGAGGCGAGTCGGGACCTCCAGGGTGATCCGCTGGAGGCGACCGTCACGGTGCAGTTCGTCTCGGCGCCGCCACCCCCCGAGGGACGGATGGCGTTTTGGAGCGGGCGGGACAACGCCATCTACGCCGTGAACGCGGACGGCTCCGGGCTCGATTCCCTGTGGTCCGGTCCGACGGGAGGAAGGTGGGCGTATGCCACGTGGTCACCCGACGGCACCCGCGTCGCGATTGGCTCGCGCTACGGCGACATGGGCGTGTGGGTGGCGAATGCCGACGGCAGCGACGCCACCCAGCTCACGGCGTCGGGGTACGCCCCCGCATGGTCGCCGGACGGGACGATGATCGCCCTCGTGCTGCAAGGTCTGCGGGTCATGAGCGCCGAGGGTTCCGAGCCGGCGCCGCTGACCTCGTCCTCACCGTGGGAATTCATGTGGTCCCCGGATGGCACCCGCATCGTGTTCAGCGATCCCGCTGGCCTCTGGGTCGTGAACGTGGACGGCTCCGGACTCATCCAGGTCGCGACGGTCGGCCAGTCCCCCGCCTGGTCGCCGGACGGGACCACGATAGCGTTCGTGGTCTTCGGGAACGAGACAGATCCGGTCAGCGACATCCGGCTCGTCAGCCCCGACGGATCCGGCTCGAGGACGCTGAACTACTCCGGAAGGCGGCCCATCTGGTCGCCGGATGGGTCACGACTCGCCTTCACGCTGGGCACCGGGGTCTGCGTGGTCAACGCCGATGGCTCCGGCTTCACCCGGCTGAGCCGTACGTGGGGGACGAAGGACTGGGCTCCCACCTGGTCGCCCGACGGCAGGCACCTCGCCTTCGTGAGCAACCGCGACCCGTGGGGGACGGGCTCCAGCGACCTGTACATCATGGGGGCCGACGGCTCCTCGATCACGAGGCTGACGTTCGACGGGATCAGGCCCTCGGATCCCGCGTGGTCTCGTCCCCTTGTCGCGGCGGCGGCAGGGAACCGATGACGGTGCGGCGCCCACCGTCCGCCTGACGGTATCGTCAACAGGAGTGACCATGCACCCCCAGCATTCGTGGCCACCCGCCCTGGCGTGGTTGGCACTCCCCTTCCTCGTCGCAGTCGGTGGCTGCGGGAATGAGTCGCCGACCGGCGCGGAGAACCGGGCGGCCCTGCCCGTACTCTCCCAGGCAATCGTGTCGGATCCGGTGGGTGGCGCCGCGCTTGCGGCCGGCGCCGGCGGCATCACGCTGAGCGGCGCGGTGGCCGAGGAGATCGTCTATGTCTCGCTGCCACCGGAGAGCTTCCCGGACGCCGTGCAGGCCGTGATCCGGAACCCACGAACCGGCGCGTCGGCCACCGTGACGATGGCCGATGGGGGATTCGATCCCGTGCCCCTCGTGGGGAGCGCGGGCGACACGGTCGAGCTGGATATCCGGACCGCGGGTGCGACGGAGCCAGTCACGTACATGAAGCTCGTTCCTCCGGAGCGGCGCCCGATCGTGGTGCGGACCGAGCCGCCGCCCAGAAAGCGCGACGTTCCGCTCAACGCCACGATGCTGATCGTCTTCAGCGAGCCGATCGACTCGACCACGCTCACGGATGCCGCGGTGCGGCTGCTGCGTGGGTCCGAGGCCGTGGACGGTCAGCTCGAGTTCCTGGACCTGGACCACCTCCGCGCGGTCCTCGTGCCCGCCGCCCCGCTGGCCGCCGGCATCACGTACACGTTAGCCATCACCCAGGGCATTCAGGACCTGGACGGTGACGTGCTGGAAGCGTCGGTGAACGTCGCGTTCACGACCGTGCCGCCGGAGCTCGTGGCTTCCATCGAGCTGTTTCCGAATCCCGTCGAGATCATGGTGGACGACACGTTCCAGATGACCGTGACGACCCGCGACACCACGGGGAACGTGATCAGCGGCGCGCCGATCACGTGGTCCACGAGCGACCCGGCCAAGCTCGCGGTCTCGCAGACCGGCGTGCTGACAGCGTTGGGTGATGGCTTCTTCTACGTCACCGCTCGCGTGGATCCGGAGGCGGCCCGGGACTCCGCGGTGGCATCGGCGCTCGTCATCGTGAGCCCGCGACCGGCCGCGTCCGTGGAGGTGGCACCGGCTGCCGCCGTCCTGGCCGTCGCCCAATGGGGTCGGCTGACCGTGACGGTTCGCGACTCGGCCGGTCGCGTCGCCAACGCTCCGGCGGTCACGTGGTCCAGCAGCGATCCGGGGACGGCCGCCATCGTGCTCGACTCGACAACCAGCGTCTGGGTTCAAGGCCTGAATCCGGGCGGTGTCACCATCACCGCCGTGAGCGGACCGGCGACGGGTACGGCCATCGTGACGGTTGTCACGCCGATGTCCGTTGACGTGTCGCCGTCCACCGACACGGTCGTCGTGGGCGATGGCGTGCGCCTGACGGCGACCGTGCGTGATTCGGCGGGCGGCATCATCAGCTATCCCCTGGTTACGTGGACGAGCGGCGACTTGTCCGTGGCAACCGTACAGGGCGACTCCGTCACGTCCACCTACGTTACGGCATTCGTGAGCGGCGTCAGTCCGGGTACGGTTACCATATCCGCCACCAGTGGCGCGACCAGCGGCACGGCGACGATCACGGTGGTCGCCCCCCCACCCGTGCCACCCGCACTCGGCCGGCTGCGGACGACGCCCCAGTCTGCGGAGCCGCGACGACCGCGGGCCGACCCGGCGCCGTCGGCGAGCAATCTGCCCCAATCCGGCCGTCACATCCCACGGACGCACTTCCTCGGATCACGGGGAGATGGGAGGCGATGATGCGCAGCCGCCTGGGATGCCTGGTACTCGTCGTTGCCGCTGCCGGCTGCGGCGATGATGACCTCCTTGATCCGGTCGAACCCGCCGGCACCTTGCGGGTCGCGATCGCGACCATCGGCGCGGACCTGGATTCCAATGGGTACAGCCTCGCCGTAGACGGGGCCGCCCCGCGTGCGGTTGGCCTCAACGAAACCGCCATGATTCCCGGGCTGCCGGCCGGGCCCCACGAGGTGGTCCTCAGCGGCGTGGCGGGGAACTGCGGTGTGGAGGGTGACTCCCAGCGGCCGTTTACTGTGAGCGCCGGGGATACCTCGCGCGTCGCCTTTGCGGTTACGTGCCGCGCCACGGGCGTGAGGGTCGTCGCCACCACGACAGGCATCGATCTCGATCCGGACGGATACCAGGTGAGCGTGGACGGCGGGCCGAGTCAGCCCCTGGGCGCCCTCGGGGGCCTGATCGTCACGCGGCTGAGCCCCGGCCCGCATACGGTCACCCTGACCGGCCTCGCGGGCAACTGTACGCTGAGCGCGGAGAACCCGCGCGCCGTGATCGTCACGGTGGGTGAGATCATCGACGTCTCGTTCGCCGTCACGTGCGTCGCCGCGACGGGCGCGCTCGCGGTGACCACCGTCACCACGGGCATCGATCTGGATGCCGACTACTACGTCATCCAGGTGCCGGGCCGGCCGCTGCTGTCCATTCCGGTGAACGGCACGGCCGTGCTCGGAACCCTCGCCGCCGGCGACGTTGGCGTGACGCTCACGGAGGTGGCCACCAACTGCGGCGTGGCGGGGAACAACCCCCGAACCGTGACGGTCGTTGCGGGTGGGTCGAAGACCGACACGGTCCGTACGACCTTCGAGGTTCAGTGTGTGGCGGCGACCGGCGCGGTCGAGGTGACCGCCGTCACGTCCGGCACCGACTTCGACCTCGATGGATACACCATCCGGGTGGGCGACGGACCGCCGCAGGCGCTCGCGATGAACGGGGTGGTGACGTTCGTGGAGCTCGGCCCGGGTAGCCACGACATCCTGCTCGAGGGCCTGGCGACCAACTGCGCGGTCGTCGCGCCGAACCCCCGCACGGTAACGGTGACAACCGGCGGTGCCACGCGCGACACCGCCCGCACCACCTTCGAGGCAACATGCGTAGACGCCGACATGCTGGCGTACGCCCGCTGGGAGTGGGACTGGTACTGGTACAGCGAGCTCCCGACGCTCAGCGTCACGTACGCCGACGGCTCCGCCCGGGTCGCTCTCGGGTGGGGCAGCGATCCCTCCTGGTCGCCCGACGGCACGACGCTCGCCTACACCAGCATCGTCTGCCCCTACTACTGCTACCCGGGCGGGCTCGCCCGGACCCAAACCGATGGCACCGGGGCGCTGCAGCTCACGACCAACGAATCGGACACCGATCCCGCCTGGCAACCGGACGGCACCCGCATCGCGTTCACGCGCGGCCAGACCCTTCACCTGATGAACCCCGACGGCTCAGGGATCACGCCGCTCGCGGCGGCCGGCTCGGCGGCCAATCCAACATGGTCCCCCGACGGCACCGCTCTCGCCTACACCTGCCAGGTGGTCAGCGGCAATCAGGACATCTGTCGGATCAACGCGGACGGGACCGGATTCACGCAGCTGACCAGTGACACGGCCCGGGATCTGCGGCCGGCCTGGAGCCCCGACGGCTCCCAGATCGTCTTCACGACGACACGCTTCAGCGGAAGCCACGAGCTGGGCTTGATGAATCCGGACGGGAGTGGGCTCACGAGAGTCGCTCCCGGCATCGGGGCACTGCAGCCGGCCTGGTCGTCGGACGGGACGCGGATCGTGTACACGGCGTTCCGATGCGACATCTACTCCGGTTGCTCGATGCTCGGACTGGCCGTCATCAGCGCGGACGGCTCCGGCTACACCCAGATCACCAACGGGGTGGACAATGGGGCGGCCTGGCGGCCGTGACCGACGCGGCGGCTCGCGCCGCCGGTCATGCCGTGTGGCGCTCGTCGCGGGGACCGCGCTCCTCGTGCTGAGCTGCCGGGAGGACGTGGATGTTCTCGGCCCACCACCCCCGCTTCCCCTCATCGGCCCCCCACCGCAGTTCGTGACCAGCGCGGTCGTGCCCAACGAGGCGAACGTGCTGAGCGCCGTCATACTCGCCCACGTGCGGTACGCTGACAGCGTGGCCGTGCGCTATGGCCTGGCCGGCGCGACCGCGGACCGCGTCACGTCCACCGTGTCGCCGGCCGGTGACTCCGTATCCGTCCCGGTGCTCGGCCTCCTGCCGGACACCGTCTATACCCTGACGCCAATCGCGTACGGGAACCGCCGAATCACGACGGGCGAGGCGCTCACGCTGCGCACCGGGGCCCTCCCCGCCGACTTGCCGAGCTACGCCACGGCCGGCCCGGATCCGTCACCCGGGTTCGTCGTGTTCGCCTCGGGTCATTATGGAATCGTCATTGACAACACCGGGCGCGTCGTGTGGTATCGTCGCTTCGAGTACGGCGCGGGCTTGAGCTTCGCCGCCCAACCCACCGGACACTATGTCGCGCGCCCGGCGACGCCAGTCCCCACCGACCCGCACCCATGGGTGGAGATTGATCCGCTCGGGAACGTGACCCGCACGCTTCCGTGTGCCTACGGGCTCGAGCCGCGGTTGCACGACCTGATTCTCGAGTCGGATGGCTCGTACTGGCTGATGTGCGACGAGACCCGGACCATGGATCTCGCCGCCATGGGCGGCGTGGCGGACGCGCGCGTCACGGCCACGGCCATCCAGCATGTGGGCGCGGACGGCACGCTGCTGTTCTCATGGACGCCGTTCGATCACTTCGACATCACCGACCTCAATCCGGCGAGCCGAGCGGGTGGGACGGTCAACTGGACGCACGGCAACGCGCTCGACCTGGACACGGACGGCAACATCGTCGTCTCGTTTCGCAATCTGAACGAGGTCACGAAGATCGACACGGAAACCGGCGAGGTGCTGTGGCGGCTCGGCGGGGTCCGCAGCCAATTCACGTTCTCCGACGGCCCAACACCTGCCTTCGCGCGACAACATGGCGTGCGCCTGACGTCGCCGCGTCGCGTCCTGCTGCTCGACAACTGGGGCGATTCCCTGGACAGCCGCGCCGAGTTGTACGACTTCGAGCCGGAGCAGGGGGTCGCACGTCTGCTCGCGTCGTACGGGTCCGCGCCTGCCGTGTCTGCGCAGCTGGGCGGCAGCGTGCAGGACCTCCCCGGCGGGCGGACGCTCGTCTCGTTCGGCTCGGCGGGGCGGGTGGAGGAGTACGATGGAGGCGGCCAGATCGTCTGGCGCATCGAAGGAGCGCCGGGCTACATCTTCCGCGCCCAGCGCATCCGATCGCTCTACGCTCCGGGCGTGGGCTTGCCGCGGTAGGGGCGGCCGTCAGGCCGCCCTTCGCCCCTACTTCTTCCTCTCCTCCTCTTCCTTCTTCCGCTCCGCCGCCACCTTCTGGGCCACCTCCGGCGGCGCCTCCTGGTGGCTCGCAAACTCCGCGTGGAACGTGCCGCGCCCGTGCGTGATGGAGTGGAGCTGGGTCGAGTACTTGTACATCTCCGCCTCGGGCACCATGACCCGGATCTTGGTCAGCCGGCCGTCCTGCTCGGTGCCGAGGATCTGGCCGCGCCGGGCCGAGAGGTCTCCCATCACCTCGCCGAGGCTGGCCTCCGGCGTGAGCACCTCCACCTGAAGGATCGGCTCGAGCAGCACGGGCCGGCACTTCTCGGCCACGTTCCGGAAGGCCTGGATGCCGGCCATCTTGAACGCCATCTCGCTCGAGTCCACGTCGTGGTAGCTGCCGTCGAAGCACTCGGCCCGGAAGTCCACGACCGGATACCCGGCCACGGCGCCGCGCTGCGACGCCTCCTGGATGCCCTTGTCCACCGCCGGGATGAACTTGTTGGGGATCACGCCGCCCGTGATGTCGTCCACGAACTCGTAGCCGCTGCCGCGGGGGAGCGGGGCCAGGCGGATCCAGCAGTCGCCGTACTGGCCGCGCCCGCCGGTCTGCTTCTTGTGTTTTCCCTGCCCCTCGCCCTTGCCCTTGAACGTCTCCCGGTAGGCCACCTTGGGGCGCGCCAGCTCGGCCGTGACGCCGAACTTCCGCTTGAGGCGGCCCACGATCACCTCGAGATGCCGCTCGCCGCGGCCCCGCGCGATGGTCTGCCCCAGCTCGCCGATGTACTCCGAGTGGAACGTGGGGTCTTCCTCGTGGAGGCGCTGAAGCGACGTCGAGAGCTTGTCCTCCTCGCCGTGCTGGTGCACCTCGATGGCCAGCGCGATCAGCGGCTCCGGCATCGGGATCTTGGGCACCACGACCGGCGTGGCTTTGGCCGAAAGCGTGTCGTTGGTGTGCGTGTCCTTGAGCTTGGCCACCGACCCGATGTCCCCCGCGTGGAGGATCGGGATCTCGGTGCGGTCCTTCCCCTGCGGCACCGACAGGTGATTCAGCTTCTCCACCACGTCCCGGGGCGCGTTGTAGACGTCGGCGCCGTTCGTGAGCGAGCCCGCCAGGATGCGGAAAAACGTCACGTCGCCCACGTGCGGTTCCGACACGGTCTTGAACACCTGTGCGACGAACGGCGCCTGATCGGTCCGGGGAATGGCCACCGGCTCGGGCGTGCCCCAGCGCTCCGCCTGCACGGGCGGCGGGTCGCTCGGGGCGGGCATCAGCTCGACCAGCTTGGAGAGCAGCGCGCGCGTCCCGTAGGTCAGGTCGGCGGCGCCGCAGAGCAACGGGAACAGCTCGCCCGCCTGCATGCCCTTCTTCATGGCGGCCACCGCCTCGTCCCGCGAGATCTCCTCGCCGCCCAGGTAGCGCTCGAGCAGCGAATCGTCCGTCTCCGCGATCCGCTCGATCAACTCCTGCGAGTACCGCTCGAACCGCTCGGCGTACTCCGGCGGAATCTCCGTCTCCTCGTACTCGCCGGTCTTGGTCCCGGCCTTGTACATGTGACAGCGCTTGGAGAACAGGTTGACGATCCCGTGGAAGGCGGCCCCCTCGCCCACGGGGATCTCGATCGGGATCACGCGGGGGGTGAGGTGCTCGCGGATGTCGGTGTACGCCTTCTCGAAGTCGGCGTGCTCCTTGTCCATCATGGACACGAAGAACATGCGCGGGATGCCGCGGCGCTCGGCCTCCTGCCACATCAGCTCGGTGCCCACCTCGACGCCCGCGGTGGCCCCGACGACCAGCAACGCCCCGTCGGCCGCGTGTATGCCGGCCACGGCGTCGCCGATGAAGTCCAGGTATCCGGGGGTGTCGAGGAGGTTGAGCTTCGTTTCCATCCACTCGGCGTGGGCCAGCGCGAGGTTGATGGAGTACTTCCGTTCGATCTCGTCGGGGGTGTAGTCGGTGAGTGAGGTCCCGTCCTTCACGGACCCATGCCGCTTGCTGCTGCCGGCCACGAACGCGAGCGCGTCAACCAGAGAGGTCTTGCCGCAGGCGCCGTGGCCGACAACCGCCACGTTGCGGATCCTCTCAGTCGTATACTCCCGCATCGGGGAATACCTCCTGCTCAGGGGGAAGGGAAATTGGGCCCGTGAACGGGAGGTGTCAAATCGGGTGATGAAGGGCCCTTTAAGGGCTTCGTGCTATACGTTCTTCCCCTTCCCCGATCTCTCCGTAATAAACCGAATCGGCCGATCATAGAAGAAGTAATTCCAAGCCCACCTGAGCAGCACCGCCACGCGGTTGCGGAAGCCGATGATGAAGAACAGGTGGACCGCGAGCCACGTGATCCAGCCGGGCCAGCCCTTGAGCGCGATCCCCCGGATCAGGGCGACCCCGGCATTCCGGCCCACGGTGGCCATGATGCCGGGGTCCCTGTAGCGGAACGGGACAAGGGGTTGGCCGGCCAGGTCCCGCAGGATGTTCGCGGCCACGGCGCGGCCGGCCTGCATGGCGGGCTGCGCGAGCATCGGGAGCGGCTGCCCGTCCTGCACGAACGCCGCCACGTCGCCCACGGCAAAGGCGCGCGCGTGGCCGGGAATCCGGAGGCAGGCATCCACCTCGAGCCGTCCCGACTTCCAGCGTGGCGCGGTCAGGCCCGACTCCAGGCCGTTGGGGCGCACGCCCGCGGTCCACACGAGCGTGCCGCAGGGCACGGTCTCGCCGGTGGAGAGGGTCACGGAGTGGTCGTCCGCGTCGCGCATCAGCACCCCGGTCCGGACCGTCACGCCCAGGCGCTGGAGCCGTTGGCGTGCGTCCTCTCCCAGGGTCGCCGGGAACGCGGGCAGCACCCGGTCGGTACCCTCGAGCAGGAGGATGCGCACGTCCGCCCGGCTGATGCCGGGGTAGTCGCGGCCGGCCATCAGCCGCACCAGCTCGCTCAGCGCGCCGGCGTACTCGACGCCGGTGGGCCCCGCCCCCACGATCACGAACGTGAGGAGGCGTTGCCGGGCGGGCAGATCGGCCGTGGTGGCGGCCTCGAACCGGGACAGCACGTGGTTCCGGAGGTCGAACGCGGCGGGCAGCGAGCCCAGGCTGAACGCCCGCGCCGCGATGGCGTCCTGCCCGAAGAAGTTCACGCGGGCGCCGGTCGCGAGCACCAGGTAGTCGAACGGCTCGGCCGGGCCGTCCGCGGTGTGGACCGTGCCGGCCGCGAGGTCGGCCCCGGTGACCTCGGCGAGCCGGATGGACACGTTCCTGGCGCCGCGGAAGATGGTCCGGACGGGGTACGCGATCTCGCTGGGGTTCAACAGCGAGCTGGCCACCTGGTAGAGGAGCGGCGTGAACAGGTGGTAGTTGTGCCGGTCGAGCAGCAGCACGTCCGCCGGCTTGCCGACCAGGCGGCGCGCGCACTGGAGGCCGCCGAAGCCGGAACCGACGATGACGACTCGGGGCATGGGGCGGGGTCCTTGCTCGGTTGCGGGCAACGTGCCGGGATTCCCGTATAGCGTGCAGCGTGTAGCGTGTAGCGTACCTGCCCCGCTGGGACCATCCGGCCGGGCAGGTACGCCGCACGCTATACGCTACACGCTACACGGCAGTTTGTGATCCCCCGCACCGAAACCTCGGGAAGGGGGGAGAAGTTAGATGCGGGCGGCGGACGCTCTTGCCCGTTTCGCCGACCAGTACCATCCTTGGGCCCGAGGAGGGCCGTCGTGGCCATTGACCGGACCGCGGATCACCGCGCCGCCGCGCACAGCGTCGGGCTCACCTACGTCACGGACGCCCTGCCCGGCATCCGGCGGCGGCGGGTGGGCCCGGGGTGGGCGTATTACCGGCCGGACGGCACGCGGATCACCGATCCCGCCGAGCGGCGGCGGCTGAACGGGCTGGCCATCCCGCCCGCGTGGGCGGGCGTGTGGATCTGCCCCGATCCCCACGGTCACCTCCAGGCCACGGCGCGCGACGCCCGCGGTCGCAAGCAGTACCGGTACCACACGGCGTACCGCGCCGCCCGGGACGAGTCCAAGTTCCGCCGCATGCTCGAGTTCAGCGAGGTGCTGCCGGGGCTCCGCGAGCGCGTCGAGCGCGACCTGCGGTCGCGCGGCCTCACACGCCGGAAGATCCTGGCCACCGTGGTCCGGCTGCTGGACAAGACGTTGATTCGCGTGGGGAACGACGAGTACGCGCGCGCCAATCGGTCGTTCGGGCTCACGACGCTGCGGGAGCGCCACGTCGAGGTGCGCGGCGCCAAGCTCCGGTTCACGTTCCGCGGCAAGAGCGGCGTGCCGCACTCCGTGGAGGTGACCGACCGCCGGCTGGCCCGCATCGTCCAGCAGTGTCAGGACCTGCCGGGCCAGGAGCTGTTCCAGTACGTGAACGGCAACGGCCGGCGGCAGACGGTGTCGTCGGACGACGTGAACGAGTATTTGCGGGAGGCCACGGGCCGCGCCGTCACCGCCAAGGACTTCCGCACGTGGGCGGGCACCATGCTGGCGGCGCGCGAGCTGCGGGACCTCGGGCCCGCCGAGAGTCAGCGCGCCGCCGAGCGGAACATCGTGCAGGTGATTGACACGGTGGCGGCCAAGCTTGGCAACACGCGGGCCGTGTGCCGCAAGTACTACGTGCATCCGACGGTACTCGACGCGTATCTCGCCGGTCACACGGCGCCGCCGGCGGCGCCTTTGCCACGCGGCCCGAAACGGATCGAGCGGCCCACCGCGGCCCTGCGGCGTGACGAGATCGCGGTGCTCCAGTTCCTTCAGGACGAGGAAGAAGTCGTGCCCGCCGGTGCCTGAGTCCGGGACCGGCTACGCCCGCCGCCTCGGCCTGTTCGACGCCACCATGCTCGTGGTGGGCGGCATCATCGGCGCCGGCATCTTCCTCAATCCCGCGGTCGTGGCGCAGCGCGCGCCCACGGCCGGGCTCACGATTGGCGTGTGGGTACTGGGCGGCGCCGTGGCCCTGGCCGGCGCCTTTGTCTTTGCCGAGCTGGCGGCGCTCAAGCCCGAGGCGGGCGGGGGCTACGTCTACCTGCGCGACGCCCTGGGACCGCTCCCAGGGTTCCTCTACGGCTGGACCCAGCTCCTCGTAATCAACTCGGGCGGCATTGCCGCGGTGGCGATGACCTTCGCGACGTACACCGCGGATCTCACCGGCGCATCGGGACCGGCCACCCCCATGCTCGCGGTCGGCGCCATCGTCGCCCTCTCTTTCGTGAACCTCCTGGGCATCAAGTCCGGCGCCATCGTGCAGAACGTCCTCACGGTGCTCAAGCTCGCCGCGCTCGGCGCGCTGATTTTCGTGGGGTTGCTGCTGTCAGCCGGCCCACTCGCTCCCGTCGCTCCCGTCGTTCCCGTCGCTCCCGTCGTCGCCATCGGCACCGCCCTGATCCCGGTGCTCTTCGCCTACGGCGGCTGGCAGAGCACCAACTTCGTGGCGGCCGAGCTCAAGGCGCCGCGGCGCGACCTGCCGCGGGCGCTGGTGATTGGCGTGGGGATCGTGGTGCTGGTCTACGTGCTCGCCAACATCGTGTACGTGCGCGTGCTCGGCGTGCCGGGGCTCGCGGCGAGCACGGCGCCCGCGTCGGACGTCATGCGCGGCCTCCTGGGACCCAAGGGCGCCACCTTCATTGCGCTCGGCATTGCCGTCTCGACGTTCGGGTTCTTGAACCTCGCCATTCTCTCGGCACCCCGGGTCTACCAGGCGATGGCGGCGGACGGCGTGTTCTTCGGTGGGGCGGCGCGGTTGAGCGAGCGGTCGCGCGTGCCCGCGGTGGCCATTCTCATTCAGGGTGGGTGGGCGGCGCTGCTGGTGGCGACCAAGACGTATGGGCAGTTGCTCGATTACGTGGTGTTTGGGGACTGGATATTCTTTGCGGCGGTTGGCGTGACGTTGTTCGTTTACAGGAAGACGGGAGCGACGGGAACGACGGGAACGACGGGAGCGACGGGAACGACGGGAGGGGAGCGGGGGAGGTTCAGGTGCCCCGGGTATCCGTGGGTGCCGGGGTTTTTTGTGGTGGCGGGGGTGTTTGCGGTGGGGGCGACCGTGCTGTCCAATCCCGTGAACGCGCTCCTGGGGGGCGGGATCATCGCGCTGGGGATTCCGGTCTACCTTTGGTGGAGGCGGCGGGCGGGCGTGCCCGCGTCCACACCTTCGTGAGGAAGGCATTGTCCCATGCCGAGCCGTGACACAGGCGTGATCCCGGATGTGCTGTCGGATCAGGTGCGCGCCGAGCTGAACGCGCGGTGGAACGCCCACCTGGGCGTGCAGCGGATGGGGGTGCGGCTGGACATCGTGTCCCGGGACGAGCTGCGCGCCGTGGTGGATCCCATTGCGCCGCATCATCGGGGCGGGATGGGGACGCCCGCGGTGAACGGGCCCACGATCGCGGCGGTGTTCGACCTCGTCACCGGGCTCACGGGCTCCATCCAGGCGCTGGGGAAACGCGTGGGGGTGGCGCAGCTCACGATCCAGTTTCTGCGGCCGGTCATGGGGAATCGCTTCGAGGTCATCGGCCGGCCGGACAGGGTCGGCAAGTCCATCGTGTTCGTGGCGTGCGAGCTGGTGGATGAGGGCGGGCTCGTGTGCGCCAAGGCGAGCGGGCTGGTGGCGGTGTCGCAGGCGGAGGGGACGGGGGAGCTGGCGTTGTAGACACCGTCGTACGCGATTCTCAACCAAGGTGTTCCGCATGCGACCTGGATGTCTTGCCATCGCCGTCTGCCTCACGTTTGCGCCGGGCCTTGCCGCCCAGGATTCCAGCGCCGCCTACGCCGAGCCCTATCAGCGGCGGGCCCTCGAGATCTACCGGACGAGCATCGGGTATCGGACGGCCGCGTCGCACGGCCAGGTTCCCGCGCTGGCGGCCTATTTGGCGGAGCAGTTTCGGGCCGGCGGCTTCCCCGCGGAGGACGTGCACGTTCTGCCGTTGACGGTCCCCGGGGGCGAGGAGACGGCCAGTCTGGTCGTGCGGTATCGCGGGGACGGTTCCACGGGCGCGCGGCCGATTCTCCTGCTGGCGCACATGGACATAGTGGACGCGCTGCCGCAGGACTGGGAGCGGGATCCCTTCACGCTGATCGAGGAGGGCGGGTACTTCTTCGGCCGCGGCAGCACGGACGACAAGTTCGGCGTCGCCATGCTCACGGCCACATTCCTGCGTCTTAAGGAGGAGGGATTCGTCCCCACCCGGGACCTGATCATCGCCTTCACGGGCGACGAGGAGACCGGGATGTTGACAGCTCGCGGCCTGGTGACGACGCACCGGGCGCTCACGGACGCCGAGTTCGCGCTGAACGCGGACGCCGGCGGCGGGGTGTTGGGCGAGGACGGCACGCCGGTGCGGTATCTGCTGCAAACGTCGGAAAAGACGTACGCCACGTTCGAGCTGACGGTGGCGAACCCCGGCGGGCACTCGTCCACGCCACGCGCCGACAACGCCATTTACGAGCTGGCCGCGGTGCTCCGGAACATCGAGGCGCACCGGTTTCCGGTGCGGGTGAACGATGCCACCCGGGGCTATTTCGAGGCCGCGGCGCGCGTGACTCCGGGCCCGGTGGGCGAGGCCATGGCGCGGTTCGCGCGCAACGCGGACGACTCGGTCGCCGCCGAGGTGCTGTGGCGCGAGCCCGAGCAGGTGGGGATCACGCGCACGACCTGTGTGGCCACCATGCTTCGTGCAGGGCACGCCGAGAACGCGCTGCCCCAGTCGGCGGCGGCGACGGTGAACTGCCGGATCTTTCCCGGAGTCGAGGTTGCCGACGTCCGGGAAACGCTGCGGCGTGTGGCGCGGCACCCGGCGCTTCAGATTCGCGTGCTTGGGGAGCCCGTGCCGAGTCCGGCCTCACCGCCCCGCGAGGACGTGATCCGCGCGGTCGCCCGCGGTGTGGAGCGGATCCGGCCCGGGACGCCGGTGATTCCCTACATGGCGCCTTACGGAACGGATGGGAAGGAGATCCGGCGGGCCGGAATCCCCACGTACGGGATCATGGGGCTGTTCATCCGGGACAGCGACCAGTTCGCGCACGGGCTGAACGAGCGGGCGCCGGTGCGGTCGTTCTACGACGCGCTGGAGTTCTGGCACGTGGTGATCACGGATCTCGCGGGGCGCGCGGTGGTGCCGTGAGGCGCTGAGGCGGGCGGGCACGGGGCGCGGCGGAGCCGGCGCGGCGCAGCCGGGCGGCAATGCTCCGCTCATGCCCGCGATCGTTCGCGCGGGGGTGGCGACGGTGCTGGTGTTCTTCGTCGTGGGCGGCGGCCTGTTGCTCACGGTCAATGAGCGGGCGGGGATGGCGGCGGCCCGGGCGGACGACGGGCGCTGAGGATGTCACGCCCGGGATGAAGGAGGAAATGGGCGGTGGCCCAATGGAGATGGCGCTCCTGCGAACAGGATTGGTGGCTCAACAAGCCTGGTCCTGACGCCCCGGGACACTGTCTCCAACCCGGTACTTGGACTCGGGACTCACCGCCCATCCCAACGGTGCGGTCGCCCACGCCCGTTGTCAAGCCAGGAGTGCCCGTCGGTGGCGGGTGACCGCGCCCAGCTCGGCCGCGTTCGGGAGCGGACTTGCTTCGCAGGCCCGGTCATTCCCCCACGCGCTGGCGTGCCCATTGAAGCGACCGATTGGTGTTGGTGCTTTCCCCCGCGGCGCGCGAGTGTGGGGTGGGGGAGCCCATGCCACAGAAGTCCATATTCCTGCGGGACCTGCAGCGTATGGCGCGGGTGCGTCGGTTTAGCCCGCGAACCGAGCGTGCCTACGTCGGCTGGATAAGGCGGTTCATCCGGCATCACGGGCTCCGGCATCCGCGGGACATGGGTGAGCGGGAGGTGGCGGCGTTTCTGACGCACCTGGCGGAGCGGCAGGTGGCGCCGTCCACGCAGATGCAGGCCCTGTGCGCGCTGCTGTTTCTGTACGAGCACGTCCTTGGGCGTCCGCTGGGGAAGCTCCAGGACCTGCGGTGGGCACGCCCGCGGGCGCGCCTGCCGGTGGTGCTGACTGCCAGGGAGGTGGAGCAGGTACTGGCGGGCCTGAGCGGGGTGCGGTGGCTGGTGGCGATGCTGTTGTACGGCAGCGGGTTGCGGCTACTGGAATGCCTGCAGCTCCGGGTGAAGGACGTGGACCTCGAGCGCGGGGAGATCCGGGTGCGGACCACGAAGGGCGGAACGCCGCGGGTGACGGTGCTGCCGGAGGCGGTCCGCGAGCCGCTGCGCGCGCATCTCGCGTCGGTGCGCCGGCGCCACGAGCGGGACGTGGTGCGGGGCGCCGGCTACGTGGCGCTGCCGGGAGCGCTGGCCACCAAGTATCCCCGCGCGGCGCGGGAGTGGCCGTGGCAGTGGGTGTTTCCGGCGACGCGGGAGCACGTGGACGGCACGACCGGGGAGCGCCGGCGCCATCACTTGCACGAGAGCGTGGTGCAGCGGGCCGTCAAGGCGGCCGTGCTGCGGAGCGGAATCGGGAAGCGGGCAACCTGCCACACGCTGCGCCACAGCTTCGCGACGCACCTGCTGGAGTCCGGGTACGATATCCGGACGGTCCAGGAGCTGCTGGGGCACAAGGACGTGAGCACGACGATGCTGTATACACACGTGCTGCATCGGGGCGGGCTGGGGGTCCGGAGTCCGGCGGACGCGCTGGATCGGGGTAGGGGGTAGTTCCGCAGGGATAAGGATTTCGCTTGCCGAACCGGCGCCGGGGCGGCACTTTGAGGGGGAATGAACAAGCCAAGCACAGGTTAGCGGGCTGCACCTTGATACCTGGAACCTCGTTCAGCTCGCGCTGCTAGCTACATGCCATGAGGGGTTGCGATGCTTGAGCCGCAACTGGACCATCATCGCCGGCAGTTTGAGCAACTCGGTCGCCGTCAGCGACTCCTTGTGCTCGGGACTCCTCTCCTCGCAGCAGTACTCCTCGTCACGCTGGCGCTCACGTCGGCGCCAGACTGGACCGACTTTTTACTGGTCGTGCTGGTCTTCCTCGTCATCAGTGCTATTGCAGTGCTCGAAATCCAGCGCGTACTCGTCTTCAGACGCGATCTGAAGGAGCGAATGGGCGGTGCCACCGATGGGCCCGTGTCTACCGATCATGGACCCTGACCAACGGCAATGCCTAGGGTGGATCATTTCGCCAAGCAGCCCTCTAACGAAGGCTTCCTGCAGTCGGGCCCGCGCGGGGCGTTGTTCTCACTCGCCTGGAGGACGCGTAACTGGTGTCGTTGATACATGTTGCTGCTGGCCGAGAATGGCCCGCTGCAGAAGCCTGAACCGTTATGCGGCGCCCTACTCACGACGTTGCCTTCTGCAATGAACCAAGCTCACTCCCGTGCGATCCCAGGTTCTGCTGCCATCCCAGATTCTGCCCTTGCAGCCGCGCGCCTGTGCCCTACGTTATGGTCCGGTCGTGGAGCCCTGCCCACAGCGGCCGCCGTCCTCACGCGCAGGGAGGACCGGAAGCTCGGGCGAAATGAGTCGCGAACACGAGGTGAATATGACCGGGGCCGATGAGAAGAAGTGCCCGTTCTGCGGCGAGACCATCAAAGCTGCGGCCGTCAAGTGCAGGTTTTGTGGAGAATTCCTTGAGGTACCCGCCGGAGGTGCCCTCCGCAACGCTGAACAGGCAAGGCAGACCCCCTTCGGCCATGCCGTGAAGACCGACACCGAGGTTTTCTTCGAGGGGAACGTCTCTCGAATCGCTCTCGTCGGCCCTACCGTCGCAACTGTTATCTGGATAGTTCTGGCATTCCTAGTCGGCTCCACCGTTTCATCCACCGCGATCGGAGCCGTCCTTGCTGCCGTGTCGATCGTGTACTGGGTGTACACGTGGTTCGATTGGAAGAACAGAACCTTCCGAATCACCAATGATCGAGTGGAACTGGAACACGGCGTGTTTTCGCGCTCGCTCCAAAACCTCGATCTCTGGAGGATTCAAGACCTTGGCTACAATCAAAGCCTGATCCAGAGGATCCTCGGGCTCGGCAGGGTTTTGATCTTGTCATCCGATAGGGACACCCCGCGAATCAACGTCGGTCCAATCTACCATGCCCGCACCCTGTACGATCAGCTGAAGCGGGCGTCGCTGGAGGCGGACCGCCGAAGAGGCGTGATCCATGTCGAGCAATAGGCGCCACTCGGCGGCGGCCTGCCCGTCGAGCCAGATGCCGCAAAACATATGCTAGGGCGGCGCGACTGGATCCCCGGATGTGCGGGGCTCCTGGGGATCGCGCTCGTCCTGGCATACCGGCACTTTCGGCCCCCGGAGCTTCGTCCGGACGACAGGGCCGCTACCGGGGCATTCGCCCCTGAGCTCGCTGCCGATACGTCATCCCCCATCAGTCTCACCCACTCATTTCAAGGCTGCTGGAAACCAGACGTAGCCTCTGCTGCTCGTACGCTAGCCGCCTTCGCTGAGCTGGCGGTGCGCTCCGGTTCTCGGGAGGACCTTGACACGACTTCAGATGAGTACCGCCAGGTCCTTCAACTCGCCCGCCAGGTGACTGTCGCCATCGTAGAAGTCTCTGGAACCCGCTTCGATGTGTGGCTTGATGCTCCGGGCGAGGGGAGAGAACGTCACATTGCTGAGCTAGAGCCTGGAGGTTCACAGCTAAACCTCGTTGCCCCTCCGACTCAGGATATCATTGCATCCGCTCGGCTGGGAACTCAAGGGTTGCTCGTTACCCTGCAACTTCGACACGACTCCG
>DASWHL010000083.1:0-31007 GCA_036398175.1 Gemmatimonadales bacterium
CTCTCATCGCCCACCTGCCCGTGCGACCGGGCATCGTCCGCTTCGTGAGCGTCCTGGCCCAACGCCCCCGCTTGACCCCGTCACTGCCCGTGCGCTTTCCTGCCAGCGGTCGGTGGCTGCTGAAGATCCTCGGGAGGGACAAGCGGTTCGTCTTCGGGATGTACCGGCGCCACATGAAGGTCATCAGCTACCTCGGCACGCTCGACCGGCTCTTCGGGGTCCCGGTCACCACGCGCAACTGGAACACCATCACCGCGATCGCCAGGGCGCTGGGCAAGGGAAGTGAGGGTCCAATCTCGTGACCAGGCGCCGTCTTGCGGAAGTCAGTGCCTACGTCCGTGCCGCGCTGGTCCGGCACGGCCGTGTGGCATCAGACCGGGTACACGTCGGTCACCACGCTGGCCGCCGAGGCGTCGCCGCCCCTGGGTCCCCTCATGGGTGGTCAGTGCGGTACGCTGAGATCGGGCTCGTCTTCCTCGTCGCCTGCGTGACGCTGGTCGTCGGGTGGCGCCTCGTGGGGGACGATCTGCTCGGCCGCCAGGCGGTCGTGTGGGTCGCGAACGTCCTGATGCTCGTCACGGTCTGGATCGGTCTCCGCGTTCGGGGACAGACCTGGGAGCATCTCGGGCTGCGTCGGCACTGGGGCGGCCTGCGCGCGGCTGGCCGCGCGGTCCTGCAGTCCATCCTCGTCCTCGTCCTGGCGCTGGCGGCGTTCATCACCGGTTCCGTGGTGATGCGGAACGTCGTGACGGCCACGACCACCGCCGACATGAGCGGCTACGAGTATCTGCAGGGCAACCTGCCGATGCTGCTCCTGGCGCTGGCGGCGGTCTACGTCGTGTCGTCGTTCGGCGAGGAAGTGCTCTACCGGGGATTCCTGATCACGCGGCTCACGGAGATCGGCGGGGCCGGCAAGGCCGCGGGGGGTCTGGCGGTCGTCACCAGTGCCGTGGTATTCGGTCTGGCCCACTTTGACTGGGGACTCGTGGGGATCGTTCAGACGACGTTCATGGGTCTGGTGCTCGCGATTGCCTATGTGGTCACGAAACGGAATCTGTGGGTTCTCATTCTGGCGCACGCCTACATTGACACGTTGCTCCTCGTGCAGATGTATCTCGGTGGGGCGTCGGGCGGCGCGCAATAGGTTCGACGCGCGGACGCGCTGTACACCCACCTCCGCCTCAGGTCCCTACGCCGGCTCCTCCAGCGCGCGCCGCAGCGCCCCCGCGACCGCGTCATCGAACGCCACGAGCACGACGCGCTCCGGCATCGTGTGCTTGGCCAGGAACCCACGCACAGCCCGCACCGCCACCCGCGCGGCGTCGGCGAGGGGATAGCCGTAGACCCCGCAGCTGATGGCCGGGAACGCCACCGAGCGCAGTCCGTGCCGCTCCGCGAGCGCGAGCGACGAGCGATAGCACGACGCCAGGAGTGCTGCCTCCCCCTGCCCGCCGCCCTGCCAGACGGGCCCCACCGTATGAATGACGTGCCGGGCGCCGAGTCCATGCCCGCCCGTGATCCGTGCCTCGCCGGTCGGGCACCGCACGCCGGGCCGTACCTCGGGCACGCGACGGCACTCCTCGAGGAGTCCGGGACCGGCGGCACGGTGGATGGCGCCGTCCACGCCGCCGCCGCCCAGCATGCGCTCGTTGGCGGCGTTGACGATGGCGTCCACGGCGAGCGCCGTGAGGTCGCCCTGGACGACCGTGAGGCGGCCATCCGGAGCGTTCACGTGACCCATCGGCTCAGGTCTCCGCGGGGAGGTCGCCCGCGACCTCCGGGTGCGACCCCCGCTGCGCGCGCTCCGGTATCGGGGTGTCATGCGTGCCGCCGGTCAGGGCACGCGCGAGCGGCAGCGTGCCGAGCACGAGCAGCGCCGAGAGCCAGAACGGGACCCCCACGCCGAACCGGTCCATCAGGAAGCCGGCCCCGATGGGAAACGCGACCCGCGAGACCCCGCCGAACGTGTGCTGCACGCCCATGTAGAGCCCGCGCTCGCCGCTCCGCACGGCCTGGGAGAGCATGCCGGTGACGCACGGGAACAGGAGACCCGTGCCGATGGGCATGAGCGTGAATCCCACCATCACCACCGCGAAGGTCTGCGCGACGCCCGTGAGCGCGAGGCCCGCGGCAAGGGCCGCCACGCCGACGCGCGCCACGGCCGTCTCGCCAAGCGCATCCACCAGCCGGCCCAGCACGATGGTGCGGACCACGACCCCGATGGCGCCGAGGTACATGACGAAGTACCCGATGGTGTGCTCGGTCACGCCCAGCCGCGCGCTCAGCAGGAGCGGCGACGTCTGGATCGTGCCGTAGAACGCGCCGATCGCGATCGTGTAGATCCAGATCAGCCGGGAGGCGGGCGCGCCGCCGTTGGCCAGGACGTGCCGGATCGCGGCGCGACCGGTCATCGGCACGTGGGTGCCGGACGCGCGCGCCGCCGGATCCCGGCTCTCGCGCAGGTAGCGCAGCGCGAACCCGCCCACGCAGACCGCGAGCGCCGCCGCGCCGAGCCCCACGGCCTGCGGTCCGCCCAGCGTGTCGAGCGCCGACCCGATGGCGGGGCCCGCCACGGCACCCAGGCTCGTCACCGCGGTGAGCCAACCGAGGCTCTTCACCCGCTCGGCCGGCGACGAGATGTCGGCCACGTAGGCCTGGACCACGCCGATGGTCCCGCCGCCGATCCCCTGCACGAGCCGCGCGACGAGCAGCAGCGGCACCGAGCCCGCGAACGCGAACAGCACGTAGGCGCCCGCCGTGATCGCGAGCCCCGCGAGAATGGCCGGGCGGCGGCCGTAGCGGTCCGAGACGCGGCCCCACGCCGGGGCGCAGGCGAGCTGGGCGACGCTGAACGCGGAGATGAGCAGGCCCACCACGAGGGCCGACGCCCCGAATTCCGTGGCGTAATACGGCAGGAGGGGCACGATCATCGCGAGCCCTACCATGTCCACGAACGCGGTGACGAACAGCACGAGCAGGCGCGCCACAGCTGGCTCCCGAGAGGCGTGCGGGGTGAGTGCCGGGATGGGACAGTCTGACGCCGTCAGGCGGGAGGCGCAAGCAGCGGCCGAGGGCCTGCTTCAGCAGGATCCACCACGCATCGCGGGCTTCAGGGGGCCTTACGCAGCCCCTCTCGCACGGCCGCCACGAGCGAGTCCACGAGTTCGGGGGCGATCTCGTTCCGGTTCGTGAGCAACACCACGGTGAGGTCGTCATCAGGAAACCGCTGCACCGCGTTCCGGAACCCGATGGTGGAACCCTCGTGACGGAAGCGCCTCCGCTCGCCCGCCTGGTCGAGGAACCAGCCGTACCCGTAGTGCTCACCTTCACGCTGGCCCGGCGTCGCCGGCGTGAAAACCGCGGCGGCGAGCGCCGCTGGCAGCAACGTGTCGCGTCCCTCCACCACCCCGAGCCAGCGGTCGAGGTCGCGCAAGCTCGTGTAGATCCCGCCGTCGCCGAGTACGGCGCTTGTGGAACTCTGATCGGTGCGGGTCCACGAGCCGTCGTCCTGGCGTGAATACCCGTATGCCCGGTGAGCCACGCTCGTCTCACCGTCCACGTGGGCGACCGTACCCGTCATGCCGAGGGGCGCAAAGATCCGCCGGTCGAGATAGGGACTAAATCCCTCGCCGCTCACGGCCTCGACGATCTGCGCCAGCAGGGCGTAGCCCGAGTTGCTGTACCGGAACGCGGATCCGGGGGCGAAGTACGTCGAGTCCTGTGCGCGGAGCAGGGCACGCACGCCGGCGTCCGTGATCTGGCGGTTGTCGTCGGGCGGCATCACGTCCTCGTAGTCCACGAGTCCGGAGGTGTGGGTCAGGAGGTGGTGGACCGTGACGTCGTCGGCCCACGGGAGAAAGTCGGGGAAGACCGCCCGTAACGGGGTGGTCGGGGCAAAGCGGCCGTCCGCCACCAGCAGGAGCACGGCGGTCGCGGTGAACTGCTTGGTGACCGACGCGAGACGGAAGTTGGTCTCCGGGGTCGCCGCGCGTCCGGTCTCGACCTCCGCCAGGCCCACGCAGCGCCGGTAGACGACGGCGCCCGCGTGGCGCGCCAGGACACACGCCCCAGGCTGGCCGGCGCCAGCGTACTCGGCGAGCAGGCGCGCGACGTGGCGGTCCACGGACTCGTTTGCCGGCCCGCGGCACCCCACGAGCCCGATGCCGATGGCGACGAGAAAGCTCGGAATACCACTGGTGAATCGCATGGGCGGGAATGTGGGCACGCGTGCCGCGGCGTGCCAGCGTGAATCCGAGACGCGAGGTCGCTCATGATGCCCAAGAGCGCGCCCGTCGCGCCCCTCCTTGCCCCCTGCTCGAAATTCCCCTAAACTTATGATTCTCTTGCGATTACAGGATTCTTAGCCATGCCCACCTATGCCTACCGCTGTGTCATCTGCTCCCACGAGTTCCACCGCCTGGAGAAGATGTCCGCGGGCACCCGCAAGAAATGCCCGGCGTGCGGCGAACGCGCCGAGCGGCTGATTACGGGCGGCGCGGGGATCGCGGTCCGGAGTGCCCCGCCCGATAGGGGCGCCGATCCGTCGCCGTCGGGCGGATGCTGCGGCGGTTCGTGCGGCATGAACTGAGCGATCCACCCCAGCGCGCGAGACCCGGAACCCCAATGCCCACGTACGCCTACCGGTGCCCGAAGTGCCGGCACGAGTTCGAGAAGTTCCACAAGATGAACGCAACGGTACGGCCGAAATGCCCCGAGTGCGGCGCCACCGCCGAGCGGCAGATCACAGGCGGCGCCGGACTCCACTTCAAGGGGTCGGGCTTCTACATCACGGACTACCAGAACGTGGACAAGGCGGACAAGGCCGACAGGGCCGACAAAGCGGACAAGGCGGACAAGGCGGACAAGGCGGACAAGGCGGATAAGAGCGCCGCCGCCGCCGAGGCCGCCCCCAAGAGCAAGAAAGGCGATTCACCCAAGAAAGGCACCGACTCCTGACGGCCGGAACGGAGCAACTGAAGTCGGCGCTCGCGGCCGCCGCGCGCAAGCTCGGCGCCGCGGACGTGGACGTGCAACTCGATCGGCCGCGGGATGAGACGCACGGGGACGTGGCCACGAACCTCGCGCTGCAGCTGGCCAAGCCCCTGAAAAAGAAGCCGCGCGAGGTCGCCCAGGCCATTCTGGATGTGCTCGACACGCCCGCCGGGTTGATCCGCAAGGTCGAGATTGCCGGGCCCGGATTCATCAACTTCTTCCTCGACGAAGCGGCCGTGGCGTCGGTGGTGCGGACCGTCCTGGACCAGGGGCGGGCCTACGGGGGAAGCGCCGTGGGTGCCGGGCGGCCGGTGAACGTGGAGTTCGTCTCGGCCAATCCCACGGGCCCGCTCCACGTGGGGCACGGCCGCCAGGCCTGCATCGGCGATGCCGTCGCGTGCCTGCTCGAACGCACCGGCTGGCGGGTGACCCGCGAGTTCTACTACAACGACGGCGGCACGCAGATCGCCAACCTGGCCCTCAGCGTGCAGGCGCGCATGCGTCAGCT
Source organism: Gemmatimonadales bacterium (assembly GCA_036398175.1). Lineage (GTDB taxonomy): Bacteria > Gemmatimonadota > Gemmatimonadetes > Gemmatimonadales > GWC2-71-9 > JAOTWJ01. Next base: position 5,501 of record DASWHL010000083.1, read on the forward strand.
CCGCGACCGGGACGGCGTCATCCCGGAGGGCGGCTATCACGGCGAGTACATCCGGGACATCGCCGAGGCCTACGTCGCCGGACACCCCGATGATCCGGAGGGCGCCGACCTCGATGCCGTGCGGCGCTTTGCGGTCCACGTCCTGCGCGAGGAGCAGGACCGCGATCTCAAGGCGCTGGGCGTGGTCTTCGACGTGTACTCCCTGGAGTCGTCGCTCTACGAGCGGGGCGACGTCGAGCGCACTGTGGGGCGGCTCACGGCGGCGGGTCATACCTACGTCCGCGACGGCGCGCTCTGGCTCCGCACCACGGACTTCGGCGACGACAAGGACCGCGTGATGCGGAAGAGCGCGGACAAGGGCGGCGACCACACCTATTTCGTGCCGGATGTGGCGTATCACGTGACGAAATGGGAGCGCGGCTTCACGCGCGCCATCAACGTGCAGGGCGCCGACCATCACAGCACGGTGACCCGGGTGCGCGTGGGGCTCCAGGCGCTGGAGTTCGGTATCCCCGATGGCTACCCCGAATACGTGCTGCACCAGATGGTGACCGTGGTGAAAGGCGGGGAGGAGATGAAGCTGTCCAAGCGGGCGGGCAGCTACCTCACCGTGCGCGACCTGGTGGACGAAGTGGGCGCCGACGCGGTGCGCTACTTTTTCCTGATGCGGCGGAGCGACTCGCATTTCGTGTTCGACGTGGACCTCGCCAAGAAGCAGTCCGACGAGAACCCGGTCTACTACGTGCAGTACGCGCACACCCGCATGGCGGGCATCTTCCGCACGGCGGGTCTCGATCCCGCGATCATCACCGCCGCCTTCGCCGACCCGGCCGCGCTCGTCGCCGACCTCGAGCAGGACGTCCTCAAACTCCTGGCCGAGTATCCGACCGTGGTGGCCCGGGCGGCCGAGACGCTGGAGCCGCACCGGGTGATCGCGTACCTGGAAGACCTCGCGCGGGCGGTCAACGCGTGGTACCACCACCACCGCGTGCTCGGCGAGCCCCCGGCCGTGGAGCGGGGGCGCCTCATGCTGGCCCGGGCCGCGCAGCTCGTGCTGGCCAACGGACTCGGGCTGCTCGGCATCGCCGCCCCGGAGAGGATGTAGGATGTCACTGCTGGTGGTCGGAAGCATCGCGCTCGACTCGGTCCAGACGCCGTTCGGTTCCACGGCGGACGCGTTGGGCGGATCCGCCGTGTTCTTCGCCACGGCCGGCGTGCTGCTGCACCCGGTGCAGGTGGTGGGCGTGGTGGGCGACGACTACCCCCTGGATCGCCTCCACCGGATGGCGCAGCGCGGGATTGACCTGGCGGGCGTGTCGCAGGTGGCGGGCGAGAGCTTCCGATGGAAGGGGAAGTACTCGTACGACCTCCAGAACCGCGAGACGCTGGAGACGCGGCTTGGCGTGTTCGCCGAGTTCTCGCCCCGGATCCCCGAGGCGTTCCGGGATGCGCGCTACGTCTTTCTGGGCAACATTGACCCGGAACTCCAGCTGTCGGTCCTCGATCAGGTGGATGAACCCGCGCTCGTGGCGTGCGACACGATGAACTACTGGATCCAGAGCAAGCGCGACGTCCTGATGGCGCTGCTCCCCCGGGTGGACGTCCTGCTCGTCAACGACGCGGAAGCGCGGCAGCTCTCGGGCGACTGGAACGTGTACCGCGCGGCCCGCTGGATTCTCCAACATGGCCCGCGCTTCGTGGTGGTGAAGCAGGGGGAGTATGGCGCCGTCCTGGTGGGGGACGATGGGATCTTCTACGTGCCGGCCTATCCCCTGGAGCAGGTGTTCGACCCCACCGGCGCCGGCGACGCATTCGCCGGCGGGTTCATGGGACACCTGGCCTCCACCGACGACACGTCGCCCGACAACCTGCGGCGCGCCATGGTCTACGGCGGCGCCATGGGATCGTTCGCGGTCGAGGCGTTCTCGGTCCAGCGATTCGACGAGCTGACGCGCGACGAGGTGCACCAGCGGGTGCGCGCCTTCGGCGAGCTGGTGCGGTTCGACATCGCGCCGATTCCGGAGGAGGCGTGACCGGACGCTACCGCGACGCGGGCGTGGATCTGGACGCCGCCGAGACGGCCAAGCAGCGCATCGCCGCGTCCATCCGCTCCACCCGCACGGATCTCGCGCGCGGCCTGGTGGGTGCGTTTGGCGGCATGCTGCGTCTGCCGGCCGACATCCCGGACCCGGTGTTGGTGATGAGCACGGACGGTGTCGGCACCAAGGTGCTCGTCGCCATCGAGGCGGGAATCCATGACACGGTGGGCGAGGACCTCGTCAATCACTGTGTCAACGACATCCTCGTGCACGGCGCGCGGCCGCTCGCGTTCCTCGACTACGTGGCGGTGGCGGAGATGGACGTGACGACGGTGGCCGGCCTGGTGGAGGGGGTGGCGCGCGGGTGCCGCCAGCACCGCATGACGCTGGTGGGTGGTGAGACCGCGCAGCTGCCGGACCTCTACCACCCCGGGCAGTACGATCTGGCCGGCACCATCGTGGGGGCCGTGTCCGAGTCCGCCGCGCTGCACGGCGACCGCGTGGCGCCGGGCGACGTGCTGGTGGGGTACGCGTCGAGCGGCCTCCACACCAACGGCTACACGCTCGCGCGCCGCATCGTCTTCGGCGACCTCGCGCTCGACGTGGGCGCCCACGTGGAGGCACTCGGCACCACCGTGGGCGACGCGCTCCTCGCGGTGCACCGATCCTACTGGTCCGCCCTGTATCCCGTGCTCGATCAGGTGCACGCGCTGGCCCACGTCACGGGCGGGGGCATCCCCGGCAACCTGTCGCGCTCCCTGCCCGACAGGTGCGGCGCCACGGTCCGATCCGGATCCTGGCCGGTGCCGCCCGTCTTCCGCTGGCTCGAGGAGGCGGGCGGCGTCACGCCGGACGAGATGGACCGGGTGTTCAACATGGGCATCGGGATGATCGCCGTGGCGCCGGGCGGCGCGGTCCCAGCGCTCGAGGCGGCGGCGCGCGCCGCGGGCGTGGAGACGTGGATCATCGGCGACGTGGGGTCGGGCGACGGCGTGCGGGTGCTGCGGTGAGTGACGCCGAGCGCGCGGCCATGAGCCGGGCGCTGGACCTCGCGCTGCGGGGCTGGGGACGCGTGGCCCCGAACCCGATCGTGGGCGCCGTGCTGCTGCGTGACGGCGAGGTGATCGGCGAGGGCTGGCACGCGGAGTTCGGTGGCCCGCACGCCGAAGTGACGGCGCTGGCGACCTGTGGCGACGCCCGCGACGCCACGCTCGTGGTGTCCCTCGAGCCCTGCAAGCACCATGGCAAGACCGCGCCATGCGTGGACGCGCTGATCGCGGCGGGCGTGCGGCGCGTGGTGGTGGCGGTCCGGGATCCCGATCCCGAGGCCGGCGGGGGGATCGCGCGGCTCCGCGCCGCGGGCGTCGAGGTCGAGCTGGGACTCTGCGCGCCGGAAGCCGCCGCGCTGAACGCACCATTCCTGTGCAGCACGGTGCGGCGGGACCGTCCGTTCGTGGCGGTGAAGCTCGCCCATTCGCTGGACGGCTTCATTGCCGACGCCGACGGCCGCTCGCAATGGATCTCCGGGGCGGCCGCGCGCGACTGGGTGCAGTGGCTGCGCGCGGGGTACGACGCGCTGGGCGTGGGGCGCCGGACCGCCGTCCGTGACGATCCGCAACTCACTGTGCGGGGGGATGTCGAGCCGCGGGTCCCGCCGGCCCGCGTGATCTTCGCGGGCCGGGGCGAGGTGCGCGGCTCGTTGCGCTGCCTCGCAGTCGGCGTTCCGGGTCGCGCCATCGTGGTCACGGACCCGGACGTCGCCGCCCTGCGGCGGGCCGCGCTCCCGGAGCACGTGGTGCTGGTGCCGGTGATGGAGGTGGCACCGGCCCTCACGGTGCTGCGCCGGGAGGGCATCCGGTCGCTCCTGGTCGAGGGCGGCGGACGCCTCACGACCACGCTCCTCGAGGCCGGCTTGGTGGACCGGATCTACGACGTGACCGCGCCGGTGTGGCTGGGACAGGGCACCCCGGCCTTCGGCCCGCGCCGCGCCATCCCGCTGGGCTCGGCGCCGCGCTGGGAGACGGTCGAGCGCCGAGCGCTCGGTCTGGATAGTTTAGTGGTAACGGATCGAGAGCTATGTTCACCGGCATCGTGACGGCAATCGGAGCGGTGGCGCGAGCCGAGCGCGGCGCGGACCGCCTGGCGCTCACCATCCGGTCGCCCTGGGACGACCTGGGCACCGGCGACAGCATCGCCGTGAACGGGGCGTGTCTCACGGTGGTGGAGCGGACGGGCGGCGCGTTCCGCGTGGACGTGATCGTGACCACACGCAGCCGGACCGTGCTCGAGTCGCTGCAACCCGGCGACCGCGTGAACCTCGAGCGGGCGCTGGCGGTGGGCGACCGCCTGGGCGGCCACTTCGTGCAGGGCCACGTGGACGGCGTCGGCCAGATCGTCGGGCTCCGGGAGAACGAAGACGCGTGGCTCATGGACGTCCGGCTGCCGGAGGAGGTCGCCACGCTGTCCATCCCGCACGGCTCCATTGCCATTGACGGCGTGAGCCTCACCATCAGCGAGATGCTGGGTCCCGATACCGTGCAGATCGGGCTCATCCCGTTCACCATGCAGCACACCACCCTCGGCGACCGCCGGGTGGGCGACCGGGTCCAGGTCGAAGCGGACATGCTGGGCAAGTACGTGCGCCAGCTGGTCCAGAAGTCATAGATGGGAGGAGACGCGTCATGCCGTTCGGAACGATCGAACAGGCCATCGAGGACATCCGGCAGGGCAAGCTCGTCGTCGTCGCGGACGACGAAGATCGCGAGTGCGAGGGCGACCTCGTCGTCGCCGCCGGGCTGATCACGGCCGAGAAGGTCAACTTCATGGCCACGCACGGGCGCGGCCTGATCTGTCTCACCCTGACGCCCGAACGCACCGCGGCCCTCGGCCTCCCGCAGATGACCGAGCGGAACACCGAGGAGCAGGCGACCGCGTTCACCATCTCCATTGATGCGGACAAGCGCTTCGGCGTGAGCACGGGCATTTCCGCCGCGGACCGCGCCAGGACGGTGCAGGTGGCCATAGATCCCGCGGCCGTGCCGAGCGACCTGCGGCGTCCCGGACACGTCTTCCCGCTCCGCGCCCGCCCGGGCGGCGTCCTCCAGCGCGTGGGGCATACGGAGGCCAGCGTGGACCTGGCGCGGCTGGCCGGCCTGTACCCCGCGGGCGTGATCTGCGAGGTGCTGGCGCCGGACGGCACGATGATGCGCCGACCGGCCCTCGAGCGGTTCGCCGCCGAGCACGGGCTCACGCTGGTCACGGTCGCGCAGTTGGTCTCCTACCGGCTCCAGCACGAACGCCTGGTCCATCGCGTGGCGGAGGCCCGGCTGCCCACGCCCTACGGCGAGTTCCGCGTCATCGGCTACCGGAACGACATTGACGATGCCGAGCACGTGGCGCTGGTCTTTGGAGACGTCTCGGGGCGCGAGAAGGTGCTGGTGCGGATCCACTCCAGGTGCCTCACGGGGGACGTCTTCCACTCGGAGCGCTGCGACTGCGGCTGGCAGCTCCACAGCGCCATGCGGACGATTGCGGACGAGGGGGGCGGCGTGGTGGTGTACCTCGACCAGGAGGGGCGGGGCATCGGGCTCCTGAACAAGCTCCGGGCGTACGCGCTCCAGGACCACGGCAGCGACACGGTGGAGGCGAACGCGGAGCTGGGGTTCGCACCGGACCTCCGCAACTACGGGATCGGCGCGCAGATCCTGCTCGACCTGGGCCTCTCGACCATCCGCCTGCTCACGAACAACCCGCGCAAGGTGGTGGGGCTCGACGGCTACGGGCTCGAGCTGGTGGCGCGGGTGCCGATCGTGCCGCCGGCCACGGACGAGAATCGCGGGTACCTGGCCGTGAAGCGCGACAAGCTCGGTCATCTGCTGGCCGATTGGTGACCGCGCGGAAGGCCGCCCGCCCGCCGCGGGCCCTGATCGTCGCGAGCCGCTACAACGAGGCCGTCACCCGGCGGCTGGCGGGTGGCGCGGCGGACGCACTCAGTGCCGGCGGCTTCGGTACCGGGCACGTGGACACGGTGTGGGTGGCCGGCGCGTGGGAGCTGCCCCTCGTGCTGGACCGCGGCATCGCGACCGACCGCTACGCGCTCGCGGTGGCCGTCGGGGCCATTGTGCGTGGCGAGACGCCGCATTTCGACGTGCTGGCCGCCGAGGTGACGCGGCAGCTCGGCATCGTCTCGCTCTCGTACGGCATCCCCGTCGGCTTCGCCCTCCTGACGTGCGACACGCTCGAGCAGGCGCTCGCGCGGGCGGGGGGCACCCACGGCAACAAGGGCACCGAGGCGGCCGAGGCCGCGCTGGAGTCGTTGCGCATGCTTCGGCGACTGGCGGCCGATGCTGCGTCGTGAGACGCGGGTGCGCGCGCGCGCCATCCAGATCCTCTACGCGTGGGAGGTGGCGGGCCGGCCCCTCCTGCACGGGGTGGCCGAGCGCCTGTTCGCCCTGCACCGGGGCCGGAACCGCGAATGGGAGCGGGCCGAGCAGCTGGCCGAGGCCGTCGCCGACCGCGCGGACGCGCTGGATGCCGAAGTGCTGCGGGATCTCGCCGAGTGGCGCCTCGAGCGCGTGGGGGTGAACGAGCGCAACATCCTCCGGCTCGCGGCCCTCGAGCTGACGACCACGGACGTGCCCGCGCCGGTCGTGATCTCGGAGGCGCTGCGCCTGGCGCGCTGGTTCGCCGGCGCCAAGGCGCCACCCCTCATCAACGGCGTGCTGGACCCGCTCGCCCGGCGGCTCGGTCGGTTGTGAGGCTCCTCGCGGTCAACTGGCTGGACCTCGAGAACCCGCAGGCCGGAGGGGCGGAGGTGCATTTCTTCGAGATCTTTGGCCGGCTGGCGGCGGCCGGTCACCGGATCACCATGATCACGAGCGGGTGGCCCGGGGCGGCGTCGCGCGCGTCGGTGCGGGGGCTTGAGGTGCGCCGCGTGGGCGGGCGCCACACGTTCGCGCTGCGCGGGCGGGCCGCGGTGCGGCGCGCCCTGCGCGAGGACGCGTACGATGCCGTCGTCGAGGACATCAACAAACTGCCGCTGTTCCTCCCGGCCGTGACGCGCCTCCCCATGTACGTCATCATCCCGCACCTGTTTGGCACGACCGCGTTCCGGGAGGCCGCCTGGCCGCTCGCGACGGTCGTGTGGCTGGCGGAACGCCCGATTCCCCGGGTGTACCACCGGGCGGCGTTTCACGCGATCAGTGACAGCACGCGCGCGGACCTGGTCGCCCGCGGGGTTCCCGCGGACCGGATTCACGTCATCTATCCGGGGGTGGATACCGGGCACCTGACCCCCGATCCGTCGGCGGTCCGGACCGCGGTCCCCACGTTCCTGTACGTTGGGCGGCTGAAGCGTTATAAAGGAGTGGAGACGGCGATCCGGGCCGTGGCGCTGGCGCGGCGGCAGGGGACCGAGCTGGTCCTGGAGATCGCGGGTCAGGGCGACGACCGCCCCCGTCTCGAGCGCCTCGTGGCGGAGCTGGACCTGGGCTCCGGCATCCGGTTCCTCGGTTTCGTGGCGGAGGAGGACAAGCGCGTACTGCTCCGCCGGTCCTGGGCCACCGTGTTCCCGTCGCCGAAGGAGGGCTGGGGGATCACCAACGTCGAGGCGGCCGCCTGCGGCACCCCCGCGGTGGCCTCCGACAGTCCCGGGCTGCGGGAATCCGTGCGCCACGAGGAGACGGGGCTGCTCGTCCCGGTGGACGATCCGGCGGCCCTGGCCGCCGCCTTGCAGCGTCTCGCCCGGGATCCCGCGCTGGTCGCCCGCCTTGGCCGGGGCGGCCGGCGGTTTGCGGAGTCGCTGTCCTGGGACGCCGCCGCCGGGCAGACGGCCGATCACCTGGCAACCCTCATCCGCGCCGCTGGGCGCGGCGGAAAGGAGTGAGTCCGTGAAGACCACGGTCACCGCTCGCCACTGTGAGATTCCGGAGGAGATACGGACGCGTGCCGAAGACGTGGCGGACAAGCTGGCCCGCATGGCGCACCGTCCCCAGCGGATGGAGATCGTGTTCGACCATGACCACCAACGCCGGATCGTGGAGCTGAAGATGTGGCTCCCGCGCGGCCAGACCCTCGTCGCGTCCGGCGACGAGACGGATTTTCGCACGGCCCTCGACCGGGCGGCGGAGAAGCTCCGCTCGCAGCTCGAGAGGAACGCGGCGCGAACCCCGCGGCGACAGCCCGCCGCCTAGCGGCATGGCGCCCCTCACCGTCCGCGAACTCCTCGCCGAGAAGATGGAGTCGCTGCAGCTCGAGGTCCTCACCGGGGACCTCGGGCTGGAGCGCACCATCACGGTCCCGGAGATCTCGAGTCCGGGCCTCGTCCTGGCCGGCTTCACGGCGCGTTTCGCCGGCAAACGGCTCCACGTGCTGGGTGAGACGGAAGTGGCCTACCTCCGATCGCTGGGGGCCGAGGCGCGCCGCGCGGCCATTGCCACGTTCCTCGACTACGACGTGCCCTGCCTCTTCGTCACGAAGGCGCAGAGCGTGCCGCGCGACCTGCTCGACGGCGCCCGGGAGCGCAGCATTCCGGTGGTCCGGTCGAAGCTCAAGACGGCGGACTTCTACCAGCGCATCACGCCGTTTCTCCTGGAGGCGTTCGCGCCACGAACTACCGTGCACGGGTCGCTGGCCGACGTGTACGGGGTGGGGCTGCTGTTCATCGGCCGGTCGGGTATCGGGAAGAGCGAGTGCGTGCTGGACCTGGTCGAGCGCGGCCACCGGCTCGTGGCCGACGACGTGGTCCACGTGGTGCGCCGCGGCACGGACGTGTTGATCGCCCGCGGGCACCAGCTGTCGCACCACTACATGGAGATCCGGGGCGTCGGGCTCGTGGACGTGCGCGCCCTCTTCGGCATCCGGGCGGTCCGCCAGCAGAAACGCATCGAGGTGGTGGTCGAGCTGGAGGACTGGGACAGCACCCGCGACGTGGACCGCACCGGTCTCGATCTGCGCTCCACCGAGATCCTCGGGGTCGAGCTGCCGCTGGTCACGGTACCGCTCAACCCCGGCAAGAACATCACGGTGATCTCCGAGGTGGTGGCCATGAGCCACCTGCTCCGGTATTCCGGCTACGATCCGGCGCACGTGTTCAACGAACGGCTGCTCAAGCAGCTGGCCCAGCAGCGCGAGCTGCGGGAGTACCTGAGCCAGGACGATGAGTGAGCCGCTGCGCGGCGTGGTGGTGTCGCACGCCGATCTGGCGCGCGCCTTCGTGGACGCCGTGGAGCGGATCACGGGCCGGAGTGACGGCCTCGTGGCGGTGAGCAACGAGGGCTGCTCGCGGGAGGCGCTCGAAGGGCGCGTCGCGGACGCGGTGGGGAACGCCCCGGCCGTGGTGTTCGTGGATCTCCCGAGCGGGAGCTGTCTCCAGGCCTCGGCCCACTATCTCCAGACCCACGAGAACGTGGCGGTGGTGGCGGGGGTGAACCTGGCCATGCTGGTGGATTTCCTGTACCACCGCGACACGAGCCCGCGTGAGGCGGCCGAGCGGGCCTCGTCCACCGCGCAGCGGACCGTGCGCGTCCTGACGCGGTGAGCGTGATGGTGCGGGTGGACGATCGCCTGGTGCACGGTCAGGTCGTCGTGGGTTGGGGCCGCGCCATGCGGCTCCGGCGCATCGTGCTCGTGGACGACGCCATCAGCGAGAGCGACTGGGAGCAGGAGCTGTACCGGATGGGCGTGCCGGACGGCATGGAGATCGAGTTCACGTCGGTGGCCGGCGCGGCAGCTGGGTTTGTCGGCTGGGACGCCGAGGGCGACCGGACCATGGTGCTCGTGGGCGACGTCGCGACGCTCGAGCGGCTGAGCGCGGTGGCGGCGGTGACCCGCGTCACTCTGGGCGGCATCCACGCGGCGGCGGGCCGGCGCGAGCGGCTGCCCTACGTGTTCCTGTCGGACGCCGAGGCCACGCTCCTCGAGGGCCTGGCGGGGCGCGGCGTGGCCATCACCGCGCAGGCGGTCCCCACGACGGCGCCCGTCCCCCTGGCCGAGGTGCTCCGGTGAGCGTGGGCGTGCTGGCCGTGCTTGTGTCCTGGGGCGTCATCACGGGCGTGGATCTCGTGAGCTTCCTCCAAGCCATGGTTGCCCGGCCGCTGGTCGCGGCCACCGTGGCGGGCGCCATCCTCGGCGACCCCGGGGCCGGCGTGCTGCTGGGCATGGTGCTCGAGCTGTTCGCGCTCGAAGTGCTGCCGGTGGGCGGGGCGCGCTACCCGGACTACGGCCCCGCGGCTACGGCGGCGTCCGTCGTGGCGGCGGGCGGAGGCGCGGAGGCCCTGGGGCTTGGGGTCGTCGTGGGTCTCGCCGTGGCGCACATCGGCGAGTGGACCGTGGTCGTGCTCCGGCGCCGGAACACGCGGCGCGTACGGGAAGCCGCCGCGGGGCTCGATGCGGGTGACCTGCACACGATCCAGCGCGTGCAGCTGGCCGGCATTGCGCGGGACGCGGTGCGGGCGCTGGCGCTCACGCTGGGCGGCATCGGGCTTGCCCTGGCGGCGCGACGCTGGCCGCCCGTCGAAGGACGGGCGGCGCTGCTGCTGCTGGCCGTGCTCGTGGGCATCGCGCTCGCCACCGCCGCCATGAACGCCAGGCGCCTGGCGCCGGGGCGCACCGGGTTTGCGTGGCTCGCCGTCGGCCTGTCGGGAGGGATCGCGTGGCTGGTCCTTCGGTGACCGCGTTCGTGCGGGCGGGCCTGCGGCTGCTCACGGTCCAGGCCTGTTTCAACCACGAGCGAATGATCGGCGTGGGCGTAGGCTACGCCACCGAGCCGTTGCTGCGGGCCCTGCCCGGCGGCGCCGCCGGCGACCGGTATCGCGCCGCCATGGGGCGCGCCACCCGGTACTTCAACGCGCACCCCTACCTGGTGGGGCTCGCGGCGGGCGCGCTCGCGCGGGCCGAACACGACGAGGTGCCGGGCCCGCAGGTCGAGCGCCTGCGCACCGCGCTGGTGAGTCCGCTGGGCGCGCTCGGCGATCGGCTGGTCTGGGCGGGGACGCTCCCCGCCGCGTCGGCGGTGGGCCTCGCGCTCTCCACCGACGGGCGGGCCGGCCTCGGCGCGGTCGCCATGCTCGGCCTGTACAACGGGCCCCACCTCCTGCTGCGCGTGTGGGGGTTGCTGGCCGGATGGCGCCACGGCACGCGGGTGGGCCGCGCCCTGGCCAACCCGGTGCTCCGGTTCGCGCTGCGCGTGGTGGGTCCCACAGCCACGCTCGCGATCGGGTTTGCCATTCCGCTCGTGGCCGCGCACCTGGTAGGCGGGTTCGACCTCGCGGCGTGGGCGGGCGCCGTCGCGGGAGCAGCCGCGGCCGTGGGTGTGTTGCGCTGGCTCGCGCCCACGCTCGGCGCCGTGCGCCTCGGGCTCGTGGCGGCCGTCGTGATCGCGCTCGGGGCCGCATGGTGACGATGCGCGAACAGGTCGTGTCCATCGTGAACCCGCTCGGGCTGCACGCGCGCCCGGCGGCCGAGTTCGTGAAGCTCGCGGCGCGGTTTCGCGCCGACGTGGAGGTGGAGAAGGATGGCATGACGGTCAACGGGAAGAGCATCATGGGCGTGATGACCCTGGCCGCGGAGTGCGGCAGCGCGATTCGCATCCGGACGTCGGGCGAGGACGCCGAGGCGGCCCTCGCCGCGCTCGTGGACCTCGTGGCGCGCGGCTTCGACGAGGCGTACGCGTCATGACGTACAGTCGCGTCCTCTACGGGATCGGCGTGTCGCCGGGGGTCGCGGTCGGGCCCGCGGTCGTGCTGCGGGTCCAGCTCCCGGACGTCCCGCACCGGATCGTGCCGCCCGACGCCGTGGAGGCCGAGGTCGCCCGCCTCGACGAAGCGGTCGGTGCGGTGCTCCAGGTCCTGGACCGGCTCCGGACCCGGGCCAGCGAGCGGATCGGCCCGGAGGAGGCGCGCATCTTCGACGCGCAGATCATGATGCTCGAAGATCGCGACTTCCTGGGTCAGGTCGAGCGGCTCATCCTCGACAACCAGCTTACGGCCGAACGGGCCTTCGAGTTCAAGGCGCTGGAAGTGCGCGCGCTCTGGAGTGGCTCGTCCAACGGGTCCCTGCGGGACAAGGTGGCCGACCTCACCGGGGTCCAGCAACGGGTTCTCAATCACCTGCTCGGACGCCCCGACGACGAGCAGTTGCACGCCCACGGCCGGCCCGCCATCGTCGTCACGCGCGAGTTGACGCCCGGCCTCACGATCCAGTTCGAGCGCGATCACGTGGTCGGCTTCGTGAGCGAGGAGGGCACGCGCACCGCCCATGCCGCCATTCTCGCCCGCAGCCTGGGCATCCCTTGCGTGATGGGGATGACGCACGCGCTCGAGCGGATCCCGGCGGGCAGCGAGCTGGTCATGGACGGCACGCGGGGCACGGTGGTGGTGGCGCCCTCCCCGGCAGAGCTGGATCAGGCCCAGGTTTCGGAAGACCGGCGCGTCGCACTGATGGACGAGCTGGACCGCGTGGGTCGCGAGCCGGCCACGACGCCCGACGCACAGGCCGTGATCCTCCGCGGCAACCTGGACCTGCCCGAAGAGCTGGAGCCGCTGGCCCGGCACGGGGCCGAGGGCGTGGGGCTGCTGCGCACCGAGTTCATGATCGTCGGGCGGTCGGCGCTCCCGGACGAGAACGAGCAGGTGGACTACTTCCGGCGCGTGGCCCGGCGATTCCCCGGCCACCCGATCTTCGTGCGCAGCTATGACGTGGGCGGCGACAAGTTCCCCGCGGCGTTCCGGATTGACTCCGAGCCGAATCCGTTCCTCGGCTGGCGGGCCATCCGCGTCTGCCTCGATCGGCCGGAGGTGTTCGTCACGCAGCTGCGGGCGCTGCTCCGCGCCCGCGTGGACGGCGACGTGCGGCTGATGCTCCCGCTGGTCGTGTCGCTGGACGAGCTGACGCAGTCGGAAGCGCTGGTCGAGCGCGCCCGCGAGGAACTGGCGCGGGACGGGCTCCCCGCGGCGCCGGACCTGCCGATTGGCGTGGTGGTCGAGACGCCGGCCGCCACCATGCTCGCCGATCTGTTCGCCGAGCGGGCGGCGTTTCTCAGTGTGGGTACCAACGACCTCACGCAGTACACGCTGGCGGTGGACCGGGGCAACGCGCGCCTCGCCGGGCGGTTCAGCCCGTTCCATCCCGCGGTGCTCCGCCAGTTGCGCCACCTCCAGTCGGTCGCGGCGGCGGCTGGCACCCCGCTTGCGGTCTGTGGGGAGATGGCCTCGGAGCCGCTCGGCGTCTTCCTGCTCCTCGGGCTCGGCTATCGCGAGTTCAGTGCGGCGCCCACCGCGCTGCCGTTGGTCCGCTGGCTGGTGCGGCGGGTGGACTCGCGCGAGGCGGCGCGGGCCGCCGGCGAGGCGCTCGAGGCGCCCAATGCCACCGCGGTGCTGACCGCGCTGGAGCAGCGGCTGGCCGAGCTGGTGGACCTCGACCTCATTGACGCCGGCTGGTTGCCGGTGCATCGGGACCCGGCTAGCTTCCACAGGCGCCGGAGCGAGGGTTGAGCCGGCGCGTATTCGTTTGATGGGAAAGGGGTTGCATGTCGTCGCACCGCCACATCATGTCGTCGGAGTCGGTCACGGAAGGCCACCCCGACAAGATCGCGGACCAGATCTCGGACGCCGTCCTCGACGCCATCCTGGCGGAGGACAACCTGGCCCGGGTCGCCTGTGAAACGCTGGTGACCACCGGCATGGTGGTGGTGGCCGGCGAGATCACGACCAAGGCCTACGTACACGTCCCGGACGTGGTGCGGGACACCGTCCAATCCATCGGGTACGACACCGGGGAAGCGGGCTTCGACTACAAGACCTGCGCCGTGCTGTCGTCCATTGACCGCCAGTCGCCCGACATCGCGCTTGGCGTGGATACGGGCGGCGCGGGCGATCAGGGCATGATGTTCGGGTACGCCACGGACGAAACCCCCGAGCTGATGCCGATGCCCATCATGCTCGCGCACGGCCTCACGCGGCGACTGGCCGAGGTACGCCACGCGGGCGAGTTGCCCTGGCTTCGGCCCGACGGCAAGAGCCAGGTCAGCGTCGAGTACGACGGCGACCGGCCGGTGGCGATCCGGGCGGTCGTCCTCTCGACCCAGCACGCGCCCCAGATCTCGGCCGCCACGCTCGAGGAAGCGGTGCGCGAGATCGTCATCATGCCCGTCGTGGGCGCGGCGGGGGTCGAGTACGAGGGCATGCGTCTCTACATCAACCCCACGGGGCGGTTCGTGGTCGGCGGCCCGCAGGGAGACGCGGGTCTCACCGGCCGCAAGATCATCGTGGACACCTACGGCGGCATGGCCCGGCACGGCGGCGGCGCGTTCAGCGGCAAGGACCCGTCCAAGGTGGACCGGTCCGCGGCCTACGCGGTCCGATGGGTGGCCAAGAACATCGTGGCCGCCAAGCTCGCGCGTCGCTGCGAGGTGCAGGTGGCGTACGCCATTGGCGTGCGGGATCCGGTGTCCATCATGGTGGACACGTTCGGTACGGGACAGGTGCCGGAGCCCGCGCTCGAGCGCACGGTCCGCGACATCTTCGATCTCACGCCCGGCGGCATCATCCAGCGCCTCGGGCTCCGCAGCCCGATCTACCGACCCACGGCGGCCTACGGGCACTTCGGCCGGCAGGCGGGCACGGGAACCGTGGCGGGGCAGTCGGTGAAGTACTTCAGTTGGGAAGACACGACCATGGCGGCGGCCCTGCGGGACGCCGCGCAGCGCGCGGCCTGAGCGCGCACGACGGTTACGGGAATCCGCGGATCCGGGACGAGGACGGACACATGACGGCAGTGAAGCCCACCAGGAAGAAGGCCGCCCCGAAGCCGGCCATGGACTACGCGGTGAAGGACCTCGGCCTTGCCGAGTGGGGCCGCAAGGAGATTCGGCTGGCGGAGCACGAGATGCCGGGCCTCATGGAATTGCGCCGCCGGCACGGGGCCGAGAAACCGCTCGCCGGCGCCCGGGTCATGGGCAGCCTGCACATGACCGTGCAGACGGCCGTGCTCATCGAGACGCTGGTCGAGCTGGGCGCCGACGTCCGCTGGGTGAGCTGCAACATCTTCTCCACGCAGGATCACGCCGCCGCGGCGGTGGTCGTGGGCCCCCACGGCGCGCCCGAGCAGCCGAAGGGCGTCCCCGTGTTCGCGTACAAGGGCGAGACGCTCGAGGAGTACTGGGACTACACGTCGCGCGCGCTCCGCTGGCCGGACGGCGGCGGGCCCACGCTGCTGGTGGACGACGGCGGCGACGCTACGCTGCTCGTCCACCGGGGCGCCGACTTCGAGGAAGCCGGAAAGGTACCGGCGTTCGATCCGGCAACCGAGCCCGAGGAATGGGGCGTGATTCTCGACCTGCTGCGCCGCGAGCAGCGCGCGCGGCCGGATCGCTGGACGCGCGTCGCGGCCGGGATCGTGGGCGTGAGCGAGGAGACCACGACGGGTGTCCACCGCCTCTACGAGATGGAGAAGGCGGGCACGCTCCGGTTCGCGGCCATCAACGTCAACGACTCCGTCACCAAGAGCAAGTTCGACAACATCTACGGCTGCCGCCACTCGCTGATTGACGGCCTCAACCGGGCCACCGACTTCATGATCGGCGGCAAGGTGGCCGTGGTGTGCGGGTTCGGCGAGGTGGGCAAGGGCAGCGCCGCGTCGCTGCGCGGCCAGGGCTGCCGCGTGATCGTCACCGAGATTGATCCCATCTGCGCGCTCCAGGCGGCCATGGAGGGCTACGAGGTCAACACCCTCGACGGCGTCGTGGCCACCGCCGACTTCTTCATCACGGCCACGGGCAACTTCAACGTCATCACCGTGGAGCACATGCGCCGGATGAAGGACAAGGCCATCATCGGCAACATCGGCCACTTCGACAACGAGATTGACCTCGCGGGCCTCAAGCGGCTGTCGGGAATCCGGCACGAGAACGTCAAGCCGCAGTTCGATCAGTGGACCTTCCCCGACGGGCACGGCGTGCTGGTCCTGGCCGAAGGCCGTCTGCTGAATCTCGGCTGCGCCACGGGCCATCCGAGCTTCGTCATGTCGGCGTCCTTCACCAACCAGGTGCTGGCCCAGCTCGAGCTGCACCGGCGCGGGCCCGGCCAGAAGCGCAAGGTGACCATGCTGCCCCAGCACCTCGACGAGGAGGTCGCCCGGCTGCATCTGGCCCACCTGGGCGTCCGCCTCACCGCGCTCACACCCGAGCAGGCCAGGTACATCGGCGTGCCCGTGGGTGGCCCCTACAAGCCGTCCCACTACCGATACTGACCCATGGCGCCCGCGCCGGCCTTTCCACTATCGGCTCACGGCCATCGGCCATCGGCACACGGATGATCGAAGTCCGCGTCGCGCACCTCGGACTGGATCGGGCCACCAACTCCCCCGTCGTCATCCTGCAGGAGAAGGACGGCGAGCGGGTGCTGCCCATCTGGATCGGGCCCGCGGAGGCGAGCGCCATCGCCATGCACCTCGCGGGCGTGAAGTTCGCGCGACCGCTCACCCACGATCTCATCCGTCAGGTCATCGTGGGGCTGGGCGCCGACCTGCGCCGGGTCATGATCACGCAGGTGAAGGACAACACGTACTTTGCCGAGCTGTTCCTCCACCGCGACGACCACGTGATCCAGATTGATGCGCGTCCCTCGGACAGCATCGCCGTGGCCCTGCGGCTGAATGCTCCGATCTTCACGAACGACGAGTTGCTGGAGCGCTCGTCCATCGAAACGATTGAGTCCTCCGATGCTCCCCAGCCGCTCGACGCGGATCAGCTCAAGGCCTACCTCGAGAACCTCGATCCGGAAGACTTCGGCAAGTTCAATCCTTGACCGGGCGGCGCTCGCCGCTCTGCTGATCGCGGGGACCGTAGGGACCGCGGCCGCGCAGGGCCTGCGGCTGGAAGGCCGCGTGCTGCGCGCGGATTCGACGCCGCTGGCGGACGCGTGGGTGGTGCTCCATCAGGTCACGATGGACAGCGGCGGGCCGCGGGACTCGGTGCGGACGGGCCGTGCCGGCTCGTTTCGTCTCGCGGTGGCCGCGCCCGACACGATGGCCCTGTACATGGTGAGCACGACGTACCGCGGACTCACCTATTTCTCCCAGGTCCGGACCGCGCGGGACGCGGGCGCGTCGCCCCTGGATCCCCTCGTCGTCTATGACACGTCCAGCACCGGGCCCGTCATCGGCGTGGCGCAGCGGCACATCGTGATCCGCGACGCCGGCGGCGGCGGGCGCCGGTCGGTCCTCGAGTTGGTCGCACTGGCCAACGACGGAACTCACACGCGGATTGCCGGCGAGCCGCCCCGCCCCACGTGGATCGGGCGGATCCCGGCCGACGCCGCCAACTTCGAGGTAGGGCAGGGCGACGTCAGCTCCGAGGCCGTCCGGCTCGTGGGCGACAGCGTGGTGGTCACGGCGCCCATCCCGCCCGGCGTGAAGCAACTGGTGTTCACCTACGACGTGGCCGGCGAGCGCGAGCTGCGGCTGCCGGTGGATCAGCCCGCGGAGCGATTGCTGGTGCTGCTGTCCGATACCGGCGCCGTGGTGACCGCGGGCCCGCTGGCCCGGCGGGGCACCGAGACCTTCGACGACACGCACTTTGCCGTATTCTCCGGCACGGCGGAGGCCGCGGGCGGCGCCATGGTCTTCCGCTTCACCCGACGGCGCCTCACGCCCGCAATCGCGACGGCTGTCATTGCCGGCGTGGCCGCGTTGCTCCTGATCCTCGCGGTGCCGCTCCTGGCCAGGCGGTCGCCCGAGGCCGCCCGCGCCCGGCCGCCCGAGACGCCGGAAGCCTTGGCGCGCGCCATCGCGGCGCTCGATGCCGAGTACGAGCGGGGCCCGCGGGGCGCCGCGGACACGGAGGCGTATCAGGCCCGGCGCGCGGAGCTCAAGCGGCGGCTGTCGGATCTGCTTGCGCAGCGGCGCGCCGCCACGTAGACTCTTCGCCGACAACAAGCGCTGTTCCCCGCGGATGGGATCACGGAAGCCGGTGCAAGTCCGGCGCGGCCCCGCCACTGTAACGGGTGCAACACGCGGCTCACTGCCACTGGGATGTCCCGGGAAGGCGAGCGCGCGCGGCCCGTAGCCAGGAGACGAGCCCCCCCGCAACCACCCCGAACCCTCGAGGGAGGGCCGGTGGACCGACTCGTCGCATACGACGCGCCAGACCGCCCGGACCCCGGTGCGCGTGCGCGTCGTCGCTCCCGGACCTAGACAGGCGTTTCGCTTCGCGGCGGTCGCGGCGGTCGCGGCGGTCGCGTGCGGGCCTGGTCGCACGCCCGAGGTGGGCGGCGCGGCGCGGCGCGTCGTCTCGCTCGCGCCGGCCTTCACGGAGATCCTCTTTGCCATCGGGGCGGGCGACCGCATGGTCGGGCGCACGTCGTGGTGCGACACGCCCCCGGCCGCGCTGGACGTGCCCAGCGTCGGCGACGGGCTGTCCCCGAACGTCGAGGCCATCCTCGCCCGGAATCCGGATCTCGTGGTGGTGTATGCCTCCGCCGCCAACGCGGCCGCGGCGGAGCGCCTGGCCGGCCTTGGCATCCGGACGCTCACGCTTCCCATGGACCGCCTGGCGCACGTGGCGGACGCGGCCCGGATGCTGGGGGACGCCACGGGCGTCGGGGACCAGGCGCACGCCCTGGCCGCGCGCTTCACCGCCGCGCTCGATTCGGCGCACGCGGTCCCGCCGCGCGCCGCGCCGCGGCGGGTCCTGCTCCTCGCGTGGGACGCGCCGCCCATCGTGATCGGCGGCGGGAGCTTCCAGCACGAGCTGGCGACCCTGGCCGGCGCGGAGAACGTGTTCGCGGACCTGCCGCAGCCGTCGGCCCAGGTGACGATCGAGACGATTGCCGCGCGCGACCCCGACCTCGTGCTCCTGCTCGGCGAGGGCCAGCCGTCCTGGGCCGCGCGGCCCGAGTGGCAGGTTGTGCGGGCCATCCGCGAGCGGCGCTTCGGCGCCGTGCGGGGAACCGAGTTCGCCCGCCCCACGTTCCGCGCGCTCGACGCCGTCCGGTCGCTCCGGGCCGCGCTCGATGTGGCGGCGCGATGAGTCGCTGGCCCGTGCTCCTCGTGCTCGCCGCCCTGGCGCTGCTGGCCGGCGTCGTGGTGGGGCCCGCCGACCTGGGCCTTGGCGCCGCGCTGCGGGCGCTGGGCGGTGCGGGCGATCCCACCACGCTCGCCATCGTGCGCGAGCTGCGCGTGCCCCGCGTCCTGCTGGCGTTTCTCGTCGGCGGGAGCCTGGCCGTGACGGGCGCCGTCCTCCAGGCCCTCGTGCGCAACCCGCTCGCGGACCCGTACCTGCTCGGCCTCTCGGGCGGGGCGGGCCTCGGGGCCGTGGCCGCCATCGCGCTCGGGGTGGCGGGCGCCTGGAGCGTGCCGCTCGCGGCCGCGGCCGGCGCGCTCGCGGCCATCGTCCTGGTCTATCGGCTGGCCGTGGTGGCGGACGCCGTGCTCGACACGCGCGTCCTCCTCCTCGCCGGCGTCGTGGTCGGGAGCTTCGCGGCGGCGCTCGTGGGCGCCATCTTGGCGCTCTCTCCCGCCGAGGGGTTGCGCAGCGCGTTGCTCTGGCTGCTCGGCGGGTTCGACGCCGCGTCCTGGTCCGCGGTCGGCATCTTCGCCGCCTACGCCGTCCTGCCGCTCGCCATGCTGGCCCGCGAGAGCCGGATGCTCGATCTGCTCTCGCTGGGCGAGGAGCCCGCGCGGTTCCTGGGCGCCGACGTCGAGCCGCTCAAGCGCCGGCTCTATCTCGCCAGCTCGCTGCTCACCGCGGCGGCCGTGGCCGTCTCCGGCATCATCGGGTTCGTGGGGCTCGTGGTCCCGCACGCCGTGCGCGTGCTCTGGGGCGCGCGCCACGGGAGCCTGCTGCCCTCGGCGTTCCTGCTGGGCGGCGCCCTGCTCGCGGCCGCGGACGCGGTGGCGCGCACGGCGTTCGCGCCCCTGAGCCTCCCGGTGGGGGTCGTGACGGCCATCGTGGGCGTGCCCGTGTTTGCGGTCCTGGTGCGGTCATGGGCGACCTGATCTTCGAGGCGCGCGCCGCCTCGTATCGCTATCCGGGCGCGCGGGACGACGCCGTCTCGGGCGCCGACGTCGCGGTCCCGGCCGGCGCCCTCGTGGGCGTCGTCGGGCCGAACGGCTGCGGCAAGACCACGTTGCTTCAGCTGCTGGTCGGGACGCGCCGCCCCAGTGCCGGAACGGTGCGGGCCCTGGGCCGTCCGGCGGCCGAATGGCGGCGGCGGGACCTCGCGCGCCGCGTGGCCGTGGTGGCGCAGCGCGAGGAGCCGGTGTTTCCGCTCCGCGTACGGGACGCCGTGCGGCTGGGCCGCTATCCGCACGTCGGCCCGTTCCGGCCGTTCTCCGCGGAGGACGATCGGGCGGTGGACCGGGCGCTCGAGCGCGCCGATGCGGCGCACCTGGCCGACCGCTGGATCCAGGCCCTGTCCGGCGGCGAGTGGCAGCGGGTGCGCATCGCGCGCGCGCTCGCGCAGGAGCCCGAAGTGCTCGTGCTCGACGAGGCCACCGCCAACCTCGATCTCCGGCACGAGATGGAGACGTTCGAGCTGGTGACGGGGCTGGTGCGCGGGCAGGGGCTGACGGGCGTGCTGGTCACGCATCACGTCAATCTCGTGGCGCGGTTCGTGGACGCGCTGGCTGTCCTCGATGGCGGGCGCGTGGTGGCCACGGGACCGCCGGCGGACGTGCTGCGACGCGACGTGATCGAGCGCGTGTTCGCGTGGCCGGTCGCAATTACCCAATGGAACCGAGTTCCCCAGATCGTCCCGCTGCTCACGGGTGAGCGGCGGCGAGCCGACGCACAGAACGGAGAGCAAACAGAATGACAGGAACAGCAAGACGCGCAGTCGCCGGAGTCGTCTGGTGTGGACTGGCCTCCGCGGCCGCCGCCCAGGAGCAGCGGGACACCACCGCGCTGGCACCGATCGTCGTGACCGCCACCCGGACACCGCTCCCCGAGGACCGCCTGGGGACCCGGGTGACGGTCCTCACCGCGACGGATCTCCGGGCGGCCGGCTATGAGACGGTGAGCGCGGCCCTCGAGGGCATCGCGGGGCTCTCCGTGGCCAGAACCGGCGGCCCGGGGTCCGCGACCTCGGTGTTCCTCCGTGGCGGCGAGAGCGATTACGTGAAGGTGCTGGTGGATGGGATCCCACTGAACGAGCCCGGCGGCGCCTACGATTTCGCGCACCTGACGACGGAGAACGTGGATCGGATCGAGATCGTGCGCGGGCCCACGAGCGTGCTGTACGGCTCGGACGCGGTGGCCGGCGTCGTCCACCTCGTGACGCGGACGGGTGGGTCGCGGTACGCGGCCCACGTGCGTGGCGGGACGTACGGGACGGTCGAGGCGGACGCGGAAGTCGCCGGGGGGCAGCAGGAGGCATCCTATGCGGTGAGCGGCGCCTGGCGCCGGTCCGACGGCCTGTTCCCGGTGAACAGCGGGTACGAGAACGCGAGCATCGCGGGCCGGCTCCGCGTCGCGCCCGCCGCCGGCACGTCCGCCGACTTCACGATCCGCACCGTGAACGCCACCTACCGGTACCCGACGGACGGGGCCGGCAACGTGGTGGACACCAACCAGCACCAGCTCACCCGCACCACGACGCTCGGCCTGACCCTCGGCCAGCAGCTGCATCCCCGCGCCCGCGCGCACCTGGCGCTCCGGAGCAACGCGATCGGCGGCGGCATTGACGACGCGCCGGACGGGCCGGGCGATACGCTCGGCGCCTACGCGTATCGCAGTCAGCGCGACCTCGACCGGCGGCTCGTGGACCTGTGGGCGGACTGGCGCGTGGCCCCCGACCTCACGCTCACGGGCGGCGGCGGATACGAGCACCAGCGGGACCGCAGCACCGACGAGGGCCGGACCGAGTTCGGCCCGTACGGATCCACCACCGACGCCCGGCGCCACAACTGGGCCGCGTACGCCGAGGCGGCGTTCGTGCGCGGGCCGGCCACGCTCACGGCGGGCGCGCGATGGGATCGCAACGAGCGGTTCGGGTCGTTCCTGACGTGGCGGGCGGGCGCCAGCGCCATGACGCCGGTTGGGCTCCGCGCCTTCGCGTCCGCCGGCACCGGGTTCAAGGAGCCCACCTTCTTCGAGCAGTTCGGCGGGAGCTTCGTCGTCGGGAACCCGGACCTGACGCCCGAGCGCAGCGTGAGCTGGGAAGTGGGGCTCGAGCACTCGCTCCTGGGATCCCGGGCGCGTGTGTCGGCCGGCTGGTTCGGGCAGCGGTTTCGGGACCTGATTCAATATGCGTTCACGCCGGTGACGCCGGATGGCGCCAACTACGTCAACCTGGCCGCCGCGAACGCGGATGGGATCGAGGTGGAGGCGACGCTGGTCCCCGTGCCGCGGGTCCGGGTGGGCGGCCAGTACACGTACCTGCGCACCAGGGTGACCGATGCCGGCGTGCTGCCCGACGACGATGCGGCCTTCCGCGCCGGCGACCGGCTGCTCCGGCGCCCGACGCGCGCCGCCGCCTTCCGCGCCCGCTGGGATGGGGGCGTGGTGGGCGCGCACGGCGCCCTCCGCTGGACCGGCAGCCGCGCGGACGCGGACTTCAGCGGGTTCCCCGCGACCCGCGTGGAGCTCCCCGCCTACACCGTGGTGGATCTCGCCGTCTCCCTGCGCCCGTTCCGCGCACGCGCTCCGCTCGGCGCCTCCGCCATCGAGCTGCACGTCAGGAACCTGTTCGACACCGATTACCAGATGGCCTACGGCTTCCCCGCGCAAGGGCGGGTGGTGCTGGTGGGCGTGAGACTCGGGACGGAGCGGTAGAGAACAGGAGAATTGTTCTACATTTGCTGCAATGCTGATCACCACTCCGGCCGTCGTCCTCCAGGCGTTTCCGTACGGCGACACGTCGCGCATCCTGCGGCTCGCGACGCGGGACCACGGGGTGCAGAGCGTGATCGCGAAAGGGGCCATGCGGCCCCGGTCGCGGTTCATCGGGCGGCTGCAAGTGCTGTCCGAGGGCGTGGCCCGGTTCTACTACCGCTCTACCCGCGACCTGCACACGCTGGCCGGGTTCGACGTGACCGATCAGCACGTGGAGCTGGCGGGAGATCTCCGGCGGTTCGCGGCCGCGGCGGCGCTGGCGGAGCTGGTGCTGCGCACCGCCCACGAGGAACCGCAGCCCGAGGTGTTCGCGACGCTCGCCGACACGCTCCGGGCGCTGGCGGCGGCACCGCCGGACCGGGTGGACCTGGTGGCCCTCGCCGGGGTCTGGCACACCGTGATCATGCTCGGCTTTGCCCCCACGGTGGACCAGTGCGTGCGCTGCGAGCGGCCGCTCGGCAGCCGGGCGTGGTTCGCGCTCGCCGAAGGTGGGCTGCTCTGTGAAGCCTGCGGGCAGGGCACCGGCGCCGGCGCGCTCGGCGCGGACGATCAGGTGGCCCTGCGAGCGTTCCTCGAAGGGTGCGAGGGCGGCGTGGCGCTGCCCGCGCCGCACGTGGCCGCGCACCGGCGGCTGCTCGCGCGCTTCATCCGGCGTCACGTGGCCGACGACGCCCGGTTGCCGGCGCTGGCGTTCTGGGAGACCATCGGGTGACCCGGCACGTCGTGATCGGCACGGCGGGGCACGTGGACCACGGCAAGACGGCGCTGGTACGCGCGCTTACCGGCGTGGACACCGACCGGCTCGAGGAGGAGAAGCGCCGCGGCATCACGATCGAGCTGGGCTTCGCGCGGTGCGCACTCGACGGCGTGGACGCGGGGATCGTGGACGTGCCCGGCCACGAGGACTTCGTCCGCACCATGGTCGCGGGTGCCACGGGCATAGACCTGGCGCTCCTCGTGGTTGCGGCCGACGAGAGTGTCATGCCGCAGACGGTCGAGCACGTGGCGATCCTCGACTTCCTCGGCATCCCGGCGGGCGTTGTGGCGGTGACCAAGGCGGACCTGGTAGAGCCGGCGTGGCTCGACCTGGTCCGGAGCGACGTGCGCGAGCGACTGGGCGGCGCCCGGATCCGGTGGACCGACGTCGTCCCCGTCTCGAGCGTCACGGGAGCCGGCCTCCCCGAGCTGCGCGCGGCACTCGCCCGGGCGGCCGGGCATGCGCGCGCGCGCCAGGCGGATGACCTCTTCCGCCTGCCGGTGGACCGCGCCTTCAGTGTGGCGGGCGCTGGCACCGTGGTTACCGGCACCGTGTGGAGCGGCACCGTCCGGGTGGGCGACGAGGTGGCCCTGCTACCGGGCCGGATCCGGGGCCGCGTGCGGGGCGTCCAGACGCACGGGGAACCCCGGTCCTCGGCGGAGCCCGGGCGCCGGACGGCGCTGGCCCTCTCGGGTGTTGAACGCGAGGCGGCCACTCGCGGCGCCACGGTGGTGCAGGGAAGCGCCTGGCGCGAAACGGAGGCGCTGGACGCGGCGCTCACCCTGCTGCCCACCGCGCCCGCCATCGGGCAGCGCTCGCGCGTGCGCGTCCACGTGGGGACCGCGGAGGTACTGGCCCGGGTGACCCCGGCTGGCGAGGCCGTGCCGCCGGGTGGGGCGGGCACGGTCCGATTCCGGTTCGAGGAGCCGGTCGTGGTCCGGTGGGGCGACCGCCTGGTCATCCGGGCGTACTCGCCACCCACCACCATCGGTGGCGCCGTCGTCGGCGACCCGTGGCCGGCGCCGCGCCCGCGCCGCCCGGCGGACGTCGGCCCGCTGCTCGCGGGGCCCGTCGAACGCGTGGTGGCCGCCGTGCGCCGCGCGGGCGGGCGGGGCGTGCCCCTGGAGCATCTGCCGGTGCGGTTGGGGATCCCGCCGGCCGACGTCGAGTCCACGGTTCGGGCGGCGTCCTCGGCCACGGTCACGGTGGGCGGGCGCCTGCTGGCCCGGCAGATCCTGGACGAGGCGATCGCCGCGGTTCGCCGGGCCCTGGCCGACTACCACGCGGCACATCGGCTGGAGCCCGGAATGCCCATGGAACAGCTCCGCCAGATCCACCCAGACGCCGACATCGTCGAAGCAGGCCTCGACCTCCTGACCCGGGACGGAACCGCGGCGGTCGAGGGGAACCGGGCACGGCTTTCGACCCATGCCGCCGCTCCGACCGCCGCAGACGCGGGCGTGATCGAATCGGTACGGAACGCGCTGCGGGCTGCGGGGTCTGAGGGGTTGACGACCGAGGAACTCGGGGCGGTGCCGGGCGACGTGCCGATCGGGGCCGTCCTGAACTTCCTGGTGGGGAAGGCCGCGGTCGTCCGGATCGGGCGCAACCGTTTCCTCGACGCGGACATCATTCAGGATGTGCTGCGCCACGCCCGGCAGGAGCTGGCCGAGTCCGGTGAATTGGGGCCTGCGCAACTGCGTGCCAGGCTTGGACTTACGCGGAAGTACTCCATCCCGTTGCTGGAGTGGCTGGACGCCCAGGGCTACACGATCCGGCGGGGGGATATCCGCGTGCCGGGGCCGCGCTTGACAGGAAGTCTGGCAGATTCGTAACTTGGTTTCCGTAGGGAAGTTAGAACTGCCAGTCAGCCCAAGGAGAAAC
>DASWHL010000084.1:0-34310 GCA_036398175.1 Gemmatimonadales bacterium
TGGCGCGACCGCTTGATTGTCGGTCGTGCGTTAGCCTGCGCGAGACGCTGCTGTAGAACATGAACTGCCAAAACCCCCGGATACCAGCCTAGGGGGTGACGTCCAGGCCCACTACAGGCTAACCCATGAAGCGCATCGCGGTAAACCTGGACGAGTAGCAGTCGGACGCCGGGTACCCGGCTGGCCCGCTATTGCGCCCGGCACCCGGTGGCGCTCGGCCGGCTGGCCTACCAGGCGGACACCGGTACGGTCACCTATCAGTCGGACAAGGCGAGCGGCCCCACGGCGGGAGCGGAGACCGTGGACGCGCTGGCGTTCCTGGCGCGGGTGGTGCGCCATATTCCCAACACGGGGCAGGTGCTCCAGCGCTCCTCCGGGTGGTACGCCAACCGGACCCGCGGTAGCCGGCGCTGGGCGGAACTGCTACGCCGGATCTTCGCGGTCCACCCGCTGCGCTGTCCCCGGTGTGGCGACGCGATGCGCGTCGTCGCGTGCATCACCCACCCGCCCGCGATTGACCGGATTCTGACCCACCGGCGCCGCCATGCGCCCCCCCCGCCGGGCGCGCGCGCCCCCGCGGCGCCGGACGGCTGCCCGCTCCGCCCCCTCGGCGTAAGCCGACCGCGCCCCCGTCTCCGGATCCTGGGTTCGGGGTGTGCGGGCTGGCGGCCGCCCCGTGGGCCCCGCGATCCCGGCGCCGCACCGGCTCGACCCTCCGGAGTTCAGCGCAGGGTTCATAATCGTTTCACTCGCACTTCATCACTTGACTTTATCCCCCCCCCACCAAACTGATACGTGGCGGTCGCCGCGCACATCCCCGCCTGGAAGAAGGTCCACGTGAAGTGGGTACGTGCAGTGATCCGGGTCGCGCTGCTTTTCTCGTGCACAGTCACCACGGACGCCAGCGCTCGAGCCCGCCAGAAACCGCTACCAACGAAGCCCCTCAGCGAGCCAGCGGCACGGAACCCTGTCCTGCGGCTTGATCCGCTGTTCCGCCCGACCGGGCCTCTGGCCCAGGAACCGGATCACGTCCGGCTCGCGCTGGCGATGGGGGATACCACCTATGCCGTGGGGCTGCTGCGGCAGCGTATCTCCAACCGCTCGACTCCCGATGAGCAATGCCTCCTAGCGACCCTGATCTCCCGCACCGTCACCAGTCGGCACGAGGACTGGAGGGCGCGGCTGGAAGCGCAGCGGTGGTTCGAGCGCGCTCTCCGGGGACGTGACGACCCGCTCTGCCTCCTGGAGTATGCCGGGCTCATGGAGAAGCAGGGCATCCGGGTGGACGCGGGGCGGCTCGCACGCCGTGCGTTCGACCGGATCGCGCGGGATTCGGCGGTGCACACACCGGAGATCTTGGCCGAGGTCTACTACCGCCGCGCGCTCCCGCTCGCCGACTGGGTGCGCGAGTTCGAGCACCTGGTGTTCGTGCAGGACTTGCCGGTCTCCACCCCGAATTGCGTCGCGCAGGCGTATTTCTGTGAAAGCATCGTGCACGCGGAGGACTTCCGGGCGCGCCTGCGCGGGGCGCCGGGACACCAGGACCTCGTGGCCGACAAGCGCGTCCTGCTTGGCGCACTGCTGGACTCGGCGCTGGCGCACGATCCCGCCCATGCCGGTGGGTTGCGTTTGGCGCTTCGCGAAGCGGCGGTCGCGCGGGACTGGGAACGCTACCTGGCGGTCGCCCGACGCGCCCGCCAGGCGGACAGCATGAGCGTGGGCATGCTCCTCCTGCTGCTGGCCGGCCATGTACAGCAGGACGCCATGGAATCGGCGGAAGCGGTCTTCGATACGCTGCTCGAGCGGCTCGGGCCGGACGCCATGGCGCGGTACGAAGGACTGGCGCTCGTGGCGGACACGGCCATGCGCGAACGCCTGGCAGGTACCGGCGAGGTGGTCTATGGCGAGGCAGTGTGGGGCCTCTCGGATCCTCTGTACTTGACGCGCCACAATGAACGCCGGCTGGCGCACTACGCCCGCATCGTGTTGGCGGACGTGCTCTACACCGATCCCGCCGCGGGAACGGCCGGCCGAGACACACCACAGGGGCGCCTGGTCATTCGCTACGGTCCGCCGCCCGAGGTGTACGTGGTTCGCGCCGACCGGCGTTTGCAGCTGACGCCGGAGCAACAGGAGTTGCTGCATCAGACGCTCACCTGCGCGACGGGGCCCATCTACCTGGGGCCACGCACGACGGACAAGGAGGGGGCCTGCTTCGTACCGGTGGCGGCGGGACACTCGTTCGATGCGGGCGGCCGGTGGCAGTTCTGGTATTATGCTCCGGATCGCCCGCCGTTCATCTTCGAGCGCGCCCTTGGGCAGCGAACGGCCCGCCACATGTTCCAGACCGAAAGCGAACACCTCGATTCGCTGCTGTACCGCGCCAGCCCCTCCTCCTACGTCCCGCCGTTCACGGTCGCGACGACGAGCATGCTCGTGACGGCGTTCCCCCGTCCGCGGGGAGCGGTCATCGAGGTTTGGGCTCGGTCGGAGCTGCCAGAGAGCCCCGCCCTCAGCCTCGGGGTATTCTTGCACGACCGGACGACCGGACGTCTGGTCGGGGAGCGACAGCTCCGACGGCCTTGGACCGCCGGATCGCGCTTCGACTGGCGCCTGCCTGCACCGTGGGGGAAGCTCCGCGTAACTGCCGAAGCGGCCACCGTGGACCTCGGGGTGGCCGGCCAGGCGCGGGCGGAGGTTGACCTCCAGCCGTCGGGTGTCTTCACGCTGTCCGGCTTGCTCCTTGGCGACAGCGCCACCGCGCCGCCCAGCCCTCGCGGGCGCGAGGACGTTCGGTTCTTCGGCCGCGCGGACAGCGTGTACCGGCCTGCCGCACCGCTTGCGCTGTACTGGGAGATCTACGGGCTCACGTCCAGCGACACGACCCATCGGGATACGACCGTTCGCTACCGCGTGCGGTTCGGCTTGCGGGATGCAACCGATCGTCCGCTCGCCGTCTCGGTGGTTCAGACATTGGGGAGGCTCCTCGGCATCCAGCGCGACATTACGACCAGCATCGAATGGGAAGTCGAGCACTCCTACTCTGGGCCGGTCGAGCCTCAGGTGCTCGGCTTGGTGCTCCCGGGCATCGAGGGAGCGGTGCGCGTATCCCTGACCGTCGAAGACTCGCGAACAGGGGCCGTCGCGTCTGGGAGCCGAGTGATCGAGCTTCGGCGCATGCGGCGGGAGTGACCACGTAGACCAGAGCCGCTCACGAAACACTCCTGGCGCTCGAACTGGTACCGCGAGCCGGGCTGATCCTGCGCCACGCTCGGCTCGGTGCGGGCATCCTCGAGCGCCACGAGGGACGTTCGTGCGCCGGGGGCTGTCGGCCTCCCTGGACGGTTGATTCACCCAGCCGTACGTTGGGAGGGCCGATTGAAATTCCTGTTCCGGCACGATGCCGCCGACCTACGGACCGAGCGAAATGGCACATTTCGCCGCTTGCCCGTCGGCTTTCTGGTCGGCTCCCTATACGGGAGGCGCCGTCGGGATGACCACCTTGGAAATATCAGGGCTCGCGCTTCAGTCGCCCATGAGAGCTGCGGCAGCCATCGTCCTGTGGCTCGCAGGTCCAGTAATCACCGGATGTGGAAGTACAACCAGCCCCGCAGACTGGAAGGCCATTCCTCCGACCCCACCTCGCCAGTTCATGCTGGCGACCGAACTCGAGATCCTTCCACACCCTGACCCCAATTCCTCCGCACTGATCGTCCGCGCCACCGTAGGCGACTCGTTGCCACACATAGAGTGGCTCCCCAGTGCTCTCGTTGTTGAGACCGACCGCGGACAGGAACTGGACGTTGTCCTAAAACCGTTTGCGTGCCTCCTGCATGAGCAT
The DNA here is from genome assembly GCA_036398175.1 of Gemmatimonadales bacterium. GTDB lineage: Bacteria > Gemmatimonadota > Gemmatimonadetes > Gemmatimonadales > GWC2-71-9 > JAOTWJ01. The sequence continues at coordinate 3,842 of DASWHL010000084.1, forward strand.
CCTGAATCGCCGTTCCCGTTCATGTTCGAATGGTTTACTTGCGACGTGATCTCCCTGGCGACGGCTGCTCCGCTCTCGGCGGCTGAGATTGCGCAGATCGAAACAGCGACGTGAGGTGACTCACTTTTTGCCATTCAGTTCCAGGAACTGCCGGGAGCGCAATACTGGTTCACCATTCCCTTCGGCAAGGAAGCCTCCGCAGAGGCGATCCGACGAGCGGGCACGTTCAGCTTCGTTGAACGCGCATTCAGATCAACGAATCCGCCCTCCTGCGTCTCGTCTGATCAGGTCCCCCCTCCTGACTGTCCAGCTTGGCACCTCGTGGCAAGCGTCCGATTCTCGTTCGTTGCGGCAGCGCCTGACACCCTTTTTGTCAGTCAGGGTGGATGGGCCCGGGCCAAGTATCTCCAATCCGACGGCACGTTTAGGACAGCGACCTTCAACTTTCCGCAAGTACGCTAACCTACCGGAGGGACACGTGAACGCCGGAGCCCGGAGGCGCGGTACTCGTCGCGCACGCACGCGACGGTCGGGCACTGGGTCGAAAGCCGTTGGCGGTGCGATTACCCGAGTCTTCCTTACGCTGCACGATTGACTCTTGTGCGACTGAATAGCAGGCCACGGCGGCGGCGGGGATCGTTCCTCAAAGCGGTTGTTCTGGCCGCAATCGCTCACACGGTCGCGGCGGAAGCGGCGGCTCAGGTACCGCCTCCTTTCACGCACGGAGTTGTGCCGGAAGCCCGAACGAGGTTGCCGCTTTGGGCCGTGCGGACGGATGCCGACCCAGACGCGGCCGCGAACTGGCGGTTGGCCCTGGGCGGGGGAATCGGAGGAGCCGCGGGTCTCGGAATGGGACTCGGCGTGGCCGCTGCGGGAGCGGAGGGCCCAGCGGCAGCGGTCCTGCTCGTTGTTGGTGAGACGGTGCTCCTGCCACTCGGCGTCCACGTCGCCAACCACAGTCGCGGTAACTACGGCCTTGGCCTCCTCACGTCCGCGGGCGTTGCGGCCCTCGGGCTATTCCTGGCTTACCAGGTTGGAGACGACGAGACCGCGAAGCAAGTCGCCTATATCTCTGCGAGCGCGGTGGTGCAGCTTGTTGCGGTGGTCTACGTTAAGCGCAAGACCGCGGACAATCTGGCGGCATCGGCGTGGGAATCGCTCCAAGGGCTTGGGAAGTTCGCTGCGAAGGAAGCGGCGGTCCAAGGCGGCGGGTGACGTCGACCGGGGCTGGGAGGTGCCGGCCTCGTAGCGGTGGATTTGCATGACGTGCAGACCAACCCGCTCGGCCAGGCCCGGCTGGGTGAGGCGGCGGGCTTTCCGCAGGGCGGCGAGCCGGGGGCAAGGTCGTTGGGCCGGGGCCGGTCACCGAATTCAGGAAGAGGGTGGATGCGCCCGTGACGCAACGGGTGGCTCGACGTGAGAAATCGAGATGATTACGTTACCCCTTATCATGGGGATTCGTGAGCGGCTCACCGACCTTGCCAGCGTCATCCGCGCGACTGCAGCCGCGCGTGGGGCGCATGACGTGCGCGTCTTCGGCTCGGTGGCACGAGGCGAGGAGGGCGACGGGAGCGACATTGATTTCCTCGTGACGCTCGAGCCCGGCCGGACCCTCCTCGATCTGGCGCGGCTCGAAATTGAGTTGGAGGCCCTCCTGGGCCGGCGCGTGGATGTGGTGACGGAGGCGGGGTTGCGCGAACCGGTGCGCGCGACCGCGGTGCGCGAAGCCGTTGGTGTCTGAGGGACGCGCGGCAGCCATCCCCCCCTCCGCCACATGGTCGAGGCGGCAGACGCCATCATCGGGTAACCCCCGACGCACATCACCGTACACGTGCGCAGCCCAGCGCCAGGATCCACCAAGGGGCGCACCGAGAAACACCACGGTGCGGGAATAGGCTGCCCGCAACGTCTGACTCGGCCCAACGAAAGGGCTGTGACAGGTCAGACCAGGTCGGGGGGCACAACCCCCGGGCCAGGCCAGCACCTTCACGCGCGCAGCGTCAGGGCCTGGCCATCGGCGTCTGGTTGCTGCCGGCTGGCGGGCGTCGCCCCGACAGCGCAAACGCCAGCCCCGCCATGACCGCCGCACCCCCCGCCAGCGTGCGCCAGTGCAGGCGGTCGCCCAGGATCACGGCGTCCAGCACCACCGCGATCACGGTGCTGAACAGGGGGATCAGCATGGTCCGGGTCACCTGCATCCGCTGGATCAGCCAGTAGAGCAGCACGAACGTGAGCGACGAGCCCACGAACGCCAGATAGAGCAGGGTGCCCACCGCCCGCGGGGTCCAGGGGAGCGCCAGCGGGTTCCCGTCCACGATCAGGGCCAGCGCCAGCATGGGGGGGAGGCTCGCCACCATCTGGACGGCGGTCATCGTCACGGGCTCGATGTGCGACCCGCTCCGCTTGATGAGCACGTCGGCAAACGCGGTGGCCGCCGCCGCCGCCACCAGGGCGACACTGCCGAGCAGCGCCCACGGGCCCCGCAGGTCCACCTGACTGTAGAAGATGACGGCGACGCCCACCATGGCGACCACCGCGCCGCCGAGCCGGCGGGCCGTGAGCGGCTCGGCCGGCAGCAGCCAGTGCGCCTGGAGCATGCCCAGGATGGGAAACGTCGTGTAGAGAATGGCCGCGAGCCCCGCCGAGATGTGCGACTCGCCCCAGAACACCAGCGTGTAGTTGAGCGCGAACACCAGCAGGCCCGTGACGATCATCAGGCGCCAGTCGGCGCGCGCATACCGCAGCGGCCGGCGCCGGAGCGCGAGCCACGCGCAGAGCGGCGCCGACGCCACCACGAACCGGATAGCCGCGAACGAGACGGGCGGCAGGTCCGCGAGACCGACCTTGATCATGAGCCAGGTCGATCCCCAGATGGTGGCCAGGAGGAGCCAGACGAGGGCTGGGAGGGTCACGGCAGGGGATTCTAGCGCCCCGCGCGGGGCCGCGCTGACTTGTCCCGCCTCGGCCGCGGCCCTAACTAGGAAGGGACGATCCCACTCCCGACCGCAGGAGGCGCCGCCGTGCAACCCCACCCCCTCGCACGCACCGCCGGGCTCATCGCCGTCGCCACGCTGCTCCTGCCGGTTTGCGGGTCAGCTCAGGACGAGTCCTTGCGCGGAACCGCTCACCCGACCCTCGCCATCGTCGGCGTCACGGTCATTCCCATGGACGCGCCCGGCGTACTCCGGGACCGAACCGTGCTGGTGCGGGACGGCACGATCGTCCGTGTGGGTCCGCGCGCGGACGTCGGCGTGCCTGACGGCGCCAAGGTGATTGACGGCACCGGCCGAACCCTCATCCCCGGTTTGGCCGACATGCACGCCCACCTCTGGCGCTACTACTACCTCGATCTCCTGCTGGCCAATGGCGTGACGCTGGCGCGAGACATGGCCGGCGGTCCATACCAGCTGGCCTGGAGGAACGGCGTCCGGGCGGGTCGTCTGACGGCGCCGCGCCTGGTGGTGGGCGGCCCGATTCTCGAGGGCACGCCGCCACCCGCTCTCGCCGACGCCGTCGTCAACGACGGCAAGGTCCTCGTGGACGATTCCGCGTCGGCCGCGCGCGCGGTGGCGGAGCAGGCGGCCGCGGGTTACGACTTCATCAAGGTCTACAACAACCTGCCCGCGGCCGCGTACGCCGGCATCATCGCCGAGGCCAGGACGCGTGGACTGCCCGTTGCGGGACATGTCCCGTTCGCCGTCGGCCTGCGCGGCGCCTTCCAGGCCGGCCAGGTGTCCATCGAGCACCTGCGCGGCTACGTGCAGCTCGCCGTCCCCGCCGATGCGCCCGTGCAGCCCGGCGCCGACTACGCGTCCCGCCTCGTGGCGTGGCGCTACGCCGACACGGTCCGCCTGAAACAGCTCGCCGGGGAGACGGCACGCGCCGGCGTCTGGAACGTGCCTACGCTCATCATCGGCGCCAACGTGCTTCCTTCGGACCGGCTCCACGAGCTCACCGGCCGCGACGCCTGGACCCGCTGCATGCCGCCCGCGCAGCAGAACTTCCGGCAAACGCGGGCACGGATTCCCTTCTACGCCCACATGACCGAGGACGACTTCGGAGCGGCGACGGAAGGCGTAGGCAGGAACCGGCAGCTCGTGCGCGCCCTGCGCGCCGCGGGCGCCGGCCTGCTCGCAGGCACGGACATGCGCCCCGCCGGATTCTCCCTGCACTGGGAACTCGAGCAGCTGGTGGCCGCGGGACTCACGCCATGGGAAGCGCTCGAGACCGCCACCATCAACCCAGCCAGGTTCCTCGGGGAGGAAGAGCACGCCGGCAGCGTGACGGAGGGCAGGCGGGCAGACGTCGTCCTCCTCGACGCCGATCCGCTGGCGGATATCCGCAATAGCGCCCGGATCGCGTCGGTGGTCGTGGGCGGACGGCTGATCGAGCGGAAGGAGCTGGACGGGATGCTGGAGCGGGCGTGCGCGCGCGCCCTGGGCACCTGACTCCGGCGCGGTCAGGCGCGCGCGGGGCGGGCGACGCTCAGTCCGGGGACATCCCGGAAATCCGCCACGTTGAGGGTCCACAGCCGCGCGTCCCACACCAGGGCACAGGCGGCGACCGCGAGGTCCAGCTCCCGGCCACGTGGTCGGGCGACGGCGCGATACAGCGCGGCCGCGCGGGCGGCTTCCTCGGCGCCGAACGCGATGGCGGACCGCGCGGGGAAGAGCGCCTCTTGCGCCGCGGTCTCCTCGGCCAGGCGGGGCCCCCGGAGCCATTCGTACAGGACCAGCGTCGCGAGCACGATGCGCTCGCCGCGCTCGAGGGCTGCCCGCACGGCGGGGGCCGAGCGCTTCGGCCCGGTGAGGCAGTCCATCAGGGCCGAGGTATCGAGGAGAATCATGGGCGCGGGGGCGTGCGGCGACCGCCGGCCCGCCGGGCCCGGCGCACGGCGGCAATCTCGCGGTCAACCTCGGCAACGGGCCGGGCCGGGATGCGGGCGATGACCTGGTCGAACACCTCCAGCAGGCGGCGGCGCTCGTCGTCGCCCAACTGCCCGACCCGAGCGGCGTACTCCCGCACGGCCTCGCGCACCACGCGGCTCCGGGACGTGCCCAGACGGGCGGCGGTGCGGTCAATGCGGGCGGCGGTCTCGTCGTCCAGGGTGAAGGTCCGCTTGGATGCCATACTGCCATACTACCATATATACGGTAGCCAGGCAATTCCTGGTGGGCGCCTCCGCACCGTTCCCCGGACGCGGGCTGCGCACCGCTCACTCCGTGAGGTCCACCTTGCGCCACTCGGGAGCCAGCCCGAGTCGCGCAATCCAGGCGTCCAGGACCGCCGGATCGAGCAGGTCTCCGCTGATCCGCCGCATCGCCGCGATGTCGCGGAGGTGCCGGTCGGACCCGGCGTCGCGGTAGTACCGGAGCTTCAGCAGGATCACGTACTCGGGAGGCGCCACCCACACGGTGCCACCCGCGATCGGCACCGCACGGCGCCGGGTCATGGCCCACGCGCCGAGCGCATCGCTCCCCAGGCAATACACGTCCGCCCGAAGAGAGGTCTCGAGATCCAGGATGTTGAAGTGTCCGTGAACCGGGCGCGCGGCTTCCTCACGGATCGTCTCGACCGGCGGGACGTAGTAGCTCGCGGACGGGAACGCCGCGATGAGCCGTTCGGCGTCGTCGGACTCCAGCCGCAGCACGATGTCCACGTCGTTGGTGAGCCGGGGCTCGCCGTAAATGATGGCGGCCAGCCCGCCGGTGACCATGTAGGGCACACCGGTCAGGTGGAGTGGGCCGAGCAGCCGGTGGAAGAGATCAGGCGCCGGGGGCGTCACGGAACCAGCGCCGGACGGCGTCCTGCACGGCGGCCTCGGGAAGCTCCGGGTGCCGGCTCCGGATCCAGGCGGCCTTGAGGTCCCAGGCCGCCGCGCGCAGGGCCTCGGCGGCCCGGACCTTCCGTTCCGGGCTCATCGCGCGGATGAGTTGCCGTTGCAGCTCGACGGCCGGCGGAGGCATGGGCGAAAGGTGGCCGGTTGCCGCTTCGCCGGCAACTCGACCCTACTCGTCGGTCATCGCTCGCATGTAGGCCACGATCGCGTTCACATCTTGCGTCGTGAGCCCGAGATTCCCCATCTGCTTGGTGTCCATGTTCTGGCCGAACTCGGGCGGCGGCCAGCAGCCGGCCGCGGTGAGCGGGCCCGAGCCGTCGGGATCGAAGTTGCCGTACTGGGACGGCTGGAGCGTGGCGATCTCGTCCGCCGTGCAGACGCGCGTCACGTCGCGGGTGTTATAGAAGTCCACCACCTGGCGCAGGCTGACGAACACCCCGTTGTGCATGTAGGTGCGATTGTCGCCCAGGGCGACGTTGCGCACACTCGGCGTCCGGAACCGGCCCCGGTCGGCCGCGCTTCCCGTGAACCCGCCGAGCCCCGGGTCGGACGTCATCGTCAGGTAGTTGTGGACCGGGTTGGCGGGATTCCGCGGGACGCCCAGGTTGTGGAACCGGAAGTCGGTGAACAGCGCGCGCGAGCCCTTGCTGCGGTGGCATTGGTGGCACTTCCCCTTGCCGCTGAACAGCTTCCGGCCCCGCACCTCCTGCGTGGTCAGCGTCCCGACGTCGAGCCGGGAGCTGAAGGTGTTCTGGGCCGCCTCGAACGCCTGAATCGAGCGCGCGACGTTGTAGTACTCGGCCTGCGCCGTCACGCGGTCGGTCGGGGTGAGCGCGAGCACCTCGCCCACGGCCGACGTCGCCGTCGAGCAGACGAGGTCGGCGTCGTCCGGGAACACGATGGTGGTGATGGCGGTGCCCCAGACCTCCGTGTACTCGTCGAGGTACGACCCGGTGCGCACGCGTTGTACGACGCACGCGACATCCGGCAGCGCCTGCTCCTTCGGGTTGACGAACGGGCCCAGCGCCTGGTCGGCGGCCGGATTGCCGAGCACCGCCCCGGTGGCTCGGCCGTCCCAGAAGAGTCCGCCGATCGGATTGCCGCCACCGCTGAAGACCGGCGTCAGCGTGCCGTAGGCGGTGGTGGGCGGCTTCCGGTCGCCGAAGCGCCCGGCCACCGATCCCTCCACCACCGATCCCTGGGTCGTTACCCCGATGACGGGGGCGGCAAAACCCTGGCTCGGCTCGTGACACGTCTGGCAGGACTGGTTGCGATTGACCGAGAGGTTCGCGTCCTGGAACAGCGTCTGCCCCAGGGCGGCGGACAGGCTCAGCGGGACCTGCAAGGCCTGGTCCGGCCCCGCCAGCTCCGTTCCGGGGGCGGTGATCCGATCATCCCGGCAGCCGGCCATCAGCACCAGCAGGGTGATCGCGGCGATGGGGATCCTGGCGGCGGGTGGCATGGCGCACCGCACCTTTCGTTTCGGGTGAGACCACGTCCGCGAGCGGCGGCCACGGGAGCGGGTGCGCCCGCCGCGGACACTCCTGATGGCCCACGCTAGGAACCGGGGTGTGAAGGCGCCGTTAGCACCGTGTGAAGACCCGCCCATGCCGGGGCTCCGGGTCGTGGGCTTTGCGCTCGCGCAACGCTACGTTTCCGCCATCCACTCCCTCCGGAGGAGCCGTGCCCCGTCTCGCCTCGGTCGCCGCCCTCGGCGCCCTCCTCGTGGCCGCCTGCGAGGCGCCCGAGCGTCCCCCGTTCACCGCCGCCCACGCGGCCGCCGTCCGCGACAGCGCGCAGGCGACGCTCGACGCCTTCGGCCGCTATTCGGCCGCCGGCCAGTGGGATTCCCTGGCTCGGCTCTACGCCGGCGACGCGACCTTCCGCTGGCTGGAGCAGGGCGTGATGCAGTACCGCTCGGCCGCGCAGATCCGGCAGGCGCTGGCGCGGGTCCCGCCCACCACCCGGATCGAGACGACCTACCGCGATACGGAGATCGTGGCCCTGGCCCCCGGCGTGGCGGCGATCGCGACCGCGTTTCACACCCGCTTCGTGGACGAGGGGCGGCCCGGCGCCGAGTTCGGCGGCGTGCTGAACCTGACGCTCGTGCACCGCGAGGGCGGGTGGCGGATCCTGATGGGCCACAGCTCGTCACGCCCGCAACGGTGACCGGCGCGGGGACCCGGAGCCGCGCCCGCGCCAGGCGACTGGCGGACCGGCTCCACGCCGGCTTCATCGCCATCAACGACCATCTCATCGGGTTCGCGTTCCCCGGCCTCCCGTACGGCGGCGTGAAGGAGAGCGGGTTCGGACGCCTGATGGGGGACGACGGGCTGCACGAGTTCGTGCGCGTGAAGTCGGTGACGGGGACGCGGCTCACGTTTGCGCGGGGGCCGCACTGGTTTCCGTACCGGCCGCGTGGCGTGGCGGCGTTGCGGGCGGTAATGCGGGTGTGGTTCCGGCCGGGGGTGGCAGCCAGGATCCGCGCGCTGTTCGGGCGCTGAGCGCTCGCCCCCCTCCGCATCCCTCCGCGTCAGTGATTGCGTTCGGCGACCGGACCCGCTAGTCTCCGCGCCTGAAGGGGAGTAGCTCCACGGCCGTACGCCGGCCGTGATGCCGGGTCGTCAGGACTGCGCGGAACCGCGCACGGTCCGGCAAGTACCCCAAAACGGTACGAGCGAGACCTTCGCGATGGTCGGGCGGTGGCCCCGACGCGCGAGGTCTCGCTTTTTTCATGCGGGAGGTTCACGACGATGAACAACATCAAGGTGTTCGTGCTGATGGCGGGGCTCACGGCCCTGTTCATGGCGGTGGGCAGCGTGTTCGGCGGCCAGAACGGCGCGGTCATGGCCCTGGTGATCGCGGGCGTGATGAACGCGGTCATGTTCTACGGCTCGTCGTCCATGGTGCTCCGGATGTACCGCGCGAAGGTGGTGACCGAGGCCGAGGCGCCCGAGATCTACGGGATGGTGGACCGGTTGCGGCAGCGCGCGGGGCTGCCCATGCCCGTCGTGGCCGTCGCTCCGCACGAGCAGCCCAACGCGTTCGCCACGGGCCGCAGTCCCGAGCATGCGGTGGTGTGCGTCACCGCCGGCCTGATCCGGACGATCGCGCGGCACGAGCTGGAAGGGGTGATCGCGCACGAGCTGGCGCACATCAAGAACCGGGACATGCTGCTCCAGACCGTCACGGCGACGTTCGCGGGCGCCATCGGCTTCCTGGCCCATTTCGGCTGGCTGCTGGGCGGTTCGCGCGACCGTGGGGGGCATCCGGCGGCGGCGCTGCTCGTGATGATCGTGGCGCCCATCGCGGCCATGCTGATCCAGTTCGCGATCAGCCGGCAGCGGGAGTTCAAGGCCGACGCGGTGGGGGCCGAGATCTGCGGCCAGCCGCTGGCGCTGGCGGGCGCGCTCCGCAAGCTGGACGCCGCGGCCCGGCGGATCCCCATGCAGGTGGCCCCGGCCGCGGCCCCGCTGGCGCAGGTGAACCCGCTCGCCGCGCACGGAGGCGGGATGATGCGGCTGTTCTCGACGCACCCGCCCACGGACGACCGGGTGGCGCGGCTCGAAGCGATGGCGCGGGGGCGCTGAGCGGCCGACCTGACCGGCGGGAAGGGAGCACACCGTGACGGCGACGTGGGGGTGGGTGGCGTTCGGGGTGCTGATCGCGGTGCTGCTCGCCGTCGACCTCGGGGTCCTGCACCGGCGGGGCCACGTCGTCCCCACCCGGCAGGCGGCGTACTGGGCCGCCGGGTGGGTGAGCCTGGCCCTCCTGTTCAACGTCTTCGTCCTCGTCACGAGGGGCCTCGCGCCCGCCCTCCAGTTCACGACCGGCTACCTCATCGAGGAGTCGCTCTCGGTTGACAACATCTTCGTGTTCGTGGTGGTGCTGGGCTGGTTCCGCGTGCCGGCCGAGCATCACCACCGCGTGCTGTTCTGGGGGGTGCTCGGCGCCCTGGTGCTGCGCGGGATCATGATCGGCGCGGGGACCGTGCTGCTGGCCGAGGCGCACTGGGTGATCTACGTGTTCGGCGCGTTTCTCGTGTACACCGCGTACCGGATGGCGTGGACATCCGAGGTGTCGGTGGACCCGAGCCACAACCCGGTGCTCCGGCTGGCGCGGCGGTTCCTGCCGCTCACGCACGGCTACGTCGAAGACCGGTTCGTGGTGCGGGAGCCCGGTCCGGACGGCCGGATGCGGCGCCTGTTCACGCCGCTGTTCGTGGTGCTGCTGGTGATCGAGAGCACGGACGTGGTGTTCGCGCTGGATTCGATCCCGGCGATCTTCGCGGTGACGCGCGATCCCTTCATCATCTACACGTCCAACGTGTTCGCGGTGCTGGGGCTCCGCTCGCTGTACTTCGTGCTGGCCGGAGCCGTCCGCCGGTTCACCGAGCTCCGGCCGGCCCTGTCCATCGTGCTGGGCTTCGTGGGTGCCAAGATGCTGCTGAGCGGCTGGATCGAGATCCCGATCGGCGTCTCGCTGGGCGTGGTGGCCGGCGTGCTCGCGGGCGCGGTGGTGCTGTCGCTCTGGCGCGAGCGGCGGGGCGCGGCGCCCGCCTGAGTCGCCGGATGCCCGGTTGGCGGTGGCCGTGGATCGCGCGACCCGATCCTGCCCCTTCCAGACGGATCAGCCCGCTCCCGCTGCTGCTTCCTCCTCGACGCCCACCACCGTCGCGGGATCATCCGCGATCTTCTGGATGGTAAACCCCGTGTAGCCGTACAGGATGGAAACGAACGGGGACGCCAGGTTGAAGAACGCGAAGGGAAGGTAGGTGAACGCGCTCACGCCCAGAACCCCGGACATGTACGCCCCGCAGGTATTCCAGGGGATGAGGGGGGACGTGAGCGTCGCCGAATCCTCCAAGGCCCGCGAGAGGTTCTTGGGATGGAGGTCCCGCTCGAGGAACGCCGCGCGGTACATGCGGCCCGGAATGATGATCGCCATATACTGGTCCGACGCCAGGACATTCATCCCGAAGCAACTGGCGACGGTGACGGCAATGAGCGAGCCCGTGGATCGGGCCAGCATGAGAATCGCGGCCGCCAGGCGTGCCAGCATGCCCGAGGCTTCCATGATCCCCCCGAACGCGAGCGCGACCAGGATGAGCGCAACGGTGTCCATCATGGAGGAGAGGCCGCCCCGTGACAGCAGCTCGTCCACCGACGTGACACCGGTTTCACTGACGTAGCCGGTGTACAGGGCCTTCACCAACCCACCCAACGCCGCATCCCAGCCGGCGCCACCTCGCTGCAACGTGAGGAGGAGAACGGCGCCGATCAGGACCCCGACCACCAGGGCGGGGAGCGCCGGGGTTCGCTTCCACACGAGGATCAGCACCGCGAGGGGGGCGATCAGAAGCCAGGGCGAGAGATTGAACGACGCCGACAGCGTGGAGAGCATCAGGACGTACTCGGCGGTCTCGACCGCCCCGGACGCCGGCCTGACGAGGCCGATCACGATGAAGAGGATCAGGGCGAGCAGAAAGGCGGGGGTGGTGGTGTAGACCATGTGACGGATGTGGGTGAACAGGTCCGTGCCCGCGACCGCCGGTGCCAGGTTCGTCGTGTCCGAGAGGGGAGACATCTTGTCTCCGAAGTAGGCGCCCGAGACCACGGCCCCGGCCGTCATGCCCGGCGAGATGTCCAGCGCCTGCCCCACCCCCATCATCGCCAGACCCACGGTCGCCGCCGTGGACCAGGACGAGCCCGTTGCCAGAGAGATCAGGGAACAGATGACGATGGTCGCGGCGAGGAAGTACCCGGGCGCCAGGATCTTCAGACCGTAGTAGATCATCACCGGTACCACACCGCTCGCGATCCACACGCCGATCAGGAGCCCGACGATGATCAGGATGAGGATGGCCGGAAGCGCCATGAGGATGCCCCTGGTCATCCCGGTCTGGATCTCACGCCACGACATCCTGAGCCGTGCCGCGGAGATGCCGGCGGCGGTGATGGAACCCAGGATGAGGGGGATGTGGCCGGAGCCGTCCAGGACCACGATCGTGTAGAAGAGGGCAACGATCAGCACGATGACCGGGATCAGGGACATCCACAGGGTCGGGGTGCGCTTCACCTCAGCCTGCACGCTGCTCCTCCTTGAGAGGGTTGGGCCCGTTGGGGGGGGCGGACGCCCGCTGGGCCGGGACGCCCCTGCCGAGTTCAGGGCCTTTGGCCGAGCAGAAGCTGCCCGACATCATGGATCGGTTCCATCGCAGTGTAAAGGCTCGGCCCCGTTTGACAGGCAATCCGGCGTGGCCCTACCTTCCGCCCGCCGCAGGCTCTCAGGACGCGTCCGGGCGCGGCGGGATGAGCGGAATGAACGGGATGAACGGGAAGGCGACATGAAGCTCCACACGAAGATCCTGCTCGGGCTCGCGCTGGGCGCGGCCGCCGGGGTGTCGGCCAACCGGTTCCTGCCGGACGCCGCCTGGGTGGCGTGGTTCGGCAACAACCTGGCGAATCCGGTGGGGCAGGTGTTTCTCCGCATGCTGCTCATGGTGGTGATCCCGCTGGTGTTCGCGTCCATCGCGCTGGGCGTGGCCGGGATCGGCGATCTGCGGGCCGTGGGGCGGGTGGGCGGCAAGACGCTCGGCTACTTCGTGATGTCCACGGTCATCTCCGCCGTGATCGGGCTGGCGCTGGTGAACATATTTCAGCCCGGCGCGGGGATGGACGCCGCGATGCGGGAGGAGCTGTTCGCGACCTACCAGTCGGAGGCGGCCGGGTTGCAGGCGCGCGCCGAGGTGGGATTCGGGATCCAGACGTTCGTGAACATCGTGCCGCGGAACCCCGTGCAGGCCGCGGCCGACATGGACATGCTGGCGGTGATCTTCTTTGCCCTGATGTTCGGGGCGGCGTTGACCCTGATCCCGCGCGAGCGCGCCGAGCCCATGGTGAAGCTGCTGGACGCGCTGATGGAGGTGGTCATCAAGATCATTGATTTCGCGATGAAGCTCGCCCCCTACGGCGTCTTCGGCCTGATCTTCGTCGTGACGTCCCGCTTCGGATGGGATCTCCTGGGCCAGCTGGGAAAGTACGTGCTGGTGGCGCTCGTGGGGCTCGCGCTGCACGCCGTCGTCACGCTCTCGATCCTGGTGCGGACATTCGGCCGGATGAGCCCGCTGCGGTTCTGGAAGGCCGCGCGGCCGGTGATCGTGACCGCGTTCTCGACCAGCTCCAGCGCGGCGACGCTGCCGACCAACATCAGTGTCGCCGAAAAGGACCTCGGCATCTCACCCAAGATCGCGGGGTTCGTCCTGCCGCTCGGCGCCACGATGAACATGAACGGGACGTCGCTCTACGAGGGGGTGACGGTGCTGTTCCTGGCCCAGGTGTTCGGCGTGGATCTCAACGCGGGCCAGCAGGTGATCGTCGTGTTCCTGTCCGTGATCATGGCCATCGGCGCCGCGGGCGTGCCGGGCGGTTCCCTGCCGCTCATCATGGTGGTACTGGCGACCGTGGGTGTGCCGCCCGAGGGGATTGCCATCATTCTGGGCGTGGACCGGATCCTGGACATGAGCCGGACCGTGCTCAACACCACGGGCGACCTCACGGCGGCGGTGTACGTGGCGCGGTCGGAGGGGGAGATCCTCGAGACCGTGCGCGGGTGAACTCGCGGCTCGGCGTCCGTCAGTCACCTGACCGGATGGCACCGACAGTGCGCGCCGCTTTCAGCGGCTGTTGCCGAGCCGCGGCTTCAGCCGCGCACGGCTACTCGTACCGCAGCGACTCCACGGGATCCACCGCGGCCGCGCGCCGCGCGGGCAGGAAGCCCGCCGCCAGGCCGATGAGCGCGAGCGTGGCGGCGCATCCCAGCGCGATGGGCCACGAGAGGATGGGATTGGCGATGTACTGCATGGCGGGATCGTCGCCGGGAATGGCCCGCACGCCCGCCACCACGAGCCCCGCCACGGCCAGCCCGACGGCGCCGCCGAGGAGCGTGATCAGCAGGGCCTCGCCCACGAACTGCGCCATGATGTGCGGCCGGCGCGCGCCCACGGCGCGCTTGATGCCGATCTCGCGCGTGCGTTCCCGCACCACCACGTACATGATGTTCGCGACGCCCACGCCGGCCACGATCAGGGTGAACGCCCCCACAAGGCCGAGGAAGATCTGGATGCCAAGGCCGATGGCGTCCGTCTGCTTCTTGTCCTCGATGAAGTCCCACATCGAAAGAGCGCGGACGTCCGACGGGTCGAACTGATACCGCCGGCCGAACACGTCGTAGAGCCGTTGCTTGACGGCTGGGGCCTCGCGCGCATCCCGCGGCCGGATCAGCAGGTGGCTCACGAACCGGGGGCCGTAGATGGTCTGGAGCGTGGACGCCGGGATGATGGCGCGGTTGGCGTCCGGGCCGTTGTTGCTCGAGTCCTGGAACTTCTTCTGCATCACGCCCACGACCGTGAACGGCAGGCCGTCGAGCAGCACGGTCTTCCCCACCGGGTCCTCGTTCCCGAACAGCCGCTCGGCGATCTCGTTGCCGAGGAACAGCACGCGGCGGCGCTGGTCGAGGTCCTGCTGGCTCAGGAACCGTCCGCCCGGCGCCGCGAACATGCGGCGCATCTCGCTGAACGCGGGGTACACGCCTTCCATGTACGTGGTGGTCTTCCGCTCGCCGTGGCGCAGGCTCGTGCCCCACCGGCCGTACGACGGGCTCACGAGGTCAATTTCGGCGATGGCCTGCTGGAGCAGCGTGAGGTCCTGCTCGATGAGCCGGACCCGGCGTCCGGTCGGAAGGCCCTGCCATTCCTTGCTGGTGGTGCCGCCGTACACCATGAAGAGACGGTCACCCGCATTGAGCAGGCCCGTGCTGATGGCCGTCTTTAGTCCTTCGCCGAAGGAGAGCAGCAGCACGATGGCGATGGTGCCCCACGTCATGGCGAACATGGTGAGACCCGCGCGGAGCTTCTGCGCCCGGAGATCTCCGAAGAACTCGGCGAGGAGAATCTTCCACATGGCTTCAGTGCCGCAGCGCTTCGACGGGGTCCAGGGCGGCGGCGCGGCGGGCCGGAAAGTAGCCGGCGAGCACGCCCACGGCGGCGAGCAGGGACAGGGTCACGCCGATCACGAGCGGTGAGACCGTGGGCGTGCCCACGAACTCCTGCATGGGCACGAGCCTGGCCAGGGTCACGATCCCCCAGGAGCCCAGGAATCCGGCCAGCGCGCCCATCGCGATGATCAGGAAGCTCTCGCCGAAGAACTGGCGCAGGATGTCGCGCCGGGTGGCGCCCACGGACCGGCGGATGCCGATCTCGCGGGTGCGCTCGCGCACCACGATGTACATGATGTTGGCCACGCCGATGCCGCCCACCGTGAGCGTGAAGCTGCCGATGATGGCGAAGAACATGTTGAACGCCAGGAACATGTAGCTGAACTGCAGCTCGAACTCGCTCGTGTCCCAGACCGCGAGGGCGTCTTCGTCGTCAGGATCGAACGCGTACCGGCGGCCCAGCAGCTCGTAGACGCGGCCCTCGATCCGCTTGGTGGCCGTGGCGTCGCTCGCGCGATAGACGAAGTTGGCCACCGAGCGGTCGCCGAACAGGGCCACGTGGGTGCTGGCCGGGATGAACACCCGGTCCTTGTCCCGGCTGTTGTACGAGGAGTTCTGGGTCTTGGGCTGCATGACCCCGATCACGAGGAACGGCGTCTCGCCGATCAGGACCTGCCGGCCCACCGGCTCCTCGGTGCCGAACAGCAACTGGGCGATCTCGTCGCCGAGCATGGCGACGCGCCGCCGCTGCGTCAGGTCGCGCTCGTTGATGAACCGGCCGCCCGGGGCCGGGATGATGTTCCGCATGTCCCCGTAGACGGGGTAGATGCCCGTGATGTTGGGGTTGGCGGAGTTGACGCCGCGCCGAACCGGCGTCTGGCGGTTCGAGTACTCCGGGCTCAACGCCGCGATCTCGGGAATCTCGCGGCGCAGCAGGTGGCCGTCGTCTTCCCGGAGCCTGATGTACCGGCCCTCGGGGAACCCCGCGTAGCTCACGGTGGTACGACCGCCGAACAGAATGACGATGCGGTCGCCCAGGCCGTGGAACCGCTTCACGGTCTGCCGCTCGAGGCCCACGCCAAAGGCGAGCAGCACGACGACCGCGATCGTCCCCCACGCAATGCCGAGCACGGTGAGCGTGGTGCGCAGCCGCTGCGCGCGCAGATCGGCCGTGAACTCGCGGAGGGCGGACGCCAGATGCACGTGACGGACCGGTTACTTGATTTCGCGCGGCGGCGGCTCGACCACGCGGTCGCCCGCGTTCAGGCCTTCGAGCACCTCGACCGTGATGGCATCGCTCAGGCCGAGCCGGACGATCCGTTCTTCCCGCGTGCCGTCCGGCCGCAGGATCGTGACCCGCGAGGTGTCGTGCTCGGTCCGGACCAGGCGCTCCGGAATGGTGAGCACGCTGTCCCGCCGCTCGATGATGACGTCCGCGTTGGCGGAGTAGCCGGCGCGGAGCACGATGCCGGGCCCGGGACGGACGGAGATCTCCACCGGGAAGCGGGTGGCGTTGTCTTCGGTCCTGGCCTTGAGCGAGATCAGGGTGAGCTGGCCCGTGACCTCGGCGTCCGGGAGCGCGCCGATCTTGATCTCGACGGGCAGCCCCTCGCGGAGGCGTCCCACGTCAATCTCGTCCACGTTGCCGCGGAAGATGAGCCGGTTCATCTCCGCCATCCGGATCAGCACCGTGCCTTCCTGGTACGTGCTGATGGGGACGACGGGATCGCCCACCTGCACCGCGTACTCCAGGATGTAGCCGTCAATGGGCGACCGGATGACGGTCTCCATGCGTCCCTCGCCCTTCGTGATCCGGCCCTCTTCGAGCAGCGACAGCCGCTCCGCGGCTATCTGCCGCTGGATCTCGAGCTGCTGCACGCGCTGGCGGGTGGCGAGGTAGTCCTGCTCGGACACGAGGCCCTGCTGCCGCAGCGACTCGTTCCGCTCGAGGTCGAGCCGGAGATTGGCCAGCTCCAGCTCGCGGAGTTCCAGCTGGCGACGGGCATCGGCCAGCTCGAGCGGGGTGGGGGTGGGCTTGATCTCCAGGAGCGGCTCGCCCGCCCGCACGAACGTGCCTTCCTCCTGGAAGCGCCGCTGGACGACGCCGCTGATCTGGGATTTCACCCCGATTTCCACCTCGGGCTCGATCCGGCCGACCGCGAGCGCCTTGTCCACGACGGTGCCCCACTCGGCCGCGACGGTCTTGACGTCGCCGTCGCCCTTGCCGCTCCCGGCGGCCTTGACGGCGGTGGCCCCGCCCGCGAGCACGATGGTCCCGACTATTCCCGCGATGATCTTGGTCCGGCGCTTCATGACTGGCTGTTTCCGGCTAGGTTCATCCCCTCTACGGCCGCAACGCGGCCGCGGTTTCACGCGTAGCCACTGTGGCCGGGCGTGGCCCGGGACCCGGGTCCCGCCCCTTTCGTGAGAGGTCGTATGGTGCTGGCTGGATTGACCTTGGCGCTTGCCCTCGCGGCTCCGGCCTTGGGGCCGCCGGCGCAGGGCGGCGGGTGTTTTGCGACGGCGCTTCCGGAGATCGGTGCGGCCACCACCCGCGCGGACTCGCTCGCGCTCGCGGCACAGTATCTGGCCGCGCCGCCCGGCGGCGACGCCCGGTGCGGGGCCGGCCTAGCGGGCTTCCTGCTGGGCATGACGTCGAGCCCGGCCCAGGACGCGTGGCAGGACCGCCAGCAGGCGGCGGAACTGATCGAGCGGGCGTTGCGTCAGTTCGGTCAGGAACCCCGCCTGTATCTCGCCCTGGCGCTGGTGCTGCACCACCGGCAGGCCCGTACGGACGCGCTCCGTAGCCTCGACCGGGCCAGCGAGCGGGGCACCAGTGGCGAGGTCGCGCTCACCCCCCGCGAAGTGGCCATTCTCCATTACACGCGCGGGATGATTCAGCAGGACTTCTGGCGGGACTGGCGGAGCTTCGGCCAGATTGACCAGGTCTCGGTGGGACAGTGGCGCTGCAGCCGGGATGAGGCCCCGGCGCAGGACAACTTCAGCAGCTCGTCCGCCGACCTCGCCTGGCTGATTCCCGTCAACCAGCTCTGCTCGGACGTGTTCGCCCGGAACATGGCGCAGTATTTCCGCTCCCGATCCGCCATGAACCGGGACGCGCGGGTGGACATGGAGGCGGCGTTCCAGCGGGCCTGGGAGGCGGACCCGACGCTCCTGGCCGCGCCCGTGGCGCTGCTCGGCGAGTGGGTGTACGCCGCCGACTGGGCCCGGGCCGACAGCCTGACGCGGGTCCTGCGGGAGCGGCACCCGAACGATCCGCGGTTCCGGCTGTTCCGGGCGCTCGTGCTGCACGAGCTGGGACGCGACTCCCTGGCGTCCCTGGAGTACGTGGCCGCGCGAGCCGAGCTGCCCGACTCGGTGGCGCGCGCGTTCGACGACGTCCGGCTGCTGCTGCGCACGAACCAGCAGCAGGCGTACGACGCGCTCGACACGCTGGGGCAGCGGGAGGTCCGGGTGGCCTTCTGGACCTCGATGGAGCCGCTGTTCCTCACCACCTGGAACGAGCGTCGGCTGGAGCACGTGGCCCGGGTCGTCGCGGCGGAGCTGCAGTTCTCGAGCGGCACGCTCGCGGCGGACGGATCGGACACGTTCGCCGGCCAGACGTGGATCCGGTACGGCCGGCCGCTGCACACCTGGGAGTTGCAGATTCCCGCCGGGCGGGTCGTCTTCTGGGACTACGGCCCCGGGCCGGACATCTCGTTCACGCGGGGCTTCGGCTTCCGGAGCTACCGCCCGTCGGACGCGGCGGTCGAGGTCGGCAACGTGCTGGCCCGAACGAGCCCACAGAGCTACGCCGTCACGGCGCTCGTGGATTCCCTGCTGCCGCTCGAAGCGCAGGTCGTCCGAACGCTCGGCCCGGCACACCGGCCGCAACTGCTGGTGTACGGCGAGTGGCCGGCCCGGGCGTCGGCCGAATCGCGGGCCGGGCTCACGATGCTGGACCTGACCTACTTCCCCGTGGCGCAGTGGCGGGGCGGGAAGCCCACGGGGCCCGGCATCGCGGCGGAGCTGAACGGGATGGCGGCCGGAGCCTACTCGCTGACGCTGGAGGTGTGGGACACGGCGCAGCGGCGCCTGCACCGGTTGCGGGACACGGTGACCACGCTCGACACGGGCGACGGCGTGTTCGTGGTGTCGGATCTCCTGCTCGTCACCGAGATCACGCCGCCCGAAGGAGACGACATCACGTCCCGGCGGGATCTGCCCGTGACGCCGCTCTACGGCGCCACCGTGGCCAAGGGCGAGCGGCTGGGCATCGTGTGGGAAACGTATCAGGTGTCGGACAGCCTGCCGGCCGACGGGCGCCGCCGCTATCAGGTGATCGTCGAGGTGCTCGACGCGTCGCGCAAGCCGATGCTCGCGCGCATGCTGCGGAGCGTGACCGGGGACGAGCGGCGCGGGACGCGCATCGAGTTCGAGAGTTCCCGGCCCATGGCCGAGGGCCGGACGGTCGAGTGGGTGGAGGTGAGCGGCGATCTGCCCATCGGGAGCTACCGGCTGGCGTTCACGCTCACGGACCGGGAGACGGGGCGGGCGGTCACGCGGGAACGCGAGTTCCGCGTGCGCTGAGCGTCACACGGGCCGGGCCCAGCTCCCGTCGCCGAGGATGGCCGCGCACACGTCCTCGGCGGTCCGGCCCGCGGCTTCGGCCGAGAAGTTGATGACCACCCGGTGGCGCAGCACCGCGAGCGCGACCGCGCGGAGGTCGTCGAGATCGGCCATGGGCCGGCCGTCCAGCGCGGCCTGCGCCTTGGCGCCGAGGACCAGGAACTGCGACGCGCGCGGGCCCGCCCCCCACGACAGGTATTCGGTAGCGGCCGGGTGCGCGTCCGGCTCGGCGGGACGGGTCATGCGGGCCAGCCGGACCGCGGCCTCGACGGCCTGCTGCGGCACCGGGATGCGGCGCACCAGCCGCTGCATGGCGAGCAGGTCCTCGCCCGACAGCACGGCCGTGACCGGCGGGCGGGCGTCGCCGGTGGTCTCGATCACGATGCGCTCCTCGTCGGTCCGGCTGGGGTAGCGCACCCGCAGCTCCAGCATGAACCGGTCGAGCTGCGCCTCCGGGAGCGGGTAGGTTCCTTCCTGCTCGATGGGGTTTTGCGTGGCGAGCACGAAGAACGGCTCGGGCAGCGGGTAGGTCTGCCCGGCTGCGGTCACCGCATGCTCCTGCATGGCCTGGAGCAGGGCCGCCTGCGTCTTGGGCGGCGTGCGATTGATCTCGTCCGCCAGCACGACGTTCGCGAACACCGGGCCCTTCACGAACCGGAACACGCGCTTCCCGGTGGACTGGTCGTCCTCGATGATCTCGGTGCCGGTGATGTCGCCCGGCATCAGGTCCGGCGTGAACTGGATGCGCGCGAACCGGAGCGACAGGGCCTGCGCCACCGTGGAAACGATCAGCGTCTTGGCGAGCCCCGGGACGCCCACGAGCAGGGCGTGACCGCCGGCCAGCACCGCGGTGAGGATCCCGTCAATCACCTCCTGCTGGCCCACGATGCGGTGGCGCACCTGCTCGAGCAGCCGCTGCCGGGCGCCCGCCAGCTGCTCGAGGCGCTCCTCGTCCTGCTCGGGGTCCTGACGGGTCTCGACCGACACGGGCGCCTCCACGCGCGGGAATTCGGCTGTCGGTGCTACTCCGGGGGCGCCGTGAAGTTGCGCCGCCGCGGTCCCAATGCTAACCCCGTTTCAGGCGTCGGCCCATGGCGGAATGTTGCTTGCGAAAAGTTTCACAAGCGGTTTACTTCCGGCGGCCGTATGGCGAACAAGACCGGGCGGCGATCGAACTTGACCGAGGTGTACCGGTTCTCCGGCCTTGGGTGTGTGTTCGCCGCCGGGGTGCTGGTCTTCCTGGCCGGCGGCTGGTTGCTGGACCGCTGGCTCGGTACGCTCCCGGTGTTGATGACGGTGGGCGCCCTGCTGGGGGCGGCACTGGGAACGCTGTCCATCTGGCGGCGTCTCCGGGAGCCCCCGGACCGGTGAGGCAAGTCGTGTTGGGGCTGGCCCTCACGGCGGCCGTGGGGACCGCGAGTTGGTGGCTCGGCGGGACGCACGCGGCGGTGGCGGGTGTCACGGCCGGCGTGCTGGCGGTGGCGATCGAAACGGTGGCGGTGCGCGTGTTGGGGCCGGCTCTGGTACCGCCGTTCGAGCGGTTGGCGAAGCGCTGGGCATTCGGCTTGGGCCTTCGCCTGGGTGGGGTGGGGCTCGTGGGCGTGGCCGTGGTGCGCTGGCCGGCGCAGTTTCCGCCCCTGCCGACGGCGCTGGGGTTCGTGGCGGTGCTGATACCGTTGCTCTTCGGCGAGATGTACCTGGTCGTGACGAGGTTGCGGGCAACACGATGAGTGAAGGTCCTGTGAACATCGGCGAGCTGCTCATGCACCACACGGCGGATGCATATGCGCTTGATTTCAGCCCGCTGTTCCACTGGGAGTGGGGCAAGGTCCTGCCGGACGTGCACGTGGCGGGGATCACCTTCAATCTCACGCCCACCAAGCACGTGTTCTTCCTGCTGGTGGCGGCGACCCTGGTGTTCCTGACCATGTGGATGACGGGTCGGAGCCTCCAGCGGCAACGGGCCGGTGAGCGCGCGCCGCGCGGCTTGGCGAGCGCCATGGAGTCCCTGGTGCTGTTCGTGCGGGACGATATTGCCGTCGCGAATATCGGGCACCGGGGCGCGGCCTTCGCGCCCTACATCATGACGCTGTTCTTCTTCGTGCTCTACGGGAACCTGCTGGGGCTGCTCCCCTGGGGGGCGACGCCCACGGGCAACCTGGCGGTGACCGCGGGCCTCGCGGTCATGGCCCTGCTGGTGATCGAGATCAGCGGCATCGTGGCGCTGGGCTTCGGGGGGTATCTGCGCACGATCTTCCCGGAGATCCCGGGCATGAAGGGGCCGGCGGCGGTGGCGCTCTCGGTGGCCATGTCCCCGATCGAGATCCTCGGCAAGCTGGTCAAGCCCTTTGCGCTCTGCGTGCGTCTCTTCGGCAACATGACTGCCGGCCACTTCGTGATTCTCGCCCTGTTCGGGATGATCTTCCTGTTCGGGCACGTGGCGATCTGGCGCTGGGCCATCGGCGCGGGATCGGCGGCGCTCGTGCTGGGGATCATGCTGCTCGAGATTATCGTGGGGTTCGTGCAGGCCTACGTGTTTGCGTTGATCACGGCGGTGCTGATCGGGGTGAATCAGCACGCGCACTAGAGAGGAGCGGCCCGCGCGCTTCGCGCCGCTCGACACGTACCCGGCCGGATGGCCGGGGATGCCCGCCGATCCTTCGGGGTCGTTGGCGGGTTACCGGAGGGGCGCGGTCGCGGGAGACGGCCGCGCAGGCACCGGAAGCGCACCCTGACGCGGGAACGGGGTCTCCCATTTTCATTGAGGAGCGAGACACATGCTGATGTTGCTGGCGGCAGTGCAAGAGGCGGCTCCGGTCGTCACCGGCGCGCTGGACCTGTCTACGCTCGGCGTGCCCATCGGAATCGGAATGGTGCTGATCGGCGCGGGCGTCGGGTTGGGCCGGATCGGCGGGCAGGCGGCGGAGGCGATCGCGCGGCAGCCGGAAGCGGCGGGCGACATCCGCGGCACGGCGCTGCTGATCGCGTTTCTGATGGAAGGCGCGACGATCATCGGCGTGATCATGGCGCTCGTCGCCAAGACCTTCTAGGCGCTCGATGACACCTATGCTCCTGGCGCTGGCGGTGGCCCAGGGTGGTGAAGGGGCGGCCAGTCCGTTTTCGGTGGAACCGGGTCTCATCATCTGGACCTGGGTCGTCTTCATCGCCCTGTTTCTGCTGTTGCGGCGCTTTGCCTGGCCCGTGATCCTCAAGACCACGGAGGAACGCGAGCAGCGGATTCGCGGCCAGCTCGAAGAGGCGGAACGGCTGAGCACCGAGGCCAAGGCGGCGCTCGAGGAGCATCGGGCGCTGCTCGCGGGCGCGCGGCAGGAGTCGCATCAACTGCTCCAGGACGCCAAGTCCGCCGCCGGCAAGGAACGGGAGGCGTTGCTGGCCCGCACCCGCGAGGAGCAGGAGCAACTGCTCGACCGGGCCACAAAGGAGATCTCGGCCGAGCGGGAGCGCGCGCTGGCGGAGCTGCGGCGCGAGGCGGTGGACCTGTCGCTGGCGGCGGCGTCCAAGCTCATCGGGGCACGGCTCGACGCGGCCGGCGACCGCAAGCTCGTCGAGCAGTATCTCGCCTCGCTCGGGGACCAGCATTGAGGGACCCCGGGATCGCACGCAACTACGCGGAAGCGCTCTTCGCCGTCGGGGAGCGCGCGGGAGCCTCGGAGCAGTTCGGCGCCCTGCTCGAGGCGCTGGCGGGCGCCATCGCATCGGACGAGCAGATCCGGCTCGCGATCGAGACCCCACAGGTGCCGAAGCAGCAGAAGATCGAGATCCTCCGGCGGGCGCTCGAAGGCCGGACGCCCGAGATGTTCCAGCGGTGGGTCGAGGCGGTGGTGCGGCGGGGCCGGCAGTCTCTGTTCGAGACCATCAGCCGGGAGTTCAACGGACTGCTGGACGTGAAGTTCAACCGGGTGCACGCCGGGGTGACCCTGGCCCGGCGGGCGGATCCGGCGCTGCAGGCGGAGATCGTCGAGCGGCTCTCGGTAGCGTTCGGCAAGACGGTGATCGCGCATTTCCGGGAGAACCCGGCGCTGCTCGGCGGGTTGGTGGTCCGGGTGGGCGACCGTGTGATTGATGGGTCGGTGCGCCGCCGGATGGCGTCGTTGCGGCGGCAAATCCTCGGGACGTGACCGGGCGCGCGTTCGTGGATCGGTAGGGGCGACCCAACGGGTCGCCCCTACGTGTTTCCGTTTGGGTAGGAGGCCCGATGCCAGAACGGGTGGGGTTCGTGGGCCTGGGTGCCATTGGGACGCCCATGGCCCGTCACGTCGCGCGGGCGTTCGCGACCGTGGTCTGGAACCGGACGGCGGTCCGGGCCAAGCAGTTCGCAGAGGCGCATGGCGCACAGGCGGCGACCGACCTGGAGGACCTGGTCGCCGACTGCACGGTCGTCATCACCTGCCTGCCCACCTCGCGCGAGGTGGCGGAGGTGATCGCGGCGGCGAGTGGTGCGTGGCGGCGGGGACAGCTGCTGATTGACGCGACCTCCGGGGATCCCGCGGGGTCGCGTCGCAACGCCGCCACCCTGGCCGGCTACGGCGCGGACTTCGTGGACGCGCCGGTATCCGGGGGAACGTCCGGGGCCGAGCGGGGAACACTCACCGTCATGCTGGGCGGGTCCGACGAGGCCGTGGAGCGGGCGCGGCGCTACGTGCAGCCCTACGCCCGCACGGTGGAGCACGTGGGCCCCGTCGGCGCGGGCCACGCCCTCAAGGCGGTGAACAATGCACTGCTGGCCCTCAACATCGTGGCGGCGGGCGAGGGACTGGCGGCGCTCGTGAAGCTGGGCGTTCCGGCCCAGCGCGCGGTGGACGTGATCAACGCGTCGAGCGGCCGGTCCAACGTGACGGAGCACCTGATTCCCGAGCGCGTGATCACGCGGGCCTGGCCGCGCACGTTCTCGGCGGCACTGCTCGACAAGGATCTGGGGGTGGCGCTGGCCGTGCTGGAGGATGCGGGCGTGACCTCCGAGCTCTATCCGGCGGTCAAGCGGTTCTACGCCGAGGCGCGGAAGGCGCTGGACGCCGGTGCCGACCACGTGGAGGTGGTCCAGCGGATCGAGGCCGCGGCGGGGGTAGAGATCCGATAGAGCAATCGCGTGGCGATGTTCGAGTTCCCTCCCAGAGCGGATCGTTTCGATCGGCGGCGTTACCTTTCAGGCCCAGAGCGACCGGACACAGGATGATCAATCGGGACGGCGACCGGCGTGACTTCTTCCGTACCACGCTCGGCCGGTTTGCCCGCGAGGTGGCGGAGCGGACCGAGCGCCGCGTCGTGGTGCAGCGCTACTTCCGGCCGCCCGGCGCGGTGGACGAGGTGTCGTTCCTGTCTCTGTGCACCCGGTGCGAGCTTTGCATCGAGGTGTGTCCGCCCCACGCGATCCTGAAGGCGCCGGCGGCGGCCGGGCTGGCGGCGGCGACTCCCATGATCGAGCCGTCGCGACAGCCCTGTACGGTCTGCCCGGACATGCCGTGCGCGGCCGCCTGCCCCACCGGCGCCCTGGTGCGGCCGGAGCGGGTCTGGGAGGGGTACCGCCTGGGCCGGCTCGAGCTGGTGCCGGAGCGGTGCATCGCGTTCCACGGGGTCGAGTGCGGCGTCTGCGCGCGCGCCTGTCCCGTGGGCGAGCGGGCGCTGGCGCTGGACGATGGGGGCCGGCCCGTGATCAAGGCGGAAGGCTGCGTGGGGTGCGGCGTGTGCGTGCGTGCGTGCGTCACCACCCCGTCCTCACTGGTGCTGCGCATGGAGGAGTCGTGAGCGACGTTCCGTACAGGGTGGAAAAGCCGTGGGGCCACGAGCTGATCTGGGCCCGGACCGACCGGTACGTGGGCAAGATCCTGCACATCGAGCCCGGCCATTGCCTGAGCCTCCAGTATCACAACCTGAAGGATGAGACGCTGTACGTGTTGCGCGGCGAGATCATCTTCCGCGTGAAGGAGGGAGAGGTGCTGCGGGAGCGGCGGATGCAGGAAGGGGACTGGTATCACGTGACACCGCACACGGTGCATCAGATGGAGGCCGTCACCGCGGCCGACCTGCTGGAGGCCTCCACGCCCGAGCTGGACGACGTCGTGCGCCTCGAGGACCGGTACGGGAGGGTCTGAGTGAAAGTCATCATCCCGCTGGCCGGCAAGGGCACCCGCCTGCTGCCGCTCACCCGGCACGTGCCCAAGCCGCTCATCCGCGTGGCCGGCCGCCCGGTCATGGACTACGTGATGGACATGCTCGATGGGCTGGACATCGAGGAGCTGATCCTCATTACGGGCCATCTCAAGGAGCAGGTGGAACACCACGTCCGCACCCGGTACCGGCAGCCGGCCCGGTTCATCGAGCAGCGGGTGCAGGACGGGACGGCCGGCGCCGTGGCGCTGGCCGAGCCCCACGTCAGCGGCCCGGTCCTGATCATCTTCGTGGACACGCTGTTCGACGCCGACCTCACGCTGGTCACCCGGACGGACGCGGACGGCGTGATCTGGGCCAAGCACGTCGAGGACTACCAGCGCTTCGGGGTCGTCGTCACGGACGCGGACGGGTACATGACCCGGATCGTCGAGAAGCCGTCCGAGCCCATTTCGAAGCTCGCCAACATCGGCCTCTACTACATCCGCGACTGGAAGACGCTGTACGAGGGGATTCACCGGACGCTGGATCGGCCCCAGCACAAAGGCGAGTGGTTTCTCACGGACGCGTTCCAGTACATGATTGACCAGGGACGCCGGATCAAGGTCGCCCAAGTCTCCGGCTGGTACGACTGCGGCAAGGTGGACACCGTTCTCGCAACCAACCTGCACCTGCTCCGGAACGGCCGGGCCCTGGCGCCGGCCGCCGCTCCGGACATCGTGGTCCATCCGCCGGTGCGCGTGGAGCCCGGCGCCGTGGTGGAACGCTCGACCATCGGGCCCAACGTGACGATCGAGCCCGGGGCGGTCGTGCGCGACAGTATGCTGCGGGACGTCATCGTGGGCGCCGGCGCGGAGGTCATCGGCTCGACGGTCGAGGCGTCGCTCGTGGGCGACGACGCGCGGGTCGAGGGCCAGCGGCTCACGCACATGGTGGCGGCGAAGGACGAGGTGGCGCCCGCGCCGTGATCCGCCGCCTGGACGACGAAGCCGGGATGGCCGAAGCACTCGCGGCGCCGCGGGCTTTGATCTACAAGCACAGCCCGCGCTGCGGTGTCTGCGTGGCGGCCGAGCGGGAAGTGACCTTCTTTGCCGAGGGCCATCCGGACGTGCCGGTGTATTGGGTGGACGTGGTTGGGCAGGGACGCCTCGCCGGGGTCATTGCCCGCGCACTCGGCGTCCCGCACGAGTCCCCGCAGGTCATTCTGGTTTCCGGCGGACGGGCCGTCTGGTTTGCCTCGCACTGGGAGGTGCGGGCGCTCGATCTCGAGGCGCGCGTGCGCGACACGTCGAACGCGTGACGGTTCGCCGGGACGCGGACTGGGCCCGGGTGCTGCGCCGTGTCACGGCGGCGCTGGGAGAGCACGCGATTCCCGCCCAGGCCGCGGGAGGACTCGCGGCGCGCGCGTGGGGCGGCTCCCGCGACCTGGTGGACCTCGATTTCTACGTTCCCGATGACGTGCTGCCCGAGGCCGCTCGCCGGCTGGGTCGGTGGCTTGTGCGCGGCCCGGAGCGCGTGCGGACCGGGCTTTGGGACGTCTCGCTGGTGGTGCTCGAGGTGGAGGGTCGTTGCGTCGAGCTTGGCGGCGCGGATACGGGACGGTACCGCGACGTGAAGGCGGGCGCCTGGCGCCCGGCGGATGTCCATTTCCCGGCCGGCGTGCGACGCACGGTGCTGGGTGTCGCGGTGGACGTGATGCCGCTCGAGGCGCTGCTGGCCTACAAGTCGGCGCTGCGGCGCGAGGTGGACCTCGTGGACCTGCACGACCTCACCGGCAGCGGCGGACCCGTGGACACCCGGCTGGCGGTGTACGGCACGCTCGCTCCCGGTGAGATCAACCACGCGGTCGTGGCCGGGTTGCGCGGGACGTGGACGCGCGGCGTGGTGCACGGCGCGCTGCACCCCGTGGGATGGGGGATGACGCACGGGTTCCCCGCGCTGCGGTGGCACCCCGACCAGCCGGCCGTGGAGGTGCAGCTGCTGACCTCGGCCGACCTGCCGGGGGCGTGGCCGCGGCTCGACCACTTCGAGGGGGAGGCGTACCGGCGCATCATCGTACCGGTCACGTCCGGGGACGAGCAGGTGCTCGCGAACATCTACGTGGCCCGCGGGGTGGCATGACCGGTCGCGATCGCTGGGCCCGGCTTGCGTTTCGGCTCGTAGCGGCGACCGCCGCGTACAACGCCGCCGAAGCGGTGCTGGCGCTCTGGGCGGGAGCTGCGCGCGGCGACGGCACTCGGCAGCCGGGCGCTCGCGGCCGAGGCCAAGGAGACGCTGGCGTGCGCGTACCTCTCGGCGTGTCTCCTGGCGGGCCTCGGGCTGAACGCCGCTCTGGGGTGGTGGTGGGCGGACCCCGTGGCGGCGCTCGCCATGGTCCCGTGGCTGATCCATGAAGGGCGGGAGGCTCTGGAGGACGACCCATGTCCGTGACCCTGGCCGTCATGCGACCGGTAGGCGGGCCTGTGGACGCTCCCGGCCGTGGTCTTTCCGCAGAATGCCGCCAGCCTGGCTGTCCATCGAAGGGTGGGGTTCCGGGAGGTGGGCCGGCGGGAACGGATTGCCCGGCTGCGCGGCGCCTGGCAGGACACGGTCCGCTGGAACGGCGCAGCCCGTGCGTCGGAGTGTCCTGAGCCGCGTTGGCGCGGCTTGACCGCTCCGCCGCCGTTCCCCACACTAGAGCGCCACGATGCCCACTCCCGCGCCCTCCCGTCCGGAATGACCGGCTCCGCGCCGCTCGACCAGCTGCTGGAGTCGTATCTCGACCTCCGGTGGCATCTCGATCCCGTGGAGGGCTCGGGAGCGGGACGCACGGCGGACGACGGCCGCCTCGGGTCCTTCTCCGACGAGAGCGTCCGACCGCATCTCGCCGCACTCCGGGCGCTCATGATGGCGGTCGAGCGGCTCGACGTGGAGGGCCTGGACGAGGAGATTGACCGCACCGCGCTGCTCTACGACATCCGCGTCGCGGAGCACCGGTTCGGACGAGAGCGGCCGCACCGGCGGGATCCCGGCCTGTGGACTGGCCACGTGCTCGAGGGGCTGTACCAGCTCCTGGTGGCGCGGGACCGCGACCCCGTGACCTTCGCGCGGTCGGCCGCCGGGCGGCTCGCCGCGATGCCCGGCTTCGTGGACGAGGCGTGCGGCACGCTGGCCGCCTGCCCGCGCGTCCTCACGGAAGGCGCCCTGGCGTCGGTGCGCCCCGGGACGGATCTCGTGGATGAGATCGAGCGGTCCCTGAACGGCGGCGGCCACGCGCCACCGGACCTTGCCGCGCTGGCAACCGCGGCGCGGGAGTCGTTGGTGCGGTTCGAAAGCCATCTCGCCGGGCTGCTGCAATCCGCATCGCCGGAGGAGCCCTGGGGTGTGGGGCGGGAGGCACTCGAGTTCCGGCTCGCGCACCAGCACGCGTTGAGGGCGTCAACGGCGGAGTTGCTGCGGTACGCGGCCGGGTTGATCGAAGAGACCGAACGCGACCTGACCACCCTCGCCCGGACGCTGGGCGGCGCGCCATGGCCGGACGTCCTGAATCGCCTGCGCGAAGACCAGTTGGACGGGGCCGGGCTCGTCGCCGCGTACGAGCAGGCCATGCAGCGGGCGCGTGAACACGTGCGGACGCACGGCCTGGCGCCGGTGTCGGAAGACGCGCTCGAGGTGTCCCTGACGCCCGCGTATGCGGCGCCGTGGACCCCGGTGGCCGCGTACCTGCCGCCGGGTCCGCTGGCTCGCAACCGCACCGGGCGGTTTTTCGTGACCGCGCCTGATGGGCGCGGGGTCGGTGAGCATCCCAGGGCCAGCCTGGCCTCGATCGCGGTGCACGAGGGCTTTCCCGGCCACCACCTGCATTTCTCGAGCGTCTACGCTTCGCCCCGGCCGGTACGCCGCTTCCTCCTCACGTCCACCACCGTGGAGGGATGGGCCCTGTACTGCGAAGGGATGATGGACGAGACCGGGTTCTATACCTGCCCGGAGGAACGGTTTTTCCGCCAGGTTGCCCTCCTGTGGCGGGCGCTGCGCATCCCGATGGACGTGGGCGTGCACACGGGCGCGCTGACGTACGAGGACGCCGTGGGCCTCGTCAGCAGCCGGCTCCACGTGCCGCGCGCGCGCGCGGAGGCCGAGGTCCGGCGTGCCTACGCTTCGCCCTCGGGGCTCCTCGCGTACGCCGTGGGACGGCGGGAGCTGATGGGTCTGCGGACGGCCTATGAGGGCTCGGCGGGCTCGGCGGCGAGCCTGCGGAGTTTCCACGACGCGCTGTTCGCCTACGGCGCCCTGCCGTGGAGTCTGATGCGCTGGGGCCTTGGGCTGAGTGGCTGAGCGCGGCGCCGCGCCGCGCGCCCCGCGGCTGCCCCCGGTGGTGCTGGGTCTGGGGGTGGTGTCGTTCCTCAACGACGTCGCAAGCGAGATGGTCTATCCCCTGCTGCCGCTGCTGATCACGCGGGGGCTCGGGGCGGGGGCGCTGGCGCTGGGCGCCCTGGACGGGATCGCGGACGCGGTGTCGGCCGCGGTGAAGCTCGGGGCGGGCTGGCTGAGCGACCGGCCCGCGTGGCGACGCCCGCTGATCGTAGGGGGGTATGTCGCGGCCGCCGTCACCCGCCCGCTGATGGCCGCGGCGGGCGCCGCCTGGCACGTCGTTGCCCTGCGTGCCGCGGACCGCGTGGGCAAGGGGGCCCGGAATCCCCCGCGCGATGCGGTGATTGCCGACGCGGCGGCCGCGCCGCTCCGGGGCCGCGCCTTCGGCTTCCACCGGGCCATGGACCACGCGGGGGCCACGGTGGGGCCGCTCGTGGCCGGGGGCCTGATGGCGGCGTTCGCGTTCCGCGCGGAAACGGTGATCCTGTGGAGCGCGGTGCCGGGCCTGCTGGCCGTGCTCGTCGCCGCGAT
>DASWHL010000085.1:0-50702 GCA_036398175.1 Gemmatimonadales bacterium
CCAGTCGGTCACCGGCCGGAGTGCCGCGCCGGCGGCGAACACGCCGGGCGTCGTGAACATCCCCATCAGCGTGATGAATCCGCCGTAGCTGCCGCCGTAGATGCCGATCCGCGCCGAGTCCACGCCCAACTCGCGCACCAACCAGCGCGCGCCGTCCACGTTGTCGTCGAGGTCCTGCCCGCCCATGTGCCGGTAGATGGCGGTGCGCCAGTCGCGGCCGTGTCCCGCGCTGCCCCGGTAGTCCATGTCGAGCACCGTGTAGCCCCGCGAGGCGAGCAGGTGGTGGAACATGTATTCCCGGAAGTAGCTGGACCACCAGGTGTGCACGTTCTGGAGATATCCCGCCCCGTGCACGAAGATCACGGCCGGGCGCTCCCCCGCGGGCGCCACGTTCCCCCTGGGCCGATACAGGCGGGCCGGCACGCTCACGCCGTCCCGGGCCGTGACCGTCACGATCTCGGGCGTGATCCACGGGCCCCGCCGCCACTCCTCGGTGGTGCTCTCCGTCACCTTCCGCATCGGCCGGCCGGCGCGGTTCTCCTGCACGTACAGCTCCGGCGGATGGTCGGCGGTCGAGTGCGCGATGGCGAGCCACCGTCCATCCGGTGACGGGGTCGCATCCTGGCGACCGACGGCGTCGGTGAGTCGCGTGATGGCCCCGCCCCGCGCGGGCACGGTGTACAGGTGCACCTCGGCGAAGTGCTCCCGGTTGGCGGTGAGGTACCACGCGCTGCCGTCCCGCGACGGCTCGGCGTCGAGCACCTCCCACTGGCCGCTGGTCACCGGCGTGGGCTGGCCACCCACCGCGGGGACCGTGTAGAGGTGCGCCCAGCCGGCCCGCTCCGAGCCGAACCAGACGGTCCGGCCGTCCGGCAGGAACCCGCCACGGCTGGGGATTTGGGGACCCGGGAACGAGAGCCAGGCACTGTCGCGGTCCTCCGCCACGGTCCGCTGCGCGAGCGACGGCAGGTCCACCACCACCCAGGAGCGGTGCTCGTCGTCGTGGGTATCCACGCGAACGAGCGCGTGGTTCGAGGTCCGCGCGACGTCCACGCCCATGATGTTCCGGTTGCCCGTGCCGACGCTGTCGGCCACGAAGGTCACCGTGCCGGTCGCCACTTCGAGGACGGCTGCCCGGCTGGTCCCCTGCTTGTCCCCGACCTTGGTGCGGCCCTGGTACGTGCCCACGTAGCCGTCGTCCGTGATCCAGAGGGGCAGCGTGATGCGCTTGGCGTCGCGCGGCTGCTCGCTCACCGTGAGGAGCACCCACATGCCGTCCGGTGTCACCCGCAGCCCGCCCACGTTTTTCCCCTCTCCTGGATAGAACGGCTTGGGCCTGGTCGTGTCCTCGTCTCCCCGCGCATTCCAGGGCTGGTTCTTGTACCGACCGCTCGAGATGAACTCGAACAGCTCGCTCGCCTGGTCCTTGAGGAACCCGCGCTGCCCGTCGGGCGCCTTCGGGTCCGACGGCGCGTTGCCGCGGCGGATGTCCGTGAGCTGGCGCAGGGCGGCGCCGTCGAGGCTCAGGGCAAAGACGTTGCCGTCGCGCTGGAAGAAGACGGTCCCGCCGTCGGCGCTCCACTGAGGATTCGACTCGCGGCCCGGTGAGTCCGTGAGCTTCCGCGTCTCGCGCCCGGTCCACAGGACGAGATCGCCGTCAATCACGTAGACGGCCTGCCGCCGGTCCGGCGACCACTCCCCCGCCCCGGCGACGATCGTGTCGGGACGCGCGTGCTCGAACCGCTCGGGCGTGCCGCCGGCTGCCGGCACGCGGTAGACCACGAGGCTCGTGTCCACGCCGGGCTGCTGCCACCGGAACCAGATGAACCGCGCGTCGGGGCTCCAGCTGAAGCCGCCGCCGCCGAAGCCGCCTCCGAGGCCCTGCGGCGGACGACCGACCAGCTCGGTGCCCCGCATGATGTTGTGAACGGACAAATCGAATTCCTGCGCGGCGAGTGCCGAGGTTGCGGCGACCACCAGAGCGGAGACGGACGTGACCAGGCGCATCGGAGATGGTCCTTGGACGAATGGGAGGAGGTGGCGACCGACGGCGGGCGACCTGCGCCGCGCCCCGGAACGCCCGTATCGTGTTGCGCATCCCGGAATTCCGCAACCGGTAGGGGCGATCCGATGGGTCGCCCCTACGGGGTCAACGTGTAACCCGCCCTTGACCGAAGGATGTATTGGCGGTTCGACACCGCCACGACGCTGGCCGCGTACCCCGCGGCCTTGCGGTCGGATACCGTGACACGCAGCGCCGCGCCCGCGACGACGTTGCCGAGGAGCACGCCGCGCACCTCGGTGTCGTTCACGGCCTGGGTGTAGACCTGACATCCTCCGCATTCCGCCGAAACGTCCGCGATGGTGGCCGGCGCCACCGACGTGAGCAGGAACTGCACCGCCCCGTCGTCCTGGTTGGGCGTGGTGAGGTTGAAGACCAGGTCGCCGGCGGACGGCCCGCCGTCGCACCCCGCGACGGCGAGCACCGCCAGCATCATTCCCATGCTGATCCGCGGCTTCATGGCCCGGCCTCCTTCCGCAGGACCTCGGCCATCATGGCGGCGCTCGCCGCCCCGCCGGTCTTGGCGATGAACGCGTGGAAGTCGCCGACGTCGAAGGTGTTGTTGCGGTTGCCGAGCAGATCGAGGTAGCGACGCTCGTCGGCGGTGAGCGTGCCGCCGGTGCCGAGCAGAACGCCGAGCACCGCGGGCGTGGTGAGCGCGGGTGCCGTGACGCTGATGGAAACGGTCATGGCCTGGGCCTGCGTGCCCGAGGTCACCTGCACAGTCGCCGAGAAGCTGCCGGTTTCCTCGGGCACCCCCGAGACGATGCCGTTGCTCTGGAGCGTCACACCCTGCGGCAGGCCGCCGCTCAGCAGGACCCAGCTGTAGGATCCCGTGCCTCCGGAGACGGAAAGTGACAGGGTGTAGTTCGCACCCATCACCGCGGTTCCCGGCGCCGGGGGACTCGTTGCCAACGCCGCCACGAACGCCGCCGAGACCGACCAGGGCCGGGTCATCGTGAGTTGCAGGACGTCGTTCGCACTCACGGTATCGCCGGCCCACCCCTGAAACAGCGCACCGGCGTTGGGGGTTGCCATCAGGGTCACGACGTCTCCCGGGGTCAGCAAGGTGTCCGCCGGAACAGCCGGTGTCGAGACGACCACCCCCGGGCCCGAACTCGACACGAGGAGTGGGAGGCCGAAACGCAGGCGGAACAACATGCGCGGCGCCGCAGTCGTGATGGAGTCGATCGTGAAGCCGGCGAAGCGGCCGTTGCCGTACAGGAGGTTGGGCGGGTTGGAGCGGTCCGTCAGTCCCGGATTCGCGGTGATGCCGGGATACGGGTCACCGGCGTCGCCGCGGTTCCCCCCCGTCGAGACGCCAAGATGATTGAGGCCGTCCGCCTGGATCAGCCCGACCCCTTGCGGGACACCGACGTTCACACTGTTGCTGAACCATGTTTGCGCGACCTTCACCGAGTCCACGTGCCAGACGAGCAGTCCGCCGTCGCAGTTCGACGGGAAGCTTCGCCCGCTGCGGCCACACGTCACGCGCATCAGGGCCGTGTCCGCGTTGATCCCGTGACGATTCTCGAGCAGGAAATACTCCCCGCGGGGGTTTGACCCGAGGGGTCGGACCAGCAACACGGTATCGCTCAGGGCGACGGGTCCGAGGTCGAGTGGACCCGAGGCCGCGACCTCCCGCACCGTGGCCCAGCCGAGCTGCTGCCGCGACCACGCCTCCATGGTGGCGGGACTCGGTTGGGCCGCCCAACTGCCGCTGCCCATGAGTCCCCAGTTGCCGATCCCCTCGGAGCCCAGGTTTGTGTCGTAGAGATCGGGAAGCCCGAAGGCGTGTCCGGTTTCATGGGTGGCCGTACCGATGGCCATCACCTGCGACTGATTGCAGCCGCTCGGCCCTCCGACGCCACTCTGGATGGTGTAGTCGCGAATCACGATGAAGCCACCGTTCGCGGACGGCGTGCTCGTGACGAAGTTGCTGGCGAGGACCCACTTGTGGGACCAGATATGGTTGTTGCTGGCCGACACGCAGGCGCCGTCCCCTTCGGACTGGACGAAGATCAGCATGTCCACGACGCCGTTGTCATCAACCGAATTCGGCAGGCCATCCGGTCCGTCGTTGTCGAACTGCCCCCAGTCCACAGCGAGGGCATCGGCAATCTCCAGGGCTTCGACGAGGCCCGCCCGCATCCCGTCCCGGGCGCTGGAGGAGAAGAGGCCGTTGCAGTGCCCCGTGCCGTATGGGTTCCCCGGGCATCCGCCGGCCGGCCCGGTATACTGCTCCTCCAGCCCGGCCAGCTGGAGCCAGCCGATCACCCGGCCCTGGAGGCTGACCAGACCAGAGGACATCTCATCGTAGTACGAGCGCATGGAATACGGCCGGTCCCCCGGCGCCGTGGCACCAAAGAGCAGACCGCGGTACTGCGCGGTATCGAACGCCGTCGCGGACCCCACGTCCGAGAACCGGAACAATACGGCGGGGACTTGCTTCACGCCCGTCACGGCGGCGGGGCTTGGCGAGGAGACGGCGGCCGCCACTGGGGCGTTCAGGAGGTCGAAACGGCGCTCGGTCAGCAGCCGCGCCCTGGTCTCCACCACCCGACGGGTCTGGAGACGCCACCCCCCGTCGCGGTGGAAGTCGAGCCTCACACCGTCCGGTGTCACGTGGATCTCGCCCAGATGGCGGTCGCCGAGCTGCGCGGGGAGGACCTGGGCGGACACGGGAAGCGGGACAAGGCACGCCACCCACGCGGCCCGGAGGCCCATCCTCCACGAACAGGTGCGGCGTAGCTGCACTCGGCCTCCGTCAGAACTTGATGGCATGCACCGCCGCCCCACCCGCCACTCCCAGCAAAGCCCCGGCCAGCACGTCGCTCAGGAAGTGCTTTCCGGCCAGCATCCGAAACGCCCCCACCCCCGCCGCGGCACCCGCCACCGCCCAGGCGGCGGCACCAGGGCTGCCGGTGAGATCGCGCCGGGCCAGCCAGTAGCTCGTGGCTACCCCGAAGGCCAGCGACGCGTGTCCGGAGGGAAACGACCGGACGTTGTTCACGTCGGCGGCCGCCGCGGGCGCGTCCTCCGTATACATCACGGGACGATGACGGGCCACCCCCGCCTTCACCCACTCCGTGACGGCTGCGGTCCACACGCCGGCCTCGACCATACCCGTAACATACGGTCCCCCCGCGTCTTGCGTCGCGGTGGACACCCCACCGAACAGCAGCAGCCCCAGGAGCAGGAAATCACTGGCCCGACCCCAGACCGCGTTCGTTTCCCGGACGACCCAGCGATCGAACCCGGGCAGGGTCCGGGGGTCGCACGGGGCGCACGCGACGGTTCCGGACCCGACCCCGAGAACGCGGGGCAGGAGGGCGAGCACGGTCCCCGTCCCAACCGCCACCACGTCGCCGGCCCGGACCGCGGTCGGATTGGGGCTCGGGACCTGGGCGTTGAGCGGACGCGGCAGCGGTAAACTCGCCAGCGGCAGCAAGATGGCCCATCTGAGTCGGGTCTTGTGTCGCATCCCCGGCAACGGTAGAATCGTTGGATTCAGGAAGTCCCCCGGGCGGGCGCCTGGGGGCCAGGAACTATGCAACGCCCGAGGCACTGTGGATACCCACACGCTCCAACACGTCGCGCTGTTCGACAAATGTAAGGGCTTCACGAAGGCCCGCGAGATCCAGGCGGCGGGCCTTTACCCGTACTTCAAGCCGATCTCGAAGGCCGAAGACACGGTCGTGATGATCGAGGGCAAGGCGCGGGTGATGATGGGGTCCAACAACTACCTGGGCCTCACGCACCATCCCCAGGTCCTCGAAGCGTCGCGGCGGGCCCTGGAGATGTTCGGTTCGGGGTGCACCGGTAGCCGATTCCTGAACGGCACGCTGGACCTCCACGAGCTGCTCGAGGCCCGGCTGGCGGAGTTCTTCGGCAAGGAAGCGGCGCTGGTGTTCTCGACCGGCTACCAGGCCAACCTGGGGCTCATCTCCGGGCTCGTGGGCCGCGGCGACATCGTCTTCCTGGACAAGCTGGACCACGCGTCCATCGTGGACGGCGCCAAGATGTCGTTCGGGGAAACCGAGCGGTTCAACCACGGCGACCTCGAGCAGCTCGACCGCCGCCTCTCCCGCCATGGGGAGCGTGGCAAGCTGGTCATCGTGGACGGCGTGTTCTCGATGGAGGGGAACATCGCGGACGTCCCCGGGCTCGTGAAGATCGCGCAGAAACACGGCGCGGCGCTGGCCCTTGACGACGCGCACTCGATCGGCGTGCTCGGCCCCCACGGCGAGGGCACGGCGCACCACTTCGGCATGGAAGACGAGGTGGACATCATCGTGGGGACGTTCTCGAAGTCGCTGGCGTCCATCGGCGGCTTCGTGGCCGCGTCGGAGTCGGTGATCCATTATCTCAAGCACCACTCCCGGCCGCTGATCTTCACGGCGGCGCTGCCGCCGGCCAACACGGCCGGGGTCCTCGCGGCGCTCGAAGTGATGATCGCCGAGCCCGAGCGGCGCGACCGCCTGTGGGAGAACACCCGGCGGCTCCAGGGCGGCTTCCGATCCCTGGGCTACGACATCGGCCCCTCCCAGACACCCATCGTGCCGGTCCTGATCGGCTCGATCGAGCAGACGTTCGTGTTCTGGCGGCGGCTGTTCGACGCGGGCGTCTTCACCAACCCGGTTGTCCCGCCCGCGGTGCCGCCCGAGGAATGCCGGCTCCGCACCAGCCTCATGGCCACCCACACGACGGAGCAGATCGACTTCGCGCTCGAGCAGTTCGCGAAGCTCGGCAAGGAGACGGGGGTCATTTGACCGACCTGAGCGTTCGGCCGGTCCACACGACCGCCGACCTCCGACGCTTCATCGCCTTGCCGTACGCGCTGCACCGGGGGGATCCACAATGGGTCCCCCCGTTGCGCATGGACGTGAAGAAGATGCTGAACCGGGAGAAGAACCCGTTCTTTCATCGCGCGGAGGCGGAGTACCTGATCGCAGAGGGGCAGAGGGGCAGAGGGGCAGAGATGCTGGGCAGGATCGTGGCGGTGCACAATCGCGCGCACAACGCGTTTCACGACGATCGGGTCGGGTTCTTCGGGTTCTTCGAGTGCGTGAACGATCAGGCGGTGGCGAACGCGCTGCTCGCCGCCGCGGCGGCGTGGCTCCGGACCCGGGGGCTGGATACCATGCGGGGGCCCGCCTCGTTTTCGACCAACGACGAGTGCGGCCTCCTGGTGCACGGATTCGACACGCCCCCGACCCTGCTCAACCCGCACAATCCGCCCTACTACGTGGATCTGGTCGAGCGCGCGGGCTTCACGAAAGTCATTGACATGTTCCAGTACCAGCTCACCAACCCGCAGCTGCCGGAACGGCTGGTGCGGGGCGCGCGCCTGCTGGCGGAGCGCAAGAAGATCACGCTCCACAAGCTCGACATGCGACGCTGGGACGAGGCGATCGAGACGATCAAGGCCATCTACAACTCGGCATGGGAGAAGAACTGGGGCTTCGTCCCGATGACCGACGCGGAGGTGGACTACCTGGCCGCGCAGCTCAAGCCCGTGGTGGTCCCGGATCTGGTCGTGTTCTGCAAGCAGGACGGGAAAACGATCGGGTTCGCGGCGGCGCTGCCCGACCTCAACGTGGCGTTGAAAACGAACCCGTCGGGCCGGCTGTTCCCCGGCGTGCTGAAGATCCTCTGGGCGGCCCGGAAGGTCACGCGCATCCGCATCTGGGCGCTGGGCCTGCTCCAGGAGTACCGCATGTCCGGCGCCGACGCCCTGATGTACCACTGGATCTGGGAAAAGGGCTACGCGCTCGGCCACCGCTGGGCCG
This sequence comes from Gemmatimonadales bacterium, assembly GCA_036398175.1. Classification (GTDB taxonomy): domain Bacteria; phylum Gemmatimonadota; class Gemmatimonadetes; order Gemmatimonadales; family GWC2-71-9; genus JAOTWJ01. Next base: position 7,855 of record DASWHL010000085.1, read on the forward strand.
AAGCCGGCTGGATCCTCGAGGACAACACGGCCATGAACAACGGCCTGCTCCGGATGGGATTCGAGCCCTACAAAACGCTCCGTTTCTACGATCGTCCGCTGACGTGAGGGCCTTCGTCACCGGCGGCACCGGGTTCGTGGGATCGCACCTGGTGGAGCATCTCCTGGCCGCCGGACACGACGTGACCTGCCTGGTGCGGAATCCCGCCAAGGCGCAGGCGCTGTTCCCCGACCGGCCACCCCGCCTGATGCAGGGCGCCCTGGACGACGCGAAAGCGATCCGCGAGGCCGCCCATGACTGCGACGTCGTCTTTCACGTGGCCGGCATCACCAGCGCGCGCTCCCGGGCGGATTTCTTCCGGGTGAACGAAGGCGGCACGCTGGCGGTCCTGAAGCACCTGCCGCGGACCGTGGAACGGTTCGTGTACGTCAGCTCGCTCGCCGCGGCGGGTCCGGCCCGGCGCGGCGTCCCGCACGATGGGCAGGAGCGCGCCGCTCCGGTCACCCACTACGGCGCGAGCAAGCTCGCGGCCGAGCTGGCGGTGCGGGCCGCGGACCTGCCCTGGACCATCATCCGGCCGCCCGCGGTGTACGGCCCCCGCGACGTGGAGTTCCTGCGCGTGTTCCGGCTCGTGCGGGGCCCCGTGATCCCCGTCTTCGGCCGGGGGCGCCAGGAGCTGACGTTCGTCTACGTGACGGATCTGGCGCGGGCGCTCGCCGCCGTGGCGGGGGCCGACGCGGCGGCGGGAAAACTGTACTACGGCACGCACCCCGAGATCGTGGACCAGCGGGCATTCCTCGAAGCCGTGGCACGCGCCGTCCGGAGCGACCGGCGCCTGCCCCGCGTGCTCCCCATTCCCGCCGCGCCGGCGCGCGCCGCGCTCTGGGTCACCCAGCTGGCGGCGCTGCTGGCAGGCCGCGCGACGGTCCTCACGGCCGACAAGGCCAACGAGTTCTTCGCCGATTCGTTCGCGTGCTCATCCGCGCCCCTGGAGCGGGACACCGGCTGGCAGGCCGAGCACGACCTCGCGTCCGGGGTCCCGCTGACGGCCACGTGGTATCGGGACCACCGATGGCTCTGACGCTCACGGATTTCGTTCTCGCCGCCTACAACCTGTTCCTTGCCGTCGTCATCCTGTTCCGGGGTCCCTTCGCCGACGGGCGGGGGTGGCTGCTGCTGGCTGTCCTCCTGTTCGGCATCCTGCTGATGGCGTTCCGTCGGGCACCCTCACGGGGCCGCGTGACCACCTTCGTCCACACGTTCTACCCGCTCGTGCTGTTCGGCGGGCTCTACACGGCTCTCGGCGTCCTGAACGACGGACTGGACCCGACCCGCATCCCGGCCAACGACGCCCTCGTCCAGGGATGGGAGCGGGCGCTCTTCGGGGGACAGCCGTCGTACGACCTCATCCGGCGGTATCCGTCGGTCTTCCTGTCGGGCCTGCTCCACGTCGCGTACTTCTCCTACTACCCGACGATCGTCCTCCCGCCGCCAATTCTCGCGGCGCGGGGCGACTGGAACGGCGCGCGACGCGTCATCGGGGCTTCGATCACGGCCTACATCCTCTGCTTCGTGGTCTTCGCGCTGTTCCCCGTGGCGGGGCCCAATTGGATGTTCGACCACCCCACGGGCCCGGTCCGCGACGTGTGGAGCGCGCGGCTCGTGTACACGCTGCTCGAGGGCGGATCATCGGTGGGAACGGCGTTCCCGTCGTCGCACGTCGCCGCGACCCTGGCGACCGTGATCGCCGCGTGGCGCGCGTGGCCCGCGCTGGGCCGGGTCACCGCAGTGCCGTTCGTGCTGCTCACGATCGCGGTCGTGTACTGCCAGATGCATTACGCGGTGGACGCGCTGGCGGGGCTGCTGGTCGGCGTGGCGGCCGGGCTGGGAACCGGGTGGGTATGGGGACGTCGAGACGCGCGGACACCCTCCGGACGCCCTTTGTAAGACGCCGTGAATAAGACGCCGAGACGGCTAGACGCCGTGAATAAGGCGCCGAGACGCCGAGGCGCCGAGTGGTCCTCTAGCCACCAGAGACTAGCGACCCCCTGCTCCCGTCGCGCCCGTCGCGCCCGTCGCGCCCGTCGTTACTCCACCGTGAGCCGTGCGATCATGCCCAGCATCTCGTGGGGCGTGCAGACGTAGTCGTAGGTTCCGGGGGGAGCGCCGTCGAACGAGATCTCGTAGCCGGCGTTCGGCTCGAACACCAGCGGGCCGACGAGGTCGCCCATCCGTGGCCCCATCCGGACATTGAGGAAGTCCCTGGCGCCGGCCGGGACCTTCTCCGGGTAGAACGCGACGTTGTGCGGCCCGCCGCTCACGTTCACCCACCGCACGCGGTCTCCGACGGCGATAGCGAGCGAGTCGGGCTCGTAGACGTACGCACCGTCCGGAGTGACGAGCATCCGCACCTCGTGCAGCGCGCCCGTGACTGGCGCCGCCGGGGCCGCGTCACCACCGCCGCCGCAACCCAGACCAACCAGGGCGAGCGCCACCAGGAACCGTCCCGTGATCCCGTACCTCCCAAGAACGGCCGAAACGCGTGCGCAACCTAGTTGGGGCGACGGACCGCTGGTAGTGTCCGGCCTTGCGCCGCGCGGGAAAACATTGAGCTTTTCACCTCATGCGATTACCACGGCACCTTGCACTTGCCGGCCTTGCGGTGGCGCTCGGGGGATGCGCGCTGCTCGGGTTCGGCCCTCCGAGCGGGATCGTGGAAGGCAACGTGTTTTTCGCGGAGTCCGGCGCGCCCATCCCGCACGCGGAGGTCTGCGCGTTCGGCCTGGACACGACGTGCGTGCGCGCCGACTCGCGGGGACACTACCGGGTCCGGCTCGCCGAGCAGACGACCGTGCTTCGGTTCCGGTACGGACAGCTGCCGCCGGCCGGCAGCGATACGCTCCGGGTGAACCGGGGGGACCTCCTCAAGGTGGATTGCGGGATTGCGGGGCGGCTCGTGATCTCGGATCGCCCGCTCCCGTGTCAGCCCCCTCCCAATCGCTGAACCCCACGTGACGCACGTCCCTCCCTGTCGCGCGCTCGGCCGGCAGTGCCGTGAGCTTGCCCTGACCGTCGGCGTGGCCGACCTCGAGGCGGATCCCCCTCACGAGCGCGACGCACTGGCCACGTGGCTCCTGGGGCATCGGGAACGCATCACGTTCGGCAACCCATACGAGGCGCACGGCATGCTCGTGGTGGACATCCGGCTCCATGTCCCCTGCAAGTACGTCCGTGACACCGACCCCGAGGATCCGGCCGAGGTCGCGTGCGGCGCGCATGGTTACGAGGGCCGGGTGCCGCTGCCCCGGGCGCGTGTGGTGCCCGCGCTCCGCACCGGCCAGCGACGGTTCTCCATCGTGCAGGACGGGCGCCTCCGACCCATGGACCTCACGGCCCCCGCCCCGCACCACCGGGAGCTGCCGGTGCTGGCCGGGAGCAACCCGTGCGCCACGGCGCCCTGCCGCACGGCCGACAACACCCGCGGCGCCGCCTGCTGCCGCGACCTCACGCTGGACGTCGTGCTCCCACTGGGCGAAGACCGGCTCGAAGCGCTGCTCCGCGCCCGGAAGCCGCCGTACGTGTGCAAGGTGAAGCGCACCGACGAGGTCACCGTCGAGTGCGAGATCATCTCCGCCTGTGACTACCTCGAAAACGACGGGATCCACTGCGGCCTGCACGGGCTCAAGCGACCGGACGGGCATCAGGCGAAGCCGGGGATCTGCCTTGAGTTTCCCGATCTGGAGGATGAGGATCTCGTTGGGCATCCAGGCTGCGTTTTCACAGGCGACAGGCGAAAAGACGGCTAGCAGACGGCAAGACGGCAAGACGGCAAGCGGACGGACAGGGAGCAGGCGGGAGTGATCACTCTCGCCTTTCGCCCGCGGACCGCTGGCCGTCTTGCCGTCTCGCCGTCTGACCCACGACCTGTGCAACCTTTTCGCCTTTGACCGTCCTCCTTATGAACCCCACAGGGAGACGGAATGCGTAAGCTGTTTGCTTTCATGATGTTGGGCGCCCTGGCCGCGCCGGCCGGGTTGGACGCTCAGGGCTGGATCGAGCCGCTGCCGGGACGCCCGATGGGCGTCGTGAAGGTGCGGACGGCGGTAGCGGTGACCGTGAGCGGACGGATTGCGCGGGTCGAGGTCGAAGAGTGGTTCGAGAACCGCGGCCGCGGGCTCGGGGAGGGCGACTACCTCTATCCGCTGCCCGGCGAAGCCGTGTTCAACAACTTCTCCCTGTATCAGGGCGACGTGGAGCTGCGTGGCGAGACGATGGACGCCGCCCAGGCGCGCGGCATCTATGAGGAGATCGTGCGCCGCAAGAAGGATCCGGCGCTGATCGAGCTGGCCGGCCACGGCCTGGTGCGCGCCCGCGTCTTTCCCATCAACCCGGGCGAAACGCGAAAGATCACGCTGCGGTATGTGCAGGTCCTGGGACGGACGGGAGACGCGTTGGCGTTCCGGTATGCGGCCGGCGGCGCGTTCGACGGCGGTCAGGACGGACGAGGCGGTCGCGAAGGGCAGGTTGGACCGCGCCCGATTCGCGAGGCGGCGCCGCTCCAGTTCACGATGACGGTGGACAGCGCGGCGCAGTTCCGGGATCCATTCTCCCCGACGCACGACGTCACGGTGACGCGTCGCGGCAGTCGGCTCACGGTTCGGCCGACCGCCACGCTGAGTGGTGACTTTGCGCTGTTCCTCCCCTTTGCCGAGCGGGTGGTGGGGCTCACGCTCGTGACGCACCGTCCGGCGGGCGAGGCGGGGTACTTCATGCTCACGCTCTCTCCCGAAGACGTGCGCGCGGGCGGCGCGCCACGCGATCTCACGGTGGTCGTGGACGTCTCCGGCTCCATGTCCGGCGACAAGATGGAGCAGGCGCGGGCGGCGCTGCATCAGCTGCTCAACAGCCTGCGGGCGGGCGACCGTCGCACGGCGGACCGATTCCGGCTGATCCGGTTCAGCAGCGCGGTGCACGCGCACACGGACGACTTCACGGTGGCCACGACGGCCTCGCTGCGGGACGCGCACGACTGGGTGGACGCGCTGCGGGCCGACGGCGGCACCAACATCGCCGGCGCGCTGGCGGAGGCGTTGCGCGTCGAGTCCGCCGAAGGGCGGCTGCCGCTCGTCGTGTTCATGACGGACGGCCTGCCGTCGGTGGGCGAGCAGAACCCCGAGCGGATCGCCGCCCAGGCGGAGCGGGAACGCCGCGACGCCCGGCTGTTCGCGTTCGGCATCGGGTATGACGTGAACACGTACCTGCTCGACCGCCTCTCGGCGGCCGGCCGGGGCACCACGGCGTACGTCGAGCCCACCGAGAGCGTGGAATCCGCCGTCGGCGCCCTGGTGGCCAGGATCCAGCATCCGGTCCTCACCGATCTCGCCCTGGATGCCTCGGTCCGCATCGAGGAGGTCTATCCGGAGCGCCTTCCCGACCTGTTCGCGGGGGACGAGCTGGTCGTGTTCGGACGGTACTCGGGAACGAGTCGCGAGGGGCGAGTCGCGGTTCGGGGGACGCGCGCGGGTCGCGTCGAGCGGTACCACACGACCGCCGCGTTTCCGTCCAGCGAGAGCGGAAACGACTTCGTCCCGCGCCTCTGGGCCGCCCGCAAGATCGGGGTGCTCCAGCAGGCCATCCGGCTGCACGGGGCCAATCCGGAAATCGTGGACGAGATCAGGGCCACCGCGCTGCGCTACGGCCTGCTGAGCGAATACACGTCCTACCTGGTGCAGGAACCGACCGTGGTGGCCGATCGGGCCGGCGGGAGGGGAATGCCGGCGGCGCCCATGGCCCAGGAAGCGACGGGCGCGGCCGCGGTGGGCATGGCCCGGCGCGACGCCGCGCGTCGCGAGGCCCGGAACGCGGCCCAGCTCCAGGCCGTGGACGAGGAGATGCTGAAGGTGGGGCACATGGGGCAGGCGCAGCACGTCGCCGGCCGGCTCTTCGTGGAGAAGGACGGGATCTGGACCGATCTCCGCCACGCGGATTCGCTCCGCGTCGTGACGATCACCCCGTTCAGCCCGGCCTACTTCGCGGTGCTGCGGCAATTGCCCGAGCTGACCCCCATCGTGCAGCGGTTCGAGCGGGTCCAGGTGGCCGGCCGCGCCATCACGATCCGGTTCGACGCCGGCGGGCAGACGAGCGAGTCCGGCGTGGCCGATGTGGTCGCCCGGTTTCGGAAGTCCTAGATTGCCGGTGTGCCGACCGACTGGGCCGAGGTGTACCGGGTGACGTTCCCCGATCTGGTCCGCTTCCTCTACCACAAGGTGTGGGAGGCGGACCGGGCGGAGGACCTGGCGCAGGAGGCGTTCGTGCGCGCGCTGCCGCATGATCCGGAGAACCCGCGGGCGTTCGTCTTCACGGTGGCCGCGAACCTGGCGCGGGACGAAGCCCGGACGGCCATCCGTCGCCGCAAGCACCTGGAGCTGGTGAAGGCGGAGCCTGTAACGCACACGGAGTCGCCCGCGGATGGGCTCGAGCGCCGCGAGCAGGAGCGCGCGGTGCAGGCGGCACTGGCGCAACTCAGCGAGCGGGACCGCGAGGTGCTGCTCCTCTGGGATGCCGGGCTCGACTACGACGAGATCGCGGCGCAGACCGGGCTCGCGCGCAGCGCGATCGGGACGACTCTGACGCGGGCGCGGCGGCGCCTGGTGGAGGCGCACCGGGGACTGGGCGGACGGACGGGCGGACGGGCGGACGGGCCGGACGGCAAGGACGGGCGAGGGAACGATGCAGCACTTGGATGATGCACTGATTGCCGAGTGGGTGGACGGCGCCATTGCCGAGGATTCCCCGCGGCATGGGGCGATCGCGGCCCACGTGGATCAGTGCGACGAGTGCCGGATCCGGGTGGAGGAGGAGCGCGCGCTGGCGGGCCACGTGCGGCAGCTGCTGGGGGTGGCGTCCCCGCCCGAGCGGACACCGCCGTTCGAGGAGGTGTTGTACCGCGCCGGCTCGGCGCCGAAGCGCGCTGCGCTGCGGCCCGTCCCCGTCGTCTGGCGGCGACTCGCGGTGGCCGCGACCGTCGTGGTAGCCGGCGGGGTGGGGTGGTACGCACGGGGGCTCGTGATGGGGGAAACGGCGGGCACGGCGGGTACGGCGGTCGCGGCGGACGCGGCGGGGCCGACGGGCGGGACGGGCGGGACGGGCGGGACGGGCGTGACGGGCAAGACGGGCGTGGCGGACGAGCGGGATGCGCAGGCCGCGCCACCGTTGGCGAGCACGGCCGGGAAGCGGCTCGAGGTGGCGACGGCGGAGGCGGCGGGACGTGAGGCCGCGGTGGCCGAGGAGCGGTCGGCGGCCGTGGGCGACACCGTGCGGCGAGAGGCGGTGGCCGAGCGGCAGGCAGCCGATGAGATCGTGGCGGCGCGCCGGGATGCGGCACCACCGGCGGCGCCGGCGGTGGCTCAGCCGAGTCCGATGGCTCAAGCCGTAGCCCCGGCGGAGAACGAGTTGCGGATGCAGAAGACCGCGGCGGAACCCTGGGGCACGGCCACGCGGCTCACCGCCGAGCGCGCGCTCGGCCGGTCGCTTCTGCTGGTTCCCGACCTTCGGGTCGTGAGCATCGAGATGACTCCCGACAGCGGCTTGGTGCGGGTGCGCCAGGATCTCGGCGGCGGGGCGGTGCTCGAGCTGGTGGAGTCGCGCGCGGCCCAGGGCGCGGCATTGGGGCTGGGGGCTGAGGCCGTCGTCGCAGACGCGGAGCCGCGAGCCCGGATGGCACGCGCCCCGGAAGCGGTGGAGACTGTCGTCGTCCACGGGATTCGCGTGGTTGTGCGGGCGCCCGTGACAGGCGATTCCATCCGGGTGCTGATCGGGAAGCTCGGACGGTAGACGGGCAGGACGGGCAGGACTGGGCAGGACGGCTAGCCGGCGCGCATGGAACGATACAGGCCCCAGGTCAAGATCCCTGCGCGCTCCCTCAGGGCGGTCAGCACGTCCCAGTCATCCGGGGTGAGCAATCCACGGGTCCCGAGCGAAGTGTAGCAAGTAACTCAGCTCCGCCAGCGATCCAAGCGAGGTATCGAGAAACCGCCGGAACTCGCGAGGTCCTCGCTTCGCCGAACCCTCCGCTGGGCGCCCATCGGTCGCGCGTTGCTCAATGCATCGGCCTTGTTGTATGATTGCGACGGCCAGCGGTGACCGAACGATCCGCTGCCCGCCGAGCGCGAAACGCCGGACGGTTGCGGCACGCGGGCGCGCGGCCTGGCCCTTGCGTTTCACGGGATGCCGCAGTCACCAGGATCCGGTTTGCCAGGAGGGCACGAGGTTCCCATAAAGTCATTTCCATCCGTGTCATCGCCCCTCGGGGTGCATGCCCCGCACGCGATGGCGGCTCCGCCGGTCACCGGGTCGCGAAGCGCCACGTTCGTGGGCGGCGCCGGCTCCACGCGGTACGGTGGCGCCCGAACGTTGGGACGGAGCCCGCTCCGGCTATGGTAACCACTCGCGTTCCCCTCGCTCCCGAAGCGCAGCTCCTGTTGCTGACGGCCGCCGTGGCGCCGAGCGACGCCGCCACCCGCGGGGTGCTGAGCGCGGGGATCGACTGGGACGTCTTGTGCGCGCTGGCCGAGCACGAACGAGCCACGCCGATCGTGCTGCGGCAGCTTGGACGCCTCGATCCGCCGGAGTCCGCTTCCGGGTTCGCGGATCTGCGACGACGTGCCACCGGCTCGCTGATGCAGATGATGCACCTCGAGCGGCTCCTTCACCAGATGCTCGACTGCCTGGGCGACCGCGGAATCGAGCCGATGTTGCTCAAGGGCGCCGGGCTGGCGTACACGGCGTATCCCTCGTTCGTCGATCGCCCCATGGGGGACCTGGACGTCCTGGTACGCGCGGAGCAGGCGGAGCACGCCTGGACGGTTCTCCAGACCCTGGGTTGGACCTGGCCGTCCTCACGGTGGGAAGCCGGGCTGTACGATGCCCACCATCACCGGCCCCCGCTCGTCCATGAGCCGGGAGGCTTTCGACTCGAGATACACGAGAATCTCCTGCCCCAGGGACATCCGTTCCGATTCTCCATCGACGCGCTGTGGGCACGCGCGCAGCGGGTACCCCGGGACGAGCGGGTGCTCATCGTGGCCCACCCGGTGCACCAGCTGTGGCACGTGTGTGTCCACTTCGCCTGGCTGCACGAGATGGAATGGGGAACGTGGCGCGCGCTGCGCGACACGGCGGCCCTCGTCCGGCGGGGCTGCGTCGCGTGGGGGGAGTTCGTCGACTTCGCGCGGGAGACGCGCGCCGGTACCTGCTGCTTCTGGACACTCCGTCTGGCGCGACGGCTCGCCGGCGCAGAGGTGCCGGACGACGTGCTCGCGGCGTTGCGTCCTCCCCGCCCCGAGTTTATGCTCGGACACCTGGAACGCCACTACGTCGCGAATCTCTTCCCAACCAAGGACCATTGCCCGTCGGTGTGGCTCGCGCGTCGGTTGTGGGAGGCCGGCGTGCTGCCGGCCTGGAGCGGGCATGGTCCGGAGCGCCCGTGGCACGGATCGGAAAAGTGGATGACGGGCCCGGAGCGGCGCGATGCGGAGCCGGCGCGTCGTTCCGTCCTGGCGCGCCTTCGCACCGTCGCCGCCGGGTTGACCTATCTGCGTCGGATCCGCCGCAGCGCGCTCCCGCCAACCACCGAAGCCATTGGGCCGCCTGGAGAGCAGCCATGACGCCAGCCAATGATGCCCCCGCGATCACGCTTCGCTCCACCGTCGTCAGGACCAAGGATCAGGTATCGTCCGATCTCTCGGTCGAGACCATCCTGCTCAGCCTGCGGAGCGGGATGTACTACGGCCTGCAGGAGGTTGGGGCGCGCATCTGGGAGCTGGCGCAGCAGCCGATCCGGGTCGCGGACATGCGGGACGCCATCGCCCGGGAGTACGAAGTGGAAAGCGACCGGTGCGAACGGGACGTCCTCGCGTTCCTCCGCCAGCTCGCCACCGAAGGGTTGATCGAGGTGAGCGATGGGCCTCCGGTCGCTTGAGCGGTTCCGGCGCCTGCCGGCCGCCGATCGCGCGCTTCTGGTGCGGTCGGTGGTGTGGCTCGGTGCGGCCAGGTTGGCCCTGTGGCTCCTGCCCTTCCGGGTCGTGCGTCGCCTCCTGGGGCGGGCGGCGCGGCCCGCCTCCACGGCCGGCGCGACGACGGAACGCATCACCTGGGCAATGGCCGTCGCCCAGCGCTTCGTGCCGCGGGCCACGTGCCTCCCGCAGGCCCTCGCCGCCGAAGCCCTCCTCACGCGCGGGGGGCATAGGGCCGAGCTGCGAATCGGTGTCATCAAGACGGATGAGGGTCGCCTGGTGGCGCACGCGTGGGTAGAGAGCGGCGGCCGCGTCGTCGTGGGCCAGCTTCATTCAGGCCTGTCTCAATACACCCCGCTGCCACCCCTCCCCGGTGCCGGGGTCTGAGTCCGGGTCCCATTCTTCATGATCGCGATCCTCGGCACGGCGGCCGCCCCGGATGAGACGCTCGCCCGGGCGATGCTGGCCGCGGCGCCCCACCGCGGTTCCTGCGTCACGCTGCGCGTGCTCGGGAACTGCGTGCTCGGCGTCGCCCACCGGCCGGGCGCGCCGGACTCGACCCTCTCCGGCGAGGGCCCGATCATCGCCGCGCTCGCCGGGCGACTGGACAACGCGGCGGAGTTGCATGCTGCCCTGATCGGCGCAGGGGTGCCGCCGGCTTCGCCCGGGGACGCCGATGTCGTCGTCGCGGCGTTCCGGGCGTTCGGGCCGGACGCCCCGTGCCGGATGCGGGGCTGCTTTGCCGGGATCGTGACCGACGGCCACGCCGTCTGGTGCTTTCGTGACCACGTCGGATTCCGGCCGCTGTTCTATCGTCACGACCCGGCGGCCCTCGTCGTCGCCAGCGAGTCGCGCCAGGTGATCGTGGGCGCGCGGCTCCCCGAGGAGCCGGATCTCGACGTGCTCACGCTCATGTTCTACGGGCACATGCCCGCGGACACGCCGGCCGCCTTGAAGGGCGTCGCGCGGCTGCCCCAGGGCTCGACGCTCACGCTGGACCGCGACCACCGGCTCACCGTCCGGCGCTACTGGCACCCGGAGGTCCTGCTCGAATCGGCCCGGCTCACCGCGGCCGACGTCGGGGACCGGTTCGCGCAGCTGCTGGACCAGGCCGTGGCGCGTACTCTCACGGGCAGGGACGTCATTCTGCTCAGCGGCGGGCTTGACTCCCCGGCCGTCGCGGCGTTCGCCGCGCCGGAACACCGCCGGCGTACCGGCCGGCCGATCGGGGCGTTGTCCGCGGTCTTCCCCGACCTGCCGTCCGTAGACGAGCGCGCGTACATCGAGCTGATCGCCCAGCACTTCGGCATCGAGCTGCACACCCATCGTCCCTCCGCCCGCGCCCTCGACGACGTGGACCACTGGTGTCGCCTGTTCGGCACCCCCGTGCCGATCGTCTCCGTACCGGAGCTCGCCGCCAGCCACTCGCTGGCTCGGCGGCTGGGTTACGAGAACATTCTCACCGGGGACTTTGCCGAGTTCGCGTTCGGCAGCCCGATGCACGTGGTGTCCCATCTCCTGACGCACGGGCGGTGGCGGGCGCTCGGCGGCCTGTTGGTCGCGGAGCGCCGGCGCGGCGCTTCGTGGCGACGGCTCGCGCAGCACGTGCTGGCCACGTTCGTCCCCGGCCGCCTGGCAAACTGGTATCTCCACGTGCGGCGGCTGGATGCTCCCCACCGTATTCCCGCCTGGCTGGACGCCCGCAAGGTCAACCAGGTCCCCTTTCGCGCCGACTTGCTGCCGCCCGCCCGCCTGCGCTGGCTCCGCGTGCAACGCGCCGGCCTCGAGGGATCGACGATCACCCTGGAGGCGGACGAGGTCTGCGCCGCGCGCGCGGAGGTCACGGTCCGGCGACCGTTCGCCGATGTCGACCTGTGGGAGTTCTTCCTCAGTCTCCCCGCCGAGCTGAAATGCCCCGACCTCCGCTTCAAGAGCCTGGTGCGCGGCATGCTCCGCGGCCGGCTTCCCGACCCGATCCTGGATCGCCGCCGCAAGACCCTGTTCGATGACCACGTCATGGCGCAGGTGGATTACCCCGCCCTGAGGCGCCTGCTGACGGAGCCGCGCCATCCCATGCCCGGGGTGGACTACCGGCGCCTGGCGGGGCGGCTCGAGCGGGAAGACTTCAATCGGTTCGACTGGCACTGGGCCAAGGACCTGGCCGCGATTCACGCGTTCCTCAACGCATGGTGAGCGGCACCCCGCAGCCGTCGCCCGCCGGGCGAGGGGCACCGTCGGTGTTCGGCTATCAGGTTCGCAGCGAGCAGGCGCTGCGGTTCCTTCGGTCGGGCGGAGGCGTGGAGCCGCTCGAGATCGTGACGGCGACGGAGCCACGGAAGCGACCGGAGATCGGGCCCCTCGCCGACTGGGTCCTGGGGGGGCCGCCTCAGGAGGCGCGGGCCACGCTCTACCGGCGGGATCGCGGATTCGAGTTCTGGGCCACGGACGTCGGCGCGTATCACATCGATCCCGAACGCCGGCAAGTCGAGATCCCCCAGAGCCACGATGCGATCCTGCGGGAGCAGCGTCTCTGGGGCGTTCCGACCATTCTCTGCTATCTGCATCGGGGGGACTTCCCCCTGCACGCCGCCGCCGTCGAGGTGGGCGCAGGCGCGGTGGTGCTGGCGGCCCCGTCGCGGCACGGGAAGACCACGTTGGCGCTGGCCTTTCACGTGCATGGCCATCGCGTCCTCAGCGAGGATCTGGCGTGTTGCCGTGTGGCTCCCGCGCCGACGTTGCTTCCCGGTCCCGCGCTGCTGCGCATCCGGGCCGACATCTATGACGGGCACCCTCCGCCGGGCACGCGGCTCGTCGCGACGCGCCCCAACCGGGTCTTCCTGGCGCTGGACGACGACCGCAAGGGGAGCAGTGCCCCCGTTCCGATCACGGCCATCGTCTTCCTGCGGGAGGCGCCGGACGGGCCGCGGCTCGAACGGGCGCCCCCTCCGCAGGCGCTGGCGGATCTGTGGGCGCTCAACTTCCGGCTGCGAACCGACGAGGGTCGAGCCCAGTCGTTCCGGCACCTCGCCCAGCTGGCCGACGCGGTCCCCATGTGGAACCTGTACCGCCCGCTGCAGCGCGAACGCCTCGAAGCGACGGTGGCGCGGATCGCGGGACAGTTCGGTTCGTGACGCCGGCCGGTGCCTCGGCCGCAGGACATGTCGCGCCTGTGCCACGGGCCAAGTCGCAGCGACCACCGGCCCGGAAAGGTCCCGGAGGCCCCGGCAGCCCCCTACGGAGGGGGGTGCCGCGATGGCATACAAGTTGCCCCCGGGAGGAGTGGACGCGTGCACCTTGTCCCTCAAACCCCCGGGGGGGTGAGTAGATGAAGAAACCCTACGCAACACCCACATTGGTCGGCTACGGCCGCATCGCCGACACCACCTTCGCTACACCGCACGGACAGGTAAAGGGGTGCACAGTGGACTGCCACCTCGACAACTTCGGTGAGCAGTCGGCCAACTCCACGACGAACGGCGGGAGCTGAGCCGGACGTCACGGGGTATGATGCGTCAGCCGTAGGGGAACCCCGATGCGTTCCACGCGTCGGGGTTCTCGCTTGCTGGTCCCCCCCCCGCCCAGGACCCCGCGGCCGGGGCCGCGAAAGCGCCGGTGCGGCAACCCGGCGCCATGCTTGCGTGAGACCAATCCGACTCGTTATTAGCCGTCATGCCCAAGCCTCCGCCACACGCGCCCCTCGGGGGCGCGCTATCCGCCCCCACGCTCAGGCCGTCGCACCTGCTGCGCGTGTTCGGGCTGATCTGGACCGCGGCCAGGGGATGGATGGTCGCGTGGGGCCTGCTGCTCGCGGTGCAGGGGCTGATGCCCGTGGGCCTGGTATACCTGACCAAGCCGCTGGTGGACGGCCTGCAGGCCGCCGTGGGCGGGGGCACGTCCTGGGAGCACGTGCAACCGGTCGTGATGGTCGCCTTCGCGATCGCCGGTATCCTGCTGCTGACGGAGCTGCTGAAGGTGGCCCTGGAGTGGATCGGCGTCGTTCAGTCGGAGCTGGTCCAAGACCATATCATGGACCTGGTGCACGCCAAGTCGGCGTCGGTCGACCTGGCCTTCTACGAGACCCCCGAGTTCTACGACCACCTCTACCGGGCCCGCGGCGACGCGAGTAACCGTCCGCTGGCGTTGCTGGAGAGCGCCGGCGCCCTGGCGCAAAACAGCATCACCCTCGTCGCCATGGCCGCCGTGCTGATCCGGTACGGGGCCTGGCTGCCCCCCGCGTTACTGGTGAGCACGCTGCCCGCGTTCTACGTGGTCGTCCGCGCCAGTCGCCGCTACCACCACTGGTGGAAGGCGACGACCACCGCACGGCGCCGCACCCACTACTTCGGCGTCGTCCTCACCGATGGCTGGCACGCCGGCGAGGTTCGCCTGTTCGGTCTGGCGGACCATTTCCGCCGGGCGTTCCTCGACCTGCGGCGGCGGCTGCGGACGGAGCGCCTGGCGCTCCTCCGAGAGCAGAGCCTGGCCCGCGTCGGCGCCGAGGTCGTCGCGCTGGTGGTGTCGGGGGGCACCCTCGCCTGGATGATCTGGCGAGCGCTGCTGGGACGGGCGACCTTGGGCGACATCGCCCTGTTCTACCAGGCGTTTCAGCGCGGGCAGGGCCTCATGCGGGCCCTGCTCACCAACGTCGGCCAGATCTATACGAACGGCCTGTTTCTGGTGAACCTGTTCGAGTTCCTGGATCTCGAGACGCGGGTGGTCGATTCCCCGCACCCGGTTGCTGCGCCGCCGAGCGTGATGGAGGGCATTCGTTTTCGCGACGTCACGTTCCGGTACCCCGGGACGAATCGGGTGGCCCTGCGCGATTTCAATCTGACGATTCCCGCCGGGCGGACCGTCGCCATCGTGGGCGCCAACGGGGCCGGCAAGACCACGCTGCTCAAGCTGCTCTGTCGCTTCTACGATCCCGAGTCCGGGCGAATCGATATCGACGGCATCGACCTGCGCGAGCTGCCGCTCACGCAGCTGCGCCGGATGATCACCGTCATGTTTCAGCAACCGGTTGGCTACCAGGATACCGCCCGTCGCAACATCGCGATGGGCAACCTCGACGGCCCACCCAATGGCTCCGGCATCGAGGCGGCCGCACGAAGCGCCGGTGCCCACGAGCTCATTTCGTCGTTGCCCAAGGGGTATGACACGCCGTTGGGGAAGTGGTTCGCGGACGGCACGGAGCTGAGCGCGGGCGAGTGGCAGCGGGTGGCCATGGCCCGCGCCTACCTTAGGGAATCGAAGATCCTCATCCTCGATGAGCCCACGAGCTTGATGGATTCCTGGACCGAGGTGGAGTGGTTCGAGCGATTCCGCGCGCTGGCCCGCGGTCGCACCGCCGTCATCATCACCCACCGGTTCACGATCGCCATGCGGGCCGACGTGATTCACGTCATGCGCAACGGCCAGATCGTCGAGTCGGGAAGCCACCGGGACCTGCTGACCCAGCGCGGCCTGTACTCGCAATCCTGGAGAGCGCAGATGGAATCGGCCTCTCAGGGCTCCGAGACGCCGGCCACGCCGCTGGGGCGTTCCTGAGGGCGGGACCGCGGGCGCGGGCGCCGGACCGGGGCCCGGGGGCCCGGCAAGGGCGGGCGTCACTCGTGGGCCCCCCACGACCGTGCAGGGGAAGGGAAACCGGACCATGATCGATCGGCAGCGGTTGGCGGCGTGGATTCAGCCTCGGCATCTCGAGGAACGCGCGCTCGAGCGATACCGGCAGGACTTCACGTCCCACCCCGCGCGATTGGTGGTCATCGAGGACTTCCTGGTGCCGCAGGTGGCCGACCGGCTGAGTCGTTTCCTGGCGGACGAGGCCGCGTTCAGACCGGAATTCGGACTGTACTCGGTCGAGGGAGCGGTGACCGAGGAGGACTGGCAGCGCGCCGACGATGTCGACCGCCTGTTCCGCCTGGGGAAGCTGGTGGGCACCCCTCCTCAGTTCCAGACCAGTCCCAATGCCCTGACGTACCTGCAGTTTCGCATGACATTCCAGCGCCCCGAATTCAAGGCTTTCTTCGAGGCCATTGCCGGCATGCCGCTGGGCGCGAGCGACGATTTCGGCGCCCACTCCATGGCTCGGGGCGACTTGCTGCGCCCCCACTCCGACGACAATCGCAACCGGCAGATCGCGCTGGTGATCTATCTGACGCCGGGATGGAAACGGGAGTACGGCGGGGTGCTGCGCGTGGTGCACCAGGACGGCGGCTTCACGGACGTCGCGCCCCAATACAACAGCATGATCGCCTTCGACGTCCTGACGGCCCCGGCGCATTTCGTCTCACCGGTTCAGCCCGGGGCGACGGGACCGACGCAGCGGCTGACCATCGGGGGATGGTATCACAAGGTCGGCTAGTGCCGGTCCAACCTGTTCCGCCCGCGGGGTGCCCAGGAGCGCGCACCAGGCATGACACGTTGGAGCGGCTCTAGTGCGGTTCCGGTGGCCGTCAGCGTCATTCTGTCGACCCGGAACCGCGCCCACTATCTCCCCGAGGTCCTGCGCAGCCTGGCCGCGCAGCGGTGCGAGGTTCCCTTCGAGGTCATCGTGATCGATAACGCCTCGACGGACGATACGGCGTCCGTGCTCGAAGCATGGTGCCTCCGCGACGCCAGATTCGTCACGGCCCACGAGACGCGCGTCGGTCTCAGTCGGGGGAAGAACGCCGGCGTCAGGATGGCCCGGGCGCCGCTGCTGCTGTTCACCGATGACGACACGCGCGTCGTGCCCCAATGGGTGGCCGCCCATCACGAGTCGCTTGGCCGGTGCGCGGACAACCTAGTCGTATCCGGTGGTCCCATCGTGCCGATCGCGCACGATCTGGGACCGTGGCCGGCGTGGCTCGCGGAGCCCGCCCTGTCCGATGCCGGGCTGCTCCACCACCGGACCGAGCGGGTGCTGGGGCCGGGAGAGTACGTGTGGGGAGGCAACATGGCGGTTCCGAGACGCCTGTTCGACCGGTTCGGCCTGTGGGACGAGGCCATCGGACTCCAGGGCGAGCGCCGGGTCACCAGGGAGGACAGCGCGTTCTTCGAGGATACCGAGTTTCAGGACCGCATCCGGGCAGCGGGCGGCCAGGTGCGGTTCTGTCCCGCCGCTGTCGTCTACCATCGCGTTGACCGTCGGACCGTGACCCCCCGGCGGGTTTCGTCGAGCGCGTTCGCCCGGGGGCGGAACGAGGTGTGGACGCATGCCCTTGCGAACGGACGAGGCGTCCAGTCGGCTCCGAGGAGGAACGGGCTCGCGGGTCTGCTGGCGCTGGCCGGGCGTCTGGCCGGTTGGGGCCTGTGGGTGATCCTGTTCCGGCTGTCGCCTCGACAAGCCGCCTTCGAGCGCGCGCGCCGCGCGGCGTTCGCGTCGGGGCACGCGCTGGACAGCCTGCGTGCGGGCCGGACCTCCATGTGGCTGTTCCGTGGAGCCGCCCGGGTCGCCTTCGCCGCGCGCGGCGTGCTGCTGCGCTCCACGCCGGACGTGCCCTGACACCGCGACCGTGATCGGCTCGCCGCCAGCCGAACTCCCGTCGGGCGACCGGCCGCCGAGCGCGCCGTCCCCGGATCCGGGCGGTCATGTCCCCGCCCTGGACGCCGTGCGTGGCGTGGCGATTCTGCTGGTCATGCTGTTCCACTTCAGCACCTACGGTCACGGGCTGGTCCCGGCCGCCCTGTGGACGGACCGGCTGTACTACCTCGTGAGTCGAGCCGGATGGATCGGGGTGGACCTGTTCTTCGTCCTGTCGGGGTTCCTGATCACCGGCATCCTGCACGACGCCAAGGGCGGCGCGCATTACTTCCGGAATTTCTACGCCCGGCGGGTATTGCGCATCTTCCCGCTGTATTACGGCGCCCTTGCGCTCTTCGTGGTCGCGCTCCCCCGGCTGCTCCCGGGGAGCCCCCGTGTCGAGGCGCTGCCGCACGACGCGATCTGGTACTGGACCTACCTCTCCAACGTCCGGATCGCCTCTCAGGGGTGGCCGGAGTTCGGGGCCCTGGGGCACTTCTGGTCGCTCGCCGTGGAAGAGCAGTTCTATCTGCTCTGGCCGGTCCTGGTGCTGGCGCTCAGCCGGCGGCACCTGCAGGCCGCGTGCGCAGCCTGCATGGTGGGCGGGCTGGCCGTGCGGGTCGGCTGGCATCTCGCGGGGAATCCGACCGCGGCGTTCGTGCTCACGCCCGCCAGGGTCGATGCGCTCGCCGTGGGCGCGTATCTCGCTCTCGCCGCGCGGGGGCCGGCCGGATTGACTCGGATCTCACTCCGGGCCCCGTTCGCGGCGGCCCTGACGGGTTCGTCACTCCTGGCCACGTTCGTCCTCCGGCGGGGCTTCGTGGCCCACGACCCGGTGGTCTCGACCGTTGGCCACACGCTGCTGGCGTGCTTCTTCGGCGCCGTCCTGGTTCTCGCGCTGACCTCGGCACGCGACGGCGTGATCGGTCGGGCGTTCGACTCGTCGACCCTCCGGTTCTTCGGCCGCTACAGCTATGCCCTGTACGTGTTCCACCACCCGATGCTCTTCCTGTGGCCGGGAGTCATCCCCCTGGAGGTTGTGCCAAGCATCTTCGGATCACAATTGCTCCGCCAGCTGGTATTCCTGGTCGTCGCGACCGGTGTCTCCGTGGCGGTCGCCCTGGTGACCTGGCACTTCTACGAAAAGCAGTTCCTCAAACTCAAGTCGCTGTTTCCTTACGAGTCCACGGGGAGGGGGTCGGCGCCGACCATCCTCGAGGGGCGGGTTGTCCCTGGCGTCGGGCCATGAGGGATTCGTAATCGTCGCGGTGGCCATCCGCGCCGTGACGGCCGAAGTGACGAGGCCCGCGGGGATGCCGCGAGCCGCGTCGCGGAGTGACGTACCTCGACCCGTCAACTGGTTCCCTCGCCCATCCTTCGTAGCCGAATCAACTCCGCCATCACCGCAATGCCGATCTCCCCCGGCGTATCGGCCCCGATCTCCTCACCGATGGGCACCTTCACCCGTTCGAGCGCTGCGCGCGGCACTCCCGCCGCCTCGAGCGCCTTCCAGATCACCTCGCGCTTCCGCCGACTGCCGAGCATCCCGACGTAATGGGCCGCGGACGCGGCGGTGCCTCCCACCACCACCGCGTCCATGGCATGGCCCCGCGTGCAGGCGATGACATGATCGTCCGCGTCCAGCGTGAGCGCCGCGATGGCCCCGGGCAGGTCCCGGACGATCACCTCGGCGGCGGTCGGGAACCGGTCCCGATTGGCGAACTCCGCGCGGTCATCCACCACCACCACGTGGAAATCGGTCGCCGCGGCGGCCCGGGCAATCTCGGCCGCGACGTGGCCGGCGCCGAACAGGATCAGGCGGGGGACACGGGGAAGGGGTTCCACGAAGATGCCGGAGACCTCGTCGAGATGCGCGACGGGAGCGACGGGAGCGACGGGAGCGATCCAGTCACCGAGCGTGCGCACCGCGTCGCCGAGTCGCAGTGCCTTCCGGGGGCCGGTGCTCCAGTCGAGCGGGGTGAGCACCGCCGCCGGGGTGCGGGTGACGATGGCGTGGGCGACGGCGTCGTAGAGCGCGGCTGCCTCCGCGCCCGCGGCCACGGGCTCCAGGAACAACTCGACCGTGCCGCCGCACGAGAGGCCGAGGTCGCCCGCGACGTCGGCGTTGAGCGTATGGCGGACCAGGGTGGGGTGGCCGCGGCCGATGATCGCGAGGGCCTGCCCGGTGACGTCCGCTTCGAGGCATCCGCCGCCGATCGTGCCCAGGCGCACACCGCCCGGCTCGACCAGCATCTTGGCGTCGGAGGCCATGGGGAGCGACCCGCGGCGGCGCGCCACGGTCGCCAACGCGGCACGGCGCCCCTCCTGGGCCGCGGCCGCGGCCGCCCGCCAGAGCACCGCCCGGTCGCTCACGCCTTCGGCAGCTCCTCGAGCCGAGCCACCGCACGCCGCAGGTGCGGAATCACGATGGATCCGCCGACGACGAGTGCCACGGACAACGCGTCGTAGAACTCGTCATCGGTGACGCCCTCTTCCCGGCACCGGATGGTATGGTACGTCACACAGTCGTCACACCGCAGCACCATGGACGCCACGAGCCCCAGCAGTTCCTTGGTCTTCACGTCGAGCGCCCCGGCCTCGTACGTGCGCGTGTCGAGCGCGAAGAACCGCTTGATGCCAAGGTTTCCCGCGTTGAGGATGGCCTCGTTCATCTTCTCGCGGTAGTGGCGGAACTCTTCCAGGGTCCCGGGATGCTCGGACATTGCAAACCTCAGTCAATTGGCGGAGTTGCTCTGCCCCTCTCATCGCGTATGCTAGTGATGCGCCAACGCCAGCGCCTGCTCCGCCAGCCGCGGGCTCACCATGGGGAACGCGCGCGCGAAGAGGCCGTAGGCCAGCAGGAACAGGCCGATGAACCCCAGGCTGATGCCCAGCTCCGGGAGGCCAGCGGGGGGGGCTGCGACGAGCGACGGCTGGATCTGGAGATACCGTTCGAGCCACATGCCGGCAAAGCTGATCAGCGCGAACAGGGTGAACGTGGCGGGCGTGACCTTGGCCTTGACCCAGATGAGTCCCCAGAACGGAATGGCGAAGACCATCAGCAGCACCAGGATGGCCACGGGCTGCCACTCCCCGAACATCCGGAAGAACAGCCAGGGCGTCTCCTCGGGCAGGTTGCCGTACCAGATCACCAGGACGTGGCTGTAGGTGAGATACGCCCAGAACACCGTGAAGCCGAAGATCAGCTTTCCCAGGTCGTGGAACTGCTGGGTGCCGATGAGCAGGCCCAGCCCGAGCCGCCCGCGCCAGTACACCGTCATGAGCGCCAGCATGGTGAGACCCGTCAGGAACGCGCCCATGAAGTAGTAGGCGCCGTACAGGGTGCTGTACCAGTACGGCGACAGCGACATCATGAGGTCGAACGCCAGGATCGAGAACAGATACGCGTAGAGGACGCAGAGGAGCGGCGCGAGCCGGCGCAGGCGGCGTTCCACGACGGCGAGGTGCTCGGCGCTCCCGTCGAAGTCGCCGGCGATGCGCTCGTACAGACCGCGGCGCCAGCCGGTGGCGTGCTCCTTCAGCGCCACGACGTCCGGCTTGAGCTCGTTCCACACGAACACGACCGCCACCGCGGAGACGACCACGAGGCTCACGAGGTCCCGCCAGAACACCCACGACACCGTGAGCCACGCGCCGCGCACGGGCGTCGGGTGTTCGATCCACGGGAACAGGTGGTCCCGCCCGGCCCACAGCACGAGGAAGAGCACGAGGGCGACCGGCAGGAACGCCACGCCCGCCTCGGCAAACCGGATCACCGGCCCGGACCAGACGGCGGTGGTGATCTTCTGGGTCGCCGCGAAGATCACCGCTCCCGTCGCGAGGCCGGTGAAGAACATGAAGTTGACGAGAAACATGCGCCACGCCCGGGCCGGCTCGTCGCCGAGCACCTGAACGACGAAGAGCCCGAGCCCGACCACCGCGAGGATGCCGCCGACGGCCAACAGTCCGCCGGCCGGGGCCATGGCGCCGCGCCGGTACGCGTCCTGATGCGACGTGATCGCGGTCATCGGCCCGCTCCCTGCAGGACGCGCACGTAGTTCACCACGTTCCACCGCTCGGCGCCCGGAATCCGGTCCCCGTAGGCGGGCATGAGCAGACGGCCGTGCCGGACGATGGCGTAGAGGTAGCCGTCCGTGTACTGCCTAGCCTGCTCGGTCAGCAGGCTCGGCGTCACCAGCAGCTTTTCGTTGACCGGGCCGTCGCCCGCGCCGGCCGCACCGTGACACGGCTGGCAGTACACCGCGTACCGCGCCTTGCCGCGCTCGAGCGACGCCGACGTCCGGGCCACCGGGTTCACGAGCGCATTGATGGCGGGCAGGTTGTCGCGATTGATGGGCATCGGCGCCTCGGCGCCCGTGACCGGTACCGTCCCCTCCACCGGCGGCCGCGGCACGGGCCACTTGTACGGCTGGATGGCGAGGCCGTAGTGCATGGTCGAGAACCAGGGCACCAGCGCGACCGCCTCGTCGGGGCCGGGCACCCGGCGGAGACCGTCAGGCCAGTCGTTGGCCGAGCATCCCATCGCGGCCACGACCAGCGCGAGCACCATCGCGTTACGCTTCAAGCCGCACCTCCTCCGCCCCCGACGTCTGGAACAGCTGCTGCACCGCGTCGCGCCGGTCGGTGGCGCAGGGAACGAAGATCCCGATGTGATCGTCCGTGAAGCGCGGGTCGTAGGCCGCGGCGCGCCGGTTGCGGACGGCGTGGACGATGAGGCCGAGGATGGTGGCGCCGGCGCCGCAGAGGATCGTCAGCTCGAACATGATCACGATGTACGGAATCACCGAGGGGATGGACTTGCCGCCGACCACCACGGGGTAGTCGAGCGACATCCAGATGGTCATCAGCAGTCCCAGCGACACGCCGGTGAGCCCGCCGATCAGCGTCCAGAGCCGCACGGGGCTGATGCGGTGCCCGACGGCCGCCGCGATCTCGTGGTTGGGCACCGGCGTGTAGACCGTAAAGTCCCGGTACCCCAGCTCCTTCAGGCTGCGGATGGCGCCCGCCGCCTCGTCCACGTGCCGGAAGGCCGCCAGCACGCCGGCAGGCTGCGCGCTCATGGATGCGCCCCCCTGCGCCGCGGCATCGGGATGATTTCCTTCACCTCGGTGATCGAGACCGTCGGGAAGTTCTTCGCGAACAGCAGGAACCACATGAAGAACCACGCGAAGCTGCCCGCGAGAATGGTCCAGTCCACCCAGCTCGGCGTGTAGTGCCCCATGGCGTACGGCTCGTATTCGAAGGACAGCGAGACGACGATGATCACGAACCGCTCGAACCACATGCCGAGGTTCACGAACAGCGACATCACGAACAGCGCCGGGATGCTGCGCCGCACCTTGGGGAACCACAGGAGCCACGGCAGCACCCCGTTGCAGAGCAGCATGGTCCACGTGGCCCACCAGTATTCCCCGAAGGCGCGGTTCCAGAACGAGGCGCGCTCGTACGCGTTCCCGGAGTACCACGCGATGAAGTACTCGGTGACGTACGCGTACGCCACGATCATCCCGGTCAGCAGGAGCAGCTTGGCCAGGTTCTCGAAGTGCATGACCGTGATGTACCGCTCGAGCGTGAACACCTTCCGGATGGGTACGATGAGGGTCACGACCAGCGCGACGCCCGAGTAGATGGCGCCCGCCACGAAATACGGAGCGAAGATCGTGGCGTGCCACCCGGGCACGATGGACATCGCGAAATCCCAGGATACGACGCTGTGCACGGACAGCACGAGCGGCGTCGCGAGGGCGGCGAGGTACAGGTAGGCCTTGGTGTAGTGCCGCCACTGCTGGTCCGTCCCGCGCCAGCCGAGCGCCGTGGCCTCGTAGAGCTTCTTGCGCCAGCCGGTGGCCTTGTCGCGCAGCGCGGCGATGTCCGGCACGAGCCCCACGATCAGGAACAGCGTGCTGACCGTGAAGTACGTGGACACGGCGAACACGTCCCAGATGAGCGGCGACTTGAAGTTCACCCACAGGCCACGCTGGTTCGGGTACGGAATCAGCCAGTAGGCAAACCACAGCCGGCCCACGTGAATCAGCGGGAACAGCCCGGCGGTCATCACCGCGAAAACCGTCATGGCTTCCGCGGTCCGATACACCGCCGTCCGCCAAGCGGACCGGAACAGATAGAGGATGGCTGAGATCAGCGTGCCGGAGTGGGCGATACCCACCCAGAACACGAACGTGGTGATGTAGACACCCCACATGACCGGAGGCGTATAGCCCGCGACCCCCAGGCCCCACCGGATCTGGTACAGCAGGGCCAGCGCGCCGGCCGCGAGCACCAGGAGCACGAAGCCGAACAGCAGGAAATAGGACCTGCTCGGGCTTCCCAGCGTGGCCGCGATGTCGCGCGTGACCTCGTGGTACGTGGGATGCACGTGGTGCGCGGGGGGAGCGGCCTCGGGATGCACGGTCGTGGCCATGGCCGTCTATCCCTCCACCAGGTTGCGGACCTTCATGAGGTAGGTCACCGCGGGTTTGGTGTTGAGGCCATCGAGCACCCGGTAGCCGCGCTCGTCGTGCGCCAGGGCCGCGACGCGGGACGCCGGGTCGGTGAGGTTGCCGAACACGATGGCGTCGGCCGGGCAGGTCTGCTCGCATGCCGTCCGCACCTCACCATCGGCGAGCGCGCGGCCCGCGAGGCGCGCCTGATGCTGGGCGCCGCGGATGCGCTGGACGCAGAACGTGCACTTCTCCATCACGCCCTTCGACCGCACCGTCACGTCGGGGTTCAGCAGCCAGTGCATGGGCTCGGGCCACGCGAACGTGCGTGGATCGTCCGGCGTGGACATGTCGTACCAGTTGAAGTAGCGGACCTTGTAGGGGCAGTTGTTTCCGCAGTACCGGGTCCCCACGCAGCGGTTGTAGACCTGGGCGTTCAGGCCGTCCGGCGTGTGGTACGCCGCGAACACCGGGCACACGGGCTCGCACGGGGCGTTGCCGCAGTGCTGGCACATCATCGGCACGAACCGCGCTTCCAGCGGCTCGCCGTGTTCGCCGCCCTCGAAGTACCGCTCGATCCGGATCCACTGCATCTCGCGGCCGCGCCGCACCTGATCCTCGCCCACGAACGGGACGTTGTTCTCGGCGCTGCACGCGGCGACGCACGCGCCGCACCCCGTACACCGCGCCAGATCCACCGCCATGGCCCAGCGGGTGGTCTCGAAGGCGTACGGCCCGTACTTCATGCCTTCGGCCTGCTGTTCCGCCACCCGTTCGCCGACGCGCTCCTCCCGGCCGGGGATGGGGGCCGCGTGCTGCGCGTGGGCACCGTGCTCGAGCTCGCCGTGCGCGATCCCCGCCACCGTCACCGCCTGCGCGATCCCGCGGCCGAGCTGCCGGTTCCTGCCCTCCGTCTTGGCGAGCCGCTCGTGCCGGCCGGTGGGACGGAGCGTCACCGTCGCATAGTGGTTCACCCCGCCGAACGCGGTGGGGGCGGCATCGAGCAGGGCGTAGGGGTTGGCGCCGCGACCCTCCGCATAGCGGCCGTAGGCCGTGTGGCCCTGCCCGAGCGGCATGGCCACGACGTCCGGGCGCAGTCCCGGGTAGAGGTACGCCGGCACCTCGACGCTGCCGGCCGCCGACGCCACCTCGACGATGTCCCCTTCCCCGATCCCGAGCCCTGCCGCGGTGTCCGGATGGATCTCGACCCACGTGGACCACGTGATCTTGGTGACCGGATCGGGCAGCTCCTGGAGCCACGGCCGGTTGGCGCCGCGCCCGTCGAACAGGCTGGCCGACGGATACGTGATGAGCGCGAGCTGCCCGTCAGGCACGGACCACGCCGGGTCCTCAAGCGTGAGCCCGCGCGCCAGGCGCACGCTCCGGGCCGGCGCCTCCGTCCAGAACCCTCCGTGCTGGAGCGCGTCCCGCCAGAAGGCGTCAAAGGGGCCGCGATCTCCGGCGGCCCGCTGCACCACACGCCACCGCTCCTGGAGGTATGCCTTGTACAGGTCCCGCGTGGCCCCGCCCAGCGCGAACCGATCGGCGACCGCGCCGTCCGCCCGCCGAGCGAGGTCAATGAGGACGTCACCGGTTTGCCGCGTGTCGAATACCGGTTGCATGACCGGCTGCTGCAACGACCACGCGTCGTCCCGGGATACGTAGTCGTTCCACTGTTCGACGGGGTCGTGATCCGGCAACACGAGGTCGGCGAGCTGCGTCGTTTCGTCGAAGAACCGCGAGAAGCTGACCTTGAACGGGATCGCCGCCAGCGCCTCGGCAAGGCCGAGCCCCGCGGGCGTTCCATGCACCGGGTTCGCTCCGTGGACCAGGAGCACCTGAATGGTCCCGGCCCGCGCACCCTCGACGACGCCGACGACGTCGGCGTACCGGGGCGTCGGTGTCCCGTCCGCGCCCCCGAACACCACGCTCCGGCCCACGTTGCCGGCGAGGTAATTCAGCAGATGGACCGCGACGGCCGTCAGGTGCGCGTCGGGGTGCTGCGTGCCGATTCCGCCCGGCAGCGCCACACTGGGGGCCGCGGTGAACTCCTCCGCGAGGCGGTGCATGGTCTCGGGGGAAACGCCGGTCCGCGCCTCCATATCCTCCGGCTCGTAGGGGGCCAGCAGGGGCCGCAGGGCCGCCGCGTCCCCGGGGGCCCGATCGGCATGGTGATTGGCCACCACGTGCGCGAGCGTCAGGGCCACCAGCGCCTCGCTCCCCGGGCGTGGGGCAATCCACTCGTCCGCGCTCATGGCCGTCATGCTCATGCGCGGCTCGACGTGCACGTAGCGCCCCATCCGGCTGTCCCGGTACCCCCGCGCCGTCACGAACCCGCGGGTGTGTTCCACCGGGCTCCGCCACGTCTCCAGGAAGTCGGCGCCGAACGACAGCACGTACTCCGCGCGGTCGAGCCGGAACTCGGGGAGCCCCCGCGTCTCGCCGAACACGGTCTGGCCCGCCTGCCGGAGCGCCTCGTACCCGAACGGCTCGAACACGACGTGGCGCCCGTTGCCGAACGCCGCGAGCCACGCCGCGATCAGGTCGGCGAACGTGCCGCGCTCGTCGCCGGTGAGAAACACCAGGCGGTCCCCGGCTTGGCCGAGCCGCGCGGCGAGCCGGCCGAGGGCGTCGTCCCACGAGATCGGCTCGAAGGTGCCGTCGGCGGCGCGGGCCAGCGGCCCGCGGATCCGGTCGGGATTGTAGGTGCCCTGGAGCGCGGCCTGCCCGCGGGCGCACAGCCTGCCCCGGTTCACCGGATGCTCGGGGTTGCCTTCGACCTTCACCGCGCGTCCCTCGCGGACGCGGACGTGCGTGCCGCACCCGGCCGGGCATTCGCGGCAGGTCGAGGCGTAGTACACGGCCTCGCCGGGGATCTGGTCCTCGATGGGGACCAGATAGGGGATCAGCTTCTCCACCTGATCGGTGGAGCAGCCCGCCATCACGGAGGCACCGCCGCCCGTGACGCCGAGGACCTTCAGGAACTTGCGGCGGTTCATGCCGTCGGACATCACCCCTCCGCCCCTCCTAGTAGTGGCAGGCGCTGCAGTCGGTGGTCACACCGCGACCCGGCTGGTCCTTGTACTCGTTGTCCATGTGGCATCCGACACACCAGCCCATCTTGAGGGACGTGACCTGATAGACTTGCGGCATCCGCTCCACCTCGCCGTGACACTCCTTGCACTCGAGCTCGCCGTTCACCACGTGGCGCATGTGCGGGAAGCGGACGAACTGTGCCACGCGATGGACCTCGGTCCACGCGATGGGCTGGTTGGCGGCGTGCGCCTCCCGCAGCTTCTGCACCTCGGCATTGCCCGTCCCGACGATGAGATGACATCCCATGCAGGACGCGGTAGACGGCAGGCCGGGATTCCACGCGCGCTCGACGTATGCGTGACAGTACGTGCACTCGATCTCGTACTGGCCGGCGTGGATGTCGTGGCGGAAGAAGATGGGCTGACGGGGGCCGGGGAGCCCGGCGGTATCGACGTCCACCGGCGCCTCGTAGCGTGCCGTATCGGCGGGGGACGGCGTGCCCGGCCCCTGCTGACTGGGCGACCGCACGGCCGCCGCGACGGCGAGGGCGACGGCACCAATCGCCGCTGCCGCCCCGGCCCTGACCATCGGCACGACCCACCTGGCCATAGCTCACCCGCGTCGGAGATGACAGGCACCCGTGCGCGCATGGTGGCACGGGCGGGAAGATGCGTGACATCGCTGCCAGCCGCCCGCCGACGGGGGCGAGCCGGCAGGTAAAATAGCCGCCGGACGACGGACGGCAACCGCCGATGCCCGGGGTATTTACAGGTGGTTGGTGGGCGGTGCCATCCGCCTCAGGGACGCAGCCTGCGCGACGCTCACGCGGCGCTCATCAGACAAATCGCCGTGGGCCAACGAGGGATTCCGGAGCCTTGCCCCGCACCGCTCGCGACCCCCATTATGATCGCCGGTCCGCTCGAGCCGCGGCGGACCGCTGCCTCACGTGGCGAGGTTCCATGCATCGCCTGACTGGCGCGCCGCTCCTCTGTGCCGCCCTCGTCCTCGCCTGCGGGGACGGGCTGGTGACGCCGGACCGCGAGGTCGCTTCCCTCGCCCTCGCGCGCGACTCGGCCACGATCGAGGTCGGTGACGCGGCGCTCCTGCGGGCCGAGCCGCGCGACGCCCAGGGGAATCCCCTCTTCGACGTCCGGGTCGCGTGGCGGCCGCTCGACGCGGCCCTCGCGAGCGTGACCGTGAACGGGCCGTTCGTGAGCGTCACCGCGCTCGCCCCCGGCATCACCGGCGTGGAGGCGAAGGCGGGCACCGTCGCCGACACGGTGACCGTCTCGATCCCGCCTCCCATCACCGCGACCACGCTCAGCGTCCACCTCGACACGCTCGAGACCCTCGGTGATTCCCTGGTCGTCGAGGCGATCTCGCAGAGCGACGCCGGCCCCCGCCTGGGCCGCTACACCGCCGTGACCCGCGACCACACCGTGGCGGTGGTGCTGGACGATCCCCACCCGCTGACCATCGTGGCGGTCGACCCCGGAGCGACCTGGATTGTGGTGACCGAGCAGCGCGGGACCCGCGATTCCCTGCGCGTCGTGGTGCGGCAGCGCCCGGCGTCCGTGGCCTTCCCCTCGACCCCCATCGCCGGATACCTCGGCCGCACGGCACAGCTGAGCGCGGTCGTCCGCGACGGACGGGGGAATCCCATCACGGGCGCGGAGGTCATGTACGGGAGCACCGACGCGAAGGTCGCCACGGTGACGCAGGCAGGCGTGGTCGGCTTCGTTGGCGTCGGCACGGGCGCGGTCATCGCGACGAGCCCGGAGGGCCCCGCCGATACCGCGGCGGTGACGACCCTGGGACCGCCTCCCCTCTCGCTGGCGGGCGGCGCGATTCACACGGGCACGGGCCTGCTGAGCGAGCCGCGCTGGATCGAGAACCCGTACGACGCCGTGGACCCCTGGGTGCGCCTCACGCTCACCGACACGTCGGTCGCGGACGTCCCCGACAGCGTCCGCTACGTCGGCGAGGCCGGGACGTTCCGGGTGATCGGCAGGCGCGCGGGCACGGCTCTGCTCATCGCGAGCGCGACGCTCATGACGCCGGACACGGTCCCGGTCACGGTGTCCACGGCGCGGGTGAGTCTCGTGGACTGGACGTTCCCCGCCGCGGACCCGCGGGATCTGCCGTCCGGCGTGAAGGCCGACCTCGCCATCCGGCTGCAGGACTCGCTCGGCACGTTCCGCGACGCCGCGGACTCGGTCACCGCCGTGCTCGCGTCCTCGGACACGACCGTCGTGTCCCTGCCGTACACCGCCTACGCCGTCCGCCCGCTCGACCAGGGCATCCCGCTCTTCCCCGCCGTCGCGGGCGACACGGGGCTCGCCACGGTCGTCGCCACGGCCCCGGGCTTCCTGCCCGACACGGTGCGGTATCGGGTGACGCCGCTCCCCGGGCTGCTGTTCCAGTCGGGCGGGCTCCAGACGATCGGCGCGGGCCAGATGAGGAGCACCGAGTCGCCATCCGTCATCACGACCACGGCGGGCTTCGAACGGGTGGACACGGAAGTCCCCATCACGTTCGCGCGCCGCAACGCCGGCGTGGCCAGCTTCCCCGCCGCCGTGACCATTCCCGTCAACGCGACGGGCGCGGCGGTCCCCTACGTGGGCCTGACGCCCGGGACCGACACGATCCTCGCCACGGCGCCGGGCTACGCGCCCGACACTCTGGTGCTCGTGGTCACGACACCGCACTTCGCTCTGCCCGACACCGTGACGGGCACCATCGCCTCCGCCTGGACTGTCATCCACATCGCCGACTCGCTGGGGACGATTCACGCGACCACCGACGAAGTGACGGTCACGGCCACCCCCGCCGATCCGACGGTCGCCCTTCCGTCATCGACCACCATTCCGAGCCAATGGTCGTGGCTGTGGTCGCTGCCTTTCCTCACGGTCGACACGGGGAGCACGAGCGTCTCGGTGGAGGCCGGCGCGGACGGCTACGCCCCCGCGGCCATCACGCTCGCGGTGGTGCTCGACACCACGCTGCGGCTGACGGGGCCCGGCGCCGGCGCCACCACGCTGCTGGCGCCGCGGCAGCGGTATCCCACGGGCGCCTTTGGTGTGCAGGGACCGGAGGGGCACCTGGTGCGACTCGGCACCACCGAGCCCGGTGTGCTCCGCGTGACGGACTCCGTCACGCTCGGCGGCGGGACGCCCATCACCGTGGCCGCCGGCGACGTGACGGGAACGACCCGCATCGTCGCCACGGCCCATGGCTTCGTGCCCGACACGAGCGGCACGCTCGCGGTGGCGCCCGGGAAGCTCGTGCTCGAGGCCCCGGCGTACGGTCTGGTGGGCGGCACCGGCTACACGGTATCCGTGACGGCGCTGAGCCCGGAGGAGTTCGCGTTCCCGCTCGACACGGCGGCGACGTTCACGCTCGTGCCGCTTGACGGGGGCCTCGATGTGTCCGCCGACGCGCGGATCGACGCGGGCGAATCCACCACGGGTCCGCTGCCGCTCGCGCTCAGCACCGCGGGGACCTTCCGCCTCGCCGTCGAGGACCGCCGGCCCGTCCCGGTGCCGTACGCGGGCGACACGGTCACGATCACGGCTTCCGCACCTCGCCTCCGACTGGGGACCTATCCCTACCCCGTGATCGGCGTTGGCCAGCGGCTCCTGGGCCGCATCGACCGACCCTACCCGCTCACCCCCGGCTCGGTCACGGTGAGCATCACCCGCCGCACCCAGCGGACCGCCTCGGCCGCCACGCGAACGATTCCCGCCGGCGTGGAGTCGGTCGAGTACACCATCGACGGCCGCTCCGCGGGCCCCGACACCCTCATCCTCTCGGCCCCCGACCACCTCCCCGACACGGTCGCCATCTGGGTGAGCGACGGGACGGTGACGCTGCGGGACTTCCCGAGCAGCATCCGGCTGGGGGACTCGGTGGGCGTGATCCTCGAGGTGCGGGACTCCGCAGGCGGGGCCCACGCCGTGGTGGACGCCACCACGTTCGCGATCTTCGGCCAGGGTGGGCTCGCGTTCAGCGACGGCCAGCGCGCCATCAGTACGGTCACGGTCCCCGCGGGGCTGGGCGTTACGCCACGGTTCTGGCTGAAGGCGGTGGGGCCGGCGGGCAGCGCGGGAGTGCGGTTCTACCACCTGAACTACGTGGACCGGCTCTTCGCGACGTCGGTGGTCACGAGCGCGGCCACGTCGCCTCCCTAGCCTCCGTGGCGTGATCCCGAGCCGGGCGCGGCCCTGGGGTCGCGCTCACTCGCGCGGAGAGTCCCAGGCATCTCCTCGGTCACAGTTTGGCTCGTGCCCGCTCCACGCCCCAGGCGTGCGCGCTTCACCGCGGGTCCTGAAGCCACTCGCGCAGGTTGCCCCCGGTGAGCCGCGCGAGCCGGTCGGCCAGGGCATCCAGCAGGTCGAGCTTGGCCACCGCACCATCCCCGATGCGGAGCGGCATGCCGGTGCCGAACGTGAACCGGCGGTCGCCCACCGTCTCCAGGAGCAGGGCAAGATCGTCCTCCGGCGGGCCCCAGATCCACGAGATCTCCCAGAGCAGCGTCGTGGCTTCGGTGGGCGTGAGCCCGAAGTGCACCTCCTCGATCACCGCACGCCCGGCGTGGGTCACCAGCAGGCGGGCGTCCGGCGAGACGCGCGCGAGCTGCCGCAGCGCGGACGCCGGCAGGGGCGGGGCAACATCGAGCGGGTGAGCCTGACGCGCGTCCTCGAAGCGTTCGGTGAGAATGATCGGGAGACGCCGATCCGCCGCCGCCAGGACGAGCGCCTGGACCTCCCGCCCGGCGGGCTCGAGCCCCTGCTGACCCGGATAGACGCGCACCGCCGGCGCCCCCGCGTCCCGGGCCGCGGCCAGATCGGCCTCCCAACCCGGCAGGCCCGGATGCACGGCGGGCACGGGGACGAGCCGCGGCGCGTGCGGAGACAGCAACCGCAGCAGCTCCGTGTTGGCGGGCCGCGGATCCCGGTGCCACGGCGCCGCCAGATGCCCCACCCACGCGTGGTCAATCCGGAGCCGGTCCAGCTGCCGGAGCAACTCCTCGGCCGTCGCGCCCGGGACCAGCCGGAACGGATAGGGGCCGACGAACGTCGAGACGTCTACGATCATCGGAAACACCCCTGGGGGAAGATCGCCTCGGCGTTCCGGTGTCGAATGGCGGCGACGTCATCCGCGGACAGCCCCATGGCCTCGAGATACCGGAGCTTGGCCCACCCGGTGTCGAGCGTCACGTCCGCACCCCACAGCAGCCGTCCGACGCCCACGGTTTCGAGGACGCCTTCGAGCATGCCCGTGTCCATGCCGCTGCCGGAGAGGTCAATCCACAGGTTGGGGACGTCGCGTACCACGCGCAGGGTGTGCTGCCAGTCTCCACCGCCCCCGATGTGCGCGAGGATGAAGCGCGCGTGCGGGTGGCGCGCCGCCAGCGCGGCCAGCTCGAGCGCATCGGATGCCTCCTGGCCCGGCCAATCCCGCCGCCGGTGCTGCCACACGTGATGGAGGATGGGGACGCCTCGGCCCGCCGCCAGCGCTGCGATGGGATCGAGCAGCGGGTCGTCGGCGCGGCGGCTCGCGGCCAGCTTGATCCCGATCATCCCCTCGTGCAGGCACCGCTCGATCTCCGCCAGGGCATGGTCCGTGTAATTCGGGTTCACGACACAATAGCCGTAGACCAGCCTCGGGTGCGCGCGGCACAGGGCCACCATGGCGTCGTTGGCCTGCTCGACGTCGGCGCGGGAGGGGAAGTACACCGGCGAGCGCGCCCCCCAGGTGCCGAGGATGGACGCGACGTGCGCCGTGATGCCGATCCGGCGCCCCGCCTCCAGCCGGCGGGCGTTCACCTGCTGCCAGTCGCCGCGGGGCGCGGCGAGCGTGTAGAAGTGGGCGTGGATGTCAATCAGCACCGGGCCGCGACCTCCGCGACCGCGTCGGCGAGGCGCTCGAGCGCGGTCCGCACGTCGGCTCCCGCATGCGCCGACGAGGGGAAGTTATACGGCCCGCGCCGCACCAGCAGCCCGCGCCGGGCGGCGGCACTCGCCACGGCAGCCGACACGTCGGCCGTGGCGAACCGCAGGAACGAGAACTCGCGCACGCCGCGCACCTCGGTTACTACTTTCGGCCAGCGCGCCGCCAGCTCCCGACACCCCGCGAGCCACTCGCCGCCCGCCTCCTGGAGCAGGGCCAGCGCGTCCGTTCCCTCGCACACGTCCAGCACCGCGAGGGCGCCCGCCAGGGCCAGGGTCTCCGTGGCGAGCGTCGAGGAGATCCACGTGCGCGTCGCCGCATCGAGCAGGTCGCGACTGCCGACCACGGCGGCAATGGGAAGGCCGTTCCCGAGCGCCTTGCCAAGGACCACGGCATCGGGGGTCACGCCGTAGCGCCCGGCGGCCCCACCGACGCCGAACCGGACGCCCGTCTTGATCTCGTCGAAGATCAGCGCCGCGCCAACCTCCGTGGCGCGCCGCCGCACGTGGGCCAGCCACGCGGGATCGGGCGGATCCTCCACGACGGGCTCGATCACGATGGCCGCCGGTGCGTCCCGCTCGCCGAGCGCCGCCTCCAGGTCCGCGGCATCGTTGAAGCGCAGCGGGCGGTGCAGCAGCCGGTCGGCCTCCGGGACGCCCGGACATTCCTGGCACCAGTCGAGCCACCCGTGGTAACCGCAGGTCAGCACGGCGTCCCGGCCGGTGACCACGCGTGCGAGGCGCACCGCGGCGGCCACCCCTTCAGCCCCCGTCTTGTGGAACCGGACGGCTTCGCCGCCCGGCACCCACGGCAGGAGGCGCTCCGCCAGGGCCTGCTCGTGCACGGGCGGCAACGAGCTGATCCCGCCGCCCCGCGCTGCCTCCGCTACCGCCGCCACGACCGCCGGGTGTCCGTACCCCAGTGCGACCGCGCCGAGCGCCATCCCCATGTCGAGGTACGCCCGGCCTTCGTCGTCCCACACCCGGCACCCCTCGCTCCGGACCATGACGCGCGGCCCCGGCAGCCCGCCGAACAGCGCCTCGGCGCGCTTGCTCCCGGTCGAGGTCTGGCCCGGAATGGGATCGGGCGGGCCGGCGGTCATCGGAGTCCCGTCCGCTCGAAGTAGCGGAGCACTTCCATGCACATCGCCTTGATCAGCTTGGCCTCCCGCGCGTCGAGCGGCGTGCGATGCACGACGGTCCGGACGGTGCGCATCACGACATCCGGGTTCCGGCCCTTGAAGAACTCGATGGCGTCGAGCGCCTGCTCGGCCGCCATGACCGTCTCTTCGACGGCGGCGTGCGTGGCGGGCGGCGCGCGCCGGCGCGGCGGCTTGAGCGGCGCGGGCTCCCCCCGGTGCAGGAACAGCTCGTAGGCGGCCACACAGAACGCCTGGGCCAGGTTGAGCGAGGCGTGGGCGGGATTGGTGGGGAGCGTGACGGCACGGTCACACCGGTCGAGCGCGGCGTTGCTCAGCCCCTTGTCTTCCCGACCGAACACCAGGGCCACCCGCCCGCGGTCGGCCATGGCGACGATCTCCGGCATGGCCTCGCGCGGCCGAGCCGCGTTCTGCCGGGCCGAGCGGCCGCGGGCCGTGAAGCCGACCACGAAGCGGCAGTCCGCGAGCGCCTCCTCCAGCGTCTCGAAGTGCGCGACGCGCTTCAGGATGTCGCGCGTCTTGTGGGCGATGCCCTCGATCCGGAACGTGTCGTACTCCGCCGGCCGCACCAGGCGCAGGTCGCGCAGGCCGAAGTTCTTCATGGCCCGGACCACGGCCGCGATGTTCACGAGGTCCTGTGGCTCGTGCAGCACCACCACCACGCTCATGCGATCTCCGCTTCCACCGCTTCGTGGGGCGACTCGCGGTCGCCGCGCAGCCAGACCCACCCTCCGCCGGCCATGGC
This sequence comes from Gemmatimonadales bacterium, assembly GCA_036398175.1. GTDB lineage: Bacteria > Gemmatimonadota > Gemmatimonadetes > Gemmatimonadales > GWC2-71-9 > JAOTWJ01. Next base: position 42,725 of record DASWHL010000085.1, read on the forward strand.
GAGTTGCCCGGACCGCCGCTCCCGTCCGGGGACCATCTCGTTCACGGTCACGGTGAATCGTACGCGGTCACCCCGGCGCCAGGGATGCCCGGTGGGCAGGCGAACGTAGACCTCGTAGCCGGCGTCCGTCCGCCGGCTGGTGCCGGTCACCGGCCCGGGGAACGCCGCGGTGCCCGCCACGCCCGCACATCGCACGGCGCCGGTCGTGAAGCTCGGCAAGGCCGTCACTCCCATCCACCGGTCGCACCCCACATAGACCTGCACGCCGTCGGAGTGGATATCCGCGGCCTCATTGTCCAGTGCCGGGTCGGGCGCGTCCGGCACGCGCACCACGACGTCCGGCTTCGCGACCTGCACGCGCACCCAGAGGGCATCGCCCTGCGCCGCCACCGACACTTCCGCCCGCGTGCCGCCGCGGGCGGCGTGCGATTGCTCCGACCGCCGGTAGTGGTCCTCGCCGAGCACCCAGACCGCCGCCGGCTGGCCGGCCGCGAACGGATCGGCGTCCTCGGGCCACAGCGGGATCGTGCACTCGGCGGGCCGGCCGCGTTCCCGGGCCTGCGGTACCGGAACGGGCAGTGCCGGGCGCGCGGAGAACGTGCGGGGAGCCTCCCCCTCGACCGCGATCGTCAGGCCCTCGTTCGTCTCCTGGACGAGCGTGCGCCCGCCGGCCTCGACCATCTCCAGCGCTCCCTCCCGCTCGCGCGGGACGGGCGGGGTACCACGCCAGGAGACAACCTGCACCCAACGGCCGGCACCTGCCGCCCGTCGGATGAGGAAGCGCAGTGGCGAGCCCGGAGCCAGGTCCGGACCCGGCGGGCCCGGCGCCTCGGCGCTGAGCACCACTTCGCCGGGCCGCGGCAGAAACCGGACCGCCACCCTCCCATTCCCGTCGAGGGCCAGCGTATCCGGGAGCGCTGTCCCGCGCATCTCGCGCAGGTATTCCGAGCCTGACTCATGGCCGGCGTCGCGGTGCGGGGCGGCGACCTCCGTCACCCCCGTCCCCTCGGGCGCCATGCCCGCGAGCGGATGGAGCGCCAGGTCGGCCGTGGTGGCATCAGGAACATCCACCGTGACGACGTCCAGCAGCCACGCGGCGCCGACGAGCACGGATCGGACCGCCGTGGTCCCCGGACCGAGCAGGCCGTCGGCGCGCACGCGGCACCATGCCCACGGCCCTGCCCTCCCGGTTCCCTCGCACACGCCTGCCGCCGGCCACTGGCCGCGCCCGGTCACTCCCGGCGCGTTGTGCGAGAGCGTGGAGCGGTACCAGTGAAGCGAAGGGTCCACGTAGGACCCCGTCCCGAAGTCGGCAAGCAGCGGACGCTCATGGAAGAGCGAGAGATGCAGCAAGTCGGGGTGTCCGTGGCCGCCCGATCGCGGGCCGCACTCGAGCGAAACGAGCGACCGTGCCTCCGGCCGCACCACGACGATTCGGGGCAGCTCGTGGAGCGTGGGCACCTCGTGAACGGGGCCCGGGACGGGATCCCGCGGGTCCATCCACAGGAGCGCTTTCCATCCGAGGCGATCACGCCGGAGCCTCGCGCCCGCCCTGTTCTCCTCCTGCTCCGCGACCTCCGATCGCCCCGGGTCGTCGCCGTCCGGCAGCTCGGCCGCGTACAGCGCGGCGAGCACCGCGTCGAGCCGCGGGTCCGCGACCCGGACCCGCCCGATCTCCCACAGCTCGGCGAAGCGCGGCTGCGCCACGCTCACGCCGAAGGGGGCGTCGCCACGGGCGGGCAGGGTGAGATCGGGAAGCAGGGTTGCGAGAGGCGCCGCATACATGGCGCCGAGCGCGGTGCCCGTGTAGAGGTCCACGCCCAGCCACCGGGCGATCTCGGCGCCGAGCAGGAACCCGCGCAGGGCGAACAGATGGTAGTTCTCGCCCTCGTGCCACAGGCCGCCGGGCTCCACGGAGCCGAGCAGTCGTCGCAGGTCGTCCATCCCGGTGCGCTGAAGGGACGCGTCGTCGAGCGCCGCGCCGGCCGCGAGCAAGGCCGCGCCGTTCCAGACCTGGCGGTTGGACCCGCCTTCATCGAACGAGGCCACCAGCGCCGCCGACTCGGCCAGCATGGCGCGCACGCGGTCGCCCTCGGCTTCCCCGAACGCCGACGTATCGCTGGCATCGAGCATGGCGAGCGCAAGCGAGAGCTGCACGAGCCAGATGGACTCGAGATAGGTCGAGAAGAAGGGCCGGGAGGGCCCCAGCACGTTGTCCTCGTTCGGGTAGCCGCGGTACCGGGCGGCATACCCGGTCAGAATGGCCGCCGCGCGCGCCGTGAGCCGGGGCGCGCCCAGGGCGCCGAGGAGGGCCAGGTGCACGGCCCGCTCACTCAGCCAGATCTGATAGCGGGTGATCCAGGCACGGTGGTGCCGCGGCCCCGACAGCTCGCGGCCGCACCGGCCGCAGCGATGCACGAACGGCGCGTCGGGATCGAAGCGCACGCGGCTGCCATCGTCCGAACACATGCCACCGTCCCGGGAGAGCAGGGCTTTCTCCCCGGGGATGAACACGTCTCCGGTGGCGAGCGAGCCCAGCAGACGCGTCAGCCGCGCGGCGAGGCCGGCCAGCACCGGCGACCCGCGGACCGCGGCGGCCCGAGCGTCGAGGTCACGCGCCAGGAGTTGGAGCATCCTCCTCCCACACGGTGACGCCCGTGAAGTCGAACCGCGCCTCGAGCACGACGGCCCCGGCCGCGGTGGCCGCGTGGATCACGTCCGCGCGCCTGGCAGGCGGCGCGAGCGCCAGCAGGCAGCCGCCCGCGCCGGCTCCGGCCGCCTTGAGGCCCCACGCACCGGCTTGCCGGATGGCCGCCTCGACGGTCCGGACGCGCGGCGTCGAGATCGTGGCGTCGAGCCGCTGCTGCTGGACCCAGTTGTCGTCCACGACGCGCGCCAACCGGGGCCAGTCGGCGGCACTGATGGCTTCGGCCGCGGCCGTGCCCAGATCGCGGATGGCGCGCAGCGCCTCCACGGTGTCGCGGCGGGCCTCCGCGTACGCGGTCCACACGCGGCGGTGCGTCTGGGCGGAAAAATGCGACTGCCCGGTGTACGCGATCACGAGCGTGGCTTCCAGCTCCGCCACGGACTGCGGATCCAGGGCCAACGGTCGCGTTTCCACGCCGCTCGCGGAAAACGCCATGGTCTGCACGCCGCCCAGGGCCGCCGCATACTGATCCTGGCGCCCGCCGTCCAGGCACAGCTCGACGGCTTCGAGGTGGAAGCCCAGCTCGGCCAGCTCCGCCGCCTCGTAGGTATCGCCGCGCAAGCGCGCCAGTGCGGCCACCAGCGCCACGTCGAGCGCGCCCGACGCGCCGAGACCGGAACCGGCGGGCACGTCCGAGCGGGTGAGCAGCTCGATCCCGCCCGTCACCGGCAGCATGTTCACGGCCGCCTTGTGGAGATCCAGCGTGCCGTCATACGCGAGATCCGACGGCCCCCGGGCCGTGGCGCGTCGCCCGAGGTCTTCGGCCACGAGTCGGATCCCCTGGCCGCCCTGGATGGCGTCCACGTGGACGTGGAGGTCGAGCGTGGCATTCGTCACCACACCGCCCTCCGCGTCGGCAAAGGCCGGCACGTCGGACCAGCCGCCGGCAAAGTCCACGCGCACCGGGGCGCGCGCACGCGCCCGGACCGGGGCAGGCGCGCGCACTTAGGGACCACCCCCGGCCCCGGCCCCGACGCGCCAGCCCGCGATCCCGGCCAGCTCGCCCCGCAGGTCCATGCGCAGGCCCTCGATGCGGCGGGACACGCCCTGGACGCCGCGCGCGTGATACAGCCATGCGGTAGGCTCGCCCCGGGCAATCGCGACCTGCACGTCACGCCACGCGTCCGCGAGCGCTGCTTCCCCCGTCGCCCGCCGCACACGCTCGAAGGCTTGCCGCAGGTCGGGCGCCGCATACCCGGCGTACGCCAGCGGGCCGTCCGCTCCGTACAGCGCCGCCACGTGGCCCAGCGACAGCACGCCGGGAATCCCGGTCACGAGGGCGTCGAAATCCCGCGCGGGGCCCTGCGCGATGGCAAGGAACGTGGCCAGCTCCACCCGCCGGATTCGCACCGTGACGCCCACGGCGCGCCACTGGGCCGCCAGCATCTGCTCGAGCGCGAGATCGCCGCTCCCCACCGTCAGCAGGTCGAACGCCAGGTCCCGTCGGCCGTCCGTTCCGGCCGGGAAACCCGCGGCATCGAGCATCATGGCGGCTTCCGCCGGCGCGTGAGCGACGGGATCGAGGGCCACATGCCACGGGTGCTCCGGATGCACTGGGCCCGCCGCCGTCGTTCCAAAGCCGTAGAGGTATCCCTCGATGATGGCCTGCCGGTCCACGGCCCGGGACAAGGCGCGCCGCACGTCCGGAACGTCGAACGGGGCGCGGCGCAGGTTGAACACGACTCCGTAGCTCAGGGCGATGGGGTAGTCCACCACCCGCAGACCGGGATTGTCGCGCACGAACCCCGTGTGCGCCGGACTGATCCCGGCTACATCCAGCTCCCCCGACGTGAGGGCGGCGAGCTTGGTGGCCGGCTCGTCCACCACGACCACCACGAACCGCTCGATGGCCGGCGTGCCGAGTGCCGGGGGAAAGTCCGCCCGGCGCTGGAACTCCCACCGCTGGTTGGGGCGATACGCGACGAACTCGAACGGCCCGTTGCCCACCGGCGCCAGGTTGTATGCCGCCGCGCGGAGGCGTTCAGGGGGCACGTCCGCCAGAAGATGCGCGGGGAGGATGGCGAGGTCGGTGAGCACGTCGGGAAACACCGGCTGGGGTCCGTCGAACCGGATGTCCACGGTGAACGAGTCGGCCACGGTCACGGCCGCGAAGGCGCGGAGATCGCCGGCCCGCGGGTAGGCCACCGCCGCGTCGCGGGCGCGGTGGAGTGTCCACTGGACGTCCGCGGCCGTCGTGGGCACCCCGTCGTGCCAGCGGACGTCGCGTCGGAGATGCAGACGCAGCGCCGTGCGCCCCTCGCGCCAGTCCCAGGCGGCAAGGCGGGGAACGGGCTGGAGCGCGCTGTCGAGCGCCGCGATCGTGAGGAACAGGACGTGGTTCTGCACCTGTTTGGCCAGCGGGTGCACCGCCACCAGGGGGTTGATGGACTGGAGATCCGCCCCGGAGGCCAGGAGCACGGTGGCGCGACCCGGGTCCCTGGCGGTGCAGGCACCTGTCAGGAGCGCCGCGACGGCCGCGCTTGACGCTACCCCCAGCCGGCACGCACGCTTCCCGGATATGTGGAATCGAGTCGTGGTCCGGCTCCTCTCCGGAATCGGTCTCGTCCTCGCGGTCGTGACCGTGGCGTTCGTGCTGCTCCAGCTGGCGCCGGGCGACCCGGCCCGGTTCTGGGTAGGGCCCGCCGCCACCCAGGACGACCTCGATGCGGCCCGCCGCGCGCTCGGCCTGGACCGCCCCCTCCTGGCCCGCTACCTCACGTGGCTCGCCGACTTCGTGCGGGGCGACTGGGGCACCAGCCTGGCCCGCCACCGGCCGGTCCGCGAGGTCCTTGGCGCGGCGCTTCCCGCCACGGTGATCCTCACGGGCGCGTCGCTGCTCGTCACCTACCTGGGGGGGATAATCGTCGGATTGCTGCAGGCGGTAAAGCGGGCGCGCCCGCTGGATACCGCGCTCACGGTCGCCACGACGGTCGTGTACGGGCTCCCCGCCTACTGGGTGGCGCTCCTCCTGGTGCTCGTTTTCGCGTACGGCGCGGCGCGCCTGGGCTGGCCGGCCTGGCTCCAGTTTCCCGCCATGGGGGTCCAGAGTCTCGACGTGGACTTCCTCTCGCCCGGCGCCCGCCTGCTGGACCGGCTCGAGCACCTGGTGCTGCCGCTCGCGACCCTGGGGGCCCTCGGCATTGCCGGCACGGCCCGATTCGTACGGGGCGCGGCCGTGGACGTGCTCGACCTCGACTTCGTGCGCGCGGCGCGCGCGCGGGGCATTGCCGGCCGGCGGGTCCTCCTGCGCCACGTGCTGCGGAATGCGCTCCTCCCGGTGATCACGCTGCTTGGCCTGGCCCTCCCGGCGCTGTTCTCCGGCACGGTGTTCGTGGAGGTGATCTTCGCGTGGCCGGGCATGGGTCGGGAGCTGGTGGCGGCGGTGGCCGCGCGGGACTACCCCGTGGTGCTCGCGGCCACGGCCGTGTTCGGCGCACTCGTGATCATCGGCAACCTGCTGGCGGATCTCCTCTACGCGGCGGCCGATCCCCGGCTGCGGGAGACGCAGCGGTGACGGCGCGTCTCCTGCGCGATCCACGCGTGGCCGCCGGCGTGGCGATCATCGGCGCCCTGGCGTTGCTGGCGTTCCTGGCGCCGTGGCTCGCGCCGTTCGATCCGCTCGATCAGGCCGAGCTGCTGCGGAGCCGCCTGCTGCCGCCCCTGGCCGCCGGGCCGGAAGGCGCGCCGCGGTGGCTCGGCACGGACCAGCTCGGTCGCGACGTGCTGAGCCGGCTGCTGCACGGCGCGCGCGTCTCGCTCGCCGTGGGCGCGCTCGCCGCACTGCTCTCCGCGGCCATCGGCACCGCCCTCGGCGCGCTCGCAGCCGCAGGCGGGCGCCGGCTCGACCGCGTGGTCATGGCGGCGACCGATGCGGCGCTCGCCCTGCCCCGCCTCGTGCTGCTGCTCGCGCTGGTCGCCCTGTTCCAGCCGAGCGCCGTGCTCATCGTGCTGGTACTGGGTGCCACGGGATGGATGCCGGTGGCGCGGCTGGCGCGGGCGGAAATGCAGGGCGTGATGGCCCGACCGTACGCGGCCGCGGCCCGGGCCGCGGGCGTGGGCCCGCTGCGCCTCCTGCTGCGGCACGTCCTACCCAACGCGCTCACGCCGGTGCTCGTGGCCACCGCGCTGGCCGTGGGGAACGCGATCACGCTGGAAGCGGGCCTCGCGTTTCTCGGGCTCGGGATTCCGGCGCCGGCGCCGTCGTGGGGCAACATGATCGCCACGGGCCGCGACGCGCTGGTGCAGGCGCCGTGGCTCGCGACGCTGCCGGGGCTCGCGGTGGCGGTCGCGGTGGTGGGGTGCAACCTGCTGGCGGATGGGTTGCGGGATCAGTTGGATCCACGGACGGCGCGGTAGGGGGGCGAGGGGGAGCAGTCAGGGCAGTGAGGGCAGTGAGGGCAGTGAGGACAGGGAGGGCAGGCCGCCAAGCCTACGAATGCTCAGGCGGGCGTTGGATCGGTTCGTGATCGAGGCTGGCAGACCCCACATTGGCGTACCCGATAGCGGAGGCCAGTGCCAGTGTGTAGTTTGATGTGTGGAGGTACACACATGGCGACCAACCTGGCCCTCGATCCTGCCCTGCTCGAGCGGGCGTTCGCGATCAGCGGAGAGAAGACCAAAAGGGCGGCGGTGACGCGCGCGCTGGAAGAGTTCATCGCGCGGCGCGAGCAGCGCCGGCTGGTGGACCTGTTCGGCAGCCTCGACTGGGACCCAGCGTATGATTACAAGGTTGAGCGGTCGCGGACGTGAATCTGTTCGTGGACACGAGCGTATGGTCGCTGGCGCTGCGGCGGGACGCGCCGAGCGGCACGCCGGCGGTGGCGGCGCTGGCGGGTGCGCTCGAGGTCGGCGGCGCAGTGTTCACCACCGGACTGGTGCTTCAGGAGTTGTTGCAGGGCTTCACGGGCCCCACCTCCCGACGCCGGATCCTCGAACGGTTCGCGGCCCTGCCCTCCGTCGTGCCGCACCGCGGCGATCATGTCGCGGCGGCCGACCTGCGGAACGCGTGTCGGCGGCGGGGTGTGCAGATCGGAACGATTGACGCCCTGTTGGCGCAGCTCTGCATTCATCACGGATTGGTGATGCTCACGACGGACCGGGACTTCCATCGGGTGGCGGAACTCAGCCGGCTGCGGCTATGGGGGCAATAGGCGCGTCGGGCGCTCGTCGCTGTGCTGGGGGCGCGGCCGAGGCCGCGCCCCCGTCCCCTACGTCTCCACCACGATCGTCACCACCACCCGCGGCGTCGCCGTGAACGCCACCACCCGCCGG
>DASWHL010000086.1:0-47405 GCA_036398175.1 Gemmatimonadales bacterium
CCCTGGCCCGCCGCATCGTGGAGGACGTGCACGACGGTCGCCTGACGCTCGGGACCCCCCCGGCCGGCACCGAGTTCGTGCTCCGGCTGCCGCTGGATCGCGCGTGACCGGGTTGGCGCTGAACCCCCGCCAGCAGGCCGCCGTCGAGCACCCCGCCGGGCCGCTCCTCGTCCTCGCGGGGGCGGGCTCCGGCAAGACCCGCGTGCTCACCGCGCGGCTGGCCCACCTCATTGACGGGATGGGGATCCGCGCCTCCGCAGTGTTTGCCACCACGTTCACCAACCGGGCCGCGCGCGAGATGCGGCATCGCGTCGCGAGCCTGCTGGGCCGCGAGCCGGCCGGCCTGTGGATCGGCACGTTCCATTCGCTCTCCGCGCGGCTGCTCCGGCGCGAGGCGCCGCTGCTCGGCTTCACCCCCCAGTTCACGATCTACGACGAGGACGATCGGCTGGCCCTGCTCAAGCGCCTGCTCGAGCAGGCCGGCTACGCCGCGAAGGCGTTCCCCCCGCGTCTCGTCCAAAACCTCGTCTCCGGGGCCAAGAACCGGCTCGTGACACCCGAGGAGCTGGCGGGGTCCGCCACCGACAAGCTGGAGCGCGTGGCCGCGGAGATGTACGTGGCGCTCGACCGCGCGCTCCGCGCCGCGAACGCCATGGACTTCGACGACCTGCTCCTCCACCCGCTCATGGTGTTTCGCGAGCACCCGGACCGCCTGGCGTGGTACCAGCAGCGCTTCCGGGCGGTGCTGGTGGACGAGTTTCAGGACACCAATCGCGCCCAGTACCTGCTCGTGCGTGGCCTGGCGGGCGCGCACGGCAACATCTGTGCGGTGGGCGACGACGACCAGTCCATCTACAGCTGGCGCGGCGCCGACGTGCGCAACATGCTGGACTTCCAGCGCGATTTTCCGGCCGCCACGCTCGTCCGGCTCGAGCAGAACTACCGCTCCACCCAGACCATCCTCGACGCCGCGAACGCGCTGATCGCGGAGAACACCCAGCGGCTGGGGAAGACGCTCTTCACGGCCCGCGCGGGAGGCGCCCCGATCCTCCTCGTGGCCACCGCGGACGAGCGGGACGAAGCTGAGTGGATCGTGCGGGAGTTCCGCAGCCGGATGGCCGACGAACACTACGCCCCGCCGGACTGCGCCGTCCTGTACCGCACCAACGCGCAGTCCCGGGCGCTGGAAGAGGCCCTGCGGCGGGCCGGCATGCCGTACCAGATCGTCGGGGCGATCAGCTTCTACGCGCGCCGGGAGGTGCGCGACCTGGTCGCGTATCTGCGGCTCGTGGTGAACCCCGCCGACGACGAGGCGTTCCTGCGCGCCGTGCAGGTCCCGCGGCGGGGGCTCGGCCTGAGCAGCCTGGCCGTGCTCCAGGCCGTGGCGGCGCAGTGGAGCCGCTCGCTCCTCGCCACGGCCGAGATCGCCGATCGCATCCCGGATCTCCGGCCGCAGGCCAAGCGCGGGCTCACCGCCTTCGCGGCGCTCATCGCGGAGCTGCGCGGCGCGGCGCACGCGGCTCCCGCCCAGATGCTCGAGCGGCTCATCGAGGCCATCCAGTACGAGCAGGTCCTGGAAAGCGAGGGGCCGGAAGGACTGGAGCGCGTCGAGAATGTGCGGGAGCTGCTCGCGGCCGCGGCGGAGTGGTCGGAGGAGGTGGACGCCGACGATACCGGCACGCCGCTCGAACGGTTCCTGGCCATCGCGGCCCTCACGACGTCGGCCGAACAGGCGGGCGGCGATCCGGACGGCGTGACCCTGATGACCGTCCACACCGCCAAGGGACTCGAATGGCCGGTGGTGGTCGTGGCCGGGCTCGAGGACGGGCTGTTCCCGCTGAGCCGCGCGCTCGAGACGCCGGAGGGAGCGGAGGAGGAGCGCCGGCTTGCGTACGTCGCGGTGACGCGCGCGCGCGATCGCCTCTGCCTGACCTGGGCACGGGCGCGGCGGCGGGGCGGGCAGCTCATGCCGGGTCTGCCGTCCCGTTTCCTCGAGGCGATTCCGCCCGGCGTGAGCGAGGAGCGGCGGAGCAGCAGCGCGTTCGCGGGCGGCTGGCGGGACGGCGGCCGCGCCGCCCGCCCCGCGCGGGACGGCGTGGCCCGGATCGCGGCCACCGTCGCCGCCACCTTTGTCGTCGAGGACGAATCCCAGGACGCGCCCCGCTTCGTGAAGGGGGAACGCGTGCGTCACCGCCGGTTCGGGGCGGGCACCATCCGCGCCCTCGCGGGGCGGGGGCGCGACCTCAAGGTCGAGGTGGCGTTCGACGACGTGGAGATCGGGACGAAAGTGCTGCTGGTGGCCTACGCGGGACTGGAGCGCGCCTGGGACGGAACCTGACCGCGGCCCGCGGAGGGGATGGTCCCGCTACACGGCGTTCCGGCGGCTGGTGCGCGGTACCCCCCACGGGCGCTCGGACCCGGACCCCTCCCAGTAGGGCAGGGCGTAGGCCGGCAAGCCGAACCGGCGCTCCGCCAGCCTGGTCAGCCGCCAGGAGTCGCGTGGCAGCCGGTTGCGCAGGACATCCAGCCGGACCCGCTTGGCCAGGCCCAGCGAGGCGGTCCCCGCGGGATCGAGCTTGAAGGCCTGGGCGGTCCGATCGCTGGCCAGGACTTCCATGACCAGCTGGAACGCGACCCGCATCTGGCGTTCCACCTCCTCGTCCGACAGGTCCCACCGGCTCCGTTCCGCCACCACTCGGAAGGCCGCCTGCCAGCTCTCCGTCTCGGTGAGGCCCACCATCCCCCGGAACAACCGGCGGCTCGTGCGGACGGAGAAGATCGTGGGCGAGAGAATGCGGTCCAGGTGCCCGTCGGCGGCAGCGTGATCCATGCGAATCACGTCCATCGCCCCCCGCGCGAACTGATCGCCCAGGTGCGTCTCGAACCGGCTCTCCCAGTACGAGTGCCCGATCGCGATGGTCCGGGACGCGATGACGAGCTGGCGCGGCACGAAGAAGTTGTGGGCGACCGAGTCGGCCGCCAGATGCGCCAGGTACCCGAGGCCGAACGCCCGCAGCGGCTCGCTGTCGGCGCGGTCCACGATTTCGCGGCCGACGTGCCACGAGTGGCAATGCCGGCCCACCGGCGCGTACTTCTTCGCGATGGACGTGTCGGCCGCGATGCTCCCGTAGAGGAAATCGTACGGGAACGCGCGGAGGAGCGCCGTGACGCCCACCGGAAGCAGGGACAGATTGGCCAGGACGGTTTCGCCCAGGTAGATGTGCGTGCCGGGGGTCCAGGCGTACGCCGGGGTGGGGAATGCCGCCAGCAGGACGAGCGCGGCCAGCAACGCCGCCAGGACCATGGACCCCCTCACGCCGTGCACCTCAACGGCGCCGGCCGAACGCGCGGCGGAGTCCCCGCAGCAGCCCGGTGCCCCGCCGCGTGGTCCTGAGGAGGGCGGCCACGTCGAGCACCGCGTCCTCGACCTCGTCGTGCAGGACGTCCACCAGGGTGTCGAACTCCACGAACCGCTCCTCGAGGGCCGCGGCCGTCCGCTCGACCCGTTGCCGCACGTCGCGGGACGTTCCCGTCAGGGCCTCGACCTCCTGCCGGATCGTCCGCGCCACGTGGCTCGTTTCGTCCGCCGTGCGCCGGACGGCGTCCAGGGCGGGCCGGGCATCCCGGTCCACCGACTCGAGCAGGCGCGTCATCCGTTCCGACAGCTGCCCCAGCTGGCGCAGCGTGCCGAGCATCCCCATGAGGATCACCAGAACGCCCAGGGCCATCAGGGACGTCGCGATCGCGATGACCACCAGCGGCCAACCCGTCACCCACACCTCCCTTGCGTGCGCCCGCGGCGCGCCGGACGGCCCGCCGCACACCAGCCGGCTTGAAAGGTCCCCGCACCGGCGCGCAGTGTCAACGCCGTCTGCTTGACGTCGCCCGGCGCCGGCATATGGTTCCGCACCATGGCGCAGCATTTCATCGTCGAAGGCGGCAGGCCACTCCAGGGCACGGTGCATCCCGCGGGCAACAAGAACGCGGCCCTGCCCATGATTGCCGCCACGCTGCTCGGCGACGGGCCGTCCGAGCTCGTGAACGTCCCGCGCATCCGGGACGTGGAGATCCTGCTCGAGCTGCTCGCGGACATCGGCGCCACCGTGGCCTGGACCGGTGCCGGCCGCCTGCGGGTGGATCCGGCCGGGCTCGAGGATCGGCCGCTCGATCCGGATCTCTGTCGCCGGCTGCGGGCGTCCATTCTCCTGGCGGGCCCGTTGCTCGCGCGCTTCGGCCAGGTGACCCTGCCGCCACCCGGCGGGGACGTCATCGGCCGCCGGCGCCTCGACACGCATTTCCTGGCGTTCGAGCGGCTTGGCGCCACGGTGGACGTGGGCGACGCCTTCCGGGTCTCCGCTCGCGCACTCGACGGCGCGGACATCTTCCTGGACGAGCCCAGCGTCACCGCCACCGAGAACGCGCTCATGGCGGCGGTACGGGCCCGGGGCCGGACGGTGCTCCGCAACGCCGCCAGCGAACCGCACGTCCAGGATCTGGCGCGCGGGCTCATCGCCATGGGCGCCCGGATTGCGGGAATCGGCACCAACGTGCTCGTCGTCGAGGGCGTGGATGCGCTCCGCGGCACCACGCTGGAGATCGGTCCGGATCACATCGAGATCGGGAGCTTCGTGGGGCTCGCGGCCGTGACCGACGGCAACCTCCGGATCGAGGGCGTGCGACCCGCGGATCTCGAGTCCATCCTGCTCCAGTTCGACCGGCTGGGGGTCCGTCCCCGTCTGGACGGGACCACCCTGCACGTCGAGTCTTCGCAGGAGCGCCGCATCCGCCCGGACCTCGGGGGCCACATCCCCAAGATCGAGGACGGCCCGTGGCCCGCGTTTCCGGCCGACCTGACGTCCATCGCGGTGGTCCTGGCCACGCAATGCGACGGCCTCGTGATGATCTTCGAGAAGATGTTCGAGTCGCGCCTCCACTTCGTGGACAAGCTCGTGGGCATGGGGGCCCGCGCGGTGCTGTGCGATCCGCACCGGGTGGTCGTTGCCGGCCGGAGCCCGCTCCGGGGCGGGGTGGTGGAGAGTCCGGACATCCGGGCGGGAATGGCCATGCTGCTCGCCGCGCTGGCGGCGGAAGGGCGCAGCGAGATTCACAATATCGGGCAGATTGACCGCGGCTACGAGCGGATTGACGAGCGGTTGCGCGCCCTCGGCGCGCGGATCGAGCGCGTCGGCGACCCCGGCCCCGTCCGGTGACCGCCCCCGCGGACTGGCTCCAGGAAACCGAGAGCCGCCGCCCCATTCCGGCGCTCGAGCTCGCAGAGTGGGCCGACCGGTACGGCCTCGCGGCCGGCATCACCACCCGGGACGGCGGGTTCAACCTCGGGCTGCTCACGCCGGAGCCCGCCGCCGACGTGCTCGGGCGGTGGCGGACCTTCGCGTCGGCCATGGCCCCCGGGTTCCCCGCCATCGTCGCGGGCCTCCAGGTCCACGGACGGGTGGTGGCCATTCATCGCGACCCCGTCCCCGGCTGGACGATTCGCGACGGCGTGGACGGCCATGCGACGGGGACCGCGGGCATCCTGTGCTGCGTCTCGGTCGCCGATTGTGTCCCCGTGTACCTCACGCACCCTCCGAGCGGGATTGTCGCGTTGCTCCACGTGGGGTGGCGGGGGGCGGCAGGCGGCATGTTGGAGGCCGGCTTCGCGGCGGTGCGCGCGCTCGGCGCATCCCGGCTCGACGACGTCGTAATGCATTGTGGAGTAGCGATTTGCGGTGCCTGCTATGAAGTCGGGCCTGAGGTCCTGACCGCGGTGACCGGGACACCGGTACCGCACCCCGGCCCGCTGGACCTCCGGGCGGTCCTGGCCGTCCGGGCCGCCAAGGCTGGTGTGGGCGACATCTCGATCAGCCCGCTGTGCGCCGCCCACGACGCGCACCGGTTCTTCTCCCACCGCCGCTCCGGCGGCACGGACGGACGCATGCTCGCGTACCTGGGATGGCCCGTCGCTTGACCCCCGGGTCACGCACCTCTATCTTCCGCACGATCCAGCGGGCGTAGTCGGCCCGCCCTTTTTTTTCCGCTTCTTGCCGCATGCGGATCACTCTCGACCAGCTGACCGCCGAGCTTCAGCACCGCCTCGCCGCGATCGGGTTCGAGGTGGTGGATGTCCGGGTGGGCGGTGGCGCGCGGCGCGCGCGGGTGCAGCTCCGCGTCGATTGGCTCGACGCGGACGCGGGCCGGAAGGTCACGATCGCCGATTGCGCCACGGTCAGCCGGCATCTCGAGGCCTGGCTGGACGCCTCGGGAGTGCTCGGGGACGCATACGTCCTCGAGGTGTCTTCTCCGGGGATGGAGCGGCCGGTCCGCTGGCTCGCGCACTGGCGGCGGTTCACGGGCCGCGACGTGGACGTACGCCTGCGGGACCGGGGACGACTGCGGGCGCGCATCGCGGCGGTGGATCCGGCGGCGGGCACCGTGACGCTCGCCCTCCCCGACGGCGAGGACGTGACCGTCCCGGTGGAGGACGCGCGGGACGCGACGCTGGTGGTGGACTGGGACGAAGCCCTGCGCGACGCGCCGGAGGCCCCGAGGAAGGAATGAAGGAGACGGCATGCCGAGTTCGGCCGATGTGCTGACGGCGATTCGCGAGCTGGCGAGCGCCAAACAGCTCGAGCGCGACGAATTGGTGGACCTGCTGCGGGACGGCATCCACGCCGCACTCGTCAGGAAATACGGACCCACGGTCCGACCCGAGATCGAGATTGACGAGGCGCGTGGCGCGCTCCGCGTGGCCATTCTGCGGACCGTCGTCGAGCAGGTCGAGGACCGGGTCTGCCAGGTCTCGCTCGACGAGGCCCGGTTCGAGGACGCGGACTTCCAGCTCGGCGACGTCCTCGAAGAGGAAGTCCCGTTTCAGGAGTTCGGCCGGATCGCGGTCCAGGCGGCGAAGCAGCGCATCATCCAGCGCGTGCGCGAGGGCGAGCGGAGCCGCATCCGCGAGGAGTTTGCCGACCGCGTGGGCGAGCTGCTCTCCGGCGAGATCCAGCAGATCGAGCGGGGCAAACTGGTGGTCATGCTGAACCGGTTCCGCGAAGCGGAGGCGATCATCCCCTACCGCGAGCAGAACCGCCGCGAGCACTTCCACCAAGGCGACACGATCCGCGCGGTCCTCAAGCGGCTCGAGGAGACGCCCAAGGGCCCCCGCCTGATCCTGTCGCGCGCGGACCCGCTGTTCGTCCAGGCGCTCTTCAAGCTCGAGGTCCCGGAAATCCAGCAGGGGATCGTCCAGATCCGCGCGGCCGCGCGCGAGGTCGGCAGCCGGACCAAGATCGCGGTCGTGAGCCGCGACGACGCCATAGACCCCGTGGGCGCGTGCGTGGGCCTCAAGGGGAGCCGTGTCCAGGCCATCGTCAACGAGCTGGGCGGCGAGCGCATTGACATCGTGCCGTGGTCGCCGGATCCGGAGCGGTTCGCCAAGCTGGCGCTCGCCCCCGCGCGCGTCGCCAAGGTGTTCTCGGTCCCCGAGTCCCGGACCATCCAGGCCATCGTGGACGAGGACCAGCTGTCCCTCGCCATCGGCCGGAACGGCCAGAACGTGCGGTTGGCGTCCGAGTTGACGGGCTGGAAGATAGACCTCTACTCGAGCCGTGAATGGCTCGAGCGGGGCGGCGAAGGGCCGCTCTTCGCGCCGCTCCCCACCGACGCGGACGAGGAGCAGGTGACGCACGTGGCGCTGAAGGAGCTGAAGGGGCTCCCGGCGGACCTCGTGTCCGTCCTGGAGGCGGGAGGCGTGGTCGAGTTGAGCGACCTGCTCGATCTCGACGCGGACGAGCTGCGGAACATCCCGGGTCTGTCCCCGGAGCAGCTCGAGGTCCTGCTGGCGTTCATCTCCGACCTCACGGAGGAGGGAGCCGAGACGGCCCGTACCGATGCTCCCGCACCCGACGCGAAGGCGGAGGATGCGGCCGAGGCGTGATCCCGGACCGGGCGCTCGGGCTGCTCGGGCTTGCCGCCCGGGCCGGCGCGCTGACGGTGGGAACCGGCGCCACGCGGGCCGGGCTCCAGCGGGGCGACGTACGGGCGGTGGTGCTGGCCGCGGATCGCAGCCCGCGCACCGAGGAGAAGGTGGAACGATTGGCCCGCGGTACAGCGGTTCCAGTGGTCGTCGGGCCGGACGCGGGAACGCTCGGCGCCCGGATCGGACGCGGGGCGGTGCAGGCAGTGGGGATCGTGGACCCGGGGTTTGCCGAGGGGATCCTCGCCGCGGGTTCAGGCGGGTAGCAGGAGGCATCCAGTGACGAAGACTCGGGTACACGATCTCGCGGCGGAGTTCGGGATCGAGAGCGACCGGCTGATCCGGCTGCTGGGAGAGGTGGACATTCACGTCCGCAGTCACCTCTCCGGCCTCGACGCCGGGCAGGTGGCGATCGTGCGGGCGCGCTGGGAGCGTGACCGCCGCAAGCAGGCCGCACCCGAGACTCCGAAGAAGCCCACCCGGCGGCGCCCGCGCGCCAAGGTCGTCGAGCCCGAGCCCGAAGACACCGCGCGCCCCCGGCGCCGGCGCCGGACGGCCGCCGAGATGGCCGCCAAGGCGGCGGAAGAGGAAGAGCAGCAGCGCGTCCGGGATGCGGCCGCCGCGGAGGCGGCGCTGCCTGCGGTACCGGTTGCCGAGCCCAAGCCGTCGCTCGAGGAGCGGGCCGCGCGGCTGTTCCGCGAGTTGCCGGAAGAGGAGGAGCCAGGAGCGAAGGCGGTCGGCGCCCAGGCGGAAGCCGCCGAGCCGATCGCAGCCTCCGCTGAACCCGATACGGAGGCGCCGGCCGCGGCGCCGGAGCAGCCCGCAGCCGAGCCCGCCGGCCCCAGGCCGACCCGGGCGGAGCCGGCCAAGCCCCTGCGGATCCAGCGCCCCGCAGCCGGCGTGCAGCGCATCAAGCCCGTGGCGTCCGCCGCCCCCCGACCCATCGCGTCGGCCGCCCCGGGCGAGTCCCTGGAGGCGCGTCGGGAACGGGACAAGGCGGGGAAGAAGCGCAAGAAGGGGAAGCGGTCGCAGGTGGATCAGGGCGCCGTGCAGGCCAACATCACGCGCACCCTGGCCACGCTCAAGACGACCGGCGGCCGCAAGGGCGTCAAGCGGCGCGACGACGAGCCGTCGTTCCGCGAACGCGAGGCCCAGCGCCGCATCGAGGAGCGCGAACGCGAGAAAACGCTCGTCCGGGTGAACGAGTTCATTACCGTGACCGAGCTGGCCACCATCCTGAGCCTCCCCCGCACCGACATCGTCACGTTCTGCTTCAAGGAGCTGGGCATGATGGTCACGGTGAACCAGCGGCTCGACTTCGACCAGATCGAGCTGATCGCCGGCGCCTTCGGGTTCCAGGCGGCCCGGGAAGAGGAGTACGCGCCGAGCGAGGCGGCCGACGCCGTGGAAGACGCGCCCGAGGCCCTCGTGCCGCGGCCGCCCGTGGTGACCGTGATGGGGCACGTGGACCACGGCAAGACCTCGCTGCTGGATTACCTGCGCAAGGCCAACGTGATCGCCGGCGAGGCGGGCGGGATCACGCAGCACATCGGCGCCTATCACGTCGGGGTCGGCGCACACGGCATCACGTTCCTCGACACGCCCGGCCACCAGGCCTTCACGGCCATGCGGGCGCGGGGCGCCCAGGTGACGGACCTGGTCGTGCTGGTGGTCGCGGCGGACGACCAGGTGATGCCACAGACCGTCGAGGCCATCAGCCACGCGAAGAACGCCGGCGTGCCCATGGTGGTGGCCATCAACAAGATTGACCTGCCCACCGCCAACGTGGAAAAGGTCAAGCAGGACCTGCTCCAGCACGGGGTCGTACTCGAGGAGTTCGGCGGGGACACGCTGGCGCAGCCCATTTCCGCCAAGCTGGGCAAGGGCGTGGATGAGCTCCTCGAGAAGATCCAGCTCCAGGCCGAGATGCTCGACAAGCGGGCCAACCCCGACCGGGCGGCGCGCGGAGCGGTGATCGAGAGCATGCTGGATCCGGGCAAGGGCCCCGTGGCCACCGTCCTGGTGCAGAACGGGACGCTCACCGTCGGGCAGGACTTCATCTGCGGCCACCTGTCGGGACGCGTCCGGGCCCTGCTCGACGAGCGCGGCAACCGGGTCGCATCCGCGGGACCGGGCATCCCGGTGCAGGTCCTGGGATTCGAGCGCGTGCCCGAGGCGGGAGACCATTTCATGGTCGTCCAGGACGCCGGGCAGGCGCGCGACATCGCCCAGAAACGCCAGCGGCTCGACCGCGAGGCGCAGTTCCGCCGGTCCACGCGCGGCGTGTCGCTCGAGGACCTCTCGAAGCAGATCGAGGAGGGTGCCATCAAGGCGCTCCGGATCATCATCAAGGCGGACCAGGCCGGGCCGGCGGAAGCCCTCGCGGACGCGTTCGCGCAGTTGTCCACCGCGGAGGTCCGGGTCGAGGTGATCCACCGCGGCGTGGGCGCCATCTCCGAGAGCGACGTCCTGCTCGCCAAGGCGTCCCAGGCCATCGTCGTCGGATTCCACGTGCGGCCGGACGCCAATGCCCGGGCCGCGGCGGAGCGGGAAAAGGTGGACGTCCGCACGTACCGCGTGATCTACGACGCGATCGAGGAGATGAAAGCGGCCCTCGAAGGCCTGCTGTCGCCCGAGGAGCGGGAGACCATCCTCGGCGAGGCCGAGGTGCGGCAGCTGTTCAAGATCTCCGGCGTCGGCGTCATCGCCGGCTGCTTCGTGCGGCACGGCACCATGCGCCGGGGCGGGAAGATCCGCGTGGTGCGCGACGCGGTCGAGGTGTACGACGGCCACCCGTCCAGCCTCAAGCGCTTCAAGGACGACGTGCGCGAGGTCAAGGAGGGGCTCGAGTGCGGGATCGGGGTCGAGAACTTCAACGACGTCAAGGTGGGTGACGTGCTCGAGTGCTACGAGGTCGAGCAGATCGCCCGGACCCTCGACTCGGATCCGGCCGCGCGCGCGACGCGGGGCTGATCCGGGCGCCGGACGCCCATGGTGGTCGGGGTGGTGACCTGGGACCTCCACCTCAGCGGCTGCGCGTCGCTGAAGGACAAACGGCGCGTGCTCCAGAGCCTGAAGGACCGGTTGCACCAGCAGTTCAACGTGTCCGTGGCCGAGACGGCCAGCCATGAGCTGTGGCAGCGGGCCGAGCTCACCTGCGCCGTGGTCGCGACGGACCGTCGCCACGCCGAGACAGTGCTGACCGCCGCCGGCGGGTTCGTGGCGGGGCACCCGCTGGCCCGCATCCTCGATTCCACGATGCGCATCGCATGAAACGCCGCCGCCCGCACCGCCCCGAACGGCTCGCGGCCCTGCTCCACGAAACGCTCGCGACGGCGCTGACCACGCAGCTGAAGGACCCGCGGATCGGCTTCGTGACGATCACCGGCGTGCAGGTGACGCCGGACGGCCAGCACGCCACCGTCCGGTTCAGCGTGCTCGGCACGGACGAGGACAAGGCTCGCGCCGTCGAGGCCCTCGAACACGCGCGCGGGTTCCTGCGCAGCCACCTCGCTACCCACCTCGAGCTGCGGCTCACGCCGGAGCTGCGGTTCGAGCTGGACCGCGGCCTCGAGCACGCGCGCCGGATAGATGAGCTGCTCGACGGTCTCCGCGGGGAAGGGGATCCGGCCTGAGCGACGGCTTCGTGATCGTGGACAAGCCGACGGGCCCGACGTCGCACGACGCCGTGGCCATCGTGCGCCGCGCGATCGGGACGCGGAGGGTCGGGCACGCCGGGACCCTGGACCCGTTCGCGTCGGGCGTGCTTCCCATCCTGGCCGGGCGCGCCACCCGGCTCGCCACGTACCTCGTGGACCTCGCCAAACACTACGCGGGCATCCTCAGGCTCGGCGTCACCACGGACACCGACGACTGGACGGGCGCGGTGCTGCGCGAGGACGCCGGATGGCAGGCCCTGTCCGACGACGCGGTAGCGGCGGCCATGGCGGCCCTCACCGGTCGCCAGCCCCAGCGGCCGCCGGTCTACTCGGCCAAGAAGGTCGGCGGGGTCCCGGCCCACCGGTTGGTCCGGCGCGGGCAGGACGTCACCCTCGCGCCACGCGACGTCACGGTCCACGCGTTCCTCAGCACCGGCCGCGACGGCCAGCACGTGGCCTTCACCGCCCACGTGTCGAGCGGGACGTACGTCCGGGCGCTGGCGCGCGACCTGGGCGCGGCGTTGGGATGCGGGGCGCACCTGGTGGAGCTGCGCCGCACCGCCGTGGGGCCCTGGACGGACCGGGAGGCCGTGCCGCTCGATCAGGTGCTGCCGCCGTTCACCTTGGCGCCCGCCCTGGCAGCGGTTCCCCACCTGCCGCACCGCCCGCTGGACGCGGACGAAGCCGCGGGGGTGCGGCGCGGCCGGACCATTGCCGCCCGCGACGCCGCGGACGGACCATGCGCGCTCGTCGAAAACGGCACCCTCCTGGCCGTGGCGGACCGCCAGGGCGACCAGCTGGTCCCCCGGGTGGTGCTCGCGGGATGACCGGGACCGTCCTCACCGTCGGCAGCTTCGACGGACTGCATCTGGGTCACCAGACGGTTCTGGCGGAGATCGCGGGACGCGCCCAACGCACGGGACGCCGCAGCATGGTGGTGACCTTCGTCCCGCATCCGCTGGAGGTCGTGAACCCGCCGGCCGCGCCTCCCCGGCTCACGCTCGACGACGAGCGCCGCGAGCTGTTCGCCCAGAGCCCGGTGGACGCCGTGGCCTTCCTCCCGTTCACCCGCACGCTGTCCCAGTACACGCCCGAGGAGTTCGTGGAACTGCTGCTCCGGCGGTTCGGCCTCGAGGAGCTCGTCATCGGCCACGATCACGGGTTCGGGCGCGGCCGTTCCGGCGACGAGCACCTGCTCCAGACGCTGGGCGCCGCCCGGGGCTTCACCGTGGACGTGGTCCCGGCGGTGAGCGTGGACGGGCGGGACGTCTCGTCCACGCTGGTCCGGCGGGCCATCGCCGGCGGCGACCTCGAGACGGCCGCCCGGCACCTGGGCCGGCCGTACGCCATGATCGGCGACGTGGTCCGCGGGGAGGGCAGGGGACGGACGCTCGGCTTCCCGACGATCAACGTGGAGGTCCCGGACCGCCGGAAGCTCCTGCCGCCGGACGGCGTGTACGCGGTCCGGGTGGAATGGGACGGCGGCCGCTCCGGCGCCATGATGCACATGGGCCCCCGCCCGACGTTCGGCGACACGCGCCCGACCGTCGAAGCCCACCTCTTCGCGGCGGCGCCCGATCTCTACGGTCGGTCGGTCAAGGTCACCTGGCTGCGGCGTCTGCGGGACGTGCGCGCCTTTCCAAGCCCGGAGGCGCTGCGCGCGCAGCTCGTGCTCGACCGGGAGGCGGCACTCGCCGTGCCGGGAGTGCCGTCCGGCCCGGCGACGGGTTAATTTGTCGAGGCTTTAGACCCTACGGTATGACACCTTCCATTCGTAACCGACTCCTCGGTATCGCCGCGCTGATCGCGCTCGCCGTGTTCTCCCTGTGGCCGCGCACGGTCACGGTCCGGGCGCTCGGCGAGGACGGGCGCATGCAGGACATGCTCACGCGGAAGACGCCCCTCAAGTTCGGGCTCGACCTCCAGGGGGGCATCCACCTGGCGCTCGAGCTGGACGAGAGCAAGGGGGCCGTCCAGAATCGCGAGGACGCGATCGACCGCGCCCTCACCGTGATCCGGAAACGGATTGACGAGTTCGGGACGAACGACCGGGTGGTCCAGAAGTCCGGGACCGAGCGGATCATCGTCGAGTTGCCGGGCGAACGGGATCCCGCCCGCGCCAAAGCGGTCGTCCAGCGCTCCGCGTTCCTCGAGTTCCGCATCACGGATATGCAGGGGCTGTTCCGCGACGCCATCCCCCGGATTGACCGCGCGCTGGCCCGGGCCGGCGTGCGGGTGGAGGGCGCGGACGCCCGCCCCGCGTCCCCGCTCGCCGGCCTGCTCCAGACCGACTCGGCCGCGGCCGACTCCACCGCCGCCGATTCGGCCGTCTCGGGTCCCGGGGTCCTTTCGGGCCTGCTGTTCGAGGGCGGGCTGGCGGGCGAGTACCTGGTCCCGGAGGAGTTCTTCCCCAGGGTGGACAGTCTGGTCCGGATCCCGGAGGTGGCGCGGGAAATCCCGCGCGGACTCGAACTGATTTGGGGCGCCGCGCCGCGTTCCCAGGGCGCGCGGTCGTATCGTCCGCTGTACGCGGTGGACCGGCGGTCCATCATCACGGGGGAGCAACTCGCCGACGCGTCCGCGACCATAGACCAGACGACCGGCGGCGCCATCGTCCAGTTCACGCTGACGCGGGCCGGTGGCCGCGTGTTCGGCCGCGAGACCGCGCGGCATGTCGGCGACAACATGGCCATCATCCTCGACGGCCGCGTGCAGAGCCAGCCGCCCGTGATCCAGAGCCAGATCAACCGGAACGGGCAGATCACCCTGGGCAATGCCGATCTCCGGGAGGCCCAGGACTTGGCGCTCGTGCTCCGGGCCGGCGCCCTGCCGGCGCCGCTCCACATCGTGGAGGAGCGTACGGTGGGCGCGAGCCTCGGCGACGATTCGATCCGCAAGGGCGTCACGGCGGTGGTCGTCGGCGCCATTGCGGTGGTCGTCATGGTGGCGCTCTACTACCGGATCGCCGGGCTGCTGGCCGTGCTGGCCCTGGCCATCTACGGCGTCCTGACGCTGGGGGGACTCGCCGCCTTCGGGGCCACCCTCACCCTGCCGGGCCTGGCCGGCTTCGTGCTCTCGGTCGGCATGGCGGTGGACGCCAACGTGCTGATCTTCGAGCGGATCCGGGAAGAGCTGAAGGCCAACAAGACGGTCCGCGCCGCGGTGGACGCCGGGTTCCAGCACGCCATGTCGGCCATCGTGGACTCCAACGCCACCACCGTGCTCACGGCCCTGTTCCTGTTCCAGTTCGGCACCGGGCCCGTGAAGGGCTTCGCGGTGACCCTCATCGTGGGCATTCTCGCATCGTTCATCACGGCCGTGTTCGTCACCAGGACGTTCTTCATGATCTGGATGGAGCGCCGGACGGCCACGCAGGAGCTGGTCATCTGATGATCCGCCTCTTCGACAACGCCTCCTACGATTTCTTGGCGGTCCGCCGGACCGCGTATCTGGCCACGGCGCTGATGGCCATCCCCGGCCTGCTGATGCTGGCCGTCCGCGGCGTGAACGAGAGCATCGAGTTCACCGGCGGGTCGCTCATCCAGGTGCACGTCGCCGACACGAGCAAGACCATCGCGGACGTACGCGCCGCGCTCACGGCGGGCGGCATCCGCGGCGCCGAGCTGTACACGTTCGGGACCGCGCAGGATTACCTGGTGAAGGTCCAGGTGACCGACACCACCGGCGGCGCCACGGGCGCGGCCCAGGCCGTCGCCCTGACCGTGGACTCGACCATGACCGCGGCGTTCGGCTCCGAGGTGTACCGGCGGGACCGGGTCGAGGCCCTGTCGCCGCGGGTGGGCAGCGAGCTGCGCACGAAGGCGCTGATGGCCGTCCTGCTCTCCTTCGGCGCGACGCTCATCTATCTCACCATCCGGTTCGAATGGCGGTTCGCCATCGCGGCCATTGCGGCGACGGCGCACGACATCCTCCTCACCATCGCGTTCATCGCGCTGATGGACCTCGAGATCACCCTCGTCGTCGTGGCGGCCGTGCTCACGATCGTCGGCTACTCGCTCAACGACACGATCGTCGTGTTCGACCGGGTGCGCGAGAACCTGCACAAGTACCGGCGCGCGAGCATCTACGCCGTGCTCAACCAGAGCGTGAACGAGACGCTGCCGCGCACCGTGCTGACGGGCGGCACCACGATCGCCGCGACCCTTGCCCTCCTGATCTTCGCGGGCCCCGTCATCCGGGGCTTCGCGTGGGTCATGACCTTCGGCATCGTGATCGGGACGTTCTCGTCCATCTACATCGCGTCGCCGCTTCTGCTCCTGATCGAGCGGCGGTGGCCGGGCGAGGACATCCGCGGCACCAAGACGCTCGACTCCCCCCGGGCCCAACCCACCGCCGTCCCCGCCGACTGAGCGGACGGCGTCGTGATCGTCGACACGCACTGCCACCTTGGTGACACGGCGTTCGACGACGATCGTGCCGCGGTGGTCGCGCGGGCGCGCGCGGCGGACGTAGGCCATGTCGTGATCGTCGCGGAATCCGCGCCCGCCACCGCGCGCGCGCGCGCCCTCGCCGCCGCCTACGGCTGGTCGGCCACGGCGGGCGTCCACCCGCACGAGGCGCGGCACTGGAACGCGGACACGCGCGCCGTGGTCGAGGAGGCCTTCGAGGATCCCGCGGTCGTGGCCGTGGGCGAGACCGGCCTCGACTACCACTACGACTTCTCGCCCCGCGAGGACCAGCGCCGGGCGTTCGCCGATCACCTGGCCCTCGGATCCCGCGTCGGGCGGCCGGTGGTCGTGCATGCCCGCGAGGCGGACGACGACCTGGCCGCGATGCTGCGGGAAACCGGGGCCCACGGCCCGGCGGTCGTCCTCCACTCCTTCAGCGCCGGGCCCGCCGTGTTCGACGCGGGCCTGGCCGTGGGCGCCTACTTCTCGTTCAGTGGCATGATCACGTTCCGCAACTGGGCACACGACGCCGTGCTGGCGGCGTGCCCCGAGGACCGGCTCCTCGTGGAAACGGACGCGCCGTACCTGGCGCCCGTTCCCCACCGGGGGCGGCGGAACGAGCCGGCATACGTCCGGCAGGTGGTTGACCGCCTCGCCGCGGTGCGCGGGGCCCCGGCCGCTGACATCATCCGTATCAGCACCGCCAACGCGGCGCGCTGCTTCGGCCCGCGCGTCGCCTTACCCCGTTCGGAGCCATGACGAACGTCCCGACTGATATCGCGATTGCGCAGGCCGCCACGCTCCGCCCGATCGCCGAGGTGGCCGGGCGCCTGGGCCTCACGCCGGACGACCTGATCCCCTACGGGCACACCAAGGCCAAGATCCGGCTGGCCGCGGTGGCCGGAAAACCGCGCACCGGCAAGCTGGTCCTCGTCACCGCCATCAGCCCGACGGCCGCCGGGGAGGGCAAGTCCACCGTCACGATCGGCCTCACCCAGGCCCTCCAGCGCCAGGGCCAGAAGGCCGTCTGCTGCATCCGGGAACCGTCCCTCGGGCCGGTGTTCGGCATCAAAGGCGGAGCGGCGGGCGGCGGGTACGCCCAGGTGATCCCCATGGAGGACATCAACCTCCACTTCACCGGCGACTTCCACGCCATCAGCAGCGCCCACAACCTCCTGTCGGCCATGCTGGACAACCACCTCCACCACGGCAACGCCCTCGGCATTGACCCGCGCCGGATCACGTGGCCCCGCACGATGGACATGAACGATCGCGCGTTGCGCGACATCGTGGTGGGCCTCGGCGGGATCAACGGCGGCATGCCGCGCCAGGAGCGCTTCGTGATCGTGCCGGCCAGCGAGATCATGGCCATCATGGCCCTGTCGTCCAGCCCGGCCGACCTCGAGGAACGCCTCGGCCGCATCATCGTGGCGGCCACGGCCGACAAGCGTGCCGTCCGCGCGGCCGACCTCAAGGCCCACGGCGCCATGGCGCTGCTGCTCAAGGACGCCCTGCAACCCAACCTGGTGCAGACCCTGGAAGGCGGTCCCGCCATCGTGCACTGCGGCCCCTTCGGCAACATCGCGCACGGCTGCAACTCCGTCCTGGCCACCGACACGGCGCTCAAACTCGCGGACCTCGTGATCACGGAGGCCGGGTTCGGCGCCGACCTGGGAGCGGAGAAGTTCTTCGACATCAAGTGCCGCGCCGGCGGGTTCGCCCCCGAGGCGGTCGTCCTCGTGGCCACCGTGCGGGCGCTCAAGGCGCACGGCGGCGTGGCCAAGGCGGACCTCGCTACCCCGAACGCGGGGGCCGTCGAGACCGGTTTCGCCAATCTGAAGCAGCACGTGGAGAACCTGCGGCACTTTGGGGTTCCCGTGGTCGTGGCGCTCAACCGGTTCGTCACGGATGGCCCCGCCGAGCTGGCCGTCCTCCGGAAGGGGTGCGCCGCGCTCGGCGTGGAGGTCGCCCTGACGGAGGTCTGGGAGAAGGGCGGGGAGGGGGGGCTCGCGCTCGCGGATCTGCTCCTCGCCACGCTCGCCAGGGCCACGGCGGCGTTCACGCCGCTGTACGACGTCACGCGCCCCATTCGGGAGAAGATCGAGACCATCGCGACCAAGGTGTACCGGGCCGACGGCGTGGACTTTCTGCCGCCCGCAGAGCGGGCGCTCAAGCAGCTACCGGAGTTCGGCCTGGGGGAAACGCCGGTCTGCGTGGCCAAGACCCAGTACTCGTTCTCCGACAACGCCGCCCTGATGGCCGCTCCCCGCGGCTTCCGGATCACCATTCGGGACATCCACCCGTCGGCGGGCGCCGGGTTTGTGGTGGCGCTGGCCGGCGATATCATGACGATGCCGGGACTCGGCAAGTCCCCGTCGGCCGAACGCATCCGGCTGCATCCGGACGGTACGATCGAGGGATTGTTCTAGGAGGAGCGCATGGAGAGCATTTCCACCCCGGCCGCGCCGGCGGCCATCGGTCCGTACAGCCAGGCGATCGCGGCGGGCGGCCTGGTCTACACCGCCGGCCAGATCGCGCTGGTGCCCGCCACGATGCAGCTCGTGGAGGGGGATGTCGCGGCCCAAACGAGCCAGGTGTTCGCCAACCTGAAAGCGGTCCTGGCGGCCGCCGGCACGGGCCTGGATCGCGTCGTGAAGGCGACCGTGTACCTTGCGGACATGGCCGACTTCCCGGCCATGAACGACGTCTACGCCCGCGAGTTCGGCGCGCATCGGCCCGCCCGGTCCACCGTGGCGGCGCGGACGCTTCCGAAGAACGCGCGCGTCGAGATTGACCTCATCGCGCTCGCCTGAGGCGGCACGGGGGCGGATTGGGCCTGGTGGTCTGCACGGTCTTCAAAACCGTCGGGAGGCGCCAGCGGCGGCTCCGGTGGGTTCGATTCCCACACGCTCCCGCCACGCCTGGGACCGCGTGAGGCGCGCGTTCGTCATCGTCAACCCCATCGCGGGGCGCGGCCGCGGGGCGCGCCTCGCGCGCCCCATTGCCGAGACGTTCCGCGACCGGGGCTGGGACGTCGAGGTCCGGGCGACCCGGTTTGCCGGCGAGGAGCGGGATCTCGCCGAAGCCGGCGCGCGGGCCGGGTGGCCCCTGGTGGTCGCGGCCGGCGGGGACGGCACGGTGCATGGCGCGGCCAACGGCCTGCTCCGTTCCGGAACCCCCGGCACGACCCTTGGCGTGCTGGGCATCGGCACCGGCAACGACTTCGCACGGCTCGTCGGCGCGCCGCCCCGGGTCACGCGTGGCGTCCAGGCGCTTGAGCGCGGCCAGGACTGGGCGTTCGACGTGGGTCAGGTGGACGGCGAATACTTCACCAACGGGTTCGGGGTCGGCTTCGACACCGCGGTCCTGACCGAGATGGCGAGGCTCCCGGGGCTCCGCGGGTCGCCCCTGTATGTCGCCGCGGTCTATCGCGCGTTCCTGCGGTATCGCGCCCCCACGATCACGGTCGCGGCCGCCGAGCAGCAGGCCACGGGCCCGGCCATGTTGACCGAGGTCGCCATCGGACGCACGGCAGGCGGCGGATTCAAGCTCACCCCGGATGCCGACCCGGCGGACGGGTTGTTCGACGTCTGCATGATCCGGCGCGTCGGCCTGTGGAGGTTCCTGCGCTACGCGCCGCGCGTCCTGGCCGGTACCCACGCCGGACTCCCCCCCGTCACGATGTTCCGCACGTCCACGGTTCGTCTCGGGACGCCCGGGCTGCCGCTCGTCGCGCACCTCGACGGCGAGCTGCGGCGGTACGACGGCGAGGAGGTCGAGCTGCGCGTGGTGCCCCGGGCGCTCCGGGTCCGATGCGCGACTTGACCCGCCGGCTCTGGCTGGCACCCCTCCTGCTTGGCGCCACCGCTGCGGCGGCGGGCGCGCAGTTTCCGCCGCCGCTGCCGCGGCGGACGGCCCAGGACAGCGCCCGCGCGGCCGACACCATTCCCGTTCCGCCGTTCCGCGTGCGGCCGCCCATCTCGCCGCTGGGGGCGTTCGGGCGGTCGCTGCTGGTCCCGGGGTGGGGGCAGGCCATTCTCGGTCGCCGGGTCACCGGCGCCTTCTTCGTGTTCTGGGAAGGGCTGACCCTCACCATGACACTCAAGGCGAGGCATCAGCTCGACTACTTCAACGAGGTCGGTACGGACGAGCAGCGGGAGGCCAAGAAGCAGGAGATCCAGGACTGGGTGGTCCTGCTCGTGTTCAATCACCTGTTCGCGGGTGCGGAGGCATTCGTGTCGGCCTACCTGTGGGATTTCCCCGTGGAGCTCGAGCACCGCGCGCTGCCCGGAGACCGGGTGGGCGTGGGCGCGCGGATACCCCTACGGGAATGACCGCAGGCCCGGACCGTCCTCGGTGAGCAGGGCATAGGCGCTCCCCTCGCTCCACGCGCCCGGGTTCACGTACCATCGGCCCGGCGCCACCGGCTCCAGCACCGCGCGGTGCGTGTGTCCCATGACGAGCACGTCCACGTCTGGCTCCCGCGCCAGGAAGTCCCGGGCCCACGTGGCCTGCGCGGCGGCGGCCCGATCGAGCGCGGCGCCGTGCCGTGTCTGGCGGGCCAGCCGTCCCGACAGGGCATCCACCAGCCGGAGTCCCAGATCCGGATGCAGCCACCGGAACGCGGCGGCGGTGGCGGGCCAGCGGGTGACCGCGTGCAGGACCCGCGCGGCCCGGTGGGTCTCGTTCATCCCGTCGCCGTGGAGGACCGCGCAGCGCCACCCGGCCAGCTCCACCTGGGCCCGCTCCGGATGAAACGCCGCCCCCAACTCGTCCCGCCAGAAGCGGCCGCCCCACCGGTCGTGGTTGCCGCCCGTGACCGTGAGCCGGATGCCGGCGCGCGTGAGCGCGGCCAGGGCACTCAGGACGGGAAACGCCCGGCGGGGGATGACGGTCCGGTACTCGAACCAGAAATCGAACAGGTCGCCGTTCACGACGAGGTGCCCGCCCAGATCCGGGACCGCCGCCAGGAACCGGAGAAACAGCTCCGGAGGCGTGGAGGTCCCCAGGTGGGCGTCCGACACGATCACGGCGGCGGGCACGCGGGCAGTATATTGAACGCGTGACGTCCACGCCACAGATTCTCCAGTCGGACACGACGGTCATCGAGTTCACGGTCCGCTACGCCGAGACGGACCAGATGGGGATCGCGTACCATGCGAACTACCTCGTGTGGTGTGACATGGCACGGACTGCGTACCTGCGGGATCGTGGGCTCAGCTATCGGGACCTCGAGGCCGGCGGGCTCCTCCTCGCCGTGGTCGCGGCCGACGTCCGGTATCACGCGCCCGCGCGCTTCGACGACCGGTTGCAGATCTGCTGCTGGCCCCGGGATGTCACGAGCCGTGGCGTGGAGTTCGGCTACGCCGTCACCCAGGCGGACTCGGGCCGCCTGGTCGCCACGGCCCGCACCGCGCTGATGGCGCTGGACCGCACGCATGCGCTTTCCCGCCTACCGCCGACCGTTCGTGCGACCATCGTCGCGATTCCGGACCCGGTTCGCCTGTAGGGGCCTGCTCGCGGCCACCCTGGTCGCGGCCGCGGTCGGCAGGGCGGGGGCGCAGGATCCGGCCGTCGTCGAGGCGGCCGCGACGATCCTCCAGGCGGAGGACGCCCGCGCGTTCGACCGGCTCGTCTTCACGGCCACCGCGCGGCACGCCAGTCCAGTGATCCGCAGCATGGCCGCCATCGGCATGGGGCGGATCGGCGATGCGCAGGGGCTCGATCTGCTGCTCGAGCTGCTCCGCGACGCGGACAGTACCGTGACCCGGGATGCGGCGTTTGCGCTGGGGCTCCTCAGGGACCCCGGGGCGCTTCCCGCCCTCCGGGACCTGATCGTGACCACGTCGCCCGAGCGCCAGCACGACACACATGGCGAGGCCATCACCGCCGTACTCAAGATCGGCGGCGCGGCGGCCGTCGAAATTCTGGTGGAGACGCTGAACCCCTGGGCGGCGCGCGCGGCCACCGCCGCGCCCCCCCTCGTGGTGGAAACCGGGCTCGGGCAGGCCTGGCGTCTGGGCGCGCTCGCGCCGGCCGCGCAGATCGTGGAGTTCGTGGTGTCGCCCCTGATCCGGGCCCGGATCGCCGCCCTGTACACGCTGGCACGGCTCCGCGCCCCGGCCGCCGCGGATGCCCTGCTCGACGCCATCGAGTCGCCGGACCCCGATATCCGGAAAGTGGCCGTCCGGGCCCTCACCGCCGCGTACGCCGACACGGTAGGCCTCGACCGGGCGGCGCTGGCAGCGCGGGTGCGCCGGCTGGCGGGCGACGACGACCCGCAGACCCGGACCGACGCGTTACGCGCCCTGGCCACCTTCCGCGACTCGGCATTCGTCCCCACGGTGGTGGACCGTCTGGCGGACTCGGACCCCAACGTGCGCGTGCAGGCCCTGCTGACGCTGGCCGACCTGGGGGGCTCCGCCGCCGCCGCCGCCCTGAAGGAGCACGTCGGCCGGCGCCCGTTCGGCGTCCAGCGCGCCGCGCTGGTGGGGTACGCGCGCGTGGCGGGCATCGAGGCTCTCGACGCCGTCTCGGCATGGCTCGCGGATCCCGACTGGATGCTCCGGGCCGCCGGCGCCGAGGCGCTCGGCCACATCACGCGGGATACCGTCGTCCCCTGGCTGGTCTACCTCACCCAGGATGTGGACGCGCGGGTGGCCAGCGTGGCGCTCGCAAGCCTCACGGCGGTGGCGCCCGACACCGCCACGGTCTGGTCCCGGCAGCTGATCAGCCACAACGATCCCGCCGTCCGGACCATCGCCGCCGACCGGCTCGCGGCCGTCGCGAATCCCGCCGACATTGATCGGCTCGTGGCGGCCTATGCGCGTGTCGTGCGCGATCCCATCCCGGACGCGGGGATCGCCATCGTCGGCGCGCTGGGGCGCATCGCGGAGCAGGGACTGGCCGAGCGCCTGGCGGTGGAGGACCGGTTCCTCAAGGTGTTCCCCCCCGCGAGCGACTATCTCCTGCGCCGCGCGGCCCTCACCCGGTATCCGGAAGCGGCGCGCCGCTGGGGCCCGGAACGTCCCATCGCGACGGGACGGAGCATCGAGGACTACCGCGCCATCGCCCGGCGCTTCGTGACCCCCGAGAGCGGGACCACCCAGACGCTGGTGATTGACACCGACCGGGGCCGGATCGTGATTGACCTCTTTGCCCGGAGCGCACCGATCACCGTGAACGCGCTGCTCCAGCTGGTGGACCAGCGCCTGTTCGACGCCCGGACGTTTCACCGCGTGGTCCCGAACTTCGTGATCCAGGGCGGCGATCCGCGCGGCGACGGCTGGGGCGGTCCCGGCTTCGCCCTGCGGGACGAGATCAACCGGAACCGCTACGAGCGCGGGACGGTGGGCATGGCCCTCTCCGGGCCGGACACGGGAGGCAGCCAGTTCTTCATCACCCACAGCGCGCAGCCGCACCTGGATGGAACCTATCCGGTCATCGGCCGGGTAATCTCCGGGATGGACGTGGTGGATCTGATCACGCGGGGTGACCGGATCCAGACCGTCCGCCGCGAGTAAGGGGACCCGGATGCGGCGTGCCGCGCTCCTGACCACGTGTCTGCTGCTGGCGGTGGCCTCCGCCGCCGCGGGGCAGATCAACTACTTCGGGCAGAACAAGATCCACTACCGCGATTTCGAGTGGCAGGTACTGCGCGGCGCCCACATTGACCTGTACTACTACCCGGAAGAGGACGAGCTGGCGCGCCTGGCGCTGGCGTACGCCGAAGAGAGCTTCCCGATCCTCGTCGAGAAGTTCGGTCACACGCCGCCCCGCCGCATCCCCCTGATCATCTACGCGTCGCACGCGGATTTCGAGCAGACGAACATCCTCCCGTTCGTGCCCCCGGAGGGGATCCTCGGCGTTACCGAGTACGCAAAGCAGCGGGTGGCCGTCCCGTTCCAGGGCAACTACGCCGAGTTCCGCCACACCATCCGTCACGAGCTGGTGCACGCGTTCCAGCTCAGCGTGGCCATGGAGGCGTTCCAGCGGTTCCCCCGCAACCGGCGGCCGGCCCCGCTCTGGTGGAGCGAGGGCCTGGCCGAGTTCTGGTCGGCGGGCGAGGACAGCCGCGATGAGATGATCCTGCGGGAGATCACGATCGAGGGCGTGCTGCCCTCCCTCGAGCAGCTCTCCTACATCTACAGCGGCGTCGTGTATCCGCTGGGCGGGGCCATCCATCGCTGGCTGGCCGAGGAGTTCGGCGAATGGCGCGTCCAGGTGGTGTACCGGGACGCGTGGAAGTACCCGTCGTTCGAGCAGGCGCTGGAAGGCGTGTACGGCGTCTCGCTGGCCGAGCTGAACGAGCGGTACCAGTTGTATTTCCGCCGCCGCTACTTCCCGGTCGTCACCGAGCGGGATCCCATCGGGCTCAGCGCGTGGCGTCTCGCGAACATCGCGATCAAACCCTTCGCCTACCAGCCGCCGGGCGACTCGGTCACCCGCCTCCTCTATCTCTCGCCGCGCACCGGCTACATGGCGATCCACTCGATGCGCCTCGACCGGCCCGGGTCCGGCCGGCCCGAGGTGACCGGCGAGCGCTCGGCGGAGTTCGAGTCCTTCCATCCGTTCTCGTCGCGGCTCGATGCGCGGAACGGGGTGGCCGCGTTCTCGAGCAAGTACCTGGAGCGGGACGCGATCTTCCTCTGGGACCTCGCGGCGAACCGCGTCGTCGGGCGCTATCAGTTCGACGAGCTCGTCTCGATCCTGTCGCCCGCGTGGCTGCCCGACGGCGGGAGCCTCATTTTCAGCGGCCTCACCCTGAGCGGCACCTCCGATCTGTACCGCGTCCACCTGCCGGACGGGCGGCTCGAACGCCTGACGCAGGACCGATATCAGGACCTGGATCCGACGGTCAGCCCCGACGGGAACACGGTCGTGTTCGCGTCCGACCGCACCCCGTTCGGCAACGACGGGGCCTCCAACCTGTTCACGCTGGACCTCGCGACGGGCGCGGTGGAGTACCTCACATACGGGCCCTGGCGCGACGAGTCGCCCCGCTGGGGCGGCGACGGCCGGGTCTACTTCTCCTCCGACCGATCGGGCGTCTCCGACATCTACTCCGTGGACCGGCGCGGCCGCGGGCGCCAGGAGACGGCAACCCTGTCGGGGGCCTTCGATCCGCACTGGATCGAGTCCGACAGCACGCTCGTCTATGGCGGGTTCCACCAGCTCTCGTACGGGATCTTCCGCGCCCGCGCGCGGCTGCCGGACGACAGCGCCGCCACCTTCATTCTGGCCGCGTTTCGCGACGCGCCCGGCTGGCCCTGGCCCGAGCTGTCCGACGCGCGCTACGCCCGCGCCCATCCGACGCCGTACGAGAAGCGCTTTTCCCTCGACTTCGCCACCGGGGATGCGGCCGTCGCCCCGGGATACGGCGCCGCCGCGGGCGCGCTGTTCCTCTTCTCGGACTTCATGTCCGACCACCTGGTCTTCCTCTCGATCACCTCGTTCCAGCAGAGCGGGTTCGGCAACATCATTGACAACCTCAACGGCTCGATCTTCTACCTGAACCAGAAACGCCGCCTGAACTGGGGCGCCGGCGCGTTCCGCCTGCGCGGCACGTTCTACCAGGGCGATTTCGAGACCGTCTACAACGAGACCTCCTGGGGCGGTATCGTCGGGCTGCGGTGGCCGTACTCCCGCTTCTCGCGCGTCGAGGGGCAGTTCCGGATCGAGCGGTCGGACCGGTTCGACATCGTGGGCGGGAACCGGGAGGAGCCGCGCCGGATCGGGTGGCTGGCGTCGAACTACGTCAGCTTCGTCCGCGACAACTCGCTCTGGTTGCCCACGGGCCCCATTGACGGCGAGCGGCGCAACCTTACCCTCGGCATCACCAACGACCTCTCCAACGGCCGCTTCGACTCCTGGCAGGCCACGCTCGACGAGCGACGCTACGTCCGGCTGGCCACCCAGTCTGCGCTCGCGTTCCGGTTCTTCGGCTACTACTCGGCGGGATCGCGACCGCGGCGCGTCGCACTCGGCGGCTCCTGGGGCCTGCGGGGCTACCCCCGCCTTGGCAACGTCGGTGGCACGCGGGCCGTGATGTTCAACTCCGAGCTCCGGTTTCCGCTGTCGAACTTCGTGAGCATCGGCTTCCCCATCGGGGAGTTCCGGTTCCCGGGAGTGCAGGGCGCCCTCTTCAACGATATCGGCGGCGGCTGGAACGATGAGAACACGCGCCGGGGGTTGCTCGGCAGCGCGGGCTTCGGCCTCCGGATGGCCATCCTCTACCCGCTCGTCCTGCGGCTGGACTTCGGGTGGCGCTATCACACGGGTGACGCCGGCGATTACTCGCTGCCGTCTCTCGAGCAGGACCGGAGTTTCGTGGAGTTTTTCTTTGGTTTCAACTACTGATCTGACAAGTGCTTAGCGCCACCAGGCGCAGGGCGCTGGTGTGGAGAGCGGTGGGGCTCGCCGGGGCCGCGGTCGGGTGCACCGGGAGCATCCGGAGCATCGCACCGGCCAACCTGGCCCCCATACCCGACGACACGGCCGCGGCATGGGCGGCACCGTTTCGGCCCGCCGTCCCGTTGCTGTTCGACCTGCGGTGGCGCTTCGAGAACCGCGAGGGAACAGCCGCCGGCCGCGCCACCGCGCGGTACGCCCCGCCGGACACGCTCCGGTTCGACTATCGGGGCCCGTTCGGCCGGGCGGGAAGCGCGCTGGTCGTGGGCAACGAGGCGGTCTGGTCGGCCCCGGAGGGTGACGTGGACGATCTCGTTCCGGTAGCGCCGGTGCTGTGGGCCGCCCTGGGGATCGTCCTGGGGCCCGCCGACGGGAGCCTGGTGCTCGGGTCCGCGACGCCGGAGCGCCACGCCTGGCGGTACGCCACGGGGGACCGCGCGGTGGATTACATTCGGGTGATGGGCGCGCGTCCCCGACTCCTGGCGGAACTGCGTGAGGCCGACCGGATTCTCGGCGTCGTGGAAACGGCATTGGACAGCGCCGCGGCGGTGCGACCGGTCGCCTCCGAGATGCGGTTTCCGGCGCAGCGCTCCAGGTTTTCGCTCACCATCCGACAGGTGGACTCCGTTGCCGCCTACCCGCCTGGGACCTGGAATCGTCCGTAGCCTGGCCCTGACGGCACTCGCCCTCGCCGGGCCCGGGTGCTACGGGTTCGCCGGCGGAGGACTCCCGCCCCACATCCGGACGGTGGCCATTCTCCCGTTCGACAACCTGACTCCCGAACCGCTCCTCACGCAGGAGGTGGCGGACGCCCTGCGGGAAGCCGTGCAGGGCCGGCTCGGCCTGCGACCGGCGTCGGAGGCCAATGCGGACGCCGTGGTGCGGGGCACGATCACCCGGTACGAACCCGACATCCCCCTCTCGTTCCAGCCGGCCGACGTCGGGCAACGGGTCGAGGTGACCGCCCGCCGCGTGCAGCTGACATTGCGCGTGGAGATCTACGACCAGCGGGAGGGGCGCGTGCTGTGGGCCCGGGAGAACATGATGGTGGACGGCGAGTACCAGCCGCCCCGCGAAGGCGAAGGGCGCGAGAAGGCCCTGGCGAAGCTGGTCACCGACATCGTGGACGGGGCGCAGTCGCAGTGGTGACCGGTCTCCGGGGCCGGGCGGGGAAGGTCCCCGTCAAGTTCCTCCTCACGCTCGCCGTGTTCGCCGGCCTGATCTACTACGGCATCGGGGCCGGACGCAGTTACCTGCAATACTACCGGATGAAGGACGAGATGAGGGTGCAGTCTCGGTTTGCCGGGAACCTGAAGGACGAGGACATCCGCCGGCGCCTGCGCACCAAGGCTACCGAGCTCCAGCTTCCCAGCGCGGCCCAGCGGGTGGCCATCCAGCGGCGCGGGCGTCCCCGCGAGATCGTGGTGACGATCACTTGGCCCGACACGATCATCCTGCCGTTCTACCGTTGGGCCCACACCTACCGGGCGGAGGTCCGCGCCCCGCTGTAGCCCGCGCGGGCTCAGCCGCGGAAGAACAACAGCGTCGTCAGGACGAAGAGCGGCAGCAGCACCACCGCGCTGTACGCCAGGTAGCCGAAGAAGCTCGGCATCTTCACGCCGCTGCTCTCGGCGATGGCCTTGACCATGAAATTGGGGCCGTTGCCGATGTAGGTCATGGCGCCCATCAGGACGGCCCCC
The DNA here is from genome assembly GCA_036398175.1 of Gemmatimonadales bacterium. Lineage (GTDB taxonomy): Bacteria > Gemmatimonadota > Gemmatimonadetes > Gemmatimonadales > GWC2-71-9 > JAOTWJ01. The sequence continues at coordinate 28,151 of DASWHL010000086.1, forward strand.
GCGGAAATCGCGGCCAGCAGGCGCCCCGCGGCTTCGCCCCGCGCCAGAAACTCGCCCAGGAACCGTCCCTCCGCGGCGACGCCTTCCAGCCCCGCCGCCGTGGCCGAAAACGTGAGATAGGTCGGCGCGTTGTCCAGGAAACTCGAGAGCGAACCCGTCGCCCAGAAAAAGTGCCACGGCCGGTCCAGCCCGAAGCCCATGCCCAGCACGTCCCGCGCGCCCTGACCCCACGCGTTGAGGATCACCAGCGCGGGAGCCATCGTCACGAAGATGCCGACGAACAGCACCGCCACCTCGATGATCGGCCCGAACGTGAAGGCGTTGCGCCGATGATTGTCGGCGGGGGTGATACCGTACGAGACCGCGGCGAGGAGCGCCATCATCCCTTCCTTCACGCCAAAGGGCCACGGCTCCCCACCGTACCCTACGCCCTTGCCGGACGCGAGCACCACCACCATGACGCCAAGGAGAAAGAGGAGGTTGCGTCTGCCGTGGATCCGGAACGGCTCGTGCGCCATCACCGCCTCGAGCTGCGAGCCGGGACGTTGGCGTTCCTCCCGGTCGAGGACGACCTGGTCCCAGACGTTGAAGATGGCGATCAGCAGCGCGTTCACGAGGAGCCACTGCGGCCAGAGCCGGAGGGTCCACTCGAAGGGTACGCCCATCAGGAATCCGAGGAACAGTGGCGGATCGCCCAGCGGCGTGAGCAGTCCGCCACAGTTCGACACGACGAAGATGAAGAAGATCACGACGTGGACCTTGTCCCGCCGGCTCTGGTTGGCCCGGAGCAGCGGGCGGATCAGGACCACGGAGGCTCCCGTGGTGCCGATCAGGTTCGCGAGCACCGCACCGATGCCCAGCATCCCCGAGTTGACGAGCGGCGTTCCCGAGAGGGATCCCTGGATGTAGATGCCGCCACTGATCGTGAACAGGGCCGCGAGGAGCACGATGAACGCGAGGTATTCGAGCAGCTTCTCCTCGAGCACGAACCGGCCCGCGGGCCCCAGCGCCAGGCCGAGATAGGCCACCATGGGCAGGGCGAAGCACGCGACCACGATGGCCTTGTTGCGGTTGTGCTCCCACCAGTGACCCGCGAACAGCGGCACGACCGCGATCACGAGCAGGAGGAGCAGGAACGGCACGACGGAGACGAGCGGCAGCTGCTGCGCGAGCCGCGCCAGGCCCTCGGCATGTGACGATGCGGCATGTTGCGCGGCGGAGGCGGTACGCGCGGACAGGGCGAGCAGGATCGCAACGACACCGGACAGACGGGACGCGACGGACCGGGAACGCACGAAGGAACTCCACGGGTAGGGACCTCTGGACCTGCGGTCGGGAAGAATCGTAACGGGTGGGTCGGTGCGACTCAACGCCGCGCGCCGGCCCTTGACGCGCCACGCGGCGACGGCGCAGCTTCCGCGCCGATCGAGGGAGACGCATGGCCATCGCGACGTCCGGAAAGATCGTGGAACGAGACGCGGCCCACCGCTGGCGGGCGGCCCGGGCCGGCCGTGTGGTCTTCACGAACGGTGTGTTCGACTTGGTGCACGCCGGGCACGTGGCCCTCCTCGAGGCCGCCCGTGCCTTGGGGGACGCGCTCGTCGTCGGCGTGAACACGGACGGCTCCGCGGCGCGCCTGTGCAAGGGCCCCGGACGACCGTTCGTTCCGGAGCACGACCGGGCGCGGGTCGTGGCCGCGCTGGCCGCCGTGGACCTCGTCGTGCTGTTCCCCGAAGACACGCCGGCGGCGCTGGTGGATGCCCTGGCGCCCGACGTGCTGGTCAAGGGGGCGGACTACGACCCGGCCACACTCCCCGGCCGGGAGCCGGTAACCGCCCGGGGCGGGGCCGTGCGGGTCCTCCCGCTGCTGCCCGGCCGTTCGACCACTGCCATCGTGGAGCGCATCCGTGCCGCGACCTGATCACCGCGAGGCGGACGCGCTCCGTCCGGTCACGCTCGAACGCGGCGCCAATCCGCACGCGGAGGGTTCGTGCCTCGTGCGGTTCGGGGACACCGTGGTGCTCTGCACGGCCAGCGTTCTCGAGTCCGTACCGCCCTGGCGGCGGGGGCGGGAGCTGGGATGGCTCACCGCGGAGTACGCGATGCTCCCCCGCGCCACGCAGGAGCGGACCGCGCGTGAACGCGGGGGGCCGGGCGGGCGCACGCAGGAGATCCAGCGGCTCATCGGCCGAAGCCTCCGCGGAGCACTCGACACGTTCGCGTTCGGGGAACGCACCATCCAGATTGACTGCGACGTCCTCCAGGCCGACGGCGGGACGCGCACCGCGGCCATCACCGGGGCCGCCGTGGCGTTGCACGACGCCTGCGCATGGATCGCCGCCACGCATGGCGTCGCCAACCCGTTCGGGCGCCTGGTGGCCGCGGTGTCCGTAGGCGTCGCCGGCGGGGTGCCGGTGCTCGACCTCTGCTACGCCGAGGACAAGACGGCGGAGGTGGACGCCAACGTCGTGGTGCTGGAGCCGGACCGATATGTCGAGGTGCAGGCGACCGGCGAGGCCGGCCACTTCGGCCGGCGCGACCTGGACGCCCTGCTCGCGCTGGCGGACGTCGGCATCGCGCGGCTGTTCGCGCTTCAGCGGGAGGCCCTGCCGTGAAGCCCAAGCTGCTCGTGGCCACGCGCAACGCCGGCAAGCAGCGCGAGATCCGGGCCCTGCTGGCGGAGATCCCCTACGACATCGTATTTCCGGACGACCGCGGCCTCGAGGAACGTCGGGACGAGGCGGGGATCGAGGACGCGGACAGCTTCGAGGGCAACGCGCGGCGCAAGGCCGAGTATTTCGCGCGCCGGTCGCGGCTCCCGACTGTGGCGGAGGACTCGGGCCTCGAGGTGTTCGCGCTCGGCGGGGCGCCCGGCGTGCGCTCCCGCCGCTTCGCCTTTCCGTCGCCGGCCGACCCGGCGGAGCAGGACGCCGCCAACAATGCGGAGTTGCTGCGCCGCTTGGCCGGCGCACCCGACGACCGGCGGGGGGCCCGATACCGCTGCGTCGTGTGTTTCCTGGAACGGCACGACGGCATGCCGCACCTGTTCGAGGGCACCTGCCTGGGGCGCGTGCTGCCGACGCCCGCGGGCCCCGGCGGGTTCGGGTACGACCCGCTGTTCCACTCGGACGACCTCGGGACCAGCTTCGGACTCGCCACGCCAGAGGCCAAGGCGTCGGTGAGCCACCGGGGCCGGGCGTTCCGGGCCTTCGTGGACTGGCTGACGAGCCGCGGCCCGTGACTGGGGCATGGGTGGCCGGCCACCCGCGCGGGGGGTAACATGAGGGTGGTTGCGTCACCGGATTTTCCGTTACCCCCGGAGTCACGATGCCAGTCTGTCTCTCCCGCGCCGCACTCCTCCCGGTGCTGTTGGGCGCCGCGTGCGCCCCGGCGCCCCAGGGAAACGGCGCGCCGTCGCCGGCCGGGGCCCGCGATACGGTGTTCGTGAACCGCACGCGGACCGACACGGTCGCGGACCCCGAGACCCGCCAGCGGCTTTCCCAGGTCGAAGTGGAGGTGCTCGCCCGGGACGCGCGCATCCAGGTCCTGGAGGAGCAGATCGAGGAGGCCCGGCGCGAGGTCGTGCGCATCATGGCGCGGAGCCAGACGGTCGCGTCCCGCGCCGAAGCCGCGTCGGGCATTGCCGAAGCCGAGCTGGCGATCCGCACCCTGACCACCGCCGCCGGACGCCGGTCCGCGCCCGAAGCGGCTTCCGCGAACAAGCTGCTTCAGAGCTCGGAGGGCGAATTCCAGAACGGCAACTTCGGCGGCGCGCTCTATCTGGCGACGCAGGCCCGGGTGATCGCCGGCCAGGGCATAGACCGGTTCAGCCGCGCGGAAGCCGAGCCCCTGCGGCCGGGCGAGACGCCGTTCCAGGTTCCGCTCCGACTCCGCAGCACGACGCGCGCCAACGTGCGGGACGGCCCGGGGACGAACTACCGCGTGCTGTTCACGCTCGAAGCCGATCAGCCGGTGACGGGAGCGTCCTACGTGGAGGGGTGGGTCCGGATCACCGACGGGGAGGGACGGACCGGGTGGATCGCGCGCGCGCTCGTGGAGTCGCGCCCCTGAGCGCTCAGGCGGCCGCGCCGGCGCGCTCCACGCGGTTGCGGCCGGCGTCCTTGGCTCGATAGAGCGCGGCATCGGCGGCCGCGATCAGCCGCTGGGCGTCGTCGCCGTGGGTGGGGAACTCCGCCGCGCCGATGCTCAGCGTCACCCGCCGCCCCTCGAAGATGCGGGAAGCCAGCGTCGCGCGGATGCGCTCGGCCACCTCCACCGCGGCCTCGAGCCCGGTCTCGGGCAGGACCGCCATGAACTCCTCGCCCCCGAATCGCGCCGGCGTGTCAATCTCGCGCGTGGTCTCGCGCAGCACCTCGCCGAGGCTGGCCAGCACGCGGTCGCCCGCTAGGTGGCCGTAGGCATCGTTGAACTTCTTGAAGTGATCCACGTCCATGATCAAGATCGAAAAGGGATGGACGTGCCGCTTGGAGCGGTTCACCTCGGCTTCCAGCACTTCCATGAGCCGCCGCCGGTTGAAGAGCCCGGTGAGCTGGTCCGTGACCGACAGCCGCCCGAGCTCTTCGTTCTTGATCCGCAGTGACTCGTTGGCCTCGTTCAGTTGCGCCCGTCCGTCCCGAAGGCGGCGCACCATGTCGTTGAACACCTGGGTCAGCGTGGCGACCTCGCCGCTGCCCACCACCGGCACATCCACCGAGAGGTCGCCGTCGGCCACGTTGGCCGCCCCCGCCGCCAGGCGGTCCAGGGGCCGCACGATCAGCAGGCCCAGGCGGTAGCCGATCCAGCCGACCCCGAACAAGACGGCCAGGACGATCATGATCGTCGTGTTCCGCAGCCGGCGGACCTGCTCGAACGCCCGTTCCTGGCCGATCTCCGCCAGCGCGAGCCACGGGAGCCGCGGGACCGGGCGCAGGGCGCCCATGGCCCGTTCCCCACCCGTGCTCTGGAACGGCACGACGCGCGCGGTATCGGCGCGCAGGGCGCCCAGGGCGTCGGGAGCCGTCGCCGGACGCAGCGCCGTCCCGCCGGACTGCTCAACGCGCAGGATCGGCGCGCCGTCGGCCGCGAGCACGGACAGCGCGCCCGCGGACGGCGCGATGGGCGCGAGCTGGCGCACGAGGCCGTCGAGTCGCAGCCGGGCCGCGAGCGTGCCGACCACCGTGCCACTCCCCTGACGGTAGATCGGCACCGCCAGCGTCACCGACGTCACGCCGGACGCGCCCCGGACGGGGGGCCCGGCCACCTCGGCGCCCGCCCGGACGTCCGCCTCCCATCCGTCGGGCAGGGAGATCGGCCCGGCAACGTCGAGGTTCGAGGCGACGACCCGTCCCTCCCGGTCCAGGACGGTCAGTTCGTCCAGGTGCTCCACGCGGCCCATCACCGACCGGAGATAGGCTCGCACCCGCGTGACCCCGTCCGCGCGGGTCAGGTTCTCCGCGATCTCATAAGAGCTGGTGAAGACCTTGAGGTCGAACAGTCGCTGCTGGTACCACATGCCCACTTCGCGGGCACCCTGGTTTCCCGCGGTGCGCAGTTCCTCGCCGATCCGCGTGGTCAGCGACCGGCGGTTCTGCTCGTACGACAGCACGGCGGTGATCAGGGAGGGCACGAGGGCGGCCAGCACCGCGAACGCGAGAATGCGGTCGCGCAGGCTGCTGAGATGCAGCAGCCCGAGCGATTCGGAGAACCGCACTTCCCATTTGCTCGCGCGACGGATCTCGCCCATAGGGTCTCGCTACCGGGCGCCGGACGCCCCGGGGGAAGGCTGGAGCGCCAAACCTATCGTCTGAACGTGAAGCGTGCAAATCACTTGGGGAAGGGGGGCCGAGTCTCCGCGTGCGCCCGTTGCCGACCCGCCGGTGCCAGGGCCGACGCATGCAGTTATCATTGTCCGGATCGGAGCGTGGCGCAGCCCGGTAGCGCACCTGCTTTGGGAGCAGGGGGTCGTGGGTTCAAATCCCACCGCTCCGACTGGTCGTGGGTCAGCCCGGCGCGTCCGCCAGGGCCCGGCTCACGCGCAGCGCCTCCGGCGGCGCCCCCTCACCCGCCCGCACCACGCGGAACGCATCCCGGGCAATGAGCAGCTCCTCGTTGGTCGGGATGACGTAGGCCTTGAGCCGGCTGCCGGCCGTGGAGATGGGACCCTCCGCCCCCGCCACGGCGCCCTGGTTGGCCGTCTCGTCCAGTGACAGTCCCAGGGCATCGAGCCCATGGCAGATCTGCTCCCGCACCTGGGGCGCGTTCTCCCCGATACCGCCGCTGAACACGATCGCGTCGGCCCCGCCCAGCTCGGCGAAGTACGCCCCGATGTAGTGCCGCACCCGCTGGCAGAAGACCGCAATGGCCAGCTCGGCCCGCCGGTCGTGGTTCTCGGCGACCTCGGCCAGCAGGTCCCGCATGTCGCCGGTTAGGCCCGAGATCCCGAGAAGGCCGGACTGCTTGTTCAGCAGGGCGTCCACCTCCGACAGCGTGAGGCCGTCCTTGACCGCGAGGTACTCCACGAGCGAGGAGTCTATGTCACCCGACCGCGTCCCCATGACCAGCCCTTCCAACGGCGTGAACCCCATGGAGGTGTTGAACGACACGCCCTCCTTGATGGCGCACGCGGAACAGCCATTGCCGAGGTGCAGCGTGATGATGCGCACCTGCTCCTTCGGGATGTTCAGCAGGCGACGGTAGCGGTACGCGACGTACCGGTGGGACGTGCCGTGGAACCCGTAACGCCGGATCCGGTGCCGCCGGTACAGCTGGTACGGCAGCCCGTACAGGTAGGACGTCGCGGGCATCGTGGCGTGAAAAGACGTGTCGAACACGGCCACCTGCGGCACGCCCTGGCCGAGCAGGGTCACGGCCGCGCCGATGCCCTTGAGGTTGGCCGGGTTGTGCAGCGGCGCCAGCTCGATGCACTCGGCGATCTCGTCCAGAACCGCCTGATCAATCCGGACCGACGCGCGGAACCGCTCGCCGCCATGCACCACGCGGTGGCCCACGGCGTGCATGTCCGCGAGGGAGGCGACTCCCTCCACCTGCGTCCCCGCCGCCACCAGCCAGCGCAGCACGCGGTCAATGGCGGCCCGGTGGTCCCGCAGCGGCTCCGCATGCCGCTCGAACGGGCCGTCACCCGCCTGGAGCGTAATGAGCGCCTGCCCACCGACACGCTCCACGATGCCGCGCGCGAGCCGATGGTCCGCGTCGCGGTCAATGCGGTCCTGATCGGTGGCGATGACCTGAAACTTCACCGTGGACGAGCCACAGTTCAGCACGAGCACGTTCATGAGTAGTCCTCCAACGCCCGACCCCCCAGCCTCCTCCTCCCGGAGAGTATCACCGGACGCGCCGGCGGCCGCCAGCGGGCCTTGACCCCCGGCGGCCCCGGTGCACTATTGAATGATCGAGACCCCCACCCAGAGCGGCGGTGTTCGTGGCGCGTCCAACCCTGCCGGAGCACTTCAACCTCGAGCGGTTTTTCGACTACGCCATAGACATGCTGTGCGTGGCGGACGCCACCGGGTATTTCCTGAAGGTCAACCGGGCGTTCGAGCGGGTCATGGGCTACTCGCGCGAGGAGCTGCTGTCCCGACCGTTCGTCGAGTTCGTCCACCCGGACGACCGGGCGGACACGATTGCCGAGACGAGGCGGCTCTCCACCGGCCAGCTCACCTTCAAGTACGAAAACCGGTACCGGTCCAAGGACGGGGGCTGGAAGGTCATCTCCTGGACCTGCTACCCGGATCCGGAGACGGGGCTGATGTACGCGGTGGCGCGGGACATGACCGAGGAGCGAGGTCGGGAGGACCGGCTGGACGGCATCACGGGCATTCCCAATCGCCGGGTGTTCGACGAGACGGCCACCGAGGAGACGCGGCGGGCGCAACGCCTGCGGACTCCGCTCGGCCTGGCCTTGCTGGACGTGGACCATCTGCGCGCGTTCAACGAGGCCGAGGGGCACCTCGAGGGCGACCGCGGACTGCGACGCGTCGCCGAGGCGCTGTCGGCGCAGTTGCGCCGCGCGGGGGACCTGGTGGCCCGGTTCAACGGCGGGACGTTCGGCGTCCTGTTCCCGAGCCCCAAAGACGCGGACGGCGCCCGGGCACACTGCGACACGCTCCGAACGGCCGTGGAGCAGCTCGACCTCACGTTCACCGACACTGCGGGAGATGCGCGCCAGCTCACCCTGAGCGGCGGCTTCGTCGTGCGGGTGCCTGAGCGAGGGGAGGTGCCGGCCGCACTGTTGACCCCGGCCCACGAGGCTCTCCGGCGGGCCAAGGCGCGGGGCCGGAACAGAATCGAGACCGCCTGATCCGGCCGCGGGCTTGTCCGGCCCGGCGGTCCCTTCCAACTTGCAGTCGGCGCCCGTAGCTCAGCTGGATAGAGCATCGGCCTTCTAAGCCGAGGGTCGGAGGTTCGAGTCCTCCCGGGCGCGCTCAATGTGACCGATGGCCCTGACGGTCCGGACGATACGCGAAGGCAGGCACCGCTGCGACTGACGCGCCGGGCGGACCGGAATCCACCGCACCCACGGCCACCATGGCGTGGGGAGGCGGGATTCGCCCTTCCCGCCGTCCTGCTGATAATAGCCCTGCTCACCGCGCTGCTGATGGTGGGGTTGACTCGGGCGGCGACGGACGTCCAGATCGCGGTCGCGAGCCAGGCGGCCGATCAGGCCGCCGTGGTTGCCCGGAGCGGGCTCCAGACCTACCTCGGCACCGTTGTGCTGAACGGGTGCGGGCGGGCGCTCCGCCCGCCTGACGGCGATTCGGTGCGGATCAACGTGGTGGGCGGCTACAGCGACGTGGTGGCGCAGGTGGTGCGGCGTCCACCGGACACGCTGGCCAACTGGTTGTACCTCGTCCGGTCCGTCGGCCACGTCATCTGGCCCGGCACGGGAGCAACGCCGGTCGCGAACCGCACGGTCGCACAGTTTGCGGAGTGGCAGTCCGGCCAACTTGCGCTCCCTGCGGCGTTCACCGCGGTCAACGGCCTCACGCGCACCTCCGGCGGGACCGGTCAGTTACACGGATCCGACGAGCACGGGACGTCGGGATGCGCGACGCTCGCCCGCCGCTCGCTTCGCGTGGCCGGGACGGTGCCCGGCTTGTCAGGCTTCGATCTCACTGGAGGTTCGGCCCAGGGTGGCGGCGCAGCGGCAGACATCGTGACGGATGCCCGCATTGACTGGGCGTCCGTCCTGACGGCGGGCCGGATCGTCCCGGACTACACCAGCATTCAGGCCGACGACGGCACATACCCTCTCCAGCTCGTCTCGGGGGACGCGACGCTCGGATTCGCGGGCGGCACCACGATCGGCCGCGGCCTGTTGATCGTGTCCGGGGACCTGACGGTCCTGGGAAACTCCGTCCAGTGGTGGGGCGTGATCCTGGTGGGTGGCGTCCTTCGCTTCGACGCGGACGACCAGCGGTTCGACGGCTTCGTGGCGTCGGGCTTGAATCGGCAGCTCGGGATGCCCGTGCCGACGGGGAGCATTGGGGGGGATTACACGGACATTGACTACAACTCGCTGTACGTCCATCTCGCGATGCGGCCGCTCACCGGCTTCGCGCCGGTCGCCAACGCGTACATCGAACATTGGGCCACCTACTGAGGCACCGTGCGTGCGTTATCTTGTCCCTTGCGGGCCATCGCCGGGGTGGAGCCGCGGCGCGGCCTCGCGCTCGTCGGGGACGGCATCGCCTTGCTCCTGCCCGGCGACCACGAGGAGCGATTCGTCGTCTTCGGGCGCCGGGATTGGCTGCGGGAAATCGAGGCGGCCCGCGACGCGCTGATCCGCGAGCCAGCGGGGACGGGATAGCCGGCGGTCGGGCTCAGCTCCCCGGCAGGTACAGCCCTGCGCCCGGCCCCACGGGCAATCCCAGCAGCATCCAGCCGATGAGCATCAGCGACCACACGAGCCAGAACGTGACCGTGTAGGGAAGCATGGTCGCGATCACGGTCCCGATCCCGGCCTTCCGATCGTAGCGCTGCATGAACGCCACGATCAGCGCGAAGTACGACATCATGGGCGAGATGATGTTCGTGACGCTGTCGCCGATCCGATAGGCGAGCTGCGTGAACTCCGGGCTGTAGCCGATCAGCATCAGCATGGGGACGAAGACCGGCGCCATGATGGCCCATTTGGCCGACGCGCTCCCCATGGTGAGGTTGATCACCGCCGACAGCACGATGAACGACAGGAACAGCGGGATGTCCGGAAGGCCGCTCCGCTCGAGGAACTCCGCGCCCTCCACCGCAAAGATGAGCCCCAGGTTGGTCCAGTTGAAGTACGCCACGAACTGCGCGGCGAAGAACACCAGGACGAGATAGACCCCGAGCGTCTCCAGCGCACCACCCATGCCCTTGATCACGTCCGCGTCGTTCTTGATGGTCCGGGCGCCCACACCGTAGGCAATCCCCAGCACCGTCCCGCCCAGGAAGATGAAGAACACGATGCCGCGCAGGAACGGCGAGTGGAGCACGCTGCCCGTACCGATCTCGCGCAGGAATCCGGCGCCGGGCAGAATGCCGGCCAGGACCACGGCCGCAAGGCCCAGGGCGGCGTAGAGCGTAAACCGGAGCCCGCGCCGCTCGTCCGCCGAAAGCGCCTGAATCGCCTCCGCCGCCTCCGCGCCCGCGTAGGGGCCGAGCCGGGGCACCACGACCCGCTCCGTGACGAACGTCCCGGCCGCCGTGATCACGAAGACCGACGCCGCCAGGAAGTAGTAGTTGCATGCGGGGTTGACCGCGTACGCCGGGTCCACGATCCGCGCCGCCTCTTCCGTGAGCCCCGCGATGAGGGGGTCGAGCGTGCCGAGCAGGAGATTGGCGCTGTAGCCGCCCGAGACACCGGCGAAGGCCGCGGCCAGTCCGGCAATCGGATGGCGGCCCGCGGCAAGGAAGATCAGCGCGGCCAGCGGGACCAGCAGCACGTACCCGACTTCGCCCCCCGTGTTGGACATCACGCCCGCGAACACGATGATGGGGGTCAGCAGCCGGGCCGGCGCCGAGAGCACCAGCAGGCGCAGGACGGTGCCGATCAGCCCGCTGCCTTCCGCCACCCCGATCCCGATCATCGCCACCAGCACCGTCCCGAGCGGCGCGAATCCTGTGAAGTTCGTGACTGCGGACGTGATGATCCGGTGCAGCCCGGCAATCGTGAGCAGCGACACCGGCTGCACCGCCTCGCCCGTGGCGGGATGCGTCACCTCGAGCTGGAACCACGACGCCACCTCGGACAGCACCACCACCCCCAGCGCCGCCAGCAGGAACAGGGTCGCCGGGTGCGGCAACGCATTGCCGACCCGCTCCGCGGTGGACAGGAACCGTTCGATGAGGGAGGGCCTGGGGGCGGTCGGAGGGGCAGCCATCACGAGTCCTCGGGACGGGCGGCAGGGATGGTCGCTGGAGCGGAGGACAATGTCGCCCCGGAGCACCGGGTAGCCAACCCCCGCCCGCGCTCCCCGCCCTGGCGCGGCGTTGAACCGATCGTAGTATGCACGCGATGCCTGGTGACCGATCCCGTCGCTTCGCCGACCGCGTGGCCGTCATTACGGGTGGCACCCGCGGCATCGGTCACGCGGTGGCGCGCCACCTCGCGGACGCCGGCGCCCGCGTCGTCGCCGTGGGCCGCGACCCGGACCGCGGGGCCGCCGCCGCCGCCGCCATTCCGGGCGCCCGGTTCGTGGCCGGAGACGTCCGGCTGGCCACCCACTGCGAGCACGCCGTCGCCGAAACCCTCGGCGCCTTCGGGCGGCTGGACGTCCTCGTGAACAACGCGGGCGTGATCTACCGCAACCGGACCGTGGACCGCCTCACGGAAGCGGAGTGGGATGAGACGTTCGACGTCAACGTGAAAGGCGCGTTCCTGATGACACGCGCGGCGCTGCCCGCCCTGCGCGCCGCGCGCGGGACCGTCGTGAACGTCGCCTCGTACGCGGGACTGGTGGGGTTCGCGGGCGCCGCGGCCTACGCGGCATCCAAGGCGGCGCTGATCAACTTCACGCGCTCGCTGGCCCTCGACCACGCCGGGGAAGGCATCCGGGTCAACGCGGTGTGCCCGGGGAGCGTGGACACCGACATGATCCACGCCGCCTGGGATGCGTTCCCCGACCCGTCGGTGGCTCGGAAAGCGTGGGAGGCCAAGCACCCGCTGGGGCGGATCGCGACCCCCGAGGAGGTGGCGGCCGCTGTCCTCTTCCTGGCGTCCGACGAGGCACGGTTCATCACGGGGGTGGCACTCCCTGTGGACGGCGGGATCACGGCCGCGTGAGCGCCACGCCCGGCATCCCACCCCCGCGCCGCCGGTACGCGGCGCCGGAGCGCCGGGGCCCGCGCGAGCGAGATACGGCCGAGCTCGTCCAGCACGTCCTGCCCGCCGTCCTCGGATTCGGCGTCGGCCTCGTCTGGGTGGTCTGGGTCGGATTCCCCCTCTATGCGCCCGTGCTCATTGCGCTCGGCGTCTGGGCTTTCGTTCAGGTCGTCGTCCGGGTGGTGGGCGGCATCACCGGCCGGTACGTGGGCCTGCGGGGTGACACCACTCCTCCCAGGCGGGAGTACTCGGCGGCGCAGGCCCTGACGGCCCAGGGTCGGTATCGGGAAGCGGTGGCGGCCTACGAGCTGGCGGCCGCCGAGTCGGACGGCGATCCCGAGCCCTACCTGGCGGTCGCGCGCATCCTGCGCGACCACCTCGGCGACCCCGAGGGCGCGGCGGGCTGGTTCCGGCGCTCCCGGCAGGACGCCACTCTCCCCCCGGGCGTCCAACTGCTGGTCTGCCAGGAGCTGATCGAGCTGTACACCGGGCGCCTCCGGCAGCCGCGGCGGGCCATCCCGGAGCTGGCCCGGATCGCGGACCTCGTCCCCGGCACCGCGCAGGCAGCCGCCGCCGAGCGACAACTGGCGGCTCTCCGCGCGTCACTGCAGGACGACGGCGTAGGTGGATCCCGCTGAAGCGGGCCCTCGGCCACGATCTGTCGCCAAGGCGACGAAGACCCAATGCGCGTTTCACGGGCAGATGGCGGCCGAGGGCCCGCTTTAGCGGGATCCACCCCCAGGAGGCGCCCCCGCACGCTCCGGATACAACCCCCGCAGCCCCGCCGAACTCGCCGCACACACGCCACGCTCCGTGATGAGCCCAGTCAGGAGCCGGCCCGGCGTCACGTCGAACGCGGGGTTGGCCACGGGAGTGTCGCCCGGCAGCAAGTGGACGACCTGGCCGGCGGAATCGCCCGTCTGGATGACGCGCAGCTCGTCACCGTCGCGTTCCTCGATCGGAATCTCCGCCGCGGACCGCGCGGCCCAGTCAATGGACGGTCCCGGCACGCAGGCGTAGAAGGGGACGTCGCTTTCGCGCGCGGCGAGCGCCTTGAGGTACGTACCGATCTTGTTGCACACGTCCCCGGTGGCGGTGGTCCGATCGGTGCCGACGAGGCAGATCTCCACCTTGCCGGCCTGCAGCAGGTGGCCCGCGGCGTTATCCGCGATGACCGTGTGCGGCACGCCGGCCCGTCCCAGCTCCCACGCGGTGAGGGCTCCCTGGCCGCGCGGTCGCGTCTCGCTCACCCAGACGTGGACGGGGAGGGCCTCGGCACGCGCCTGGTAGACGGGTGCGAGCGCCGTCCCCCAATCCACCGTCGCCAGATAGCCCGCGTTGCAATGGGTCAGCACCCGCACCGGGCGTCCCGACGAGGCGCGCTCCCGCAGCAACCGGATGCCGTGCTCGCCAATCGCGCGGTTGAGGGCCACGTCCTCCGCGCAGATAGCGGCCGCCTCCGCATAGGCACGCTCGGCCCGCGCGCCGGGCGCCAGGGGCCGGACCGCGGCCGTCACGCGCTCGAGCGCGGCCGCCAGGTTGACGGCCGTCGGACGCGTGGCGCGCAACCGGGAAACCGCCGCGTGGAGCCCGGCGTCGGAGGGATCGTCGCGCAGCGCGAGCGACAGGCCGTACGCGGCGGCCGCCCCGATGAGCGGCGCGCCACGGACGCGCATGCGCCGGATCGCTTCGGCCATGTCGGCCGCGGTCCCCAGCGTGCGGATCACGACCCGGTGGGGCAGGGCGGTCTGATCCAGAATCTCCACCGACCACCCGTCTGCGGCGAGCGCGATGGTGGGCGGCTGGCCCGGGAAGACGCTCACCTCAGGCCCCCCGCCCGATCCGGCCGCCCCATTCGTGCGCGGCGGCGTTCACTTCCGCCACATCCACCGTCTGGAGCACCCGATCCACCACCACCGGTCGGCCCGCCACCCAGACGTGGCTGACGTGTTCCCGTCCGGCGGCGTAGATCAGGTGGGAGACGGGATCGAAGCAGGGCTGCAGCTCCGGGGCGCCGAGGTCCACGGCCACGAGGTCGGCCTGCTTTCCGGGGGTGATGGACCCGAGGTGAGCATCCCAGCGGAGCGCGCGGGCCGCGTCGCGGGTGATCATGCCAAGCGCCTGATGGGCCGGGACCGCCTCCGCGCGGCCGGCCACCGCCTTCGCCACGAGGGCCGCGAGGCGCACCTCGCTCCAGAGATCCAGCCGGTTGTTGCTCGCCGCACCGTCCGTCCCGATCCCGACCGTGACCCCGCGCGCCAGCAGGTCCGCGACCGGCGCGAAACCGCTGGCGAGCTTGAGATTCGCGGCTGGGCAATGGGCCACCGCCGCCCCTCGGGCGGCCAGCAGGTCGCGCTCGGCCGGGGTCAGGTGGACGCCGTGCGCGGCGATCAACCGGTCGGTGACCACCCCCAGCATGTCGAGCCGGTCCAGCGGCCGGCGCCCGTGCTGCGCGAGGCCCTCGGCCACCTCGTCTTCGGTCTCGTGGACATGCACGTGCAGCGGCAGGTCGAGCTCGTCGGCGAGCGCCACGGAACGGACAAAGCTGGCATCGCTCACCGTATACGGCGCATGGGGGGCCACCGCGCAGCGGACTAGGGGGAACGCCGCCAGGGCCGCGCCTGCCGCGCGTCCGCGGTCGAAGTACTCGTCGGCGTTGCGGGCGTGGGCGGTCGGGAACTCCAGCACCACCAGGCCCAGCACGGCCCGGATCCCCGCCCGCGCGGCGGCCCGCGCGGCGGCCTCCGGGAAGAAGTACATGTCGTGGAAGCACGTCGTGCCGCCGCGCAGCATCTCGGCGGCCGCCACGAGCGTGCCGGCCTCGACGAACTCCGGAGACACGTACCGGGCCTCCGCGGGCCAGATGTGCTCCGTGAGCCAGGCCTTCAGCGGCAGGTCATCGGCGATTCCCCGCATGAGCGCCATGGCCGCGTGAGTGTGGAGGTTGATGAGGCCGGGCACCAGGGCGTGGGTGGGTAGCTCCACCCGCCGCGCCGACGCATACCGGCCACGCGCTTCGGCCACTGGGAGCACCGCCGCAATGCGGTCGCCACGCAGCACGACGGCGTGCGCGGGTAGCACGGAGCCAGCCGGGTCTACCGGGACGACCCAACGGGGTTCGATGAGGGTGAAGTCGGTCAGGAGGGCCTCGCTCGCCACGCCCGTCAGCAGGGATGGCCCGGGCGATGCAAGGCTATCCTGCCGAGCGGGGACATGCAAGGGAAACGGGCACCTGGGGCGTGTAGAACCTCTGTCCAGCGTCGGATGAAACCGCTGTAAGCTGTGATACAGAAACGCATTAGCCAGTACACTTCAGGTGCGGTCTCAGCTTTTGTGACCTAAGTGACGGATTTGGCAGGGCCTCGGGCACAGATTCCGTCCAACGGCAGGCATGGTGAGCCCCTTTCGCCGCAGCCGGGACGACCGCTGGCGTGCGCGAAGGCTGAGGGTGCAGTATTGACGAGGACGAGCAGTGTCATGAGCGATCCAACGGAATCCCCGCGACCCGCAGGCGACGAGTCGGCCAGTCCAGCCGCCGCGGCGGGACGCCGTCCGCGTCTCTCGCGCCCGACGCCGTCGCACCTGTTTGCCGAACGGAGCGACGGGGAGGGCAACGGCCGGCGGCGGGCAACCCGGGTGATCCCCGAACTCGCCGGCGCACCGGAAGACCCGCCCCCGCCAGCCACGGCGGCTGTCCAGGCCAAGGGGCCGGACCGCCCCGAACCGGTGGCGGGTGTCAGGGAGTCGCGCGCGGCCCCGGTCGTCGCATACGAGCCCGACGGTGCGGCTGCCCACGCCCCCGAGTATCCGCCCGACGTAGTGTTCATCGTGCGTGTGGGCGGTGTCATCCTGTACGTGAACCGACCGCTGGGTCGGCGGAGCGAGGAAGAAGTAGTCGGCTCCCAGTTCACCGACTGGGTGTTCCCCGACCAGCATGCCGCCGTCCGGGACGCGGTCGGCCGGGTGTTCGCGACGGGACGGGCGGACGGCGTCGAGCTCCAGGGCATCCAGGGTCACGACCCCGATTCCTGGTTCGAGTGCCGGATCGCGCCCAACACGCGCGAGGGCAAGGTGGTCTCCGTCACGATCATTGCCCGGGACGTCACCCGCTACAAGCAGACGGAGAAGGCGCTGGTGGAGCGCACCGGCATCCTCGAGCGCGAACTCGACGACCGGCGCGCCGACCTCGACCTGCTGCGCGCGCAATCGGCGGCCGCCGACGGCGGCACGCGAGCGGACACCGAGACGCTGCGGTTCCGGGCGGCCATCGAGACGGCGGGCGAGGCCGTGTTCCTGGTGGACCCGGACGGGGAGGTCCTGGTGGACCTCAACGATACGGCGTGCCGCTGGCTGCGGCGCCATCGGGCGGAGCTGCGCGGGCAGCCGGTGGCCGGGCTGGGCCTGGGATTCCCACTCGTGCCGCCGGCCAGCTTCGACGTCGGGTTCACCGAGACGCGCGACAACCGCCGGCCGCTGATCCTCGAGGGCGCCCATGCGCGCAAGGACGGCAGCACGTTCCCGGTCGAAGTCTCGGTCATCGCGCATGCGTACGAGGGACATGATTACCTGCTGGCCGTGGCCCGCGACGTGAAGGACCGGCGCCGGGCCCAGGACGCCATCGCGGAGGCGGAGGCGCAGTACCGCGCGCTGTTCGAGCAGTCGTTCGACGCCATCTACCTCACGACGCGGGGCGGGGCGATCGTGGACGCCAACTCCGCGGCCCTCGCCCTGTTCGGTTACCGGCGGGAGGAGTTCCTGGGGCTCGATGCGCGGACGATCATGCCGGACGTGAACGACATTCGCCGCTTCCAGCGCATGATGGCGGCAGAGCGGTTCGTGGCGCGGCTCGACGTCTCCCTGCAGCGACGGCACGGGGGTGCTTTTGCCGCGGTGCTGTCGGCCTCGCGCCGACGGGATGCGCAGGATCGGCTGCTGGGATACCAGTGGGTCGTACGGACGGCCGGGGATCCGGCGGCCCGGGCGTCGGATCCCGCGATCGCCCTCGATCCGGCGCAGGCCGCGGTTGCCGAGCCGGACGCCGGGTGGGATGCGCCTCGGCCCTCGGGGGACGAACGGAGCGGGGGGATCGTGCTGCTGGTCGGGGGCCGGGAGGCCGTGCTTCGCGAAGGCGCGCAAGCGCTCGAGCGGGCGGGCTTTGCGGTCTTTCAGGCCCAGGACGGTGCGGGGGCCATCAAGCTGCTGCGCACGGATGCCGCCGTGGTGCACGCCGCGGTGATTCGGGGACAGGGCGAGGCGCACGCGGAGGACGTGGCGCGGGACCTTCGGGCGTTGACGCACGACCTGCGGGTGGTGCTGGTGCGGCCCGCCAATGCCGACCTCGTGCCGCCCCCGGACCTGGCGGCTGCGGCCGTGCTGCGTGACCCCGCCCATCCCCTGGCGCTGGTGCAGGCGGTCCGCGAGGTGCTGGGACAGGCGGTCGCCTGAGGGGTTGACCCCGCCCGAGGGCGGGGCGACATTCCGCGCTCTCATGCGGCCGCGGGTTCGGGCCCATCGAGGGGCAGGTGATGGGTGGTGCGGGGCGGTGGAAGCTCTTGACTCCCTTTCACATCCCGTCTACAATTCTGTGCTCGCCGAGACCGGCGGTCGTGCGGTCCCGGCACTGCTCTTTGACAATCGAATTGACGTGGGTTCGGATATATCGAGAGTGCGGTCCCGTCTGCAGCGGCGGTCGTTCGGACGGCCGTCGTGAGGGACAAACTCCGATCAATGATTCGGACGACAACTAGTCGTTCGTGAGAGCTGTTCAACTTTCTTCGGAGAGTTTGATCCTGGCTCAGGACGAACGCTGGCGGCGTGCCTAACACATGCAAGTCGCACGGGGCTGGGGGCAACTCCAGTCCAGTGGCGGACGGGTGCGTAACACGTGAGCAACCTGCCCTTCAGTGGGGGATAGCCGGTCTAACGACCGGGTAATACCGCGTAACACCTCGGGATCGCATGGTTCTGAGGTCAAAGCCGCAAGGCGCTGGGGGAGGGGCTCGCGACCTATCAGCTTGTTGGTGAGGTAACGGCTCACCAAGGCAACGACGGGTAGCTGGTCTGAGAGGATGGCCAGCCACATTGGGACTGAGATACGGCCCAGACTCCTACGGGAGGCAGCAGTGGGGAATCTTGCGCAATGGCCGAAAGGCTGACGCAGCGACGCCGCGTGTGGGATGACGGCCTTCGGGTTGTAAACCACTGTTGGGAGGGACGAAGGCCCCGCAAGGGGATTGACGGTACCTCCAAAGAAAGCACCGGCTAACTCCGTGCCAGCAGCCGCGGTAATACGGAGGGTGCGAGCGTTGTCCGGAATCACTGGGCGTAAAGGGCGCGTAGGCGGCGCGCTAAGTCGGATGTGAAATCCCGGGGCTCAACTCCGGGGCTGCATCCGAGACTGGCGTGCTCGAGCATGGTAGAGGCGAGTGGAATTCCCGGTGTAGCGGTGGAATGCGTAGAGATCGGGAAGAACACCGGTGGCGAAGGCGGCTCGCTGGGCCATTGCTGACGCTGAGGCGCGAAAGCGTGGGGAGCAAACAGGATTAGATACCCTGGTAGTCCACGCCGTAAACGATGGGCACTAGGCGCTGGGGGGAGCGACCCCTTCGGTGCCGTCGCTAACGCAGTAAGTGCCCCGCCTGGGGAGTACGGTCGCAAGACTGAAACTCAAAGGAATTGACGGGGGCCCGCACAAGCGGTGGAGCATGTGGTTTAATTCGAGGCAACGCGAAGAACCTTACCTGGGCTTGACATGTACGTGTAAGCCGGTGGAAACATCGGTCCCTCTTCGGAGCACGTGCACAGGTGCTGCATGGCTGTCGTCAGCTCGTGTCGTGAGATGTTGGGTTAAGTCCCGCAACGAGCGCAACCCTCGCTCCCAGTTGCCAGCGGTTCGGCCGGGGACTCTGGGGGGACTGCCGGTGTCAAACCGGAGGA
>DASWHL010000087.1:0-19456 GCA_036398175.1 Gemmatimonadales bacterium
CGCGAGCGCCTCCGCGATGTCGAGTCGTCCGTCGAGCAGGGCGCGCCCCACGATCACCCCCGCCACGCCGGCCCGGCGTGCCGCGGCCAGGTCATCGAGCGAGGCGGCGCCGCCGGCGAGCACCAGGTCCACGCCGGCGCGCCGGAACGGGGCCGTGGCCTCGACGTTCGCACCGGCGAGGGCGCCGTCGCGCCCGAGGTCGCGCACGACGACCGTGCGCACACCCACCGCGACCGCCTGGTGGAAGAGGGTCGTGGGGTCCCCGGCGGGCGTGCCGTCGGGAGTCCACGCGGTCCCGTCCCGGAGGTCGAGGGAGAACCCGACCCGGGCCGCTCCGTGGCGCGCCAGCAGGGACGGCAGCCCGGCGACCCCCGTGCCGCCGACGATCACGCGCTCCGCCCCGGCCTCGAGTGCCGCCGTCACCGCGTCTCCGGCGAGCCCACCGCCGAGCTGCACGTGCATCCCCACCCGGTTCCCCTCCCGTACCAGCCGCGCGATCAGGCCGCTGTTGGGCTCCCGCCCCTCGGCACGATCCATGTCCACGAGGTGCACCCACGTGACGCCCGCGGTCCGCCAGGCACGGAGCTGTTCCACCGGGTCCGGGAAATCGGCGGTGCGCGCCAGGCGCCCGCCGCGGATGTCGAGTGCGGGATAGAGTTGCACGGGTTGTCGTACCCGGAACCCGGCGCGGCGGTCAGTCCGTGCGCATGACGGTCCGGCCTGGCTTCTCCAGCACCCGCTCCAACGCGTCGCGCACCTGCTCGAACTCCGCACGGCGCGACGCCGGCACCGGGTCGCCGTCGCCCAGGTCCACGCTCCGGGGGTTCAGATGGCGGCCGTTCTTGAGGAACTCGTAGTGCACGTGCGGGCCCGAGACGAGGCCGGTCGTGCCGACGTAGCCGATCACGTCCCCCTGCCGCACGCGCACCCCGGGGCGGATGCCGGGCGCCAGCCGCGACATGTGCCCGTAGCGCGTCTCGATGTCCCGCACGTGGCGGAGACCGACCATGATGCCGTAACTGCCCCAGCGCCCCGCGCGGATCACCCTGCCGTCGGCCGTGGCCTCGATGGGGGTCCCCACGTTGGCCGCGTAGTCTATCCCGAGGTGCGGCCGGCTGGTCCGAAGGACGGGATGGAAGCGCGCCCGGCTGAACCCCGAGGAGATCCGGCGGAACTTGACCGGATACATCTTGAAGGCCCGCCGCAGCGAGTTGCCGGCGGCGTCGTAGTACGCGTTGCGCCCTTCCCCATCGGACAGCACGAAGGCCGTGTGCTCGACCTTGCCCGTGTACACGCTGGCCGCGAGCACCCGCCCGAAGCGCCGGTCGCCCGTGGACGAGGTCAGGTGCTCGAACACCACCGTGAACGGATCGCCGGGGCGCATGTCCCGGGTGAAGTCTATCACCCAGCCGTAGATCCCGTCCGCCAGGTCATCCAGCAGCTTCCCACGGTTCGCCATGTCCAGCAGGGAATCGGGTACGAGCCGGTCAATGGTCTCGTAGAGGGACGACTGCACCGTGCCGGAGATGCGCATGGTGGAGATCATCCAGGTGATCTCCTCCCGGCTCCCGCGCCAGCCTTCCGTGCCCCGCTGGCCCACGAGAAACGCCTCGTCGCCGAGGCGCACGCGCACGCGCTCGGGACTGGGACCGCCCACCGCGGTGGCGAACTGGAACACCATCCCCGGCCGCACCCGCCGGGGGTTGAGGCCGTCGAGCGCGTTCAGGACCTCGTGCAGCTCGCCGCCGCCGATGCCCTGCCGGGCGAACAGCTCCGAGAGCGTTTCGTTGCGCCGCACCGTGTCCGCATGCTCCACGAAGCTGCGCGCGACCACGATGGGCGCCGCGACCGGCAGCCGTTCCGACCGGGCGCCGCGTCCCGCCAGCAGCAGGAGCGCCGCGAGTGCGAGTCCGGCGATGGCCCCACGCCCGGCACGCCCCATCAGTCCATCTGCCGCCGGATGAAGGTCGGGATCTCCATCTCGGCCACATCGGGTTGGGGCGGCTCCGCGGGCGCGCCCGCCGCCGGACGCGGCGCGGGCGCCTGAGACGGCCGCGCCCCGCCGGAGGGCCGCCCGGACGCGCGCTGCGGGAACGGCAGCACGTTGACCGCCCCACGCCCCATCCCGTCGTGCGACGCCAGGTGCTCGCGATCGAATCCCGTGGCGATGACGGTCACCCGCACTTCCCCCGCCATCGCGGGATCGTGCACCGCGCCGAAGATGATTTCCGCGTCGTCGCCCGCCGCGTCGTGGATGATCTCGCTGACCTGGGTGACCTCGCCGATCGTGAGGTCCTCACCGCCGGTGATGTTGACCAGCACGCCCGTGGACCCGCTGATGGAGAGGTCGTCGAGCAGGGGGCTCGAAATGGCCTGCTGGGCCGCCTCGAGCGCGCGGTCCTCGCCGCGCCCCACTCCGGTCCCCATGAGCGCCGATCCGCCGTTCTGCATCACCGTCCGCACGTCGGCAAAGTCCACGTTCACGAGGCCGATCACGCTGATCAGGGTCGAGATGCCCTGGGTCGCGTGCAGCAGCACCTCGTCGGCTTTCTTCAGCGACTCCTGGAAGGGCACATTCCGGCCCACGACGGCCAGCAGCCGCTCGTTGGGTACCACGATCATCGTATCCACGTGCTTCCGCATCTCCGAGATGCCGATCTCGGCCTGCCGCATCCGCTTCTTGCCCTCGAACAGGAACGGCCGCGTCACGATGCCCACGGTGAGGGCCCCCACGTCCCGCGCGAGCTGCGCGATGATCGGGGCGGCGCCGGTGCCCGTGCCGCCGCCCATGCCGCAGGTCACGAACACGAGGTCCGCCCCTTCGAGCACGCGGGTGACGTCGTCCCGGTTTTCCTCGATGGCCTGCCGGCCGATCTCGGGACGCGCGCCGGCGCCCAGTCCGCGCGTGAGCCGCTTGCCGATCTGGACCTTGATGTCGGCCCGGTTCTGCAGCAGCGCCTGGGCGTCGGTATTCACCGAGATGAACTCGACGCCGCTGAGCCGCTCGTGGATCATCCGGTTGACCGCGTTGCCGCCGCCACCGCCGACCCCGAGCACTTTCATGCGCGCGTTCTGGGTCGTGGTCTCCTCGAGCTCGAACACCATGGGGTGATCCGGCATCTCCGCGTCTCCTCTGGCCTGCATCAGAAGAAGTCCTGCAGCCATCGCCGTATGGGCCCCAACCACTTCGCGACCGATGCCGCGGGCTCGCCGACCCCCGCGAGCCGCTGGCGGGCCGCCCACAACGCGAGTCCAACCGGTACAGCGTACCGCGGCGCGGACACGCTGTCTACGAGCCCGGTCACGCCGCGGTTCGGGATCCCGGTCCGGACCGGCATGGCGAGGACCTCGCGCGCCAGCTCCGGCACGCCCGCCAACTGCGCCCCCCCGCCCGTGAGGACGGCACCCGCCGGCAGGCGGCCCGTGAAACCTGTCTCCTCCAGGTCCTGCTGCACCAGCCCCAGAATCTCGTCCAGCCGTTCCTGGATGATGTGCGCCAGCAGCTCGCGCTTGGCCCGCCGGGTGCCCTGTCCCGGCGTCGCCGGCAGCTCGAGCGTCTCGTCCGGGTCCACCAGCGGCGTATACGCGACCCCGAACCGCTCCTTCAGGCGCTCGGCATCCGCCTGCGTGACGCTCAAGCCCTGCACGATGTCGTTGGTGACGTGGGAGCCGGCAAACCGCAGCGATGCGAAATGCCGGATCTTGCCGTCCTTGAACACCGCGAGGTTGGTGGATCCGCCGCCCAGCTCGACGAGCACGCAGCCCAGCTCGCGCTCCTCCTCGGTCAGCACCGCGAGCGACGTGGCCAGTGGCTCCAGCACGAGCCCCGCCACGCGGAATCCCGCGCGCTCGACCGCGCGCCGGACGTTCTGCACCGCGGTGCTCTGGATGGACACGAGGTACATGTCCACCTCCAGGCGGAGCCCGGTCATGCCGGCGGGATCGCTGATGCCCCCCTGCCCGTCCACCCGGTACTCCTGGGGGATGAAATGGAGCAGCTCGCGATCGGGCCCGAGACTCACCGCCTTCGCCACGTCCTCCACCCGCTGCACGTCGGCCCGCGTGATCTCGTCCCCGGTGACGGACGCGAGGCCCTCCTCGTTCCGGGTCCGGACGTGCTCGCCCGTGATGCCGCAGCAGAGGGCCGGCGCCTCGACGCCCGCCATGCGCTGCGCGTCGCGAACCGCCTCGCCCACCCCGCGCATGGTCTCCTCGATGTCCCGGACCATACCCCGCCGGATCCCGCTCGTCCGGGCCACCCCGAGCCCGAGGACCCGCACGCCCGGCACCCGCGCGTCCCCCACCGCCTCGGCGATGACGGCACAGGTCTTCGTGCTCCCCAGATCCAGCCCCGCCACCAGCCGATCCCGCTTCACGAGCGTCGCCCCCGCGCATACACGAGTCCCCGATATCGGCCGTCGAGCTCGGCAAAAGCCCGCCCCGATTCCTCGAGGTGCCGGCGGACGAGCGCGACCGCTTCGACGTCCGCCGTCGAGGGCGTGCCGTTCAGCTGCACCCGCTGGTCCCCCAGTTCCAGCATCACCGACCCTCCCGGGCCGCCCCGCACGCCCTGGACGGCCGCGTACAGCGCCGAGTCGGCGGCCCGCACCACGCACAGCGCGCGCGCGAGCACCGAGTCCGCCGCCTCCACGATGGGGAGCGCCAGACCCGAGCGCGCCGGATCGTACGGCAGGGCGGCCGCGTCGCAATCAATCGGCACGAGGCCCGTGCGCTCCGGCGCGAGCCCCACCGGTTCCCGCTCCACCACGGTGACCCGGAGCGTCCCGGGCACCCGCCTTCCGATGTCCACCCGCACGATGCCGGGCACCGCGGCAACCCGCTGCTCCGCGTCTCCGACCGGATCGAAGAGGTTCTGCTCCGTGGCCAGGCCCAGGGCCTCCACAATCCGCTCGGGCGCGAGGTAGCGCGCGCCCACGACCTCCACGCGCCGGATCCGGAAAAACGCCGCCTGCCGCAGGGCGAGCGGGGAGACGAGCAGCAGCACCGTCACCCCGGCGCCGAGCAGCAGCCACGCGCCGCGGCGCTTCACGCCGCCCGCCCGCGCAGCATGCCGAGTAGCTCCGGCCCCACGCCCGTCACGTCACCCGCGCCGAGCGTCAGGACGACGTCTCCGGCCCGCACCAGGGCGGACACCTCGCGCGCCACACCCGGCCGCCCCGGCACCCAGACGGTTTCCGCGCCGGCGCGCTCGGCCGCCTCTGCCACGGCGCGACCCGATACGCCGGGCAGCGGCTGTTCGCGCGCCCCATACACCTCGGTCACGACCGCGACGTCCGCCAGTGCCAGGGCGACGCCGAGCGCTTCCCCCAGGGCGGCGGTCCGCGAGTACAGGTGCGGCTGAAACACCGCGACCAGCCGGGCCGCCGGATACCGCTGCCGCGCCGCCGCCAGGGTGGCCGCCACTTCGGTCGGATGGTGGGCATAGTCGTCCACCACGACCACCCCACCCTCCTCGCCCACCAAGTCGAACCGCCGCCCGATTCCGCCGAACGCGGCCAGCGCCTCCAGCGCCGGTTCGACCGGGGCGCCAAGGGCGACCACCGCCCCCACCGCCATGGCCCCGTTCCGCACGTTGTGCAGGCCGGGCACCCGCAGGCGGAGCGTGCACGTCCGACCGTCCGGCAGCGTCAGCTCCGTCCGCGTCTCCGCCTCGTCGGCGCGGACGGGCCCGATTCGCAGATCGGCGTCCCGCGCGCGGCCCACCAGCCATCGCGTCGTCGCGAGCCCACCCGCGATCCGGCGTGCGCCGCTGTCGTCGGCGCCGACCAGGACCCGCTGCGCGCGGCCCGCGTAGGTGACGAACGCGTCTTCGAGGGCCTCGACCGAGCCGTAACACTCGAGGTGATCAGCCTCCACGTTCGTCACGATCGCGATCGTCGGCCACAGCTCGAGAAACGCGCGGTCATACTCATCGGCCTCGACCACGAACAGCTCCGCCCCGCCCAGCCGTGCGTTTCCGCCCCACGCGCGCACGCGGCCCCCGGCCAGACCGGTCGGGTCGCGGCCGGCGGCCGCGAGGGCGTCGGTCGTCATGACCGTCGTCGTGGTCTTCCCATGTGTCCCCGCCACCCCCACGACCGGCCCGCCGGCGACGGCCTGCCCCAGCGCCGTCGCGCGCCGCACGACCGGAATGCCGCCCGCCCGGGCGGCCGCCAGCTCCGGATGGTCGGTTGGCACGGCGGCCGTATACACGACGGCCCGCGCCCCGCCCACATGGGCGGGGTCATGCCCTGCCATCACCTGCGCGCCAGCCGCCGCGACGTCCGCGGCTGGCGCCGGATCCGCGTCACATCCACTGACCGGTATCCCCCGGCGCCGGGCCAAAAGGGCCAGGGCGCTCATCCCCGCGCCTGCTATCCCCACGAAGTGGATTGGGCGGGGGTCGTCGGGGGAGAAAAGATCCATCGGTCGGGCAGCTAATATAGGGTCAATTCAGGAGTTACGAAAGCCTGCTGCGAAGTCACAACAGGTTGAGGAGCCGGGCGGCGATGGCGTCCGCGGCGTCCGGCCGGCCGCGCTCCCGGGCTGCCGCCGCCATTTCGGCGTACCGCGCAGGGGCGGACAGGATCGCCATCACGGCCGCCGCCAGCGTGGCAGGGGTGAGGCTCGACTCCGGCAGGCAGGTCGCCGCCCCAGCCTTCTCGAGCGCCCTCGCGTTGGGGGTCTGGTGATCGGCCGCCGCGGTCGGCAGGGGGATCAGTACGCTCGGTCGGCCCCAGGCCGTGATCTCGGCCAGGCTCATGGCGCCGGCGCGGCCCACCACGAGGTCTGCCGCGGCGTAGGCGGGAGCGATGGGATCCCAGAACGGGGAGATCTGGACGGCGGGCGGCTTCGCGTAGCCCGCGAACCGGGCGTGCGTCGTCCGTCCCGTGCCCCACAACAGGCTAACCCCGGGCGCCAGACCGGCATCCAGGACGCCAGCCACCGCCTCGTTGATGGCCCGCGAGCCCTGCGATCCGCCCACCACGAGCACGACCGGGCCCTCGGCCGGGAGCCCCAGCGCGGCGCGTGCCGTGGCCCGCGAGCCGGGATCGGGGGGGACGATGGGATTCCCCAACGTGAACACCTGCGCGTCCCGGCCAAGGCGCAGGTGGGCTTCCGCCTCGGGGAACCCGAGGTGCAACTGCCGGGCCCACCGCGCGGCCCACCGCGTGGCGAGGCCGGGATAGGCGTTCTGTTCCTGCAACGCGATCGGGAGGCCTCGACGGCGCGCAGCCAGCAGGACGGGACCGGCCGCATAGCCGCCGGTGCCCACGACCAGCCGGGGCCGCTCGGTGTCGAACACGGTCCCGCAAGCGGCCCACAGTCGCGGCAACAGCAACGGCCACTTCACGTTGCGCCACCACTGCCGCCGGTAGAGCGGCTCCGCGGGGAGCAGGTAGTATCGGTAGGCCCGCCGCGGCAGGATCTCCGCCTCGACGCCGCGCGCGGCGCCCACCAGCACGGGCTCGACGTCGGCGCTCCGCTTCCGCAGCGCGGCGGCGATCGCAAGGGCCGGCATCAGGTGGCCGCCCGTCCCGCCGCCCGCGATGATGATGCGGGTCATCCGGCGCGCGCGCCCTGGCGGCCGACGTTGATGAGCACCCCCGTGGCGAAGAGCGACACGAGCAGCGCGGACCGCCCGAACGACACGAACGGCAGCGGCAGCCCGGTCGTGGGCACGAGCGCCAGGGTCACGGCCATGTGCAGCACGGCCGTGATGCCGATCATCGCGGTGATCCCGGCGGCCAGGAACATGCCGAACGGGTCGGGGGCCCGACGCGCCACGAGGATGCCCATCCACACGTAGATCGCATAGAGCAGCACGACCAGCCCGACCCCGACGAAGCCCCACTCCTCGCCGATCGTGCTGAAGATGAAGTCCGAGTACGCGAGGGGGAGATAGCCGAGCTTCTGGAGGCCCTCGCCGAATCCGACGCCAATGAGCCCGCCCGCCCCCATGCCGATCAGCGACTGCTGAATCTGCCAGCCGGTCTGGGCCGTGTCGGGGCCGGCGCTGAAGAACGCGCTCACCCGGGCCAGGCGGTACTGCACCTGCGTCAGCTCCCGGAACCCGATGGGGATCGCCGCCACGAGCAGCAGGAGAAAGTGCCCGATCTTTGCGCCGGCCGTGAACATGACCACGCCGGCCAGCAACGCGACCAGCGTGGCCGTGGAGAGGTTGGGCTGGAACAGAATCAGGGCCGACAGCGGACCGACGACGGCGAGGAACGGCAGGATCCCGCGCTTGAACTCCCGGATGGTCTCGCCCTTCTTGGCGGCGAGCATGGCGCACCACGCGATCACCGCGAACTTGGCGAACTCGGACGGCTGAAGCTGGAACGGGCCCAGCCGCAGCCAGCGCCGGGCCCCGTTGATCTCGGGCGACAGCGCGCGCAGCCCGGGAATGAACGGGATCAGCAGCACCGCGATCGCCAGCAGGATCATGGGCCACGCCAGACGGCGCCACAAGTGATAGTCCATCCGCGCCGCGATCACGAGTGCCACGCCACCGACCAGCACGCCCAGGAGCTGGCGCAGCGCGTAGAACGCGGCCGGCTGGCCCTGCTCGACCGCCACGATGCTCGACGCGCCGTACACGGCGGCGATCCCGAACATGGCAAGCGTGGCGGTCACCAGGCCGAGCGCCCGCCGGTGCCATTCCACGCCGGCGGACACCACCGCGGGGCGGCGGCGGCGTTTCACATGGCCTCCACGATCCGGCGGAAGGTGGCCCCCCGCTCCTCGTAGTTGGCGAACTGGTCGAAGCTCGAGCAGGCCGGCGTGAGCAGCACGGCGTCCCCCGGCCGCGCCTGCGCGCCGGCGGCCGCCACGGCATCGGCAAAGGCCGCGACCACGGCCACCGCGGTCGCGTGCGCGAGGTCCGCCTGCACGAGCGGCGCGGCCTCGCCGTACGCCACGATCCCGCGGCACCGCTCGCCCAGGAGCGGCCCCAGGACGGTGTAGGGCTCGCCCTTGTGGCGACCACCGAGAATCGCCACGTACGGCCGGTCCATGGCCCGCAGCGCGACGGCGGTGGACGCCACGTTGGTGGCCTTGGAGTCGTTGATCCAGACCACGCCCGCCACGTCCCGGATCCGCTCGAGCCGATGGGGCAGACCGCGGAAGGTCCCGAGTCCGTTGGCGATGGCGGGCGGCCTGAGCCCCGCGGCGCGGGCCGCGAGCGCCGCGGCGAGTGCGTTGTGCACGTTGTGGTCGCCCAGGAGCGGAAGATCGGCACGCGGCAGGACCGGTGCTCCGTCGAGCACCAGCGCGTCGGCGCTCCGGTCGTACCAGGCGTCGGCCCGCCCCGCCAGCCGCCAGACGCGGCGCGCGCCCGGCACCCCTTCGGCCAAGGTGAGCTCGGCGGGGTCGTCCCCGTTCAGGACCCAGACGGCCTCGGGGCCGGCGTTGCGGAAGAGCAGCCGCTTGTCCGCATAATAGGCCTCGGCGGTCGGATACCGGTCGAGGTGGTCCGGGGCCAGGTTGGTGAGGACGCCAATCACGGGGCGCAACGCCGGCGAGTCGTGCAGCTGGAACGACGAGACCTCGACCGCGGCCCAGGCGGGCGGCGCGCCGCTCAGCGCCAGCTCGATCAGCGGGCGACCGATATTCCCGACCGCGGGACACGGCTGGCCGGCGCCGGTCAGCAGGTGCGCGATGAGCGCCGTGGTGGTGCTCTTCCCATTGGTACCCGTGATGGCGATCAAGCGGGTCTCCGGCAGCGCCCGCGCGCCAAGGTCAATCTCCGAGTGGACCGGCACGCCGGCCGCGCGCGCGGCGGCCAGCGACGGCGCCTCGGGTGGCACACCGGGAGAGGCGATCACCGCGCTCGCCCGCGCGATGCGCGCCAGATCGTGGCCGTTGGTCTGCACCGCGGCCCCGAGACCAGCCAGCTCTTCGGCCACGCCCGCCGCACCCGGCCCCACATCGGAGGCGTAGACGGCGAGCCCCTGGGCCCGCAGCCACCGCACGGCCGCGCGGCCCGTGCGCGCAAGCCCGAGCACGGCCAGCTCTCCGCGACGCCAGCCGGCCGGAATCACCGGATCTTGAGGCTGGACAGCGCGAACAGGGCGCACAGCAGGCCCACGATGTAGAACCGCGTCACCACTTTCGTTTCCGCCCACCCGGTCTTCTCGAAATGGTGATGGAGCGGCGCCATCCGGAACACGCGGTGCTGCTCGGCGTACGCCCGCCCGTGCCGCCGCCGCCGCCATCGGAACGTCGAGGTCTGCACGATCACCGACAGCGCCTCCGCCGCGAACACGCCGCCGATCATGAGCAGCAGGAACTCGGCCTTGAGCAGAATGGCGACCGTCCCGAACGCCCCGCCGAGTGCGAGACTGCCCGTGTCGCCCATGAACACCTGCGCCGGGTGCGCATTGAACCAGAGGAACCCGATTCCCGCGCCCATCAGGGCCGCCAGGAACACCGTCAACTCCCCGGCCCCGCGCAGATAGAACACGAGCAGGTACTGCGAGGCGTCCACCCGCCCGAACAGATAGGCGAACACGGCGAACGTCCCCGCCGCGATGATGGACAGCCCGATCGCGAGGCCGTCGAGGCCGTCCGTGAGGTTCACCGCGTTGCTGGTCCCCGTCAGCACGAGGGTCACGAAGGCGACGTAGGCGAGCGGCGCGAACACGACGATCACGTACTTGAAGAACGGGACCGTGGTGGCCGCCGCGGGGATCGCGTCCGTCAGCGGCTGCCACAACAGGTACGCGGCCAGCAGGATCCCGAACGTCACCTGCCCCACCAGCTTGTGCCGCGCCACCAGCCCGCGCGACTTGCCCTGCACGATCTTGAGGTAGTCGTCCCAGAAGCCGATCGCCCCCATGCAGAGCGTGGAGGCGAGCGCCAGCAGCACGTACCGGTTGGTGAGCGGGGCCCACAGCAACGTCGGCACGACGGTGCACAGGAGGATCAGGAGCCCGCCCATGGTGGGCGTGCCGCGCTTGGCCTGATGGGACGCCGGTCCTTCCGCCCGGATCACCTGGCCCACGCCCCTGGCCCGGAGGAAGCGGACGATGCCGGGCCCGGCGATGAACGCGAGCAGAATGGCGGTGGCCGCCGCGCCCGCGGCGCGGAACGAGATGTAGTTGAGCAGATTGAACAGCAGGGACTCGCGCGCGTACGGCGTCAGGAGGTGGTAGAGCACGGGGCCTCGCGAGATGCCAGCAGGTGGGGCAGCGCCCGCTCCAGGCGGACACCGCGGGAAGCCTTGACCAGCACCAGGGCGGACGCGGGCAGCCGCGGGCCCACTGCCCGCCCCAGCGCCTCGGCATCCACCGCGATCACCAACCGGTCGCCGAGCGCGGCCGCGTGGCGCGCGAATGCCGGCGCGAAGTCGCCCACGACGCCGACGAGCGCGGGCCCGAGCGCCATCGCGGCATCGGCCGCCGCCGCGTGCGCCCGCGCCGCCGCGTCTCCCAGCTCGAGCATGGTCCCCAGGAGCAGCACGATCGGGCGGCCCGCGGAAATCGCCCGCACGGTGTCCAGGGCCGCCTGCACCGACGCCGGGTTGGCGTTGTAGGCATCGTGGACGATTGTGCGCCCTGCGGCACGATGTACCTCCCAGCGGCCGGGCGGCAGGGTCACCTCACGCAGGGCACCGGCGACGGCGCCGAGGTCGAGGCCCAGCGCCTCGGCAAGCGCCAGCACGAGCATGGCGTTGGCAGCCTGGTGCCGTCCCACGAGGGGCAGGTGGAACGGGACGCCGCGGTAGACGATCTCCACCCGGCCATCGGCATCCAGGGCCCAGTGGTCGGGTCGCCGTTCCGCGCCATCGTCGAGCCCCGCCACCACGACGTGATCCGCCACCGCCCGCGCCCGCGCGGCCAGGGCCGGTGGGTCCGCTCCGACCACGGCCAGCCCGGCACCCACGAGCAGCGAGACCTTCTCCGCGATCACCGCGTCCAGGTTGCCAAAGCCGGCCAGATGCCCGGCGCCCGCATTGGTGACGATCGCGGCGGTGGGTTGAATGACGGCCCGCAGCCTGGCGATTTCCCCGGGAACGCTCGCCCCCGCCTCCACGACGAGCGCGTCCGCGTCGTCGGGAGCGCCGAGCAGGGTGAGGGGCACGCCGATCTCGTTGTTGAGATTCCCGGACGTCGCGTGCACGCGCCATCGGCTTCCCAGCGCGCGGGCAGCCAGCTCCTTGGTGGCAGTCTTGCCGTTCGTGCCCGTGATGGCCACGACGGGACCCGCAATGCGGCGGCGCCGGACGGCCGCGAGGCGGCCGAGCGCCGCCAGCGTATCCGCCACCCGGAACAGCCGGAGGCCCGAGACGTCCGGAGTGTCCGCTCGCACCACGGCGCCCCCCGCACCCGCGTCGCGCACGGCCGGCAGGAAGTCATGTCCGTCAAACCGGTCACCCCGCAGCGCCACGAACAGCATGGCCGGGGTGACGGCGCGCGAATCGGTGCCGACGCAGGAGAACACGCCCGCCGTTGGCGGCGCGGCAATCCCGAGCGCCTCCGCGACGGCGGCCGCCGTCCAGGTCGTCATGACGTGGCCGCGAGCGCGTCGCGCACGATCACCGCCTCGTCAAACGGCAGCCGCTCCGTCCCGACCACCTGATAGGTCTCGTGGCCCTTGCCGGCCAGCAGCAACGTGTCGCCCGGCCGCACCATCTGCAACGCCCGGGCGATCGCCTCCCGCCGGTCCGCGATCCGCACATGGGCCACGCCCTCGAAGCCGCCCTCGATGTCGTCGAGGATGCGTTCCGGATCCTCGGTGCGCGGATTGTCCGACGTCACGATGGCCAGATCCGCGTCGCGCGCGGCGACCTGGCCCATCACGGGCCGCTTGCGCCGGTCCCGGTCGCCACCCGCGCCGAACAGGACGAGCAGGCGCGCCTGGGTCACCGGGCGCAGGGCACGCAGCACGCGGCGCAGCGCGTCGGGCGTGTGGGCGTAGTCCCGCAGCACCACGAACGGCACGCTCACCAGCCGCTCCAGACGTCCCGGCACCTGGGGCGCGTCGCTCAGCCGCGCAGCAATCATGGTCGTGGGAACACCGAGCCCCCAGGCGACGGCCGTCGCACCCAGCGCGTTGCTGACGTTGAACTCGCCCACGAGCGGGAGGGACACCGGCGCACGCTCGGAGCCGCAGACCAGCAGAAAGTCCGTACCGTCGGCACCGTAGGCGACGTTCCGCGCGTGCACTTCGGCGTTCCCCCCCACGCCGAACCAGATCCGCCGGACGCCCGCCAGGGACGGGAGCGCGTTCCAGGCCGGGTCGTCCGCGTTGACGGCCTCGATGCTCCCGGCCCCGGCGAGGTGCTCCGACAGCAGCATCTTGGCGGCCAGGTACGCGTCGTAGTCGCCGTGATAGTCGAGATGATCGTGGGTCAGATTGGTGTACACCGCACCCGCGAACACCAGGCCGTGGACCCGGCGCTGATGGAGGGCGTGGGACGACGTCTCCATCACGACCGTGCGGACGCCGCGGGCCCGCAGCGCCGCCAGCGCCGCCTGCAGCTCCACGGGACCGGGCGTCGTGAGGCCGGCATCGTCGGGGAGCGGGTGCCCCGCCCCGTCGGACGCGCCCAGCGTCCCGAGCGTGCCGACATCACCGGCCCCGTTCAGCAGGTGGCGGGCGAGTGCCACCGTGGTGGACTTGCCGTTCGTCCCCGTCACGCCAACCAGCCGAAGATCGCGAGCGGGATGGCCGAACCACGCCGCGGCCGCCGTCGCGGCCGCCCGGCGGCTGTCGCGCACGAGGATCTGGGGGAGCGCGACGTCGGTCAGGCGGCGGGTGACCAGCGCCGCCGCGGCCCCGCGGCGCCCCGCGTCCGCGACGAACGTGTGCCCGTCCGCCGCGGACCCCTCGACGGCGCAGAACAGGGCGCCCACCGTGGCCTGACGGGAGTCCGCGGTCACGGCCGTGATGGCCGGCAACGCCTCGGGTCCTTCGAGGAGCTGGGCGTCGGCCCGGAGGGCGGCGAGCACGGCGCGAGCGTCGGTCATCGGCCCCCGCGGGTCGCCGTCCGCACCGTCACGACCGTTCCCTCCGCCACCCTGGCGCCGGCGGCGGGGGTCGTTGCCACGACCTCACCGAGGCCGATCGGCTGCACCTGGAACCCTCCCCGGTGCAGGCGCCCCACGGCTTCCCTGAGCGGCAACCCCCGGACGTCGGGGACGCGCCGCGCCGCCGTGGAGTCCGGCGCGGGGGCCAGCGGCCACACGACGAAGTGCCGGGGCCGGTCGCCGTCCGACCGCCGGCCCGAGCGGGGCGACGGGGCGGTCGTTTCCCGCGCCAGGCCGCCGCGATCCAGCCGCTCCGACCGCGCGGCGAGAGCCTGCTCGAGCATGCGCCGCGTCAGCGGGGCGGCCGTGGCCGCGGCGTAGCTCCCGCGAGGCGCATCGAGCTTCACGACGGTCACGAGCTGCGGCTCGTTGGCGGGGAACAGCGCTGCGAACACGGCCGTGTGCCGGCCCGGCTCGTACCCGCCGGGACCGACCCGCCGCGCGGTGCCCGTTTTGCCGGCCAGCTCGTACGTGCTGAGCGCCGCCGACGTGCCGGTGCCACCCTCCGCCACGACGCCGCGGAGCATGGCGCCGAGGGACCGGGCCACCTCCGGCCCCACGGCGCGC
The DNA here is from genome assembly GCA_036398175.1 of Gemmatimonadales bacterium. Classification (GTDB taxonomy): domain Bacteria; phylum Gemmatimonadota; class Gemmatimonadetes; order Gemmatimonadales; family GWC2-71-9; genus JAOTWJ01. The sequence continues at coordinate 14,601 of DASWHL010000087.1, forward strand.
CGGACGGGCTCCGGACGGTGTTCGTACCGGACGCGATTCCGGGCGTCCCGCACCCGCTTGACCAGCGCGGGCCGCAGCAGCAGTCCACCGTTGGCGATCGCCGCGTAGGCACGGGCAAGCTGGAGCGGCGTCACCGACAGCTCGTAGCCGATGGCCAGCGCTTGCCCCGTGGTCCCGCTCCAGCGGTCCGGCCGCGGGAGCCGACCCCGGGATTCCGCGGGAAACTCGACCCCCGTGGGCACGCCGAGGCCGAACGCCCGCAGCATACGGAACTGCTGCGACGGCGGCAGGCGCTCGGCGAACTTCACCGTCCCGATGTTGCTCGACACCGCGATCGCGTCGGCGAGCGTCATCCAGGCCGGCATCTCTTCGGGATGCTCGTCGTGGATCGTGCGGTGCTTCAGCACCCACGTGCCCCGTTCGCCGAACACGCTGTCGGTGGGCGCGACGAGGTCGGCCTCCAGGAGCGCGGCGGCGGCGAAGACCTTGGCCGTGGACCCGGGCTCGAACACCGAGGTGAACGCGTCGGCGGTGCTGACGCCGCGGGCGGAGCGGGAGACGAGCGCGAGGATCTCGCCCGTCCGGGGATCGAGCATGACCACGTCGCCGCCATCCGCCCGCCAGCGGTCAATCGCCTCCGCCAGGGCCACCTCGGCGATGTCCTGGAGGGTCACGTCCAGCGTGAGGACCACGTCGTGGCCCGGCACCGGGAAACTCTGCAGCCGGCCCGGCGACTCCAGCTCGCGCCCGCGGCCGTCCTTGATGACCACCGCCTGCCCCGGCGTGCCGGCGAGGAGCGAATCCAGCTCACGCTCGAGCCCGCTGGCCGGACGGCCGCCCTCAGCCGGGCGGCCGATCACCGCGCGGGCGAAGTCGGGGTCGGGATAGGTGCGCACGAGATCCGCCGTCAGATACACGCCGCGGCGACCGCGCAGCGGCAGCACCTGCGCCGCGGTGAACGGCCCCTCCAGATGCAGATACTTGCGGCGCAGGCGGCGGCGGATCTCCCGCTCGGCGAGGCCCAGCTGGCGGGCGATCAGCGGGAGGTCGGCCCCGGGGTCCCGCAGCTCGTCGCGCGCCACGCCCACGTGGTAGATCTCGGTCGTGGCGGCCAGGGGCACGCCGCTCCGGTCGAAGATGGCGCCGCGTCGGGCCGGCAGGACGATCGAGTCGGTGCGCTGCGCCTCCGCTCGCGCGGCGTAGGTGCTCCCGTCGAGCAGCTGGATCTGCGCGGCGCGGAGCACGAGGGCCGTGAATCCCACCGCCAGGGACGCGCCCACCACCCACAGCCGCTTCTCGGCGCGCGCCATGGCTCATCGCCTCCGCGCGGGCGCGCGCCGCAGCGTCACCATTTCCGTGTCGGCGGGCAGGCGGAGTCCCAGCGCTTCGGCGCGCGGGATCAGGACGTCGCGGCTCCCCGCCGTCCGCAGGCGGCGCTGCAGCGTGGCCCGCTCGGACTCGGCGGCCGCCCGCGCGGCGCGCGCCTCCCGGACGTCGCGTGCGAGGATCACGCTCGCGGTCTGGCGGGCATTCACCCACGCCAGAACGCCGAGCGCGAAGCCCAGCCACAGCAGCAGCCAGAACCGTCCCCTAGGCGCCATCGGCCACCTCGAACGCGCGGAGTCGCGCGCTGCGGGCGCGCGGATTCCGTTCCACCTCGTCGGCCCCCGCCTCCACGGGCCTGCGGGTCAGCACGCGACCGTACGCCCCCGCGCAGGTGCAGACGGGCTGTCCGGGGGGGCATCGGCAGGCCCGCGCCCACTCGCGGAACGCCTGCTTGACGATGCGGTCTTCACCGGAATGATACGCGATGGCCACCAATATGCCGCCAGGGACGAGCAGCCGGCGCAGGGCCTCGAGCGCCCGCGCGAGGGCGTCCAGCTCGTCGTTCACGGCAATCCGCACGGCCTGAAAGAGCCGGGCAAAGTCGGGCGCCCCGGCGCGGGGGCCGAGCGCCCGCCGGATGGCGCCGACCAGGTCATCGCTGATGGCGAGCGGCGCCCGGGCGCGCCGTTCGACGATGGCCCGGGCCAGCCGGCCCGCCCGCCGCTCGTCGCCGTAGCGCCAGAACAGCTCCCGCAGCTCTGGCTCCGGCCGCGTGTTGAGGAGATCCGCCGCCGTGACGCCGCTCCCACTCATGCGCATGTCGAGCGGGACACCCGGCCGGAAGGAGAAGCCACGCGCATCCGCGTCGAGTTGGTGGGACGAAACGCCCAGGTCGAGCAGCACCATGTCGGGGTGGAAGGCGCCGATGGCGGCCAGCACGTGGCCCTCCCCCACGCTTCCCTCGACGTACACGATCCGTTCGTCGCCCAGCCGGTGCCGCGCGGCAGCCAGCGCGGTCGGGTCGCGGTCCACGCCGAGCACCGACGCTCCGATCTCGAGGAGGGGTGCCGCGTGCCCGCCCCCTCCCAGGGTGCCGTCCACGACCCTTCGGCGCCCCAGCGCCAACCGCGCCACGGCGTCGGCCAAAACGGGCGTGTGGAACACGTCGGTCATGGCCCCGAAAGACGACGGCCCCGCAGGGACACCGGGCGGGGCCGCGACGTTAAACGAACGCGCTGCATACGGACGGGGCTGACGGGATTTGAACCCGCGACCTCCGGTGTGACAGACCGGCACTCTAACCAGCTGAGCTACAGCCCCCCGGACCAGCGGCGGAATGTAGGTGACTCGGGGTGCCGATTCAAGCCAAACCGTTCACGGGCAGTTCCACGCCGCCTTGTACTTCGGGAGATCCCCCCGCAACTGGGTCAGGTACGGCAGCAGACGATTGGCCGTCGCCGGGCTGATCTCCTGCCCGGCGGTGAGGGCGGCGTGGGCCTGATCGGCCAGGTCCATCTTGGTCTGCACGAGCTCGCACGACTTCGTCTGATCCAGCGTCTCCAGTCCCTCGAAGAGCTGAAACGCGTACGCCAGTCCCAGGAAGAAATTCCCGGGACCCTGGAGCGCCCGCCGATAGTCGTACAACAGGGCCGACTCCAGGTAGCGGGCAGCCAGTGGCAGGTGCGGTCGCATCTGCAGCTGCGCGATCTTGGCTCCGGGGTTGTAGAACAGCCCCGCAATCGCCATGGCCGTGGCGGTGTCCGAGATCTGCGCGCCGACGAGGCGCAGCATGCGCTCCGCCTTCAGCAGGCGCGTGGTGTCGAGCGGGATGGCGGTGTCAATGACGAGGGTGCTGTCCAGCAGGAGCTGCGCCGCCGCGAGCGCGCTGCCGATCTGCGTCGAGTCCAGGGCGACGATCCGCTCGTAGGCCTCGACGGCCCCGTCGCGCTCGTCCACCAGCTTGAGCGTGGCCGCGCGGGCGCGCCACGCCGGCACATAGTCCGGAAACCGTTCGACGGCCCGCGCGGACCAGCGCAGCATGGCCGCCGTGTCCGGCACGGACTGCGCGGCGCCGAACGTCTTCTGGAAGAACACGGTGTCGGCCGCGAGCGCGGTGTCGAGCTCGGACTGGGCCTCCAGGGCGTCCAGGCCGCAGCGCCACATGGCCCCCTCGAGGCAGGCGCGCTCCTTCAGCTGGAGGAGCTGCTGGTCGCCGGCGTTGAGCGCCAGACCGCCGTCCACGACCTCTACCGCCTTGGCGGGGTCCCCGTACGCCACGAACCCCGCGGCCACGCCCACCAACAGGCGCAGGTTGGTGGGCTCGGCCCGCAACTGCTGGTAGAAGGCATCGAGCGCGCCCCGCTCATCGCCCATCTCGCGCATGCGCCGGCCCAGTTCCTCCCAGGCTTTCCCGTTGAGCGAGTCGCCGGCCACGGCCCTCCGAAGCGCCATCACGATACTGTCCAGGGGCTGCTGCTGCACCTCGAACGCGAACGCGAGGCACATGGCCGCGGACGGGTGGTTGGGATACAGCGCGAACGCGCGCTCGGCGCGTTCGGCGGCGCCCTTGGCGTCCCCACGCAACCGCCGTTCGCTGCAGTCCCGCGCGTGCTCGGCCGCGCGGAGGTGGTTCTCGAGCAGGTCCGCCGCGAGGCGACCAAACTCCTCTGCCGTCATCGTGGCCGGCCCGCGTGCCGTTTCCCATCCGGACAACCCCGAGCCCGCGGCGTCCACCAGCCGGAGGCGGAGGCGGAGGCTGTCTCGCTCGCGGCCGAGCCAGCCGACCATGTAGCCGCTGGCCTGGAGGAACCGCGCGAGCGGCAGTCCGTTCTCGGGCGGCTGCGGCTGCTGGCAGTTGAACCCCGAGGCCTCGAGCGCCTCGCAGATGGTCGTGGTGGCGATGATCCCGACGCGCATCCGGTAGCGCGTGGCCATGCGATCGCGGATGGCCGCCCCGGTGGCGATGGCGTACGCGGTATCCACGGACGGGCCGGGGAGCGGCGCGAGCACGAGGAGGCGCTCGCTGGATGCCCGGCGCGCGAGTTGGCCGGTTGCGCTGGCGGGCAGCATCAGCCCGACCGCCACCACCATCGCGACTCCCACACGTCGCATGACTGCACGCTTTGCCTGCACGCTTCCGTCCTCCGAGCCACCCCGTACGAGTCGAACTCCCGATGGGCGAAGAGGGATTCGAACCCCCGACATCCTGCGTGTAAGGCAGGCGCTCTGAACCGCTGAGCTATTCGCCCCGGCCGTTTCCCTCAAAGCGCGAGGCCGAGCGGAAACAGGACGCAATATCCCAGCACGAGCAGAATCGGGGCCACCGTCGTCGAGCCGGAGGCGAGCAGCGCATAGCCCGCCGTCACGGCGACGAGCGCCGCGCCCAACACCGCAACGTTCCTGCGTCCGAAACGCAGCCGCGCCGACGCAGATCCCTTTTCGGTCATAGACACCAACAAGTAACCGGAAGTTCCCATGCGGTCAAGCGTTAGGGGCATCCGGCGGGGATGTCTCCCAACCCTCGTCCAGGG
>DASWHL010000088.1:0-7534 GCA_036398175.1 Gemmatimonadales bacterium
GATCGGGGCCACCGGCCTGGCCGCCACGCTGGCAGGCCTGGAGACGTCGGCCAAGAGCGGCGACGGGCGGACCGGGGGACTGGTGCCCCGCGTGGTGCGCGAGTACGACGCGGTCGTGACCTATCTGCGGGAGTCCTGTCCCAGTCTCACGGAGGAGGCCGTGGCGGCGTAGCCGGCCGCGCCGGCGGTCCGGCGCCACGCGGCGGGAGCGATTACCATTCAGGCGACGCTCCGCCCGCTCCGGGCGCGCGTGGACCTGAGCGGCGGGAGGACGGGATGCGGGCAGGACGGATGATCGTGCTGGCGGTTGCGGCGACGGCGCTGAGCGCGTGCACGGCGTCGCGGCAGCAGGCGGACGACGCGCTGAAGGCCGCCGAGAGCGCCATCACGGCCCAGCACGCCGACGCCATGCGCTTCGCCCCGAAGGCGTTTGCCGCGGTGATGGACACGTACACGGCGGCGCGCGCCGCGTACGCGGAGGACGACTGGGCGGCGGCCATCACGGCGGCGGACGCCGCCGCGGCCCGGGCCCGGCAAATGGCGCCGGCCATCGCGGCCGGCAAGGAGCGGGCGGCCGCGCGCTGGCCCGCCCTCCAGGATAGTGTGAGCGCGATGCTGTCCGCCCTTGGTCAGCGCCTTGGTGAGGCCCAACGCACGCGTCGCTACGCCGAGGGCATGACCGCCGCCGACGTCCGCGCGGCCCAGGCGGAAGTGGACTCCCTTTCGGCCGGCTTGGACAAGGCGCGAACGGCCTTCGATCGGGGAGAACTGGCCGACGCGATGCACGCCGCCGAGCGCGTGCGGATGCAGGCCGGCGCCCTGATGAGCGCGGTCGGTCTCCGGCCGCCGCATCCGCCCGGCAGGTAGGACCCGCGGCGCGCCCCGTCCCGGCCGCCGCTGTTTCCGTCTCCCGACGGGCAAGTGTGACCTGCATCACAGGGGGCGCCGCGCCCACAGCGTCCGGAAGTGACTCGCGTCACAAACGGAGTGTGAGCCAGCGCATAATCTGCGGGACGCACCGTTGTGGGTCCGTCGGACTGCGGAAGGGGACGCATGCACCGCGCACGGCGGATTCCGGTGGGTCCGGCCCCTCGGCCGGATCGTGCTGCGGACCGCGCCGGCCTCAATCGGGATCGCGGGACGGACCACGCGGTAGGTCCGTGTTCCCGGGCGGTTCATTCGACCGGAGTCGGGGCGTGAGGCCTTCGGAGGCGAATGGGACACCCTGAACGACGCGGCGAACGGCCGCCACGAGGTCTTCGGGCGTGCGGTCCTTGGCGACGTAGCCGGCGGCCCCGGCGGCAAACGCTCGATCCGCGAACTCCTGCTCGGTGTGCCCGCTGAGGATGATAGCCCGAACGTCAGGGTGCTGGTGCCGCAGATCGCTAAGGATCTGCAGGAAGCCCGCGCCCGGCATCGAGACGTCCAGGACCACGACCTCTACCTGTTCCCGCGCGAGCGCCGGCAGGATGTCGTCCCCGCTTCCCACGTCGGCGACGACGCGCATGTCGGGCGTCGCATCCAGGAGCCGGCGCAAGCCGGCGCGCAGTACCGCGTGGTCATCCGCGATCAACACCCTGATCATCTCAACGTGCCTCGATCCCACGGTGCGCCCGACGGGAGGTGCAGGCTGCTCGCAATCTGCGACCATCCGGCGGAACCGCCAACTCGAGTCCCTCGACAACCGGACTTCGTCGTTCGGCCCCGCCGGGGATCTCGTGATGCGCGCCTGGTCCGGACCCTCGCCCGTTCCGCCGCTCCGGCTACCTGCTGGACAGGGCCGGGGATGCGCTTCAGATTGACTGCGCGTCCGCCGCCACCCGGCGCGCCGGTCGTGCGGGACGGCCCTGGCTCGGGCGGGACTAGCCTCCGCCCCCTCAAGTGAATCGCCGAACACCGGGGACCGGGATGTCGGAAACCTCCGCCGACCAGCACACTGCGGCCCGCCGGGCCCTCGCGCAATCGGAGCGCCGCTACCGCGCGTTGGTCGAGGGCTCGCTCCAGGGAATCACGATCTGGAGTGCGCGTGGGCTGCTGTTTGCCAACCAGCGGATGGCGGCCTTGCTTGGGCGCTCAGTAGAAGAACTCCTGGCGATGAGTGCCGACGAGGTCCGCGCCCTGGTGCACCCGGACGGCCGTGCCGTGGTCCAACGGCGGATCCGTGAGCGCTTCGAACGCAAGCCCGTCCCGCAGCGACGAGCTGACAGCCATGCGGGTCACGGACCTGCACGATCCTGCGGAACCCGACCCGTACCGCCGTCTGCACCCTCGCGTCATGGGGCTGCGAGCGCGGTGTTCGAAGCGGAGCTCCGGCGGACGGACGGACGGACGGTGGGCGTGGAGTTCAATAATCGGGAAACCACCGCGGGGGGAGTTCGCTACATGCTGACCGTCGCCCGGGACATGACCGAACGGCTCAAGGTGCAGGTGGCCGTCCGGGCGGGGCGACGTCGCCTGCAGGAGCTGTCGCGGGGATTGATGGGTGCGCAGGAACGGGAACGCGCCCCGATCGCACGAGAGCACCACGATCAGGTCGGACAGGAGCTGACCGCCATCAAGCTCCAGCTCCAGCCCCTGGCGGAGAGGCCCGGTACGGAAGGCACCGCGCGCGTCGCCGACGCCATTCGCATGACGGAAGCCGTTCTGGAAAAGGTCCGGACGCTCTCGTTCGATCTCCGACCGTCGGCGCTGGACGAGATCGGTCTCCGGGCCGCGCTGCGGTCCTACGCGGGTCACCAGGCTCGGCTGGGGCGGCTCACCGTGCGGCTGCGGCTCGGTGAGCCGCCTCGGGCGATCGCCAAGGAGGTCGAAACCGCCTGCTTCCGCATAGCCCAGGAGGCCATCACCAACGTCATCCGCCACGCCCGCGCGCGGCGCTTGGTAGTGTCGTTGCGTCGGATCCGCAGGGGCATCGAGCTGGTGGTTCACGATGACGGCATCGGGGTTGCCGAAGGGAGTGACGACCACGACGCCGGTCTGGGCCTCGTGGGGATGCAGGAACGCGCGCACCTCGTCGGGGGGACCGGGACGGTCGAGTCCCCGAACGGTGGCGGGACCAGGATCCGGGCGACGTTCCCCACCACGGGCGCCAGGGCAGCGGCTCGGTGAAACGCCTGCGGGTCGTGCTCGCCGACGATCACGCGCTCGTACGATCCGGAATCAGCGCGTTGCTCGATCCGCTGGACGGGGTGGAGGTCGTCGGGGAGGCGGCCGATGGCGCCGCGGCGGTGGCGCTCGTTGCGGCTCTCTCCCCGGACGTGGTGCTGATGGACATCACCATGCCCACCATGAACGGGCTGGTGGCGACGCAGCGGCTGGCGCGAGACTTCCCCAACGTGCGGGTGCTGATCCTGTCCGTGCACGCCGACGAGGAATTCGTCCGTGAGGCCCTGCGTGCCGGCGCGGCGGGATACCTCTTGAAAGACGCGAGCACGGATGAGCTTCAGTTGGCCCTCCAGGCCGTCAGTGCCGGGGACCTGTACCTGAGTTCCCGCGTCTCCAAATCCATCATCGCCGATGTCCTTGGCGCCCGGCAGCGTGGCGGCGGCGCGGGCCGGCTGACGTTACGGCAGCGGGAGGTGCTTCAGTTGATCGGTGAGGGGTATTCGACCCGCGCCATCGCGGACCGTCTCGGCCTGAGCCCCAAAACCGTGGAGACACACCGAGCACACCTGATGAAGCGGCTCGGCGTGAGTGACGTGGCCGGCCTGGTCCGCCACGCCATCCGGCTCGGCCTGGTGTCGGCCGAGCAGTAGCCACCCCACCCAGTCCCGCACGCCCAGACCATCAGGAACGGCCTGATGGATGATCGGGAGCACCCCGATTCAGACCGCGGCTTTTCCCTGATGGCGCTCCGCGCATCCAGGCCGCACTGTGAACCGGATGGGTCGTTGTGCGCGGGCGCGTTTCGCGCGGTCCGAAAGGTCTTGGCACTGCTCCGCTCCCGGGGGGCCAGCTGTCCGATACGTCCGTCGAACTCCTTGTCTTTGTGCTCGCGACCGATCGGTTTGCGGTGCGCGCGCGGCGCGTTCGGGAGGTGGTGCGCGCCGTAACCGTGGCCGCCCTGCCGGACGCCCCTCCAGTCGTCGAGGGCGCCATCAACTATCGGGGCCGGATCGTCCCCGTCATTGACACCCGACTCCGCGTCGGATGGCCGTCCCGGCCGCTCGATCCGTCGCAACACTTCATCGTCGCCGACGCCGGCCCGCGCCGCGTGGTGCTGCGCGTGGATCAGGTCGTGGACTTGGTGGCGGTGGCCGAGGACGTTATCGAGTCGGCCGCGCGGGCAACGCCGGGAGCGCGCTACACGGAGGGCATCGCGCGATTGCCGGACGGGCTCATCGTGATCCACGATTTGGAGCGATTTCTCTCCCTGGACGAGGGCCAGGAGGTGGATGCCGCGGTACGGGCGGTGGGGGGCGCGTCTGCGACCGGGGGTGTCCGCTGATCGCGACGCAGACTCCCGGCTTCTCCGCATCGGCGCTGGACGACGGGATTCGACGCCTCACGGGGCTCGTGTTCCCCGGGAGCCGTCGCGACGTGCTCGCGCACGGGGTCGCGCGAGGAATGCGCCGAGCGGGCGCGCCCGATGTGCCGACGTACCTGGCGCGTCTCCGGACGGACCCCGCCGAGTTGGACGCGCTCGTGGCGGAGATCACCGTCGGCGAGACCTACTTCTTCCGCGACCCGCAGCAGTTTCAGGTGATCCGGGAGGAGATTCTCCCGGTCCTGCTGCGGGGCCGAGTGGGGAAGCCGCTGCGCGTCTGGAGCGCGGGATGTGCCAGCGGCGAGGAGCCGTACACGCTGGCCATCGTGCTGGCGCAGCTGGGGTGGAGCGCGGCCGGCCAGATCATCGGTACCGACATTTCCCGTCCCGCGCTTGTTCGGGCGCGCCGCGCAGTGTACGGACCCTGGTCGCTGCGCAGCACGCCTCCCGACGTCGCCGCCCGCTACTTCGAGCCCTCCGGCAGGGGGTTCGCGCTCGTGCGCGACCTCCACGGGCACGTGGAGTTCCGGTACCTCAATCTCGCCGCCGACACCTACCCGTCGCTCGCTTCCGGTGTCTGGGGCATGGACCTCATCCTCTGCCGGAATGTCCTCATCTACTTCGACGCGGAGACGGTGGAACGGGTGGCAGCGCGGCTCCTGGCCGCCCTCACGCCGGACGGGTGGCTCGTCCTTGGCGCCTCGGATCCGCCCTTGACCGATCTCGTGCCCTCCGAAGTGGTCATTACAGCGGCCGGTCTGGCGTACCGCCGATCCACCCGGGCGGTCCGTCGCGGCGGCGGAACCCGGCTCCCCGAACCTGGGGGCGTCGGGGGGATGCCGACGGTCGGGACCGCGCTGCCGACCCCCGGGGGTTCACGGGAGATGGCCGAGGCTGCGCCCTCGACGGATGCTGGGCGGGCGCCGGCCGGGTCCCCCACGCTGCGCGATGCGATCCGCGCCTACGAGGCGCGCGAGTATCCGGCGGCCACCGCTGCGGCCCGCCAGCTCTCCCGTGCCGACGGGGCCGATCCGGTAGCGTGGGTGATTCTGGTCCGATCGCTGGCCAATGCCGGCGAGCTCGAGGCCGCCGGGCGCGCCTGTGCGGCGGGTCTCGACCGGTTTCGCACCAACGCGGAGCTGGCGTACCTGCACGGCGTCCTCCTCACGGAAGCCGGGCGCCACACGGAAGGGGCCGGCGCGTTGCGCCGGGCCCTGTATCTCGACCGGCATCTCGTCGTGGCGCACCTCGCGCTCGCGGCGGTGCTGACGCGGACTGGCGAGACGGACGCCGCCCGGCGCGCGCTGCGGAACGCGGCGCGCGTGCTTGGCGAGATGCCGGACGCAGCGGTTGTGGCTGCATCGGATGGCGAGCGGGCGGGGCGGTTGGTCGAGACGGTCCGGGCGCACCTGGCGCTGCTGGGGACGGGGCCCCCATGAGCGGGCGGGAGCGACCCCGCGGACCCGTGGATTGGGCCGGGTTGCGCGGCCGGGTCCAGGCCACCGGGGAACGCGCGGACGGCGAGACGCCGGACGCCGCGCAGCAGCGCCGGACGCTGGACGAGCGGGCTCGCGCCCTCGCTCGCCCCCCCGCGGCGCCGCTCCCGACGGACACCCTCGCACTGGTGATCGTGTCCCTGGGGGGTGAGGCCTGGGGCGGGGACGCCCGCCTCGTGTGGGAGGCGTTCCGGCTGGCAGCATTCACGCCGCTCCCCGGTGCCGCCGAGCCGGTCGCCGGCATCACCGCCTGGCGAGGATCGGTGATCACGGTGCTGGATCTCCGACCCGTGCTGGGTATACCGACGACTCCGCTGGCCGATCTCGGCTTCGGCTTGGTGATCGGGGATGACCGTCCCGCGTTCGCCGTGCTGGCCGACGCGGTGGGTGAGATCACAACCGTGGACCCGCGCGCCCTGCGCGAACCGCAGGAAGGGGTGGCCGTGCGGCGCGAGTACGTCCTGGGCGTGACACCGGCGGCGGTGTTCGTGCTCGACCTCCCGCGCTTGTTACGGACGTACCGATGAGAGAGGCCAGGACCATGCGGTGGACAGTGACGCGACAGATTGCGATGGGGTTCGGCGTGGGGCTGGGACTGGTCCTCGTGGTGGCCGTGGTGGGCGTCGCGGCGCTTCGCATCCAGAAGAGCCGCCTGGAAGACGCACTCACGATCCAGCGGGATGCCTGGGTCGCCGCCGAGCAGGCTCAGTCCGACTTCCGGCGAGCGGTCGTGGACTATCTGGGATTCCTTGTGTCCCGTGACGAGGCCGAGGGCCGGGGCCGCGATACCATACTCGTCTCGGTCCGGCGCCGGGTCGGCGGACTCCGCGACGCTGCGGCGGGCGTCGAGGAACGCGCCGACTGGACCGATGCCCTGGCCGGCCTGGAACGATGGGACCGCGAAAGCCAGGCTTCTATGATGGCGGCGCGCGCGGGGCGCGAGGCCGAGGCGGGGCGGATCCGCGATACGGCGGTTACCCCCGCCCGCAAGGCAACCAGCGCGGCGCTGGAGAGGGCCCAGGAAAGCGCGGAGCGTCGCGCGGCCGCGGCGGAAGTCGCCAGTCGGCGGATCGCGGCGCGGATGCAGGCGGTGTTCGCCGTTGCGGCGCTGCTCGCGCTCGCCGTGGGCGCGATCTCCGCGGTCCTGCTCGCCCGTGCCGTGAGCCGGCCCCTCCAGGAAACGACGGGGGTGCTGGCCTCCGGCGCGGCGGAAATTCTCGCGGCCACGACCCAGCAGGCGTCGGGCGCGAACGAATCCTCCGCGGCGGTGGCCGAAACGGTGGCGACTGTGGACGAGGTGACGCAGACCGCCGAGCAGGCCGCCCAGCGGGCGAAGGTGGTCGCGGACTCTGCCCAGCGCGCGGCGGAGATCGGCAAGGCGGGGCGGCGCGCCGTGGACGACTCCATGGGCGCGATGGGGGCGGTGCGGGAGCAGGTGGAGGGGATCGCGGAGAGCATTGTGGCGCTGGCCGAGCAGGCGCAGGCGATTGGGGAGATCATCGCGACGGTGACGGACATGGCGGAGCAGACGAATCTGTTGGCGTTGAACGCG
>DASWHL010000089.1:0-29622 GCA_036398175.1 Gemmatimonadales bacterium
GGGCCATGGCGGGTGATCGCCGGACGTTCTCCTCGGGCGCCCCGTGGGAGCCCGTCGTTGGGTATTCGCGGGCCGTGCGCGTGGGCAACCACGTGTTCGTGTCCGGCACCGCCGCCGTGGACGGCGAGGGCAGGGTCGTGGGCGGGAACGATCCCGGGGCCCAGATGCGCCATTGCCTGGGCATCGTGCTCGACGCCCTCCACGCCCTCGGCGCCGAGGCCCGGCACGTCGTGCGCACGCGGACCTACGTGGTGGACATGACCCACTGGGAGGCGGTCGGGCGCGCCCACGGCGCGGTGTTCGGCGACGTGCGGCCGGCCACGTCCATGGTCCAGGTGGCGGCCCTGATCCGGCCGGACCTGCTCGTCGAGGTCGAAGCGGAGGCCATCGTCACCGACTGACCGTATTGCATTCTGCAAGGGTCCGTCTGATACTTCGGTCCATGCGGCAGCCAGGATCCGGCGTCCGGCCGGGGGCCCCCCAGGCCGATCCGCCGGTTCCCGGCCCTCTCGGCATCCTCCAGTGGGTCTACGTCGGGCGAGTCGTCGTAGCGCTGGCCGTCTTCCTCGCGGCGGCCTTCTCCTTCACCGCCGTCCCGCCCGGGGTGCTGCTGACGCTGGCGGTGGCGGCTCTGGCCTCGTTCGTCGCGAGCGCCGCGTCCGTCTTCTATACGCACATCGCCCGGAAGTCCCCTGGGCCGACGTTCATCTACGCCCAGGCGCTGTTCGACCTCGTCCTGGTCACGACGGTCGCCCACCTGACCGGCGGGCCCGACAGCGACTTCATTCCCCTCTTCATCCTCGTGATCGCGGTACCCGCGGTGCTGCTGCCGCTGTGGTCGGCGCTCCTGGTCACGGTGCTCGCGTGCGCGCTGCTCGTGGCCGACGCGGTGGTGGCGTTTCCCAACCGGCTGGACTTCACGCTCGGGCTGCAGCTCGCCGTCTTCCTGGCCGTGGCGCTCACCACCGGCTGGATCGCGAGCCGCGTGCGGATCATGGGTCGGGAGCGGGCGGCGCTGCAGGAGGAGGTCCGGCGTCTGCAGCTCGAGGCGCAGGACATCCTGCGGAGCATCGGGAGCGGCGTGCTGACGGTGGACGCCGAGGGCGCGCTGCTGTTCGCGAACCCGGCCGCGGGCAATCTCCTGGGCCTCGATCTGGAGGGGTTGATCGGCCGGCCGGTGATGTCACAACTGGCGGAACGCTCGCCGGAGCTGGCGCAGGGGCTGGCCACCTCGCTGCAACACGGTGCCCGGCGGCAGCGCCAGGAGGGTCGTGTCGTCGTGGGCGGGCGGTCGCTGATGATCGGCATGACGATGACGCGCCTCGAGGCGTCGGACGGGGTGCCGCCCTCCGCGACGGCCATCTTCACCGACATCTCCGACCAGAAGCGCCTCGAAGTCCTGAAGGTGCGGACGGAGCGGCTCGAGGCGGTGGCCGAGTTGGCGGCATCGCTGGCGCACGAGATCAAGAACCCGCTGGCGTCCATCCGCTCGTCGGTGGAGCAGTTGACCCGGCAGGCCGGCCGGGGCGAGGACGAAGAGGTGCTGGGGCGGCTCGTGCTCCGCGAGAGCGACCGCTTGAGCCGGCTGCTCTCCGAGTTTCTCGAGTTTGCCCGCGTCCGGGTGACCGTGTCCCGCCCGGTGGATCTTCGTCAGGTCGCGGAGGCCGCCGCCGACGTGGTGCGCCGTCACCCCGGGGCGACCGATCGAACGGAGATCGTCGTGTCGGGCTCGTGCGCGCTGGTCAACGGCGACGTGGACCTGTTGCATCGCCTGGCCGTCAATCTCGTGCTCAACGCGGTGCAGGCCGCGGCCGGGACCGTGCGGGTTGAGGTGGCCGTCGTGGAGCTGCCGGACGTGGAGTTCCCGAACGGTCCGCGGCGGCCCGCGGCCGGCCTGCGCGTGGCCGACAACGGCCCGGGGCTTCCGGAGGAAGTGCGCGAACGGTTGTTCCAGCCGTTCGTCTCCCGGCGGGCCGGCGGCGTCGGGCTCGGGCTGGCCGTGGTGCACCGCACGGTGGAGGCGCACGGGGGCGTGATTCTGGTGGATTCGGCGCCGGGCGGCGGGACGGTCTTTACCGTCCTGATCCCGGTGCCCGGCGTGAACGAGGTGAGTGCATGAGCGCGAGCCGGCCGACGGTGCTCGTCGTGGACGATGAGAGCGGTATTCTCGATTCGCTCCGGATTCTGCTCAAGAACTCCGGCTTCGACGTGGCGGTCGCGCTCGGCGGGAAGGCGGCCCTGGAGCAGCTGAAGGCCGACCCGGACATCGTGCTCACCGACATCCGGATGCCGCAGGTCTCCGGGATTGACGTGCTGGACGCCGTGCGGCAGCGCGACGCGCAGACGCCGGTCATCTTCATGACCGCCCAGGCCGAGCTGCGCACCGCCATCGAGGCGGTGAACCGCGGGGCGTTCTACTACGTCCTCAAGCCGTTCTCCAACGACGACCTCGTGGCCATCGTCCGCCGTGCGGCCGAGGCGCGCCACCTGCGTACCGAGAACCAGCAGCTCAAGCGGGAGATTCGCCGGCGCGACTGGCGGACCCGCGGGCGGCCCATCGGCACGGCGCGGCGGTTCGTCGAGGTACTCCAGTTGGCCGAGCAGGTGGCCCCCACCGATTCGACCGTGCTCGTGCTGGGCGAGAGCGGGACGGGCAAGGAGGTGATCGCGCGCTACATCCACGAGCTGTCCGAGCGCACCGAAGGCCCGTTCGTGTCCATCAACTGCGGCGCGCTGCCGGAAACCCTGCTGGAGTCGGAGCTGTTCGGTCACGTGAAGGGCTCGTTCACCGGGGCCGTGCGCGACAAGGAGGGCCTGTTCGCGGCCGCCCGGGGCGGCACGTTCTTCCTGGACGAGATCGCGGAGATGACGCCGGCGACGCAGGTGAAGCTCCTGCGGATCCTCCAGGAACGCGAGGCGCTGCCCGTGGGCGGGACCGAGCCCGTCCAGGTGGACGTGCGGGTGATCGCCGCCACCAACCGCGACCTCGACGAGGAGATGCGCATCGGCCGGTTCCGGTCGGACCTCTACTATCGCCTGAACGTGATCGCGTTGCGGCTGCCGCCGCTCCGGGAGCGGCGCGAGGACATCCCGCGCTTCGCCGAGGCGTGCCTCGAGCGGATGGCGCAGGAGCGAAAGCAGCCGCCCCGCCGCCTCGCGCCCGGCGCCCTCGAAACGCTTCTCGCGTACAGCTGGCCGGGGAATGTCCGGGAGCTGGAGAACGCCCTCGAGCACGCGGTGCTGGTGTCGCCCTCCGAGGAGATTGACGCCGATGCCCTGCCGGAGCGCGTCCGGAGTCCCAAAGCGGCGCCGTTGATCTCGAACACCCCACCGGCGAATCCCACGCTCGAGGCGGTGGAACGCGCCTACATCCTGTGGGTCCTCCAGGCCGAGGGGGGCAACAAGACGCGGACGGCGGAGGTGCTGGGCATTGATCCGTCCACGCTGTACCGGAAGCTCTCACGGTATGATATCGCGCAGCCGGACTGAGGCCGTCGCGCGCCGCCCCGGGCTCGTGAGCGCGCGCCCCGCATGAGCGCACGTTCGGCCACGCCGGCCGAGCCGGTGCCGACGGCGGATCAGGTGGGCGCCGCCACGCTGGAACGTCTGGCGGTGGCGCCGCGGTTCAATCGCTGGATTTACGACCGCCTCGCCCCGTGGATCGGGGAGGCCGTCCTCGAAGTGGGGTCGGGCATCGGGAACCTGTCGCACTTCCTGGTCGGCCGGCCGCGCGTCGTGTTGACCGACACGGAGCCCGCCTACCGCGCGTACCTCGAGCGCCGGTTCCGCGACCGGCCCCACGTGCGGGTCCGGCCCCTGACGCTCCCGGACGTCCCGCCCGACCTTCGCGGCCAGCGGTTCGACAGCGTCGTGTGTCTCAACGTGCTCGAGCACATCGAGCGCGACCACGACGCCCTGGTGGCCATGCGGGACCTGCTGGCGCCCGGTGGCGCGGTCGTGCTGCTCGTGCCGGCCGTCCCGGCGCTCTTCGGAGAGCTGGATCGCGCCCTCGGTCACTACCGCCGCTATACCCCGGACGTGCTGCGCCGCCGCCTGGCCGGCGCGGGCCTCGTGGTGCGACACCTGGAATACTTCAACCTCGCCGGGATGCCCGGGTGGTGGTTCGTGGGGCGCGTGCTGAAGCGCGCCATGATCCCGACCGGCAGCCTGCGGCTCTACAACGCGCTCGTGCCGCTCTTCCGGCTCGAGCGCTGGCTGCCCTGGCGGCCGGGCCAGTCCCTGATCGCCATCGGAGCGCGCGCGCCGTGACGATCCCGAGCGACTGGAACGACCTCACGCTCAGCGTGCTCATGTCCGCCTACAACGAGGAGGCGACGATCGAGCAGGCGGTGCGCCGATTGCAGGAGGTGCCGCTCCGTCTGGAGATCATCGCCGTGAACGACGGCTCCACGGACCGAACGGGGGAGATTCTCGACCGCCTGCACCGGCACGGATTGGTCCACCAGGTGCTCCACCGGCGGCCCAATGCCGGCAAGGGCGCCGCGGTCCGCGCGGCCATCCAGGCCGCGACGGGACACGTGATCGTGGTGCAGGATGCCGACCTCGAATACGATCCCGCGGAACTCCCGAACCTCCTCGATCCCATCCGCCTGGGGAAGGCCGACGCGGTGTTCGGGTCGCGCTTCCAGGGCGGCCCCCGCCGCGTCCTGTACTTCTGGCACTCGGTGGGCAACCGGTTCCTGACCCTGCTGTCGAACATGCTGACCGATCTGAACCTGACGGACATGGAGACGTGCTACAAGATGGTCCGGGCCGACCTGCTCAAGTCGCTCCCGCTGGTCTCCAACCGGTTCGGCCTGGAAGTGGAAGTCACGGCCCGGCTGGCGCACGCGCGCGCCCGCGTGTGGGAGATCCCGATCAGCTACAGCGGCCGGACCTACGCGGAAGGCAAGAAGATAGACTGGCGCGACGGCTTGGCCGCGCTCTGGCACATCCTGCGCTTCAACATCGGGCCCGCTCCCCGACCGGGCACGCCACGCCCGCAATGAACGGCCGGCCATCCAGCATCGCGCCCCTGCTGGCCGCGGTGGCGGCCGGCGGCGCCCTGTGGTCGGTGATTCCCGTCTCCGTCTGGTGGGGGGACTCCGAGGCGGCCGCCATTGCCGGCGCCTGGGAAACGTGGGCGTGGGGTGGCGGTGTCGTGGCGGGCCTCACCATCGTGCTCATGGTGCTGAGCCGGGGGCGCGCGCCGGGCTGGCTGCTGGGCGCCTGGCGGGCGTCGCTCGGGCAGGCCTCGACGCCCATCGTGCTGGCGGTGGCGTGCGGCGCCCTGGTGACGTTCGCCACCCTGATGTTCACGGTCGCCTTCGAGGGCAATCCGCGCAGCGTGGACGGGTTCGCGCAACTGTTCCACGCGCGCCTCTTCCTGGCCGGCCGCCTGTGGATCGAGCCGCCGGCGGAGCTGGCCAACTTCGCCACGCTGCACATGGTGCTGGGCCCGGATCGCTGGTTCTCGCAGTATCCGCCGGGCCAGCCCGCCGTGCTCGCGGCCGGCCTGGGCCTGGGGCTGTGGTGGCTGCTCCAGCCCGTGTTCGGCGTGGCGCTCGTCCTGGTCACGTTTCGCGTGGCGCGCTGGGTGGCCGACGAGACCACGGCCCGCCTCACGGTCGTGCTCCTGGTGCTTTGTCCATTCGTCGTTGCCGTCACGGCGAGCGAGTTGAGTCACATCCCGGCGGCCGCGCTGGGGATGGGAGCCGCGGCCGCGGTCACCATGCTGGACCGGTCGTCGTGGCCCCGCTGGGCGCTGCTCGCCGGCGCCGCGCTCGGCGCCATGGTGGCGTTCCGGCCGTTGGACGCCGTTGCGGCCGCCGTCCCGGTCGGGGTCGTGACGCTCCTGGCCGCGCGACACCGGATCGCGGCGCTCGGCCTCACAGCGGTGGGCGGCATGCTCGCGACCCTCCCCACGCTCTGGTTCAACGCGCGCACCACCGGCTCGTGGCTCGAGTTCGGCTATGCGCACCTCTGGGGGCCCGGGATCGCGCTCGGGTTCCACGACGTGCCGTGGAGCCAGCCGCTCACGCCCCGCCGCGCGATCGGGCTGACCGGCTTCGATCTCCACCAGCTCAACATGTATCTCCTGGATCTCCCGGTCCCGGTACTGCTGCTGACCGCGGCGGGGCTGGTGGTCGGATACCGGCGGCTCCGGCGGCGGGATGCCGTTCCCTTCGTGGCTGCCGGAAGCCTGATCGGGCTGCTGTTTTTCTACTTTCACCGGGACACCTTCTACGGGCCGCGGCAGATCTTCAGCGTCGTGCCCTGGTTCGTGCTGCTGTTCGCGCGGGCGCTCGTGCTGTTCCGCCGGACGGGGGCCGTGACGGTCGCCGGCGTGCCCGCCGGCATGGTGGTGGTTACGGGCGTCGCCGTGGCCCTGGCGCTCGGCCTCACGACCATCGCGCCGAGCCGAATCGCCACCTACCGGGCCTCCACGTCGGTCCTCAACCACCATCCCGACCGCGCGGCCGCCGGGCTGGATCGGGCCGTGGTGCTCATCCCGGATGGCTGGGGCAGCCGCCTCATCGCGCGGATGTGGGAGGCCGGCGTTCCCGTGCGCCGGTCCACCTCGCTCTACGCCGGGATTGACGCCTGCACGCTCGAACGGGTGCTGAACGCCGCCGCCGATTCGGCGGCGCGCGCGGTGCTCCTGCCCACCCTCGAGGCGCTCGCCGCCGCCGGGCGCCCCGGGCTGCGCCTCCACCGCACCGACGATGCCGCGCTCCGACTCCCATCCGAAGGGCCGCTCCCTCCCGAGTGCGAGGCGGAGATCGCGTTCGACCAGCGGGGGTTTCTCGCGTTCGTCCCGTACCTCTATCTCAACACGGCGTCGCTCGCCGGCCCGGTGGTCTGGGCGCGTGACCTGCACGACGGGAACGACGCATTGCGCCGCCGGTACCCCGACCGGCGCTTCTATCGGTACGCGCCGGTCGAGCCCGGCGGGCCGCCCAGACTCCTGCCCCTGCCGCCCGATGCTGCGCCGCCCAGACCGGGTCCCTGACGGCACGGTCGGGGCTGGCGCGGCGGGGCTTGGCGGAAGTGGCGAACCGCGAAGGCTCTTGCAAATAGCGCCGATCAGGATCGTGCGGAAGGGGCAATCTCACCAGAATGAGACCACGTAAAACATTGATTCTTAATGAGATGGATAACTCTACAGGACTCTGGCACAGCGGTTGCCCCTTACGTGGCCGGTTCGCAGCGCTCCGCGGGGACGGTCCCGGGAGCATCCACCCCAAAGCGGAGGAACTCGCGCATGTTACGGAACAGGAAGGGTTTCACGCTGATCGAGCTTCTGATCGTGGTCGTGATCATCGGCATTCTTGCCGCGATCGCCATCCCGAAGTTCGCCAGCACCAAGCAGAAGGCCTACATGGCCGCGATGAAGAGCGACCTCAAGAACTTCGTCACGTCAAACGAGTCCTACTTCGCGGACTTCAACACGTACGGCACGCTGGCCAACGTGGAGGCCGCCGGCTTCTTCGCGCCGACGAAGGACGTAGTGATGGTCTCGGGTGACGCCACCGCCACCGGGTTCTCCGCCACCGCGACGCACCCGGGCGCGGCGGGCAAGAACTGCGGCGTGTACGTCGGCACCGCAGCCTCGCCGGACGCCTCGATCACGGTCGAAGGCGAAGTCAACTGCTGGTAACCCAAGGCCAGCCGTAACCGCCTGGAGTGCGGAATGCCGCGCCGGGCGTCACGGTGACACACTTCCGTGAACGTCCGGCGCGGCCGGCTTGCTGGGGAGGCCCTGACATGAATCGCCAAGGCTTCACACTCATCGAACTCCTGATCGTGGTCGTGATCATCGGGATTCTCGCGGCTATCGCCGTCCCGAAGTTCGCGTCCACCAAGGAGCGGGCCTACCTTGGCACGGTGAAGAGCGACCTTCGTAATCTGGCGACGGCGCAGGAGAGCTTTTTCTACGACAACAACACGTACTACATCGGCGCCGTTCCGGCCGCCGGCTTCCTGTACAACGCATCCCGGGACGTGGCCGTGACGATCGTGGAGGCCACGATCGCCGGGTGGTCGGCCACGGCCACGCACATCGGTGCCCCCGGAAAGACCTGCGCGGTGTACTATGGTAATGCCGCGCCGGTGGCTCCCGCCGTCACCGACGGCATCGTGGCGTGTCAGTAGCGCGCGGGCCCGCGGCGGGCTGACCGCGGTCCGCGTCTCCCGGACCCGGCGCGCATGCCAGCCGCCGGCGCGCTCCCACCAGTCCCCCACCAGGCTCCCCGACAGACGCGACCAGCGACCCGGGCGCGCGTTCCCGCGTGCCCCCATGCGTCGTTCTGTAGTCGGCCGGTGGTCCCTGCCGCGTGTATGGTGACCTTCCCACTTGGCGGGTCACCGGAGGGCGTCCATGCGGAGTACGCGGGGCTTCACCATCGTCGAGGCACTGGTCGCGGTGCTGATCCTCACCGTCGGGCTGCTCGGGCTCGTCACCACATCCGGCGTCGTCACCCGGATGATCGGCCAGGGTCGCCGGGCCACACTGGCAGCGGGGCTGGCCGGTGAGCGGCTCGAAGTCATGCGGGCGCGGGGATGCCCCGACGAGGGCGTCGGGAGCGAGACCCGGGACGGCGTCACCGTCGCGTGGGAGGTGGGCGTCCCCCCGGTGCCGAGGGCCCGTACCCTGCTGGTGCGCGTACAGTGGGTCACGCCGCGCGGCCCTCGAGGTGATTCCATTGCCACACTGCTCCACTGCCCATGACTTCCGTACGCGCCCCGGGAACGCGGTCACGCCCCCTGCGCCCGCGGCGCGGGTTCTCGCTGGTGGAAGCGCTGGTGGCGCTGGTGCTGTTCGGGGTCGTTGCCACCATGCTGTATCGGACCCTGGTGGGCGGACAGCGCCAGCACCGTGCCCACGTGCAGAGCGTCGCCGTGAGCGAGAGCAATCGCGCCGCCATGGCCATCCTGGCCGGGGAACTGCGGGAATTGTCGGCGGGTGAGGGGGACATTCTCGCGATGGGCTCCACGTCCATCACGTTCAAGTCCATGCGGGCGTTCTCCATCCAGTGCGTGCCACCCGACACGGCCGCCCGCAGGCTGGTGCTCGACGGTAGCCTGATCTCCGGCCTCCGGCCCATTGACTCCCCCGACGATTCGGTTCTGGTCTTTGCCGAGGGCGATCCCGCCACTCGCCTCGACGACGGCTGGTTCAGCGCGGGCGCGACGAGCGCGACGCCGGGTACCGAGTGTCCCGGCGGGCGACCCAGCATTGGTGTGACGCTGAGCGGCGTCACGGCTCCCCAACTGGCGGACGTTCAGGCGGGGGCGCCCGTGCGGACGTTCCGGCCGGCGCAGGTGATCGTGTATCAGGACGCCGGGCGGGACTGGTGGCTGGGCCAGCGTCTGTTCCAGCCGTCCACGGGGAGCTGGAGCATCGTCCAGCCGGTGCTGGGCCCGCTCTCGAGCCCTGGCCTCACGCTCACGTACCTGAACGGCGCCGGAGCCCCTGCGGACAGCGCCGGTGGCGTGGCCCGCATCGGCCTGCGCGTGCGGAGCCGGTCGCCGGAACGCGTGCATCGGGGCGGCGGCGCCACGTACCTGCTCCAGGACGTGGCGACCCAGGTGGCCGTCCGCAACAACCCGCGCTACTGACGTGCAGCGCGTCGCGCCGCGCGACCGGGATGGGGTGGCGCTTCCCATGGCCGTCTTCGCCCTCCTGGTCCTGGGGGTGCTCGTCGGCACGTCGTTCTTCGTCGGCCGCCAGGAGCTGGCCGTGGGGCGCAGCACCGTACGCCTCGAGGAAGCCCTCGCGGCGGCGGAGGGAGGCGCGAACCTCCAGTTGGCCCTGTGGGACCCAGCCGCGCTCAACACCATCGCCATTGGCGACTCCGTCCCCTTCGGCGGCACACTCCCGGCCGGCGGCTGGTACCGCGGTGCCACGCGACGGCTGAGCGACCTGCTCTATCTCGTCCGCTCGGAAGGCTTCAGCCGGGACTCCGGGGCGCGCCGGGAACTCGGCATGCTGGCGCGGCTGCGGCCGGTCGAAATCCGGCTCACCGCGGCCCTGACGGCGCGCGGGACGACGGTGGTCGGCGACTACGCGCGGATTGACGGCGCCGACCGCGCGCCCCCCGGCTGGAGCGACTGCCCGGCGTCCGAGCCCGCGGTGGCGGGAGGACACGTCCCGGATGCGTCGGACGTTTCCACTGCGGGCTGCGCGGGGCCCTCGTGCGTCACCGGGTCTCCGGCCGTGCTCGCCGATTCCGGCCTCGACGGCACCATGCTGTCCACCGCTGGGGATGCGGCCTTCGACGATCTGCGGTCCCGGGCCACCGTGGCGATACCCGGCGGGACGCGGCGGATCGAGCCTTCGCGGATCGGGGGGGTCTGCAACACGCTGGATCCGGACAACTGGGGCTCCCCGCTGGAGCCCGGTGGTCCCTGCGGGCGCCGGTTTCCGATCGTCTGGTCCGAGGGGGATCTGACGATTACCGGTGGTCAGGGCCAGGGGGTGCTCGTCGTGAACGGAAACCTCTCGATTGGCGGCGGGTTCGCGTTCAACGGCGTGGTGCTCGTCCGCGGCGGGATGACGGCGGCGGGTGCGGGAGGGAGCGTCCACGGTGGGGTGGTGGCGGCAAGTGCGGGCGGGCAGCAGAACGACATCCTCGGGAGCACCGTCATTCAGTACTCGAGCTGCGCGGCCGCGCGGGGCATCCGGATGAGCGCGCTGGCGGCTCCGCTGCGGTCACGTGGCTGGGTCATGCTCTATTGAGCGTTGGTCGTGGCGGCCGCGATCCGCTTCCTTGTGTGACGTGACCGAACGCACATACTTTCGCCTGCGTGGGACGCCAATTCCACCAGTGGTTGGAGTCTGACAAGGCGGTGGGCGAATTCTGCTCGAGTCGTGCTTCTCACCTCTCCAGTGCCGGTGAAGCCCGGGCGCGCGTGGCCGCGGGTCGGGCGGCGGTCGGGGCGGCCGCGGCCCACCACGGCAGTGCCGATCGGTCGCCATGGTTGAGCGGGCAAGCCGGCGCCCGACCCTGGCCCGCGAGCTGCTCTGGAACCTCGGCCTGCTCACGACGGCGGCGCTCTCGCTGGCCATCGCGACCACGCTGTTCGTCCAGACCCTCGCACCGCGCCCGGCGCTGGTCGCGCTCGTCGGGCTGATCGTTGCGGACATCGCGGTCCTCTACGTGTTCGGGCGCTACCTCGTCTGGCGCCATGTGCTCGGCCCGGTCCACACGCTGATCGCCGCGGCGGACGCTATCGCGCAGGGGGATCTCCAGACCCGCGTCCCCCCGGCCGACACCGAGGAGCTGCATCGTCTGGCCGAGCAGATCAACGAAATGACGGCCGCGTTGCAGGACGTCCAGCAGCAGCTCGTGCGCGCGGAGAAACTCGCGGGCATCGGGCGGTTGTCGGCGGGAATCGCGCACGAGGTGGGCAACCCCCTCGGGGCCATCGCGAACTTCGTGACGGTCCTTCGGCGCCGCGGCGTGGCGCCGGATGTCCTGGCCGACCTCGAGCGCGAGGTCGGGCGCATTGATCAGATCGTGCGGGGGCTGCTGGCGTACGCGCGCACGGAGCCGGCCGGCGGCGAACCGGGCGCCGTGGACGTGGGCGACGCGGCGCGGCGCGTGCTCGAGCTGCTGGCCGCGCAGGGTACGACGCGCGGGCGGGACGTGCAGGCGGTCGTCGAGCCGGACGCGTGTCTCGCGTGCGCGCGCGCGGTGGGCCTCGAACAGGTGCTCGTCAACCTCCTGCTCAACGCCCTGGACGCCGCGCCCGAGGGGCCGGTGCGCGTCCTGGTCCGGCCCGCGACGCACACGCCGGGGGTCCCGGACGAAACGCGCCGGTCGGATCCGCCCGGCCCGGTCCCGCGACGCCGCCCGTCACGCGTGCCGCGCCGTCGTGAACTCCCGGCGGGCACGCCCGGCGTGCTCATCGTGGTCACGGACGTGGGGCCCGGGGTTCCCGAGGCGGATCGCGAGCGGGTGTTCGATCCGTTCGTGACGACCAAACCGCCGGGGTCGGGCACCGGGCTCGGCCTTGCCATCGTCCAGCGGATCGTCCACGAGTCGGGTGGGCTGGTCTGGGTGGATGACGCGCGGGAGGGGGGGGCGGCGTTCAAGGTCTTCCTGCCTGCGGCAACGACGGGAGCGACGGGAGCGACGGGAACGACGGGAGTCGGCGGATCCGACGACGGGCAGGTTCGATGAAGCTCCTTATCGTTGACGACGATCCCGGGCTGCGAAAGTCCCTCGGCATGCTCCTCTCCGAGGATGGCCACGAGGTGCAGGCGGAGGAGCGGGCCAGCAGCGCGCTCGAGCGGCTGCGGACCGAGCCGTTCGACGCCATTCTGTGCGACGTGCGCATGCCGGAAATGGACGGGCTCACGTTCCTGCGGGCCTACCGGGAGCGCGGGGGTGGTGGGCTGGTCATCATGATGAGCGCCTACGGCGGCGAGGACGCGGCCATCTCGGCCATGAAAGAGGGCGCGTACGACTACCTCCCCAAACCCTTCCGGGCCGACGAGGTCCGGCTCACCCTGCGTAAGGCGGAGGAGCGGGAGCGACTCCGGGGGCGGGTGGCGGCCCTCGAAGCCGAGGTCGCGCGGTTCCACGACCGCGGCCTGATCGCGGCCTCGGCGCCCATGCGGCGGGTGCTCGAGTTGGCCACGCGGGTGGCGCCGCATCCCACGACCGTGCTCATCACCGGAGAGAGCGGCACGGGCAAGGAGGTCATCGCCCGCGCCGTCCACCGGATGAGCCCGCGCCGCGACCAAGCGTTCGTGGCCGTGAACTGCGCGGCGATCCCGGAGCAGCTGCTCGAGTCGGAGCTGTTCGGGCACGCGCGTGGGGCGTTTACGGGCGCGGTGAGTGAGCGGCGGGGCCTGTTCGACGAGGCGGACGGCGGCACCCTGCTGCTGGATGAAGTGGGGGACCTCCCGGCGCCCCTCCAGGTGAAGCTGCTCCGCGTCCTCCAGGAAGGCACGTTGCGGCGGGTGGGAGAAACCCGGGAGCGCCGCGTGGACGTGCGGGTGCTTGCCGCCACCGCGCGCGACCTCGACGCGGACGTTCCGGCGGGCCGCTTCCGGGAGGATCTCTTCTATCGGCTCAACGTCGTGCGGCTTCACCTCCCGCCGCTGCGCGAACGGCCGGAGGACGTGGATGGGCTGGCGCTCGCCCTGATCGAGCGACTGCGGGCGCGGACCGGCCGTCACCTGGTGTTCGGGGAAGGGGTCCTCGCCGCGCTCAGGCGGCGCGCGTGGCCGGGGAACGTGCGCGAGCTCGAGAACGCCGTCGAGCGGGCGGTGGTGCTCGCGCCGGGAGACGTGCTGGAGCTCAGCCTGTTCCAGGACACCGCAGTCCATGCCGGGGGCGCGGCGCCCGGTGGAGGTCCGTCCTCGCTCAAGTCCACGGTCGCGGCGGCGGAGCGTGCCGCCATCGAGCAGGCGCTGGCGCGGGCGGATGGGAACCGCGCCGCCGCGGCCCAGGTGCTGGACGTCAGCCTGCGAACCTTGTACTACCGATTGCGGGCGCTTGGCATCGAATAAGGTGCAGCAATCTGCAGTCAGTGCGGTAGTTTGCAGTTCGCATCACGGCATCCGACTATCTAACTCGTTGTCCAGAAATAGCTTGTGTTCAGGCACGGATCATGTATTGTGACGTGTTGAACGTAGTGGAGGAGCCGATGGATCGTCGGGGGTTTACGCTCATCGAGTTGCTGATCGTCGTCGTCATCATCGGCACGCTCGCGGCGTTCGGGTTTCCGCGGGTCCGGCGGGGGCTGGAGGCGAGCCGGGTGTCCGGCGCGCGCATCGCCGTCACCACGATGAACGCGAAGGCCAAGGCGCTGGCAGTGCAGCGGAGCCGGACGGTGTGGCTCATCATGAACGGCAACGACGTGCTGCTCGTGACCCGGCACCCGGTGACGGGGGCGTTGGACACGGCGGACCGGCGCAATCTGTACGACGCCTACGGCGTCACGCTGACGAGCACGCTGGACACGCTCACCTACGATCCGCGCGGCCTCGGGCTCCAGAATTCGTCCACCAGCGTCACCGTGACGCGGCCTGGAGGGTTCACCAGCACGGTGGTGATCATGCCGCTCGGGGGGGTCCAGCAATGAAGGCCGAACGCGGGTTCACGATCGTCGAGATCCTCGTGGCCGTCATGATCCTGACGGTGGGGCTCCTGGGGCTCGTGACGACGGCGGGGCTGGTGACGCGCATGATCGCGCAGGGTCACCGCTCCACCGAGGTCTCGGCGCTGGCCAACGAGCGGATCGAGATCCTGCGATCCCAGGGCTGCCCGGCGGCGGGGAGCGGGTCCGTGACCCGCGGCGCCTACACCATCGGGTGGCGGGTGGTCCAGCTCGCGGCGCCCCGCGGGCGTGGGTTCTTCGTGAACGTCCAGTCGCCCACGACGCGGGGTTCGCGAACGGATTCCTTCGAAACGGTGCATTTCTGCCCATGAGAACGCAACGCGGATTCACACTCGTCGAGATCCTCATCGCCCTGGTGCTGATGGGCATCGTCTCGACCGCCCTGTATCAGCTGCTGGTGGCCAACCAGCGCCTGTATCGCGCGCAGGTGGAGAGCGTGGCGATCAATGAGAGTGCGCGCGCCGCGGTTTCCATCATGCCGTCCGAGATCCGGGAGTTGTCGGCCGCGGAAGGCGACGTCACGGCCATGAGCGCCACCTCGATCACCTACAAGTCCATGCAGGCGCTGTACGTCCAGTGCGCGGCGCCGGATGTCGGTGCGCTCGAGCTCTTCCTGGATCGGAGCATCTATTTCGGGCTTCGCGGCATCAGCGCCGCGGACTCGATCCTGATCTTCGCCGAAGGGGACCCGACCACCCGGTCGGACGACGGGTGGCTCAGCGCGAGCGTCACCAGCGTGACGACCGGCACGGCATGTCCGGGCACGCAGCCGAGCATCACGGTGGGGCTTGCCGGCGTCACCGGCGGCCAGTTGGCCGACGTGCAGGGTGGGGCGCCCGTGCGCACGTTCCGCGTGTCGCAGGTCTGGGTCTACACGGACGCCTCCGGCGACTGGTGGATGGGAGGGCGGCTGTTCGACAAGGCCGGCGGATGGGGGGCCACGCAGCCCATCGTGGGCCCGTTGTCCGCGGCCGGACTGACCATGACCTACGCGGACACCGCCGGCGCGACCACGACCGACCCCGCGGCGGTCGCGCGAGTCGGTGTCGCGGTGCAGAGCCAATCCTCGGAGGAGGTGTACCGCACGACCGGCTTCACCTATCTGCTCCAGGACCTGGTGACGCAGGTCGCCGTCAGGAACAACCCTCTCTACTGATGATGCCAATTCTCGGGACGGAGTGCACCATGCAACGTCATGTCTGCGGTAATTCGCGGGGGGTGGCGCTCCCGATGGCCATTTTCGCCCTCGTGGTGATTGGCGTGCTCGTCGGGGCGTCGTTCTTCATCGGCCGCCAGGAACAGTCCGTTGGGCGCAATACGGTGCGCCTCCAGCAGGCCTTCACGGCCGCGGAGGGGGGCATGCAGCTCCAGGTGGCCAACTGGGACCCGATGGTCTTCAACGCGTTGGCGGTGGGTGACTCGGCCTCGTTCGGCGGCGTCCTCACGGGAAGCGGGTGGTACCGGGGGACCGTCCGCCGCCTCAACAACCTGCTGTTCCTCGTCCGGTCCGAGGGATTCAGCGGGGACTCGACGTCGCGCCAGCAAACCGGCATGCTGCTGCGGCTGCGCCCGGTCGAGCTCAACATCACGGCCGCCCTCAAGACGCAGGGTGAGGTCGTGGTCGGCGGCTCCTCGCTCACCAGCGGCTACGACTCCCTCCCGGCCGGGTGGGTCGGCTGCCCGGCGTTGCTGCCACCCCTGCCCGGCATCCAGATGCCCGATTCGTCGTTGCTCTCGACCTCCGGGTGCGGCGGCCTCAGCTGCGTCGAGGGGGATCCCAAGATTGATGAAGACCCGACGATCAACGACTCGACCCTGACCACGTTCGGCGACGCCACGTTCGACGACTGGGAAGCGTTTGCCACCAAGCGGATCACCGGTGGCACCCGGAAGATCGAGCCGAGCCTCACGGGCACCAACTGCAACACGGCGGATCCCAACAACTGGGGCATGCCCCTGGCACCGCTGCTTCCGTGTGGGGGCTACTTCCCGATCGTCTGGGTGGATGGCAACCTGACCATCAACGGGGTGCAGGGCCAGGGCGTCCTGCTGGTCAACGGGAATCTCAATGTCCAGGGTGGCTTCGAGTTCTACGGTCCCGTCCTGGTCAAGGGGACGCTCAGCACGCAGGGTACCGGCGGCCACTTCAACGGGGGCGTCGTCGCGGCCAACGTGGACCTCGATGCGAACACGGTCCTCGGGAACGCGGTCATCAACTTCTCGAGCTGTGCCCTGGCCAAGGCGCTCCAGAACTCGGCGCCGGCGGCCCCGCTGCGCTCGCGGAGCTGGGCGAACCTCTATTAGGGATACAGTTTCCCGATCCTCAGAGCAGGCTTCCCGAATCGGGGCCGCCGGAGACCAACCCGGCGGCCCCGATTTCTCTTGCGTGAAGTGACCTAACTCACATACTTTCCAGTACTTGCCGCGCCAACTTAAAGTTGGTTGGAGCTTGACAAATTTCGAGAGGAACCCTACTGTAGTGTGCCGTTCACCCCACTTATCTCTTTGAAGCCTAGGGACATATGGCGTTTCTGGGGCTCGGAAGGCAGCACAAAACGGTCGGTCTCGACATCGGCAGCGGGCTGATCAAGCTCGCCGTCGTAGACCATGGATCCGGCCGACCCACCCTCACGAAGGTGGCCATCACCAACGTGCTGGCCGATGCCATCGTGGAGGGTGAGATCATGGACCCCGGCGTCGTGGCCGAGGCCGTCAAGGGCCTGCTGGTCTCGGCGGGCGTCAAGCAGAAGAAGGCGGTCGTGGCCGTCGGCGGGCGGGACGTGATCGTCAAGAAGATCCAGGTGGACCGGATGAACCAGGCGGACGCCTACGACGTGGTCCGCTGGGAGGCGCAGCAGTACGTGCCCTTCGACATCCAGGGGGTCGAGCTGGACTTCCAGGTGCTCGATCCGGACGGCACCGGTCTCCAGATGGACGTGCTGCTCGTGGCGGCCAAGCGCGAGCTGATCGAGACCAAGCTCAATCTCCTGTCGGATGCCGGCCTCGACGGCGCGGTCGTGGACGTGGACGCGTTCGCGCTTCACAACGCGTTCGAGCTGAACTACCCCTCGGAGCAGCAGGGCGTCACCGCGCTCATCAACATCGGGCACGAGGTGACGAACGTGAACGTCGTGCAGGATGGGGTCCCGCTGCTCACCCGGGACCTTTCCATCGGAACCCGGAAGTTCCGCGAGGACTTGCAGCGCGAGCGGGGCCTGCCGGCGGAAGAGGCGGAGCAGATGCTCCAGGGCTACGAGCGGACGCCGGAGTTGGAGGCGTGCGTGCAGAATCGCGGGGACGAGATCGCGGTGGGCGTCGAACGGGCCGCCGCGTTCCTCCAGACGTCGTCGCGCGACGCCAAGATCCGCCGGGTCTTCTGCTCGGGTGGTGGGTCCCGGGTGCCGGGGCTGGGGGACGCCATGGCCGAGCGGCTCCGGATCCCCGTCGAGCTGGCCAACCCCGTGCAGGCGTTGGACGTGCACGAGGGGGCGTTCGAGGGGTTGAACGTGGACGAGGTCACGCCGCTCCTGATGCAGGTCATCGGCCTGGCGTTGCGGCGTGAGCGCGAGTAGGAGAGGGCACGCACGATGATTCGTATCAATCTGCTGCCCGGGCCGCAGAAGAAGCGCCGCGGAGGCGCCGGGTTCAACTTCGGGTCCGCCACGGAGCTGCTGGCCAAGATCAAGAACCCCCTGCTGCTCGGCGTGATGGGTGGCTGGGTGGCCGGCCTCGTGGTCATCGGCGGGCTGTGGGTGTTCCAGGCGCGGCAGCTGGCCGTGCTCAGGGACGACCACGAGCGGGTCGAGGCCGAAGCCCGGCGCTACCGCACGCTGATTCGCGAGAAGCGCAGGGCGGAGGGGTTGCGGGATTCGCTGGTGGCCGAGATCCAGGCCATCCGGGCCATTGACGGCGAGCGCTACGTCTGGCCGCACATCCTCGAGGAAGTCACCAAGGCCCTGCCGGACTACACGTGGCTCGTGTCGCTCCAGACCATGGCCGCCACCTTCGACGACCTGGCGGACTCGACGGCGCCACCGCCCATCCGGTTTGCCATCGAGGGCCGCACGCCGGATCTCTCGGCGTACACGCGGTTCGTCAGCCAGCTCGCGGCGTCGCCCTGGGTCCGGAACGCGGAGTTCGGGGCGGTGCAGTCGGTGCTGGAGGACGAGCGGCCGGTGCAGTCGTTCTCCGTGACCGTGACCTTCCGGGCGGCGGACTCCGCCTTCATTCGCCTGGCGCCCATCCAGGAATCCGTGAGGTAGCCCCATGGCGATGAGCGACAAGGAAAAGAAGCAGCTGATGATGCTGCTCATGGTGCTCCCGATCGGGGCCATCGCGCTGTTCTGGTTCTTCGTGCGGGAGCCCCGGGCCGCGGAAGCGGGAGATCTGCGCCGCCAGGTGGATTCCCTCCAGCTCACCGTGGATTCGGCCCGCCGGGAGCTGGCGCAGGGGTCGGTGGAAGATCTCCGCCGCCGGGTGGCGGACTTCGAGGCCGGGCTCGGGCTCATGCGGACGCTGGTCCCGACGGACGGCGAGGTCGCGCAGCTCATCAACGACATCTCGGATCGCGCCAAGCTGCGGAACGTCTCCGTGGCCGATCTGTCCCCGCTCGGGTACGAGGACGGCGGCCAGTACCGCGTGGCACGATACCGGTTCCAGGTCCTCGGGCATTACGACGAGATCGGCGCGTTCCTGTCGGATATCGCGTCGTTGCGGCGGATCATGGTGCCGCATCAGGTGTCGCTGACGCTGGCCAGCGACCAGGCGCAGCGGGCGGTCGGGGATACGGCCGGCGCGCTGCTCCAGGCCGCGTTCCAGTTGAAGGCGTACGTCAAGCGCCCCGCCCTCGAGGGCGAAGGAGGTGCCGGTGGCGACCGGTAAGCGCCGGGCTCCGTGGCTCACGGTGGCCCTGCTCGTGGCCGCCTGCGGCGGCGCCGAGGAGGCGCCTCCCCCCGGGCAGCCGGCGGTCGAACCGCCGCCCCCCACCAGCACGCCGGCCCCGGCCGACACGGGTGGGCAGGCGGCGGCGGCCAGTGCGCTCGAGATTTCCCGCGAGGTGTTCGCGTATCGCGGCTCCGGCCGTGATCCGTTCGTCTCGCTCCTCAGGTCCGGGAATGTGCGGCCGCTGCCGCAGGATCTCCGCGTCGTCGGGATCACCTTCGATCCCCGGTACCCGCAGCGCAGCGTCGCCGTGCTGCACGACATCTCGGACATGCGGCGCTTTACCGTCCGGCCCGGCGACGTCGTGGGACGGGTCCGGATCGTCGAGGTACGGGCTACCGAGGTCATCGCGGTCGTGCAGGAATTCGGCGTGGATCGGCAGGTCGTCCTGCCGCTCCGTCGCCGCCAGGAGGCAAGTCAATGATGCGGTCTCTCGTTTTCGCCGCCGCGCTCGCGGCCGCCCCCACGAACGCCGGACCCGGTGAGGTCACGGCCGTGAGCGTCCTCCCGGCCCCGGGCCGGGCGGAAGTCATCATAGACGTGGCCGGACCGGTGGGCTACCAGGACTTCACCCTGGAGCGCCCCACCCGGCTCGTCGTGGACGTCACCGGCGCCACCCTGGGCACCACCAGCGCGGTCTACGATGGGGTGAACCGCGCCGGCATCGTCAACGTCCGGTACGGGCAGTATCGCACGGACGTGGTGCGGGTCGTCGTCGAACTGGAATCCCTGCGGGACTACACGATCGTACAGGCGGAAGGGACGATCCGGCTGGCCTTCGGCACCGACCGCACGTTCGCGGCATGGTCGTCGCTCGAACCCCGCGCCCTCGCGGCGGCCGCCACCGGCGGTACGATGGCGTCTCCCTACGCGGCCGCTCCGGCGGTGCCGTCGCTCAGCGCCCCGCAGTCGCAGCAGCCGCGCATCACGGTCACGTACGATTCCGCGTCCGTCGCCGACGTCATGTATGGCCTCGCCGCCTTCAGCGGCCGGTCCATCATCCTCGGCAAAGAGGTGACCGGCACGGTCACCGCCGAGATCAAGAACCAGCCGTGGGACGTGGCGTTCCAGGCCATCCTCTCCTCGCAGGGCCTCTCGGCCGTGGAAGAGGCCTCGGGGATCATCCGCGTGGACAATCCGGAGATCCTGGCCAAGCGGGACTCGCTCGAGCCCCTCACCACCAAGCTCGTGCGCGTCAACTACCAGCGGGCCGGCGGGATGGTGGAGCCCCTGAAGACGGTGCTCTCCGCCCGGGGCAAGGTGGTGGCGGACACGGCCACCAATACGCTGATCATCACCGACGTGCAGAGCCGCATCGTCGAGGACTCGCTGTTCGTCTCGCAGCTCGACATCCGCACGCCACAGGTCTCGATCCACGCCAAGCTGATCTTCGTAGAGCGAAGCGATATCGAGAACCTCGGGGTCCGCTACGATCTCGGCGCGCCCACGCAGTTTTTCAACGAGCTGGTGCAGCGGCCCGATGAGGCCACCGCCGAGGGTCAGGACGTGGACGGCGACGGGACCGTGGATTTCTTCACGTTCGAGCCGTACGACCCGGCCACGACCATCGTGGACGTCGGCGGGAACGCGCTGTCCGCCATTGCCAACGCCGGCGCGATCATCCCGGGCTCGGCGCTCGAGCTGATCTTCTCGACGGCCATCGGCGGCTACAGCCTCACGACGTTCGTCGAGGCCCTCCAGAGCGTGTCGCTGGCGGACCTGCAGGCCGAGCCCGTGATCACCACCGCCGACAACACGGCGGCCAAGATCCAGGTAGGCGAGCGCGTGCCGCTGCGGATCGTGGACCAGGGCGCCATCACCGGCGGCGATCAGGCGCCCCGCACGACCACGACCTTCGAGGACATCGGCATCATCCTCGAGGTCACGCCGCACGTGACGGCCAGCGGACAGATCCTGATGAAGCTGCACGCCGAAAACTCGGCCATTCGGGAAGCCTCGTCCGACCTCGGCTACTCGTTCACGACGCAGGAAGCGGACAACCACATCCTCGTGAACAACGGCGAGACGGCCGTGATCGGCGGCCTCACCGTGACCGAGCTGGCGGTGGCCAAGACCGGCATCCCGTTCCTGGTGGATCTGCCCATCATCGGGAGCCTGTTTGGATTCACCCAGCGACGGGAGACACGACGGGACCTGCTGATCCTGGTGACCCCGCACATCATTGACATGGGTGACGAGCGGAGGCCCATCGGTCGGTAACCGGTCCGGGGCAGCCCGCCCTAGCGGGACCGAAGAGGCGACGAGCCCGGCGACGTGTCGGGCTCGTTTGCTTTGGAGGGTGACGGAAGCGCGGGCTGACCGGGGGTGGCGGGATCGTGGTACGTTGGATTACGTATGTCGTCTTTCTGGCCCCCTTCCCGGAGCGGCAGCATGATCCGATTCACGACCGCCGGCGAGTCGCACGGCCAGGCGCTCGTGGCCATTCTGGAGGGCATCCCGGCGGGACTGTCCCTGGGCGCGGCGGACATAGACGCCGACCTCCGCCGCCGGATGGGCGGCCATGGGCGCGGCGCCCGGATGAAGATCGAGGCCGATCAGGCCGAGATCCTGAGCGGCGTCCGCGCGGGCGAGACGCTGGGCTCCCCCATTGCCCTGCTGATCCGGAACCGCGACTGGGAGCACTGGCGGGACGTGATGGCCGTGGAGCCCGACCCTCCCGACGCCCCGCCGCGCCGGCGCGCCGTCCACCGGCCGCGGCCGGGCCACGCCGACCTCGTCGGCGCGCTCAAGTACGACCGGTCGGACGCGCGGGACATTCTGGAGCGGGCGAGCGCGCGGGAAACCGCGGCCCGGGTCGCGTGCGGGGCCGTCTGCCGCACGCTGCTGGCCCGGTTCGACGTCGAGATCGGGAGCCACGTGGTCCGGATCGGCGATGTCGAAGCCCCGACGCCGGAGACGCTGCCCGTGCCGCTGAACCCCGCGGCCGACGCGTCGCCGGTGCGCTGCCTCGACGCCGCCGCGAGTACCGCCATGGTCGCCGCGATTGATGCCGCGAAGCGCGACCGGGATAGTCTGGGTGGTGTGGTCGAGGTGGTGGTGCGCGGGCTTCCCGTGGGACTCGGTGCCCACGTGTCGTGGGATCGGAAGCTGGACGGCCGGCTGGCCGGAGCCGTGATGTCCATTCCGGCCGTGAAGGGGGTCGAGATCGGTCTCGGGTTCGCCGCCGCGGCGCTGCGGGGGTCCGCCGTGCACGACGCGATCGGCCGGGGTGCGGCGCCGGCGGCGGGCGGCTTCGTCCGCGCCACCAACCGCGCGGGCGGCCTCGAGGGGGGTATGACCACCGGCGGTCCGCTCGTGCTGCGCGCCGCCATGAAGCCCATCTCGACGCTGATGCAGCCGCTGCCCACGGTGGACCTCGCCACCGGCAAGCCGTCCAAGGCCCAGGCGGAGCGGTCCGACGTGACGGCGGTGCCGGCCCTCGGCGTCATCGTCGAAGCCATGGCCGCGCTCGTGCTGGCGGATGCGCTGCTGGAGAAGTTCGGTGGCGACACGCTGAATGATCTCCGCGCGAGCCTGGACCACTACCTCGCCCGGCTGCGCGCCCGCCGGCCGGAGGCCGCCGACGAGTGAAGCGGCACGTCGTGCTGATCGGCCTGCCCGGAGCCGGGAAGAGCAGCGCGGGTCGGCTGGCCGCGCGCGCGCTCGGATGTCCCTTCTGCGATCTCGACGATCGGGTGGTGGCGGAGACGGGCACGACCATCGCGGAGCTGTTCGCGCGGGAGGGCGAGGCGGCCTTCCGCGACGCCGAGCGGGCGGCGTTCGATCGCGCGCTGGCGGAGCCGCCCCAGGTGATCGCCACCGGGGGCGGGTGGGCGGCACAGCCGGGCAACCTCGATGGCGCCCGCGATCGCGCGGTCACGGTGCATCTGGCGTGCGCGCCGGAGACCGCGGCGCGCCGACTGGCAGGGACCCGCGACCGGCCGCTCCTCGCGGGGGACATGGCCGTGCAGCTCGACCGGCTCGCTCTCACGCGCGCGGCCTTCTACGAGGGCGCGGAGGCGACCGTGGCAACCGACGATCGGCCGCCACGCGAGGTCGCCGCCGCCGTGGTCGCGCTTGCGCGATCCGCAGGGGGGTGGTAATTATGCCCGCGGTCCCGGAAAGCACGAGTTAGCGCGACGGCACGTGGAAGTTGCGTCATTTCAACGTGATGTGATGTCGGCCTAGCGGGGACTCCCTGTCCCCCCTGGGCCGTTCGGGTCTCTGGCGGCGGATGCGTTGAGTGGTGGTTGACGGCGCCGGCACAGCCTGGGGGTCGCGGGTCGTCGAGCGTGATGAGGAGCTATGGCCAAAGCGAAGAGCGCCCTGGTCGTCGTGGAGTCGCCCACCAAGGCGAAGACGGTCGGCAAGTACCTGAAGGACCTGGGCGGGGAATTCAAGCAGTTCACCGTCAAGGCCACGGTCGGCCATTTGCGCGACCTGCCGCAGCGGGAGCTGGGTGTGGACGTGGACAAGAACTTCGCCCCCAAGTACGTGACGATCCGGGGCAAGGGCAAGACGCTCGCCGAGCTGAAGAAGGCGGCCAAGGGGGCGGACGCGGTCTACCTGGCCACGGACCCGGATCGGGAAGGCGAGGCCATCGCGTGGCACGTGGCCGACCAGCTGGGCGCCGCCCCGCGGGTCCGGCGCGTGCTGTTCCATGAGATCACCAGGGACGCCGTCCGGGACGCCATCCGGCACCCGACCAAGATTGACGACCGCAAGGTGGACGCGCAGCAGGCGCGGCGGATTCTCGACCGCCTCGTCGGGTACAAGGCCAGCCCGCTCCTGTGGAAGTCCATCAAGACCGGCCTGTCGGCGGGGCGGGTGCAGACGGTGGCGCTGCGCCTGATCTGCGAGCGCGAGGGCGAGATCCGCGCGTTCACGCCCAGGGAATACTGGAGCATCGAGGTGGACCTCGAGGCCCGCCGCAAGAAGTTCCAGGCCAAGCTCCACAAGATCGGGGGCCACCGGCCCGAGTTGCCGGACGAGCAGGCGGCCCGGAAGGTCGTCAAGGCGGTCACCGGCAAGCCGTTCGTGGTCTCGGCCGTCACCCGGCGGCAGCGCCGCAAGCACGCCCCGCCGCCGTTCACCACCAGCACGTTGCAGCAGGAAGCCGCCAAGCAGATCGGCTTCTCCGCGCAGCGGACCATGCGCACCGCCCAGCAGCTGTACGAGGGCGTCGAGGTGGGGAAGGAAGGCGCCGTCGGTCTCATCACCTACATGCGCACGGATTCCACGCGCGTCGCACCAGTCGCCCTGGAGGCCGTGCGGGAGTACATCGCCAAGGAGTTCCCGCCGGACTATCTGCCGGCCAAGCCCAACACGTTCCCCGGCCGCAAGGCGGCCCGGGCGCAGGATGCGCACGAGGCCATCCGGCCGTCCGACGTCTGGCGCCGCCCCGACGACCTCAAGAAGGCGCTCTCGCCCGATCAGCTCAAGCTCTACCGGCTCATCTGGCAGCGGTTCGTCGGGTCACAGATGGCGCCGGTGGTGTACGACACCACCACGATTGACTTCCAGGTGGGCGAGTACCTGTTCCGGGCCACCGGGTCGGTCGTGACGTTCAACGGCTACCACGCCGTGTTCCACGAGGGGCACGAGGCCGAGGAGGGGCGCACGCTCGAGGACCTGAAGCCGGTGCCGGCGCTCGAGGAGGGGGAAGAGGCCAAGGTCAGGGAGATCACGCCCAACCAGCACTTCACCGAGCCGCCGCCCCGCTACAGCGAGGCCAGCCTGGTGAAGGAGCTGGAGAAGCGCGGGATCGGCCGGCCGAGCACCTACGCCTCCATCATCTCGACGCTCCGGACGCGGGACTACGTCACGCTCGCGGAGCGGCGCTTCCAGCCCACGTCCCTCGGCGAGACCGTGTCGCGCGTCCTCGTGTCCCGGTTCCCGGACATCTTCAACGTCGAGTTCACGTCGGAGATGGAGAACGAGCTGGACAAGGTCGAAGAAGGCGGCATCGCCTGGACCGACGTTCTGAAGAACTTCTACGGTCCCTTTGCCAAGGCGCTGGAGGCCATTGACCCCGAGGCCATGATCCGGGAGGCGCACGACGTCTCGGACGTCGAGGGCCAGACCTGTCCCGAGTGCGGCAAGGGCACGCTGCGGGTGCGGTCCGGCCGGTTCGGTCCGTTCGTGGCGTGCTCTTTGTATCCGGAGTGCAAGTTCACCAAGCCGCTGAAGCGGGACAAAGCCCCGGACCGGCCGACGGACCAGAAATGCCCGACCTGCGGTCGCCCCATGGTGATCAAGACGGGGCGCTACGGTGAGTTCCTGGCGTGCACCGGGTATCCGGAGTGCAAGACCACCCGGCCCATTCCGCTCGGGGTCAAGTGCCCCAAGTGCAAGGACGGCGAACTCGCGGAGCGGCGCACCAAGCGCGGCCGGTCGTTCTTCGGCTGCTCGCGGTATCCCGACTGCGACTTCTCGACGTGGTACCGGCCCACGCCGGTGGCGTGTCCGTCCTGCGGATACATCGGGGCGGAGATGCGGAGTACGAAGGCCCGTGGCGAGTACCGGCGGTGTCTCGCGTGCGAGACGGAATTCGCCGCGGAGGAGGGGGCGACGACGCCCGTCGGGGCGTGATCGTCACGGTGGTCGGCGGGGGCCTTGCGGGCTGCGAGGCCGCCTGGGCGCTGGCCGAGCGCGGGTACGACGTGTGCCTGCGGGAGATGCGCCCCCTGGTGCGCACCCCCGCCCATCAGACCGACCGGCTGGCCGAGATCGTCTGCAGCAACACGTTCAAGTCCACGGAACTGACCAACGCGCACGGCCTGCTCAAGGCCGAGCTGCGCCGCCTCGGGAGCCTGCTGCTGCGGGTGGCGGACACGGCGCGCGTGCCGGGAGGCACGGCGCTCGCCGTGGATCGAGCCGTGTTCGCCGATGCGGTGACGGCCCAGGTGACCGGGCACCCGCGCATCACGGTCGAGCGCGGCGAGGTGACGGAGCTGCCGTCGCCCGGCATCGTCGCCACGGGGCCGCTCACGTCCGACGCGCTGGCCCGGTGCGTGGCCGAGCGGCTCGGCACCGGGGCGCTCGCGTTCTATGACGCCATCGCGCCCATCGTTTCGGCGGACTCCCTGGATCATGCGCGCTTGTTCCGGGCGTCGCGCTACGGGAAGGGCGAGGGCCGCGACTACCTCAACGCCCCGCTCACGCGCGAGGCATACGGTGCGCTGCTGACGGCCCTGCGGGAGGGCGAACAGTTCCGCGGCCACGAGTTCGACGCCGTCCCGTACTTCGAAGCCTGTCTGCCCGTCGAGGAGATGGCGGCCCGCGGTGACGACGTACTCCGGTTCGGCCCCCTGAAGCCGGTGGGCCTGCCGGATCCGCGGACCGGCCACCCGCCCTTCGCGGTGGTCCAGCTCCGGCAGGAGGACCGGGCCGGGCAGATGTGGAACCTGGTGGGCTTTCAGACGCGCCTCCGGATTCCGGAGCAGCAGCGCATCTTCCGCACCATCCCCGGCCTGGCGGAGGCCGAGTTCCTGCGGTTCGGCAGCGTGCACCGGAACACGTATCTCAACACGCCGGCCACCCTCGCGGCACCGCTCTCGGCGCCCGACGATCCGCGGCTCCTGTTCGCGGGGCAGCTGGTGGGCGTCGAGGGCTATACGGAGTCCCTCGGCACCGGGTTGTTTGCCGGCCTCACGCTCGCCCGGATCCTGGCGGGCGCGCCGGCCGTGCTCCCGCCGCCGGAGACGATGCTGGGTGCACTGCTCCGGTATGTGCACGGTGCGGACCCGCGGCACTTCCAGCCGATGAACGCCAACTTCGGCCTGCTGCCACCCCTCCCCGCGCCGCCGCGGGACAAGCGGGTGCGGAAGCAGCGACTGGCCGAGCGGAGCCTCGCGGCGCTGGAGGCGTTTGCCGACGAGCTGACGGCGGTGCGCGCGTGACCGGCGACGCGGCGCTCCGGCCGGAGGTCGCCGAGTTCCTCGAGTTCCTCGCGAAGGAACGGAACGACTCGCCGCACACGGTCCGTGCCTATCGGCGCGACCTCACGCTGTTCCAGCGGTTCGCCGACGGGTACTTCGCGGCGCCCTGGGACTGGGCGGGAGTGGATCGGCTCGCGCTGCGGAGCTTCATGGGGGAGCTGGCGCGCCGCGGGCTGGGCCGGCGGTCCATTGCGCGGGCGGTGTCGGCGCTGCGGACGCTGTATCGGTTCCTGGGCTCCCGGCACGGTCTCACCGCCAATCCGGCGCGCGGGCTGCGGCTGCCCAAGCCGGAGCGGCGGCTGCCGGCGGTGCTCGCGCGCTCCGAGGTGGAGGAGCTGTTCGCCGTCGCGGAGCGGGCGGCCGCGCGGGGCGGGTTCCAGGAGGCGCGGGACCTCGCGATCCTCGAGCTGTTCTACGGGACGGGAATGCGCCTGGCGGAGCTGGCCGGGCTCGACCTCGCGGACGTAGACCTCGTGGCCGAACAGGTAAAGGTGCGGGGGAAGGGGCGGAAGGAGCGGATCCTGCCGCTGGGCCGGGTGGCGGGCCGCGCGCTGCGGGCCTACGAACGGGCGCGCGACGCGCACCTGGCGGGGCTCGCCGGCGGGCGGGGCGACCGCCGCGCGCTGTTCCTCGCGCGCTCCGGGGCGCGGCTGTCGCCGCGCGGCGTCCAGCTCGCGGTCCGGCGGCACCTGCGCGCGTTCGGCGCGCGCTCGGGCCTCAAGGTCCACTCGCTGCGTCACACGTTCGCCACCCACCTGCTGGATGCGGGGGCCGATCTCCGGGCCGTGCAGGAGCTGCTCGGCCACCGGTCGCTGAGCACGACGCAGGTGTATACTCATACCAGCATCGAGCGCCTGAAGCGGGTGTACGAGACCGCGCACCCGCGCGCCAGATAACACCCGCCGGAGACCACGCGTGCGACCTCGAATCCGTTCCACCACGATCCTCTGCGTCCGGAAGGACGGCCGGGTGGTGATGGGCGGCGACGGCCAGGTGACCGTCGGCGACACCGTCATGAAGTCGCGGGCCATCAAGGTGCGCCGCCTGGGCGGCGGGGCCGTGCTCGCGGGATTCGCGGGCGCGGCGGCGGACGCGTTCACGCTGTTCGAGAAGTTCGAGGAGAAGCTCCAGCGGTTCCCCGCCAACCTTCCCCGGGCCGCGGTGGAGCTGGCCAAGGACTGGCGCAGCGACCGGGTGCTGCGGCGGCTCGAGGCCCTGCTCGTCGTGGCGGACGCCACGCACGGCTTCGTGCTGAGCGGGAGCGGCGAGCTGATCGAGCCGGACGACGGGCTGCTGGCCATCGGGGCCGGGGGGAACTTCGCGCTGGCCGCGGCGCGGGCGCTGCTCGACTCCGCGCTCGACGCGCGCGGGATCGTGGAACGGAGTCTCGAGATCGCGGCGGACATCTGCGTGTTCACCAACCGGAACGTGACCGTGGTGGAGCTGGGGGCGGAGGCATGATCAGGCACGCGTGTCGCGCGGGACCCTCCCCGAAAGAGCGACCATGAGCGAAGCTGTATCCGTGCCCGCGCCCGGGACCCCGGTGTCGGCGCCGCCCCCCGAGCCGCTGCCCTGGCTCGAGGAGCTGCCGCCGCGCCAGATCGTGGCGGAACTGGACCGCTACATCGTGGGCCAGCTGGCCGCGAAACGAGCCGTGGCCATCGCGATCCGCAACCGCTGGCGGCGGTCGCAGGCGCCGGAGCAGATCCGGGACGAGATCGTCCCCAACAACATCATCATGATCGGCCCCACGGGCGTCGGGAAGACCGAGATCGCGCGGCGGCTCGCGCGGCTGGCGGGCGCGCCGTTCCTCAAGGTCGAGGCGTCGAAGTTCACGGAAGTGGGGTACGTGGGGCGGGACGTCGAGTCCATGGTCCGCGAGCTGGTGGACGCGGCCATCACGATGGTGCGCGGCGAGCGGGAGGACGACCTGTACCCGCAGGCCGAGGAGCGCGCCGAGGAGCGGCTGCTCGACCTGCTCCTCCCCGCGCCCACCGCCCCGCCGGACACGGCGGACGCGGCGGTCGCGACGGACTCGGCGGACGCGTCGCGGCCGGAGCGGTTCGTGGTGTCGGCCACCGGCGAGGCCAAGGCGGTCACGGTCGAGGACGAACGGCACCGCCGCACGCGGGAGAAGCTCCGGGCGCTGCTGCGCGACGGGAAGCTCGAGGAGCGGGAAGTCGAGGTGGAGGTCACGCAGGAAGGGCTGCCCATGCTCGACATGATGCCCCAGCCCCCGGGCATGGAGGGCCCCGACATCAACTTCACCGAGATGCTGCGGGACATGCTCCCCAAGCGGAAGAAGCGGCGCACCGTCCGGCTCAGCGAGGCGCGCCGGATTCTGATTGACGAGGAGCTGCGCAAGCTCGTGGACATGGACGATGTGGTGAACGAGGCGCTGGACCGCGTCGAGAACCACGGCATCCTGTTCATTGACGAGCTGGACAAGATCGCCGGGGAGCGGAGCCAGACGGGCCCCGACGTGTCCCGCGAGGGCGTGCAGCGGGATCTGCTGCCCATCGTCGAGGGGTCCACCGTGCCGACGCGCTACGGCTACGTGCGCACGGATCACATCCTGTTCATTGCCGCGGGGGCGTTCCACGTG
>DASWHL010000090.1:0-44100 GCA_036398175.1 Gemmatimonadales bacterium
TCTTGGTGGTGACGCCCGGCTCGAACAGCCGGCCGCGCACCTCCGGCGCAATCCCGGGACCGTCATCGGTCACGCGCAACTCGGCCGCACCCGGCTCGCAGGTGACGCGGACGGTGATCGTCCCGTCCCGCCCGCTCAGCGCATCCACCGCGTTCCGGACCAGCGCCTCGACAGCCCATTCGAGCAATACGGGGTCCCCCTCCACCATGGGGCCGGCCGTGGGCGCGTCCACGGCGAAACGCACCTGGTGCCCGTGCCGGGGCAGCCGGGGAGCGAAGTACGCCGCCACCCGCTCGGCCAGCGCGCCCACGGCCACGCGGTCGCGGCGCGCCGGCCGGCCGATGCGCTCGAACCGCTGGGCCACCCGCTGCAGCCGGTCCAGGTCGGCGAGCAGGTGGCCGGCGATCTCGCCGGTGTGCTGTCCGCGCTCGAGCAGCCGGTCCACCCAGGCGTTGGCGCTCATCAGGGGCGTCCCCAGCTGGTGGGCCGACTCGCGCGCCATCGCCACCCAGAGGCGGTCGCGATCGCGGTCCACGGCCGCGCGGTAGGCCCAGATCCCCGCCGCGACCGCGCTGGCGAGCAGGCCGAGCTGGAGCAGGCCAAGCCGTTGCAGGCGGCGACCGACCGGCAGCAGCCCGTAGTGTACCAGGCCCACCTGCGGGACGCCGAACGGGACCTGGCGGGCGTCGAAGACGGCCACGAGACGCCGGAGCGCGGCCGTATCGCGCTCCAGGCCGTCCGGCAGGTTCTCCGTGGCCGTGGGGCGGCCCGCGCTGTCGGTGATGATGACCGGGAGTCCCGTCCGGCCGATCTCGCGCACCACTTCGAGCAGTGCCTCGGTCTGTGCGGTCGTCGCGGTGTCGTTCAGGGCGGCAATGACGCGGCCGTAGATGCGCGACGCCTGCGCCGCCTCGTCGCGCAGGTGGTCGGAGACGTCCCAGGCCTGCCAGAGCGAAACGCCGCTCAGCAGCACCACGAGCCCGAGGGCAATCTCGGGCCCGTGGCGCGCGACCCGACGACGGAGCTTACCGGCCACCCGGGGTGAGCCGCTCCACGCCGAGGTAGGGATGCAGCGCCGCGGGCAGGAGCACGGACCCGTCCGGCTGCTGCCCGGCCTCGAGGAGCGCGATGATCGTGCGCGGAAAGGCCAGCGCGGACGCGTTGAGTGTGTGCACGTGGGCGGGCTTCGCCCCCGCGGCCGGCCGATACCGGATGTTGGCGCGCCGGGCCTGGAAGTCGGTGAACGTGCTCGCGCTCGAGACCTCGAGCCACGCCCCGACCCCGGGCGCCCACACCTCGAGGTCGTACGTCTTGGCGCTCGCGAACCCGAGATCGCCGGTGGCCAGCAGCACCACGCGATACGTGAGCCCCAGGCGCCGCAGCACCTCCTCGGCGTGGCCCAGGAGCCGTTCGTGTTCGGCGGGCGAATCTTCCGGGCGGGTGAGCCGCACCAGCTCGACCTTGTCGAACTGGTGCACCCGGATGAGTCCGCGCGTGTCCTTGCCGTGCGCGCCGGCCTCCCGGCGGAAGCAGGGCGTGCAGGCCGCGTAGCCGATGGGCAGCGCGTCCGCGGTGAGGAGATCGTCGCGATGGATGTTGGTGACCGGGACTTCGGCGGTGGGGATCAAGTAGAAGCCGTCGGCAGTCACGTACATGTTCTGTTCGTGGTCCGGGAGCTGCCCCGTCCCTCGGGCGGAATCCGCGTTCACCAGGAGCGGCGGCTGGACCTCGAGGTAGCCGTGCTCGCGGGTGTGCAGGTCCAGCATGAAGTTCGCGAGGGCGCGCACGAGGCGGGCGCCG
This sequence comes from Gemmatimonadales bacterium, assembly GCA_036398175.1. Taxonomy (GTDB): domain Bacteria; phylum Gemmatimonadota; class Gemmatimonadetes; order Gemmatimonadales; family GWC2-71-9; genus JAOTWJ01. The sequence goes on from DASWHL010000090.1 coordinate 1,801, forward strand.
GCCCCGGTAAAGAGGGGGAAGCCCGATCCCGCGATCTTGGCCCCCGTCGGGAGATCGAACAGGCCGAGCGCCTGGCCGAGGTCCCAGTGGGGCCTCGGGGGCACGGCGAACTCGGCCGGCGCGCCCCAGGTCCGGAGCACGGCGTTGGCCGACGCGTCGCCGGTCGGCACGTCCGGCAACGGCGGGTTGGGCAGCTGGAGGAGGATCTCCTCGAGCCCGCGATCCACGTCCGCCGTCTCGGCATCGAACGCCTTGATCCGGTCGCTGAGCGTCTTCAGCTCGCCGAGCAGCGCGTCGGCGCCCTCGCCCGCCTTCTTGCGTCGGGCGACCTCGGCCGACTGCGTGTTCCGCAGGGCCTTGAGCCGCTCCACCTCCACCAGCAGCTCCCGGCGGCGCTGGTCGAGGCGCCGGGCCGCCTGCACGCGGTCCGCCAGGTCCGGATGTCGCCGCGCCAACGCCGCGCGAACCGCGTCGGGCGTCTCCCGAATGGCGCGGATGTCAATCACGGCTCAGTCGGCGGGCAGCCCGGGCTCCAGCCCCCGGTACCCGCAGTTCCGGTCCACCAGGAACTCGAGCGTGATCGCGCGCTGCGGCAGGTCAATGGCGACGACGCGGAACTTGGAATACCGCGGAAGCACGCCCCCCAGCCCGCACAGCTCCGAGCTCGCGCGGGAGCGCAGCACGAACACGGTGCCCACGTCGGCGGCGCGCACGGAGTCCGGCACGTACCCGTCCAGCGGAGCGGTGGTGATCCCGTCGAAGGACTCCGTGGCGATCAGGAGTCCCGCCTCGGCCGCATAGCCGAGCGCCCCCGCCGGCAGGAGTTGAAGCACGTTGGCGCCGTCCAGATCCACGGCGAAGTCGAACGGCCGGTTCAGATCCGTCCGGACCGTCACTCCCTGGACACCGTCGAACCCGCTCGGGGTGGCGATGGGCGTGCCGGTGAGCGCATAGAGGACCGCCGTATCCACCACGTTTTCGAACTGGGGGGGCGGCAGCTGAGCGTCGTCGCCGCAGGCCACGGCGGCCACGACGAGCAGAGGCGAGAAGCGGCGATGCCGCAACGAGATAGCGCGCATGGATCGAGGGGAAGCTTAGCGGCCGCCGAAACGCGGGTCAACCACGTATTTTCGCTTGACTTCCCCTTTGGCCGCGCCTAGCTTGGCGCGCATGCCGACCATCCGTGACGTGGTGCAGGCGCTCGCGCGGCGACGCGGCGTGAAAGCCGCGATCGTGCTTGGCCGGGACGGTCTGCCCATTGACTCCGCCTCCACCAACGGCCTCGATTCCGACAACGTGGCCGCCGTCGTACCCGCGCTCGTGAGCGCGTGCGCCGGTGTCGGCGACGCCGTCGGCTGCGGGGCGTTCGATACCGGGGTGGTGGAGTACGAGGGCGGACTCGCCCTGATCACCGCCGTGACCCCGGACGCGCTGCTCGCCCTCATCATTGATCCCAGGATCAACGTCGGCTCCTTGCTGTTCGAAATCCGCCGGCACCGGCCAGCCATCGCCAAGCTGCTGTGACGCGCAGCGCGCGGAGCTAGCCGCATGAGCCGGTGGGCGGCGGTCCTGGCCGGCGGATCCGGCACCCGATTCTGGCCCCTCTCCACCCCCGCCGAACCCAAGCAGTTTCTTCCGCTCGCGGGTGACCGGCCGCTGCTGGTCGAGGCGGTGACGCGGCTCGCGGGACTGATCGCGCCGGACCACGTGTTCATCGTCACGGGCGTGGCGCACGTCGCGCGGACGCGCGCCCTGCTCCCGCACCTGGCGCCGCACCAGGTGCTGGCCGAGCCACGGGCCGCGTCCACCGCTCCGGCGCTGGCCTGGGCCACCGCCGCCGCCCACGCGCGCGATCCCGATGCCACGGTCCTCGCGTTGCACGCCGACTGGTGGGTGGGCGACCCGGACGCGTTCCGCGCCTCGGCGGCCCGCGCGCTGGACGTGGCCGAGCGGCACGATGTTCTGGTCACCGTGGGCATTGTCCCCAGCCGCGCGGACACGGGCTACGGGTATATCGAGCCCGGTGCGGAGTTCGAGCCGGGCGTCCGGCGGGTCACGCGCTTCACGGAGAAGCCCGAGGCCGAACGGGCGGCGCAACTCGTGGCCGGCGGCGCGCTGTGGAACAGCGGGCTGTTCGCCTGGACGGCCCGGCGCTTCGTCGCAGAGACGATCGCGCACGCGCCCGAGCTGGCTCCCCACCTCGACCGGCTCGCCGTGGACGACGTGGCCGGGTTCTTTGGCGCGGTGACCCCGATTGCCGTGGACGTCTCGCATTTCGAGCGCTCCCGCCGCGTGGCCGTGGTGCCTGGCGCGTTTCCCTGGGACGACGTCGGGACCTGGGCCGCGCTGGGCCGCGTGCGCGGCGTGGCCGGCACCGACAACGTGACCGTGGGCGCGGCGTTCCTCCGCGACACGGCGGGCACGGTCGTGTGGACCGACGGCGATCCGGTGGTGGTGGATGGTGTCCGCGATCTCGTGGTGGTGCGCGCGCACGGGCGGGTGCTGGTGACGACGCGCGAGCGCGCCGCACAGCTCAAGGACGTGCTGGAACGCGTACCCCCCTGGGTGCGCGACCTTTTCGGGGATGCCAATGGCTGAACTCTACCTGCTCGATCCGACGGTGGCCCCCGCCTGGGCCCCGTTCCAGGTGAGCCGGCCGGTGGCCGAGTGGCGCGCGGGCGCGTGGCTGATCCGGGAGCGATGGGAGGCGATCGCGGGCGTGACGGCCACCGCCATCTTCGCCCCCCCGCACCTCCACGCGTTCGTCGAGGACGGGGCGCCCCCCGCGCGGGGGATCGAGACGGTGCGCGGACCGGCCATCGTCGGTCGCTCCAACTTCGCGCCCGCCGGCGTGCCGCCGGACCTGCCCGGCGAGCCGGCCCGATTGCTCAACGAAGACGAGGTTGCCGGCTGGTGGCTGCCCGCCGGCGCCGAGTGGACCGGCGAGGAGGCCGCGGGCGCGCCCGTCGAAGTGGAGGGCATGTGGCTCCATGGTGCGTTCGATCTCGTCACCGCGCTGGAGCACCTGCTGGTGGGCGATGTGGCGGACTTTCTGCGGGAAGGCGGCGATCCGCTGCCGCCCGGCTCGATCGTGCTCGGGGAGCCGCACGAGGTCGTGCTGCTGGGCGCCGGCGTCGAGCCCGGAGTGGTCTTCGATACGCGTGCGGGCGCCATCGTGGTCGAGCAGCATGCGTACGTGCGGAGCGGCACCCGCCTCCAGGGGCCGCTCTACGTGGGCCCGGGATCCGAAATCGCGGGGGGCAGCGTGGCCGGGTGCGCCGTCGGACCGCGCTGCAAGGTCCAGGGCGAGGTGAGCACGACCGTGTTCTTCGGATACGCCAACAAGGCCCATGACGGGTTCGTGGGCCATTCGGTCGTCGGGCGCTGGGCCAACGTCGGCGCCGGCACCACGACGTCGAACCTCAAGAACACGTACGGGCCCGTCCGGCTGGACGTGGCCGGCACGCGGATCGAAACCGGCCGGCAGCTGCTCGGCACGCTGCTGGGCGACCACGCCAAGACGGCCATCGGGACGCTGCTGCCGACCGGCGCCGTCGTGGGGACCGGGGCCAACGTCTTCGGCGCGGCGAACGCGCCCAAGGAAACCGCGCCGTTCGCGTGGGGCGCCACCGGGGAACGGGTCTCGCTCGACGGCTTCCTCACCACGGCGCGGCGGGTGCTGCCGCGGCGGGCCGTCGAGGTGACCGACGCCGTCGCCGCAGCGCTCACCGCCGCCTACCGGTTCGGCACCGGGTCGTGAAGCTCGCGGTGCTGGGCTCGGGAAGCCGCGGCAACGCGGTGGCGTTCCACGCCGACGGCGCCACGCTGCTCGTGGACGCGGGGTTCGGCCCGCGGGCGCTCGCCCGGCGCGCGGAGGCCGCGGGCCTGCCGCTCGACGCGCTCACGGGCATCGTGCTCACGCACGAGCACGGGGATCACGCGCGCGGCGCCGTCGCACTCGCCGTACGCGCCGGCTGTCCGCTGCTTGGCACGGCTGGCACCCTCGCCGCCCTTTCCCTTGGTCGGGCGGACGCCCGGCTGCTGCCGCCGCTGGGCGACGCGCTGTGCATCGGGCCGTTCACCATCGAGGCCGCCCGCACGCCGCACGATGCCAGCGAGCCCGTCGCGATCGCGGTCACGGACGCGCAGGGCCGGCGAGTCGGGGTCGCCTGGGACCTCGGACGCCCGACCGCGGCGGTCCGGCATCTGCTGCGGGGCGTCCACGTGCTCGTGATCGAAGCCAATCACGACGAGGTGATGCTGCGGACCGGCCCCTATCCGGCGTCGGTCCGGCAGCGGATCGGCGGCTCGACCGGCCACCTCTCGAATCGGCTCGCGGCCGAGCTGGCGGCCGAAGTCTGCTCGCCGGTGCTCGAGGCGGTGATCCTGGCGCACGTGAGCGAGCAGTGCAACGACCGCGCGGTGGCCCGTCGCACCGTGGAGCCATCGCTGCGGGCCCGCGGCTTCCGGGGACACGTGCTGGTGGCGCGGCAGCGGGAACCCCTGCCGGCCTTCACACTGCGGGAGGCGCCTCAGTTGCTGCTGGCTCTTCCGGAACGGCTGCTTCGGCCCACAGTTCCGGCAGCGCCTCCGCCTCCGCCGTTACCTCCGCCAATCCCCGCTCCCACTCGGTGACCATCCGGGTGAACGCGTGCGCGATCTGGCCGTCGAACTCGACGCCGGAGCGCTCTTCGACGTACGCGAGGATCTTGTCGGAGGGCCAGGCGTCGCGGTACGGCCGCGTGGTCCGGAGCGCGTCGTAGACGTCGCACACGTGCACGAACCGGCTCGCCTGGTGGCAGGCGCGCTCGTACGTGAAGCGGGGATACCCGCCGCCGTTGATCATGATGTGGTGCTCGTAGGCCACCACCGCGGCCAGATCGAGTTCCGGTTCCGACGTGAGGATCAGTTTGGCCCCCTCCGCCGGATGCGAGTTCATCACCTGCCGCTCTTCCGCCGTGAGCCGCCCGGGCTTGTTGAGGATCTCCTTCGGGACCTTCACCTTGCCGAGGTCGTGGAGCAGCCCGGCGACGCCGAACCCCCGCACGTCCCCCGCCCCCATGCCCACCCACTCGGCCAACGCCATCGCCAGGACCGCAACGTTCATGGAGTGCGTCGTGGTGTACTGGTCGAAGTCCTTGAGACGGAGCAGCGGGAGCATGATCTGGCGATCGCCGTGCATGGCCACCGACAGGCCGCGCACGACGGCTTCGGCTTCGAGGAGGGGGAGCGCGCGGCCGTCCATCATCTCGCCGTGGATCCACCGGATCGTGTCGGCCTCGTCCTCCAGCGTGAACCGGATCGTGGCCGTGGCCGCCGTGCCGGGGAGTTCCTCCGAGCCGTCCACGCCGACCACGCCGTAGCGGATGCCGGTCGGCCGTGTCTGACGCGCCTCACTGGTGTCGAGGCTGGTCAGTGCCAGCCGCGCGAGGACCATGTCGAGGAACTCCTCGAGCTCGTCGCGCTGGAGCGTCCGATCGAACTGGAGCCGCTGCACGCCGATCTCGGCCAGCCGCCGGCTCCAGTCCCACCCCCGCATCTCCCGCAGCGGGAGATCGTTGTAGACGACCTCATCGCCGCCGAGGAACGAGAACGTGGGTCGCGCATCCTCGACGAGCAGGTCCTGGACGTGGCCGTACAGGGCGTCGAGCGCGCGCTCCCGGGAGCGGTGCCCCTCGGGATACAGCGCCAGCGTGGCGAGCGCCTGCGCGAGGCCATGGAGCATCTGGACCGGGCCGGCCATCGGTTACTCGTCGCCTCCGGGGAACGCGCGGGAGGCACGCGCCACGTCGGCGTCGCGGGAACGGGCGGCCAGCGCCAGCACGTCCCGCGCCCGGGGATCGTCCGCGAAGCGCTGCAGACCGGCGAGCGCGGCCAGGTACTCGGGCGTCTTGGGCGGTGGCTTCTCGCCGAAGAAGCGGCGGCGCAGGGCGGTGAGCTGCAGCAGCGTGGACAGCGCGCTGGGCTGCCCGGTGGCCGCGAGCACCCGAATGGCGGCCACGCGCTGGTCGGCGTTGGCGCCCGCGGTGGCGCGCGTGATGACGAGCGGGACGGCGGCATCCGGGCACCGCTCCGTGGCCGCCGTCAGCACCAGCCGGACGATGTGGTCGTCGGCGTCCCGCAGGCCGGTCACGATGGCCCGCGCGCGGGTATCGGACTCGCGCAGCAGGAGCCGCATGGCCTCACGCCGCACACGGCTGTCCCCATGCTTGAGGAACTGCCAGAGGTCGAACGCGATGGGGAGCGTCGGCAGTTCGGCCAGGAGCCCGAGGAGATTGCGCACCACGTACCAGCGGTCGTCGTCGAGCCGGCGGAGGACCGCCGGTTCGATGCCCGGGCCGAGGTTCGACAGCCGACTGATGAGCGCCCGCCGCGTCGAGGCCGCGTCCGCTTCGGCGAGCGCGTCGAGGAGGGGGTCGGCGGCCCCCACGCCGACGGCGGCGACCAGCTCGTCGAGCAACGCGAAGTCAATCGGATCGTCGGACAGGACCACCGCCACCTGATCCACCCGCGCTACCCGTCGGCGCAGCGCGTCCACCGCTCGGGGGGCATACGCGAAGCGCAGCGCTTCCAGCAGCCAGGGCAGTTCGCCCCGCTCGACCAGCGTGTCCACGGCGCGCTCGACCGGTTCCCCCACGGTGTCGAGCTCGAGGGCCATCTCGACGAGGCGCCGCGGCTCCGTCGTGAATCTAGCGTCGGCGGACGCGACGAACGTGGGCGCCGCAACCGACATCCGCTGGAGCGCCTTGCCGTAGGCTCCCGGGTTGGGATCGTGCAGCGACCAGCCTGCGATGAGCCGGCGCAGCTGTTCGCGGACGGACGCGTCCGCCATCTTCTGGCGCCGGCCCGGGCTGCGCTCCGCGTGGTACGCGAGTTTCTGGAGCATGCGCAGCATGCCATGCGAGACCGTCTGCTCACCCGCCTGCCCGGCGGCCTGGACCAGGTCCACGATGGCATCCACGGCCATGCCTTCCGACGCGTTCAGCAGGAACCGCCGCCGCTGCGAGGCGTCGCCACCCATCGCCAGCAGGCGGGCCAGGGCCTGCCGGTCGAGGGAGGAGACCATGTCCGAGACGCGCTTGCGCAGGGCGCTCGATTCGGTGGCCTGGCCCGCCTTCAGCTCGTCCGCGATCTGCAGCATGTACCCCACGATGACCTGATCGTAGGCCCCGTCGCGCTGCCGTCCCTCAATGGCCTTGGCCACGACGCTCGGGTCCGCATCGAGATACTCCTCGTTCGCTTCGTCGTCTGCGTCGGGCGCCGACTCTTGGTCGCCCCCGCCGGACGCCAGCGCGGCGCGGGCCAGCCCGAGCCAGAGCTGCGCCGCCCGGGTCCGCGACACGCGGTGCTCGTTGGTCTCGTCGGGCGGCGCGTCGCCTTCCAGAAAACGCAGGCGATCGTAGTTCAGGGGATAGGCGGAGATGTGCGGCCATCGCATGGCCCGGAACTCCGGGCTGAGCCCCACCGGCCCACCCGCGTGGTCCGGATCCCGGGCCACGATCTGGAGGAACCCGTACAGCTCCGCGGCGCCGACGCCCTGTCGGAGGGTGATCGCGCCCAGGTGGTGACGGTGCAGGCGCTGGGCCAGCTCGAGCAGCACGGGGTTCTTGGGATCGGTGGCGACGCCTTCGATCACGAGCTGGGTCCGGGCCACGCCCAGGGAGAGGCTGAGCCTGACGTACAGCAGCTCGCTCACCAGTCCGATGACCTGGTCCACGGTGGGCTCGAGGGATGGATGATCGTCGGGGTACATCGCGAAGCGGTGCAGCGCGATGGAGAGGCGGATCAGGAAATCGCGCAGCTCGCGCGTCAGGGCGGTGGCCGCTGCCTCGCCGAGTTGCGCCGATCCGCCGTCAGTCACGGGGCCGGGGGGTCACGGTGCGGTCGCGCGGCGCGACATGGGCGGGGCCGGGGGGACCGGGACGCTATCCGGGCGCGCCGAGGCGGGCCCCACCCGATCGAGCACGATGGGTTCTTCGAGGTCGCCGCCGGACAGGGTGAGCCGCCGGCCGCGCAGCGCGAAGTTGTACACCATCCACTCGTCGCCGAGCGCGAGGAAGATCGAGTCGGCGACGATGCGCCACCGAACCGTTTCGTCGCCGAAGCTGGCGGATGAATCGGCCCGGACGATCACCGTCTGGGGGCCGTCCGGCGTCTCGGCCTTCCAGGTCCCCTCGAGCCGGGGGACGCGCTGCGCGGTGGCCTGGCCGGCCGGCAGCGCCAACGCGGCGGCTACCAGCAGAAGAACACGCATCGTCATAACTTATGCACCCTCGGCAAGGCGGGCCATGCTTCCAGTTCGCTCTCGTGGGTACGCTCGCTGACCGCAGGGGTTCCCCGCCCCGACCGAGGTGACCTGGCTCACCTTCCGCCCCGAGGTCTGTATGCACCGGTTGCGTCCTTCCGCCCTGGCCCTGCCCCTCGCCCTCGCTGCGCTCCAGCCGGCGGCCGGCCAGGAAGCGTCACCCCGCCGCCCCACCCACACGTATTCCATCGTGGCCGTGGATTCGGCGACGGGCCAGATCGGGGTGGCGGTCCAGTCGCACTGGTTCAGCGTGGGCAGCGCGGTGGCGTGGGCCGAGCCCGGGGTGGGTGCGGTGGCAACCCAGTCGTTCATCGAGCCGGCGTACGGCCCGCGCGGCCTCAGCCTGATGCGCTCGGGTCTTCCGGCGCCAGCGGTGCTCGCCGCATTGCTCCGGGCCGATCCCGACAGCCAGGTCCGCCAGGTGGCGATGATTGACGCCGCCGGCCGCGTCGCCGCCCACACGGGCTCGCGGGATATCCCCGCGGCGGGCCAGATCGTCGGGCACGGGTTCTCGGTCCAGGCCAACCTGATGCGGAATGACCGGGTGTGGCCGGCCATGGCTCGGGCGTTCGAGACGACCGCCGGGGAGCTTGCCGACCGGCTGTTGGCCGCGCTGGATGCCGCGGAGGCGGCCGGCGGGGACATTCGCGGCCGGCAGTCGGCCGCCCTGCTGGTCGTGAGTGGGAACCCCGGTGCCAAGCCGTGGGAGCGGCTCTACGACCTCCGCGTGGACGACCACGCGGATCCGCTCGGCGAGCTGCGGCGGCTGGTGGGCGTGGCCCGGGCGTACCAAGCCGCCACCGCGGGCGACAACTTCATGACGGTGGGCCAGGTGGATTCCGCACTGGCGGCGTACCGGCGCGCCTCGGACCTGCTGCCCGACTCCGCCACGAATGGCGAGCTGATCTACTGGGTGGCGGTCACGCTGGCGGACCTGGGGCGGGTGGACGAAGCGATCCCGCTGTTCCGAAGGGCCTTCGGCCAGGATGACGGCTGGGCGGAGCTGCTCGCCCGCCTGCCGGCCGTGGGCTTGCTTCGTGCGGACCCGGAAACCGTCGCCCGAATCCGCCGGGAAGCGAGACCGTAGTTGCAAAACGACAGGGGGGCCCACCCGCGGGCCCCCCTGCGCACTACCGACTCGAGACCACGTCTAGTACATACCGCCCATCCCGCCACCCGGCGGCATGGCCGGCGCCCTCTCCTCTTCCTTCTTCTCGACGACCACGCACTCGGTCGTGAGCAGCAGCCCGGCTACCGAGGCGGCATTCTGGAGCGCCGACCGCGTGACCTTGGTGGGGTCAATCACGCCGGACGCCACCAGGTCCTCGTAGGCGTCGGTCTGGGCGTTGTACCCGAAGCCCTTGTCCTTGGACGTCCGGATCTTCTCGACGACGATGGAGCCTTCGGCGCCGGCGTTCTGGGCGATGATCCGCATGGGCTCCTCGAGCGCGCGGCGCACGATGTCCACGCCAATCTGCTCGTCGTCCTCGGCCACCTTCACCTTCTTGAGGACGTCCTGCGCCCGGAGCAGCGCCACGCCACCACCGGGGACGATGCCCTCTTCCACCGCGGCACGCGTGGCATGGAGCGCGTCCTCGACCCGCGCCTTCTTCTCCTTCATCGCGGTCTCGGTTGCGGCGCCGACGTTGATCACCGCCACGCCGCCGGCCAGCTTGGCCAGGCGCTCCTGGAGCTTCTCCTTGTCGTAGTCCGACGTGCTCTTGTCAATCGCCGTCTTGATCTCCTGGATCCGCCCCTGGATGTCCTTCCCCTTGCCGCCGCCATCCACGAGCGTGGTGTTGTCCTTGTCAATCACGATCCGCTTCGCGCGGCCGAGGTCGCCGAGCACGGCGTTCTCGAGCTTGAAGCCGATCTCTTCGCTGATCACCTTGCCCGCGGTGAGGACGGCGACGTCCTGCAGCATGGCCTTGCGACGGTCCCCGAAGCCCGGCGCCTTGACCGCGCAGACCTTCAGGGTGCCACGGAGCTTGTTCACCACCAGCGTCGCGAGCGCCTCGCCCTCGATGTCCTCGGCGATGAGGAGGAGCGGCTTGCCCGTCTGGGCCACCTTCTCCAGCACCGGGAGCAGGTCCTTCATGGCGCTGATCTTCTTGTCGTGGATCAGCACGTACCCGTCCTCGAGGATGGCTTCCATCTTCTCGGGGTCGGTGACGAAGTAGGGCGACAAGTAGCCGCGGTCGAACTGCATGCCGTCCACGGTCTCGAGCGTCGTCTCGAGGCCCTTGGCCTCCTCGACCGTGATCACGCCGTCGTTGCCGACCTTCTCCATCGCGTCCGCGATGAGGTCCCCGATCTCCTGGTCGTTGTTGGCGGAGATGGAGCCGACCTGGGCGATTTCCTTCTTGCCCGAGGTCTTCACCGACATCTTCTTCAGCTCATCCACGACCATGCTCACGGCTTTGTCAATGCCGCGCTTGATGGCCATGGGGTTGACCCCGGCCGTGACGCTCTTCAGCCCCTCGCGGAAGATGGCCTGGGCGAGCACGGTGGCCGTCGTCGTGCCGTCGCCGGCCACGTCGGACGTCTTGGTCGCCACTTCCTTCACCATCTGGGCGCCCATGTTCTCGACCGGATCGGCCAGCTCGATTTCCTTGGCGACCGTGACGCCGTCCTTGGTGACCGTCGGGCTGCCGAATTTCTTGTCAATGACGACGTTCCGGCCCTTGGGACCGAGGGTCACCTTGACCGCGTCGGCCAACTGATCAACGCCCCGCTTCAGCCGCGCGCGGGCGTCAATGTCGAAATGCAGTTCCTTTGCGTTTGCCATGGATCGCTATCCTCCCGAGCCTCAGCCGAGAACGGCGAGGACGTCAGACTCCTTGATGATGAGGACATCCTCATCGCCGAGCTTCACTTCCGTGCCGCTATACTTCCCGTAGAGGACGCGGTCGCCGACCTTGAGTTCCATCGGCACCTTGGCCCCCTTCTCGATGCGCCCCGGCCCCACGGCGATGATCTCGCCCTGCATCGGCTTCTCCTTGGCCGTATCGGGGATATACAGCCCGCCCTTCATCTGCTCGCTCTCCTCCAGCGGTCGAATGACGACCCGGTCGGCGAGGGGCTGGATCTTGACCTTGCCTTTAGCCATGCCCACAGCCTCCATCGTTGATAACTGGTTGTCCGTGATGGTGTTACACAATGTTGGCACTCACTAGTAGTGAGTGCTAATCAATGTGAAATATGACGCGCCGCCCCGCCCCGTCAAGGGTTTCCGCGAAAGTGCGCCGCCTCCACCGCCCGACGAGGGGCTCGGCCACGAACGTCACGCCGGCCAGGGCCCGCCCGTACCACGCCCGCCCGCGCTACTCAACGATTCTCCGCACGCCCACCCATCGGTCGCGCCACCAGCGGCTGTCCGGGTCCCCCGCCCCAAGGCTCGACAACTTGACCCCGGTGGACGACGAATGGATGAACTGCCCGTCCCCGACGTGCAGCCCTACGTGCGTGATCCGGCTCGAGCCATCGGCCGAGAAGCCAAGCACGTCGCCGGGGCGCAGCGCGTCGGCGCGCCGGTCCACGGCCCTCCCCATCCGCATCTGATCGCGGCTGATTCGCGGGAGGACCACCCCGTGCTGGCCGTACGCGTATTGAATCAGTCCGGAGCAATCGAACCCGTTCTGGTCCGTGCCGCCCCAATTGTACGGTGCGCCCATGGCGGCGAGGGCCGTTTCGACGACGGAGGCGGTGAGGCGCGCCGCCTCTTCGGAGGCGCCGGCGGCGCGAGCGGCATCGTACGGTGCCGCGGGCAACGGCGGTTCTTCGCCGGCCGCGCGCGGTGTGCTCGACACGGGAGCGGGTTGGCCGGTGGCGCCCGCTCCCGGGATGCGGAAGCTCACGCGCGCGAGCGCCATGACACCCTTCCGGTCGGTGGCGTCGAGGCGCCAGAAGCCCCCGACCCCGGTGTCCTCCACGCGGTAGCGTCCCTCGATGCCAAGGGAGATGGACGAGAAGAGCCGAACCCCGTACCCGGCGCCCAGGCTCCAGAACGCGTCCGGATTTCCCGAGCCGTGCCGGAACCCGATCCCGGATCCGGCGACCGCGTAGAATCCCCGTTCCTGCCCGCCGAGCCGCAGCGTGACTTCACCGCCGGTGACGGTGCGTCCTACCGCCGTCGGGTTGTGGGCCACGTGCACCAGTCCGACGCCGATTCCCAAGAACCCGGCCAGGGGCTGGGAGACACCGGCGGAAAAAAGCCGCGCGGTCGAGTCGTTGGCCGGGAACCACGGCCCGTATCCGGCCTCGAACCGGGTGCGCTGCGCGGGCAGGACACCCGTCAGAACGGCCAGGCAGGCGCCGGCGAGCGGCACGGACCATGCGAGAGGTGCAGGCATCGGTTGGTCGGGCAACGGTAGTCGCGGCGGGGGAGTCAGGTCAACCTTCGCGGGTTCTTGACGAGCGGGCCCCGCAACCGGTACCGTGAGCGTACCAGCATCACATAGCCTCCCGCACCGCCTCACGCGGGTCTCGATAGGACGGATTGATGTCCGCCGGGCGGCGGGGTGCGCCCCGCCGGCGGCGTCTGTTCCTCGTTCTTGGAGGTGTGGGATGCGCAGGGTCCTTCCGTTGTTGGCGGTGGTGGCTGTCGCCCTTTCCGCCTGTTCCGATTCCACCCGGCCGGTCCCCGAGGACCCGAGCCTCGCGGCGTCGCCCGGCGCGATCCCGGACCAGTACATCGTAGTATTCCGCGACAACGTGCGGGATCCCGCCCAGACCGCGCGCGACCTCGTCGCCGCGCAGGGTGGCCGGCTCCTGTTCACCTACGAACATGCGCTCAGAGGGTTCGCGTTCCAGGGCGCTTCGCAGGCGGCCGAGGCGTTGCGCCGCAACCCGAATGTGGCGTACGTGGAGGCCGATCAGGTGATGTACGCGATCGGCACCCAGAGCAACGCGACCTGGGGCCTCGACCGCATTGATCAGCGCAACTTGCCCCTGGACGCGACATACAACTACAACCAGACCGGTGCCGGTGTGACGGCGTACATCATTGATACCGGCATTCTCTACAGCCATACGGACTTCGGCGGCCGGGCGTCGTTCGGCTTCGACGCGTTCGGCGGGACCGGCACCGACTGCCACGGTCATGGTACGCACGTCGCCGGCACTACGGGGGGCAGCACGTGGGGCGTGGCCAAGAGCGTGGCCCTCACGGCGGTCCGCGTGCTCGATTGCAGCGGCTCCGGAACCACGAGCGGCGTCATTGCGGGCGTGGACTGGGTGACGGCCAATGCCCTGACGCCGGCCGTCGCCAACATGAGCCTGGGCGGCGGCGCCAGCAGCTCACTCGACCAGGCCGTGCAGAACTCGATCGCGTCCGGCGTGGGGTACGCGGTCGCGGCGGGGAACGGCAACATCGCGGGCCGGGCGCAGGATGCCTGCAAGTACTCCCCCGCGCGGGTTCCGGAGGCCATGACCATCGGTGCGACCAACAGCAGCGACACCAAGGCATCGTGGTCCAACTACGGGAACTGCGTGGATTGGTTCGCGCCCGGGGTAAGCATCACCTCGGCATGGAACGCCAGCAACACGGCCACGAACACCATCAGCGGCACGTCCATGGCCTCCCCGCACACCGCGGGCGTGGCGGCCCTCTATCTCGAAGCCAACCCGGGCGCCTCTGCGGCGACGGTCCGCAACGCGCTGTACGACCTCACGACGAAGAACATCGTGTCGTCGTCCAATACGGCCAACAACCACCTGCTGTACGGCATCATTGGCAGTGGTGGCGGCGGTGACCCTCCAGCCAACGGGGCACCCACCGCCTCGTTCACGTTCTCCTGCACCGACCTGAGCTGCGGGTTCACGGATACGAGCACCGACAGCGATGGGACCGTCGTCGGCTGGAGCTGGAACTTCGGCGACGGGGCCTCCTCCGCGCAGCAAAACCCATCGCATACCTACGCCGCGGGCGGGACCTACACCGTCACGCTCACGGCCACCGACGACGACGGCGCCTCCGACAGTGAGTCCGCCAGCGTCACGGTGTCGTCAGGGGGCGGCGGCGGCTTCGCGCTGAGCGCCACCGGGTACAAGATTCGCGGCGTGCAGCATGCCGACCTCACGTGGTCCGGGGCCACCTCGACCAACGTGGACATCTATCGCAACAACGCGCTCATCACGACGACCGCCAATGACGGCGTCCACACGGACAACACCGGGGTCCGCGGCGGCGGCTCGCAGACGTACCGGGTCTGCGAGGCCGGGACGAGTACCTGCTCCAACGACGCGACCGTGACGTTCTAGGAGCCCTGGACCTTCGACGCCGGGAGGGTGGGAGCGATCCCGCCCTCCCGTTGCGTTTCCCCCCCACGCCCGCCGTACATTGCAGCCATGCCCACCGTCACCGTGACGCGCCACGTGCACTTCAACGCCGCCCATCGCCTCCACGCCCCCGCCCTCTCGGATGCCGACAACCGCGCGGTCTTCGGCCCGTGCAACAACCCCAACTACCACGGGCACAACTACGAGCTGGAGATCTCCGTCGAGGGCGAGGTGGATCCCAGGACCGGCTACGTGGCGGACCTGGGCGTGGTGAAGCGGATCGCGGAGGAGACCATCCTGGCGGCCTTCGACCACAAGAACCTGAACCTCGACGTCCCCGAATTCCGCGACCTCAACCCCACGGCGGAGAACATTGCGGTGGTGATCTGGCGCAAGCTCGAGGGGAAGCTGCCCGGGCGGCTCGCGAGGATCGTCTTGTGGGAGACGCCAAGGAACTGTGTGGAGTACGATGGCCGATAGCCGATAGCCGAACGTTGGTCGGCCATCGGCCATCGGCTATCGTGCTACAGTTTCACCACGTCAATGATCTCCTTCACCGAGTCCGCCGATTTCTTGAGAGCCGCCTGCTCGTCCTTGGTCAGTTCCACCTCGATGATCTGCTCCAGGCCGCCCTTGCCGATCTTGCAGGGCACGCCGAGGTACAGATCCGTGATCCCGTATTCGCCCTGGAGATAGGCGGCGCACGGGAGCACGCGCTTCCGGTCCAGCACCATGGCTTCCGCCATCTGCGCGGCGGCGGCCGACGGTGCATAGTACGCGGAGCCCGTCTTGAGGTACGCGACGATCTCGCCGCCGCCCTTGCGGGTCCGGTCCACGATGGCGTCGAGTTTGGCCCGATCCATGAGTTGGGTGACCGGGATGCCGGATACCGTGGTGTAGGAGATCAACGGCACCATGGTATCGCCGTGGCCGCCGAGCACCATGGCCTGGATGTCCTGGACAGACACCTGGAGCGCATCACTCAGGAACGTCCGGTACCGGGCGGTGTCGAGCACCCCCGCCATGCCGAACACCCGCTCGCGCGGGAACCCCGTGACCTGCTTGGTGACCCAGCACATCACGTCCAGCGGGTTCGAGACCACGATGATCGTGGACTGCGGCGCGATCTGCTTGATCTCCTGGCTCACGGTCTTGACGATCTCGGCGTTCGTGCGCACCAGATCGTCGCGGCTCATGCCGGGCTTGCGGGCAATGCCGGCGGTGACCAGGAACAGCTCGCTTCCCGTGGCCACTTCGTAACTCGTCGTCCCGACCACGCGCGTGTCGAACCCCTCGACGGGGCCCGCCTGCCACTGGTCGAGGGCCTTCCCCTCCTGGATCCCGTCGAGGATGTCCAGCAGGACGACCTCGCGCGCGAGTGATTTCTCGGCCACGCGCTGAGACAGCGTCGCCCCGACATGTCCCGCGCCAACCACGGTGATCTTGTGCATCATCGGAGTACCCACACGAGAGAAGTGATGGTCATGACCGCCGCCCGTCGTCGTCGAAGGCGAGGCCGAGCTGTCGCGCCGCCTCGTAGACGACCACCGACACGGCGGTCGCCAGGTTGAGGCTGCGCACCACCGGCAGCATGGGGATACGGAAGACCCGGTCCGGGTGCTTCTCCCGGATGCGTTCCGGCATGCCGTCGGTTTCGTTCCCGAACAGGAGCACCGCGTTCGGGGTGTAGGGAGCGTCGAGGTAGGAGGCCGTTCCGTGGGCCGAGAAGTAGAGACAGCGGTCGCGGCTGACCGCCTCGCGGAAGGCCCGCCAGTGCGGGTGTATCCAGAGGTCCACGTCCGGCCAGTAATCGAGCCCCGCCCGACGGACCTGCTCGTCGTCCAGGGAGAACCCCAGCGGGCCGATCAGGTGCAGTGCGGTGCCGGCGGCCGCGCAGAGCCGGGCGATGTTCCCCGTGTTGGGGGGAATCTGCGGCTCGATCAGGGCCACCGACAGCGCCATCCTAGGGCTCCACGGTGCCCGGCCCTTCGGCCGGCACCTGCCCGCCATCGTTGTCCCGCCACCTCGTGGCCCCATCCGCGAGGATCTCCCGCTTCCACACGGGCAGGCAGTGCTTGGCCTGTTCGATCACGTAGCGGCAGGCGTCGAGCGCGGCCGCCCGGTGCGGTGCCCCGACCGCGATGGCGATGCTGGCGTCGCCGAGCGGCACGCTTCCCAGACGATGCTGCGCCGCGACGGCCGCTCCCGGCCACCGGGCCTCCGCCTCGGCCGTGATCCGGTCGAACTCCTCGTCCAGCATCTCCTCGTAGGCCGTGTACTCGATCCGGACCACCGGTCCGTCGTCGGGCCCGGCCCGCACCGTGCCGAGGAACGATGCCGTTGCGCCCCGGTCGGGGGCCGACACCTGGGCCACGAGTTGCCCCAAGTCGAGGGGGCCCCGTACGGCGTGCGCCACGGTCATCCCCCGGCCAGTGGCGGCAGGAGGGCCAACTCGTCGCCGTCGGAGAGTGGGTCGGTGAGGAGCGCGTGGGTCCGATTGCGGGCGACGAGCGGGCGGGCCGGCAGCCGATGCCCTTCCGCCAGCCGTGCGCGCAGGGCCGCGATGGCATCCGCCACGGTTGCCGGACCGGGCACGTCCACCTCCACCACCTCCTCCCCCGTCACTTCCGCGTAGCGGGCGAAGAGCCTGCATCGGACGCGGATGGCGTGCATCACCGGAAAGCTAGCGACCGGGACCGCGCAAGAAAAACCCCGCCGCTGGTGGCGGCGGGGTGTGGGCTCGCAAGGGACTCCGGAGGGTCAGTCGTTATCGTCGTCGTCGTCACCGTCGGCGTCCACGTACTGGTGGTTGCCGGTGGGTTCGGCCACCATCAGCCGCAACTCCTTGGACGGTTTGAACACGGGCACGGGCCGGGCGGCAACCTCCACCGGATCCCCGGTCCGGGGGTTCCGGGCCATGCGGGTCTTGCGACGCCGGATCTTGAACGTGCCGAACCCGCGGATCTCGATGTTGTGCTGCTCGGCGAGCGCCACCTTGACCGCATCGAGGAAGGCGTCCACGACCCGGGCGCAGTCCTTTTTCGAGATCATGGGGCCCGCGGTCTGAGCGATCGACGCCGTTACCCGCTCGACGAGATCGGCTTTCGTCATTGATCCCCCTTCGCGAGGTCTCGTGCGGGCAAATCCACCTGCCGGCCAGCACGCAACCGGGGGGTCAACATAGGAGCTTACCTATTGACTGTCAAGAGCTTGGACGAATTGACGGAAGTGCCCTCTCGCGTCGTGAGGGCCCGGAGCGGCCTCCGGATGGTACTGCACACCGAAAACCTGGAGCTCGCGGTGCCGTATCCCTTCGACGGTGCCATCATTGAGGTTAAGGTGCGTGACCTCAAGTGATGTGGCACCTGGGACCACCTTACTGCTTCCCTTGACTGCAAATCCGTGATTCTGCGACGTAATCAGAATGTGACCATCCGCCAGGTCTCGGACCGGGTGGTTCCCCCCGCGATGCCCATAGGGGAGCTTCTCGGTTTCCCCGCCGAAGGCGAGCCCGAGGAGCTGGTGACCGAGGCAGATGCCGAAGACCGGCGTCCCGGTTTCCGCGATGGCGCGAATCTCGGGGAGCGCGTACTCCACGGCCGCGGGGTCGCCGGGGCCGTTCGAGAGAAACACGCCGTCGGGCCGGAGCTCGCGAACGCGGGCCGCCGGCGTGCGCGCCGGCACCACCGTCACGCGACACCCCGCCTCGACGAACAGCCGGACGATGTTCTCCTTCATCCCGAAGTCGTACGCCACGACATGCCGGGGACCGCTGGTGGGTCCCACGCGGCGTTCCGCGTTCACGGTGGCCCGTGACGCGAGATCGAGCCCCTCCATGCGAGGGCTCGCCTCCAGCACCTCGCGGGCCGCGCCGGCCGGCTCCCCACCCTCGGCGAGCACGGCCCGCATGGCCCCGCGGGACCGGATGTAGCGGGCCAGGCGGCGCGTATCCACGCCTTCCAGGACCGGGATGCCCTTCTCCTCCAGCCATGTGTCCAGGCCGCCCGAGGCCCGCCAGTTGGAGTACGTGCGGGACATCTCTCGCACGACGACACCGCTCACCTGCGGCTGACCCGATTCCAGATCCTCCGGGTTGATCCCGTAGTTGCCGATCATCGGCGCCGTCATGACCACGATCTGGCCCAGGTAGGAGGGGTCCGTGAAGACCTCCTGGTAGCCGGTCAGATTGGTCGTGAAGACCGCCTCGCCGGTGGTGGCGGAAAGCGGACGGCGCGTCGTTCCGGGGAACCACGCGCCGTCTTCCAGCAGCAGGTACGCGGGCTGCACCGGGTTACGGATTCTGCGGCGGAGGCGAGGGCTGCGTGGGTGCCGGCTCCACGTCGAGCGGGAGAGGCTGGACGTTGACCGGCGCGGGCGCCTGGATCTGTCCCTCGAGCACGGAACGCGCTTGCCCCCCGCGCGACGAGAGCCCGGCCAGCAGAAGCGACAGGACCAGGAAGATCCCGCCAAGCCACCACGACATGGTGGTGAGCAGCGTGGCAGCCTGGCGACCGCCCAAGAAGGTGTCCGTGGACGCCCCGCCGCCCATGGCCGCAAGGCCACCGCCCTTCCCGGCCTGGAGCAGGACCACCGGGAACAGCAGGAGCGCGTCGAGGATCAGCATGGCCAGCAGGAACTTGAACATGGATGCGTCCGTCGCGTATCTCTCAAAGGCGCCGCAAGATACCCGTGGCCAGCGGGGGGGTCAATCGCCGCCGGCGCGCACGATGGCAAGCCAGGACGCGGGGTCGAGCGACGCTCCGCCCACGAGCACGCCGTCAATCTCCGCTTCCGCCACCAGCTCCGCGGCGTTCTCGGGCTTCACGCTGCCCCCATACAGGATCTGCAGCCGGTCCGCCGTGGCGCCGAGGCCCGCGAGCTGTTCGCGAATGGCGGCGTGCACCTCGGCCGCGTCCCGCGGGGTGGCGTTTCGGCCGGTGCCGATGGCCCACACCGGCTCGTAGGCAATGGCCAGCCGGGCAAGGGCCGCCGCGTCGAGTCCGCGCAGGACGTCGAGCTGGCGGCGGACGACCGCCAGCGTCCCTCCCCCCTCCCGCTCGTCCAGGGTCTCGCCCACGCACAGCACCGGGAGCAATCCGCCCGCGAGCACCGCTCGGACCTTGAGGCCGGTTTGGGCATCCGTTTCGCCGAACACGTGGCGGCGCTCGGAGTGCCCGACCAGCGCCGCCGTCGCACCCGCGCCCGCGGCCATGGCCACGCTGGTTTCCCCCGTGAACGCGCCCGTGGCTTCCCAGTGGACATTCTGGATCCCAACGCGCACGGTGGGGGTGGCGGTCGTCGCGGACGCCACGGTCGTCAGGGATACGGCGGGGGGGAAGAACCACACCTCCCGCCCATCGGCGGCGTGGTACTCGGCGAGAAAACGGTCGAGGAAGGCCCGGGCCGCCGAGGGGCCGTGGTGCATCTTCCAGTTCGCGGCAAAGATGAGCGGTCTCATGCGTCGTCCAGGGCGGCGACGCCGGGGAGCGTCTTTCCTTCCAGGAACTCGAGCGACGCGCCGCCGCCGGTCGAGACGTGCGTGACCGCCTCGCTCAGGCCGGCGGCGCTCAGCGCCGCCGCGGAATCGCCCCCGCCCACCACCGTCACGGCGCCCTGCTCCGTCGCCTCCGCCAGGGCGCGCGCCACCGCGAGCGTGCCCGCATCGAACGGCGGCGTCTCGAAGACGCCCATCGGCCCGTTCCAGATGACGGTCTTCGCGCGACCGATGCGGGTCCCGAAGTCGTTCCGGGTGGCCTCGTCCACGTCGTACATGGCCCAGCCGGGCTGAATCCCGTCCCGCGCCACGGACCTGGTCGGCGCGTCCGGTGCGAGCGCCTGCGCCACGACCGCGCCCGACGGCAGTACGAGCTTGGCACCCGCGCGCTCGCGCAGTCCCTTCGCCATGTCCACACGATCGGGCTCGACCAGCGACGTGCCCGTCTCGAGCCCCAGGGCCTTGAAGAACGTGCAGGCCATGGCGCCGCCGATCAGGACCTCGTCCACGCGCGGCAGGAGGTGCTCGATGACGTCAATCTTCCCCGAGATCTTGGCGCCGCCCAGGACCGCCACGAATGGGCGGGCCGGCTGTTCCAGCGCCTGGCCCAGGTACGCCAGCTCCCGGGCCATCAGGAAGCCCGCCACCGCGGGCTTGAGCAGGTGTGCCACCGCCTCCGTGGATGCGTGCGCGCGGTGCGCCGACCCGAACGCGTCATTGACGTAGAAGTCCCCCAGCGCGGCGAAGCGCGCGGCCAGCGCGCGGTCGTTCCGCTCCTCGCCCGGATAGAAGCGCGTGTTCTCCGCGAGCGCCACCTCGCCGCGCCTGAGCTGCTTGGTGGCCCGGGGCGCGTCGTCGGCCGTGGGATCGGCCAGGAACGCGATTGGGATGCCGAGTGCCGACTCCAGGGCGTTCGCGACCGGCGCCAGCGAGTACCTGGGATCCGGCCCGTCCTTGGGTCGGCCGAGGTGGGAGAGCAACACGACCCGGCAGCCGCGTTCCCGCAGCCAGCGGATGGTGGGCAAAGCCGCCTCGATCCGGGTGGCGTCGGTCACGCGCCCGTCCTTCAGCGGCACGTTGAAGTCCACCCGCACCAGCGCGCGTAGCCCTTCCAGAGGCTGCGACGCGAGGGCGTCGAGGTTCTTCCGGGCCATCAGAGCCGCGTGGCCATGTAGCCGAGCAGGTCCACGCAGCGCGCGGAGTACCCCATCTCGTTGTCGTACCACGACGAGACATGCACGAAGGTGCCGTCAATCACGTTCGTACTGGGCAGGTCCACGGTACTGGAGTGCATGTCGCCGATGTAGTCCACGGACACGAGGGGCTCGTCGCTCACCGCGAGCACGCCCTTGAGCGGGCCGGCGGCCGCCGCTTTCCCGAACGTCGCGTTGACCTCCTCGATCGAGGTCGCCTTGGTGACGATGCACGTGAGGTCCACGACCGACACGTCGCAGGTCGGCACGCGGAGCGCCACGCCGTCAATCTTCCCCTTCACCTCCGGAATGACCAATGCCGTGGCCTTGGCGGCGCCGGTCGTGGTGGGAATGATGCTCATGGCCGCCGCACGAGCCCGCCGCAGATCCTTGTGCGGCAGGTCGAGGATGGACTGGTCGTTGGTGTAGGAGTGAATGGTGGTCATGAACCCGCGCTCGAACCCGAACGCGTCGCGGATCACCTTGACCACGGGCACCAGGCAGTTGGTGGTGCACGAGGCGTTCGACACCACGTGGTGCTTGGCGGGATCGTACTGGTCGTGGTTCACGCCGTAGACGATCGTGATGTCCTCCTGCTTGGCGGGCGCGCTGATCACGACCTTCCGGGCGCCGGCCGCGAGGTGGGCCGCCGCCTTCTCCCGGCTCGTGAAGAGGCCCGTGGACTCCAGCACGAGGTCCACCTTGAGGTCTTTCCAGGGGAGCTTCGCGGGGTCCCGCTCGGCCAGCACCCGGACGCCCTTGCCGTTCACGAAGATCTCGTCGGCGTCGTGGCGCACCTCGCCGGGGAAGCGCCCGTGGACCGAGTCGTACTTGAGGAGGTGGGCCAGCGTCTTCGAGTCGGTGAGGTCGTTCACCGCCACCAGCTCGAGCGCGCCGCTCTGCTTCATCTTGATCATGGCGCGCACGACGTTCCGACCGATCCGACCGAATCCGTTGATGGCGATCCGCACCGGCATTGGCATCCCCGCTTTCGCGTGTTGAAGTGTGCGTGTGATCCAGGAGCGTCGCGGTGGCCGGTCAGGGCACCCGCAGCTCGTACGGCATGGCGCGTGCGAACGTGACGGCATCCACCGCGGGCCACCCAGCTTCGCCCAGCGCCGTCGCGCAGGCCACGAGCGTCGCACCCGTGGTGAGCACGTCGTCCACCAATATAATCGTGGCGTCGGCGGCATCACGCGCGGGCGCGGCAACGGCCTCCGGTCCGCTGGCGTCGAACGCGGCCGCCATGTTCCGCAGGCGCTCCGCGGGACTCAGCGCCGTCTGCGTGCCGGTATCGCGGGCCCGGCGCAGGACGCGCTCCGCCACCGGCCGCCGCCAGCGTGCGCCCAACGCGTGCGCAATGGCCGCGGCCTGGTTGTAGCCCCGCTGGCGGCGGCGGCGCGGGGCCAGCGGGACCGGCACCAGGATTCCCGCTGCGGGCGGCGGGAGCACCCGGGCCATGATGCGGGCGATGTCGGTACCGGCCCGGGCCAGCCCTTCATACTTGAGGTGATGGACGATGGGCCGGGTCGTGGCGTCAAGCCAGACGGCGCTCCGGGCGGTCCGCAATACCTCCGGCCAGTCGGCGCAGAAGCGACACGGACCGATGAGCGGCAGCGGCTGCTGGCACCGCGCGCAGCCGGTCCCGACCGCCCGGACCCGCGAGCGGCAGAGACCGCAGACCAGCCCGTCGGGGTCGTCCTCGGCCACGCTCCCCTCACACGCCACGCAGGCGTTCGGGAGGAGCAGCCGCTCGAGGGCCCGGAGCCGCGCTTCCGTCACCCGCTCAGCGCGCGTCGGATGGCCGCCCGCATCTGCTCGCGGGGTGCGCGCTGGCCAGGGAAGAATCGCTCGAACGCGGCGGCGCCCTGATGGAGCAGCAGCTCGCGGCCGTCCGCGGACCGCAGACCGCGGGCGCGGCAGTCACGCACCCACGCCGTCTCGCCGGCCCGGTACACGAGGTCGAGGGCCACGCCCGTGCCCGACAGGCGCTCGGGTGGCACGGGAGGGGGGTCCGCGGGATCGAGGCCGCACGGGGTAGCGTTGATCACCGTGGCGGCCGTGGCGCCCTCGTCCGGCCGGGCGTCGGGTGGTGTATCCAGCGTCCGGGCCCACGCGCAGAACGCGGCTGCCCGCTCCGCGGTCCGGGAACGCACGAGCAGCGGGGTCCCGGTGGCGCCGGCCACCGCGGCTACTGCCCGGGCCGATCCTCCCGTGCCGCAGAGGAGCCAGGGGCCGGGTGCGTCGAGCGCCGCCAGGACGGCGGAGAGCCCCTGCACGTCCGTGTTGTCGCCACGGAGCCGTCCGTTCTCGACCCAGAACGTGTTCACCGCTCCGAGGCCCCGGGCCAGGTCCGTGAGGTCCGGGATGAGCGTGGCGCCCGCTTTCTTGTGCGGGACGGTGAGGTTGCCCGCAATCCCGAGCGCCGTGCAGGTCTCGAGCGTGGCCGCGAGCGCGGACGGGGTGGCGTGCAAGGGCACGTACACGGCGTTCAAGCCGAGCGCCGCGATGGCGGCATTCTGCATCTCGGGCGAGATGGAGTGCCGCACCGGGTCGCCGAGGACGGCGAGGACGCGGCTAGTTCCCCGAACCCGTAGCATCGGTCTCGGATCGGAGGCGGCCGGCGGCCACGCGGATCAGCTCATCGAGGTCGGCGTACGTCTGGCGGTAGGTCTCCAGCTCGCCGCCGAACGGGTCCGGGACTTCCTCGGCGCCGCCGGTGCGCCCCGCGTACTCGCCGAGCAGGAACACCCGGGCGTCCCGGTCCAGCTCGCGTACCCGGGCCCGGTGATGGCGCGACATGGTGAGCACGAGGTCGGCCTGCGCCAGTATCTCGCGCGTCAGCAGGCGCGCGCGGTGGCCGGACAGGTCGAGGTCGTGCTCGAGTCCCACGAGGTAGGCCCCCTCCGAGGCCGGCGCGCCGTCCCACGCCCCGGTGCCCGCGGACGAGACCTCCACGCCGTCGAGACGCCGCGCGTCCACCTCGCGCTTGAGCAACGCCTCCGCCAGCGGGCTACGGCAGACGTTCCCCGTGCAGACGAAGAGGACGCGGGTCATGGCGCCAGCCTCCCCACGCGTCCCTGAAGTTCGGCGCGCGGCAGCGCGCCCTCACGCACCAGGCGCGCCCGCGGTCCCGTGCAGTCTACGATCGTCGAGGGTGGCACGTTCCCCAGCACGCCGCCGTCCAGGATCAGCAGCGTGCCCGTGGCAATCGCGTCGGCGAACAGGTCCTGGATGGCCCCGACCCCCGGAGCGGTGGGGCCGCCGGGGCGGTTGGCGGACGTCGAGGTGAGCGGCTCACCCAGCTCCTCGATCAGCCGCGCGATCCCGGCGTGGGAGGTCCAGCGCACGGCAAATCCCCCTTCCGGGCCGCACAACGTGGCCGGCAGGCGCCCGCCACCCGGCAGGATCAGCGTCAGGGGTCCGGGCCAGAACGCCTCGGCCAGGGCGTTGGCCGCCGCGGAGAACACGAGCCCGGCACGCTCGGCCATCTGGCGGCTCGCCACCAGCAGGAGAAACGGTTTGCCGGGATCACGACCCTTCAACGCCGACAGTGCCGCGACGTCCGCCTCCCGGGCGCGCGAGCCGAGCCCGTACACGGTCTCCGTGGGATAGGCCAACAGCCCGCCGCCGGCGAGGTGCGCCCGCACGGCCGGGACCGCCGTGGCGCGGTCTTCCCGGGTGAGGAACGGGAGCACGGTCACGGCCGCGCGAGCGCCTCCGCCAGCTCGAAGTCGTCCGGCGTGGTCACCTTGATGTTGGTGGCCCGGCCGGGCACGAGCACGACCCGCCCGCCCGCCGCCTCCACCAGGCCGGCGTCGTCGGTCGCGTCCAGCGCGTCGCCGGCCGCCGCGTACGCGGCGGCGAGGAGCGCGCGGGGGAATCCCTGCGGTGTCAACGCCCGGTAGAGGCCCGCGCGGGACGGGGTCGCCGTCACCTGACGCCCGTCGTCGCTGCGCTTCAGGGTATCGCTCACGGGAACGGCCGGGAGCGCGCCGGCTCCCTGTTCCGCCACCGCAATCACCGCGTCAATCTCCGCGGCCGACACGAACGGTCGGGCGGCGTCATGGACCAGGACGATGCCGCACGCGGGATCGAGCGCCTGGAGGGCGCTGCGCACGGAGGCCGTGCGGGTGGCGCCTCCCGCCACCACCCGCAGGTGGTGGCCCACCACGGCCGAGAGCCAGTCCGGCGGCGCGGACGCGTGCTCGGCCGGCAGCGCCACCACGATCTCCTTCACGCGCGGGTGCGACGCAAACGGCCGGATGGCGCGGAGCAGCATCGGCACGCCGGCGATGCAGCGGAACTGTTTGGGCACGCCATCGCCCGCCCGTTCGCCCTTGCCGGCGGCGGGCAGGAGGACACCCACGTCAGGCGGCGAGTCGGGCGGCGAGGTCGGCGACATGGGCGAGCGGCACCAGCTCGATCTGGCCGTGGCTCTTGGTGCGGGTGGAGACGAAGGCGCGGCGGAATCCCAGGCGTTGCGCCTCGGCCAGGCGGCGGTCGGTGGCGCCCACGGGACGGATCTCGCCGGCGAGCCCCACCTCGCCCAGGAACACGGCATCGGCCGGCAGCGGCTGGTCCGCCACGCTCGACACCAGGGCCGCCACGACCGCCAGGTCGGAGGCGGGTTCGATCAGACGCACGCCCCCCGTAACGTTCACGAAGACATCGAGGTCGTGGAACGGAAACCCGCCGCGCCGCTCCAGCACCGCCAGCAGCACGGCCAGCCGTTTCTGTTCGAGCCCGGTGGCCACGCGCTGCGGCGTCCCGAATCCCGCCTTGGCGGCGAGCGCCTGGATCTCGATCAGGACGGGCCGCGTGCCTTCCATCATGGCGGTCACGGCGGTGCCGGCGGTCTCGGCGGACCGGCCGGCCACGAACGCCGCTGACGGGTTGGCGACCGGGATGAGCCCGGCCGAGGTCATCTCGAAGATGCCGACCTCGTCCACCGAGCCGAACCGGTTCTTGACCGCGCGCAGCACGCGGAAGCCGCTGGCGGGCTCGCCCTCGAAGTAGACGACCGTGTCCACGACGTGCTCGAGCGTTTTGGGGCCGGCAATCATGCCGCCGCGGGTCACGTGGCCCACCAGGACCACCGCGGTCCCCGAGGCTTTGGCAAAGCGCATCAGCCGCGCGGCGCATTCGCGCACCTGCCCCACGTTGCCGGGCGCGCCTTCGAGCTCGTCCGCATAGGTCGTCTGGATGGAATCCACGATCACGACGCGGGCGCCGACGGCGGCGGACTGGGCGATGACCACGTCCACGCGAACCTCGGCCAGCGCCAGGACGCGGCCGGCGTCTTCCTCGATGCGGTCCACCCGCAGCCGGACCTGCTCCACCGATTCCTCGCCGGTGGCGTAGAGCGTGGGGACGCCCCGCGCCTCGAGGCGCGCCGCGGCCTGGAGCAGGAGCGTGGACTTCCCGACCCCCGGCTCGCCGCCGATCAGGACCAGCGAACCGGGCACGATCCCGCCGCCCAACACGTAGTCGAGTTCCGAGAGTCCCGTCTGGAGGCGGGGCAGCCGCTCGGTCGAGACTTCGGACAGTCGGACCGGCGGTCGGTCACTCGATGGGGTGGACGCCGCCCGCCGCCCTGCCGGCGCGCCGGGCCGCCGCTGCACCACTTCTTCCACGAGCGTGTTCCAGGCCCCGCAGCCTTCGCAGCGCCCGGCCCACTTGGGATGCTCGGCGCCGCACTCCGCGCACCGGTGGACGGAGTGCCGCTTACCCGCCATTGCCCCGGTCCGCGGCATGTTCCGTGGCGGTGCGTTCCGTGAAGGAGTCGAACCGGGTGTACTGCTTCAGGAAGGCGAGCTTGAGCGTCCCCGTGGGACCGTTCCGGTGCTTGGCCAGGTGCAGCTCCGCCATGCCCTCTTCCGTGTCCTCCTTTTCCAGGATGGCCGCGTACATCTCGGGCCGGTAGATGAACAGCACGAGGTCGGCGTCCTGCTCAATGGCGCCGGAATCCCGGAGGTCGGAGAGCATGGGCCGGCGGTCGCCGCCCCGCTGCTCGGGAGCGCGCGAGAGCTGCGACAGCGCGATCACCGGCGTCTGGAGTTCCCGCGCCAGCGCCTTGAGGGACCGCGAGATGTAGCTGATCTCTTCCTGCCGGCTCTCCGCCCGCCCGGTCCCCCGGATGAGCTGGAGGTAGTCCACCACGATCAGCCCGATGTCGTGCTCCGCCTTGAGCCGGCGCGCCTTGGACCGCAGCTCGAGGAGCGTGAGCGCCGGCGTGTCGTCAATCCAGATGGGGGCCGTGCCGAGGAGACCCGCGGCGCGCGACAGCTTGGGGTAGTCCTCGGACCGGAGCCCGCCGCTCCGCAGCCGGTGCAGGTCCACGAATGCCTCGGCCGAGAGGAGCCGCTCCACCAACTGGTCCTTGGACATCTCCAGCGAGAAGATGGCCACGGGGACCTTGGACTCCAGGGCCGCGTTGGCCGCGACGTTGAGGCAGAAGGATGTCTTTCCCATCGAGGGCCGCGCCGCCACGATAATGAGGTCGCTCCGCTGAAAGCCGTTGGTCTTGCCGTCCAAATCTGCAAAACCACTCGGAACTCCGCGTACCGATTCATCGCCGCGGTCCCTCGCTTCGATGCGCTCCATCGCGAGCCACATCAGCTCCTTGATCCGGACCACTTCCTGGGTGCCGCGGGCGTTGGAGACCTCGAAGACCTTCTGCTCGGCCTCGTCCAGTAACGTGCCGATGTCCTGGCGGGCCTCGTAGCCGGACTGGACCATCTGCGTGCCGACCTCGATGAGGCGGCGCAGCAGGGCCTTCTCCCGGACGATCCGGGCGTGGAACTCGACGTTGGCGGCGGTGGGGACCGTGTCGAGCAGCTCGGCCAGGTACTCCATCCCCCCGGCCGCCTCGAGGTCGCCGCGGCGCTCCAGCTCGTCCCGGAGCACGAGCGGGTCCAACGCGTCGCTCCGGTCAATCACCTGCGCCATGGCGCGGAAGATCCGGCGGTGCGACTCGCGGTAGAAGCTGGCGTCGTCGAGGGCCTGGACGGCCTTGAGCGCCGCGTCCTGGTCCAGCAGCATCGCCCCGAGGACCGCCTGCTCGGCCTCGGGGCTCCACGGCATGCGCCGCAGCTGGTCGTCGCTACCGGTCGAGGAGCTGGCGGGCGATACGGACGTCATCCCACGTCGGCCGTTTCCAGTTCGGGTTCCGCAGCAGCGCCGCCGGGTGATAGGTCACGACGAGCGGGATGCCGCGATACTCGTGCACGCGGTTCCGGAGCTGGCCCAGCGAGGCACGCGTCTGGAGCAACGCCTCCGCGGCCGTGGCCCCCATGGCCAGGACCACCTTGGGACGGATCAGCGCGAGCTGCCGGTGGAGGTACGGCATGCAGGCTTCCATCTCGTCGCCCTGCGGCTTCCGGTTGTCCGGGGGCCGGCACTTCACCACGTTGGCGATGTACACCGTCTCGCGCGGGCAGTCAATCGCGGCCAGGATCTCGTTCAGCAGGTCGCCGGCACGCCCCACGAACGGCCGGCCCTGGGCGTCCTCGTTGACGCCCGGCCCCTCCCCCACCACCACGAGGCGCGCGTCCGCCGGCCCCTCGCCGGGGACGGCGTTCGTCCTGCCGGCATGCAGGCGGCAGCGCGTGCATGCCCGGATCTGCGCCACCACCGCGTCGAACGCGGCCGAGGCCAGCGGGTCGGTTGCGAACAGATCCGTATCCGGGGCCTTCACCACGATCCCCGGCGGCGGGATCGGGGGGAGGTCGGTCTGCCAGCGCGCCGTCGCCCGGCCGGTCGGGCTGCGTGCGGGGGCGCGCGGCGGCGGCGTCTGGCGCGGCTGTCGTGGGGGCGGTGGCGCGTCCCCGACGGCGGCCGCCTGCTCGAGGGCGTTGGCGGCGGCAGCCGTCGCGGCCGGTCGCGGCAGCGTGATGGCTCGCGCACCGAGGGCCACCTGCTGGGCCAGATACCGGCGCACGAGGTCGCGCGGCTCGGTCACAGGAGCGTCTCCACCGCGTCCAGGATGCGCGCGGCGGCGGCCTGCTTGGACTCGAGCGGTCCCGGCGTTTCTCCCTCCGCGGACACGAGGGTCACCCGGTTCGTGTTCACTTCGGCGCCCGCCCCGGGCTCGGCCAGGTTCAGCACGACCAGGTCGAGCCCTTTCCGCTCGCGTTTGGCGCGGGCCTTAACCAGGCCGTCCTCGGTCTCGTAGGCGAATCCCACCAGCACCGCCCCCGGCTTCCGGAGCGGCCGCGTGGTCTCGAGCACGTCCTCGGTGGGCACGAGCGTCACGGGCAGCGTGCCGTCCTTCCGGGACCGCTTGGCGACGGCCGGCGTGTCGGGCCGGTAGTCGGCGGGGGCGGCGGCCATCAGGAGCACGTCGGCTTCCGGGAGATGGCGGGCGACCGCGGCGGCCAGGTCCGCGGTGGACTCGACCCGCTCGATCCGCACGCCGGTGGGCGGTTCGAGCGCGGTGGGACCCGCGAGCAGCACCACCTCGGCGCCGCGGGCGTACGCGTCGGCCGCGAGCGCAAAGCCCATCCGGCCACTCGAGATGTTGGTCACCACCCGGATGGGATCGAGGTGCTCGCGGGTGGGCCCCGCGGTCACCAGCACCCGACGACCCCGCAACACGCTGGCGTCACCCCGCAGGGCGCGCACCGCGGCCGCGAAGATGGCCTCGGGTTCGGCCATCCGCCCCGGGCGCTCGCTGGGCCCCTCGGCCAACGGGCCCACGTCAGGTCCCACGAAGCGCCAACCGCGGCCGCGCAGCGTCTCGAGATTTGCCTGGGTGGCCGGGTGCGCGTACATGGCGTCGTTCATGGCCGGCGCGGCCAGGACCGGCCCTTCCCGGGCCAGGAGAATGGCCGTCAGCACGTCGTCCGCGATGCCGGCGGCCGCCCGGGCCAGCAGGTTGGCCGTGGCCGGGGCCAGGACCACGAGATCGGGATCGCGCGCCAGGGCGATGTGGTCGAGCGCGCGGCCCGGCGTCCAGAGGGAGGTCAGCACCGCCCGACCGGTGAGCGCCTCGAAGGTGAGGGGCCGAACGAACTCGGCGGCCGCCGCGGTGAGGACCACGTCGACCGCCGTTCCGGCTTCCGCGAGCCGGCGCGCGAGGGTGCACGCCTTGTAGCTCGCGATGCCACCGGTCACGCCCAGCAGGACGCGCCGGCCAGCCAGGATCACGTCTCCTGCCGCCGCCGACGGATCAGCTTGTACGTCAGGCCGCCCGCGGCCAGCTCCTCGAGCGCCCGGGTGGTGAGCTTCTTCTCGAGATCCACGGACTGGTCCCGCGGAAAGTCGTTCACGAACCGCGCGAACTTGGCGGCCACGAGCACGCTCAGATACTTGTTGCCCGCGCGGCGGGCCAGCTCGTTGGGAGTGAAAATGCGCATGCTGCCGGCTACATCCTTTCCGTGGCGGTGGCCAGGTCCGCGAGGTCGCGGATCAGGGACCGCAAGGTGGTTTCCAAGGCGGGCTGCCGGCTTGGGCGGCGCGACTCGGCGTCAATGATCGCCGCCACCTCCGCCACGGCCTGCGTCTTGTCCGAGTTGGTGACGACGTAATCGTACGCCGCCGCCGCCTCCAGCTCCTGCACCGCCCGCCGGAGCCGCCGGGCCAGGTCCGGCCCCCGCTCCGTGTTCCGGCCTCCGAGCCGCTCTACCAGCGACCGGGCCGAGGGGGGAATTATAAAGACGCTCACGACGTTTTGGCACCGGGCACGGATTTGTCGCGCCCCCGCCACCTCGACGTCGAGCAGGACGTGGCGGCCCTCGGCCAGGACCCGGTCCACCTCGGCCCGGAGCGTCCCGTAGCGGCGCTCCCCATACTCGGCCCACTCGAGGAAGTCGTCCGCGTCCACGCGGCGCTGGAATTCCTCCGGCGTCAGGAACCAGTACTCGACCCCGTTCCGTTCGCCCGGCCGGGGCGATCGGGTGGTGGCGGAGACACTGAACCCCAGGTCCTCGCGGGCGGCGAGCAGGGCCTGCGCGATCGTCGTCTTGCCGGCGCCGGACGGAGCGGACAGCACGAGGAGAAACGGTGTCACTCGATGTTCTCCAGCTGCTCCCGGAACCGCTCCAGTTCTTCCTTCATCCCGATGACCGCGGCGGCGATGGCCGCGTCGTTGGCCTTGGAGCCGATCGTGTTGATCTCGCGGAGCATCTCCTGCGCCAGGAAGCCGAGCCGCCGGCCGGGCGGCGCGTCCGCGGCCAGCAGCTCCCGGGCCGCCGCGAGATGCGTCGCGAGCCGCACCACCTCCTCCGTGACGTCCAGCCGCTCCGCCAGGTAGGCGACTTCCTGCGCCAGCCGGTCCGGGTCGGGCTGGCGCCCATCCAGCAGCTCGGTCACCGCCGCGCGCAGGCGCTCGCGCTCGGCCACGAGCCGCTCCGGGGCGCGGGCCCGCACGCGCGCCAGGCCGTCCGTGAGGTGGCCAAGCCGGGCCAGGAGGTCGGCCCCGATGGCCGCGCCCTCCTGGGTGCGCATGGCCAGGACCTCGTCCACCGCGCGGTCCACGATGCCGAACAGCTCGGACTCGGCCACGGCCGGCGTTTCCTCCCCGGCGTCCACCTGAAGGACGTCCGGCTGTCGGGCCAGGAACGCCGCGTCCACCGTATCCGACAAATGCAGCGCGTTCCGCAGCTCCTCGACGGCCGCCAGGATGGCGCGCGCGCGCGGCACGTTCACGCGGATGGTGCCCTGCGGGATGGCCGGGTCCTCGATCCAGCGAATCGAGACGTTCACGTGCCCCCGCTCGATCCGCGCGCGCAGGCGTTCGCGCAGCGCGGCCTCGAACCCCTGGAATGCCCCGGGCATCCGCAGCTGCGCGTTGAAATGGCGATGGTTGACGGTCCGGACCTCGACCTGAAGCCGACCGCCTCCGGCCGGTCCGTCCGCCACCCCGAAGCCGGTCATGGATCGCGGCACCAGTCCTCCCCCGCGGCGCGGGCGAATAAGGTAGCCCACCCCCTCCGTGGCCGGTAGCCGCGGATCAATTGCGGAACAGCCATTTGACGCCGAACGTCTGGCGGTTGCGCGGATACTCGAAGCCGGGGACAAAGCCCTCGCGCGATCGCAGCGCGTTCTTGAGGCTGTAGAACGCGTGGAACGACACCAGCTCGACCTGAAGGAACGCCTCCGCCACCGACGTCCCGGGCAGCGGCACGGGCGCGCCGGACGCATCCGCGCCGGCGGTTCCGGCGCTCCAGGCTTCCACCGCGATCTGCACCTTGAGGTCGAACGCGCCGCTGCGGAACGTGCGCAGGAACTTGGACCGGAACGTCAGCGCGGTGCGGCTGTGCGAGGGGGGCTCGAAGGCGGAGGCGGCGCCGGACACCGGATCGGCGTACCAGCTGCTCAACGCGAGCGGACCGAGATTGACCGTGACGTCGCCCACGAAGAACGTCGCCTCGGCGGCTGGTGGGAGCGGTGGCCAGCCCCGGATCTCGGCCAGCGGCGGCGCCTGGAAGGCGTCCCGCCGCTCCACGCCCGCGCGCACCGTCAGGCGGCGCGACGCGAATCCGGCCCGGGCGCCCAGGTCGAGCGTGGTCTGGGCGGTGTCGTCGGCAAGCACCGGGGCCGCCACGGCGTCGGCCCAGCGCACGTCTCCCACGAGCGAGAAGGCGCCGCCGTGGAGGGCAAGGCTGGCATCCGCGCTCCGCGAGGTCCGGCGGCCGAGGTGGGACGCCCAGCGCGCGCCGCCCGACAGCGTGAGCCAGCCGAACGGCATCCACCCGGTGCGCAACCGGGTTTCGACCGGGGTGTGGTAGTCCGTGAACCGGGTCTGGAGGTCGGCGGTGGCGTGCGTGCCGGCCATCCGCAGGCCCAGGAATCCGGCGTTCGCCGAGCGGTCGCCAAGCAGCGTGTCCGCGGTCGCGGAATCGGCGCGCCAGGTGGCGCTCTGGAGCCCGGCTTCGAAGGAGAGGCCCTGCCGATGCGGCCGCGTGCTCGCGAGGAGGCGGAAGATGGTCTCCCGACGCGCGTCGTCGCGGAACGGGACGTCGAGCCCCGCTGGGCCCGCCGTCACGGCCCGGTCGCGCGTGAGAGACCGGAGCTGGAATGCCGCGGACACCAGGGGTGACGGCGTCCAGTCCACCGCGGCCCGGAGGTCGAACCACGTGGCGTTCCGCGTTTCCCCCTGCCCTCCCTTGCCGTTGAAGTAATCGGCGGCGAGGTCCATGCCGATCCCACTGGCCCAGCGATACTGGAACAGCCCGGCGTATCCCGCCGTCCTGAAGTCGCCGTTGACGATGCGGAGCAGCGAGCGCGCGCCGGGCAGGTCGTGGCGTTCCGAGACGAGGTAGACGCGCAGGAACGCCGGGTGGCGCTCGACCTCGACGCGCCGGAG
This sequence comes from Gemmatimonadales bacterium, assembly GCA_036398175.1. GTDB lineage: Bacteria > Gemmatimonadota > Gemmatimonadetes > Gemmatimonadales > GWC2-71-9 > JAOTWJ01. Next base: position 35,382 of record DASWHL010000090.1, read on the forward strand.
GCCCATCAGGGAGATCCGGCCGGGGTCAACTCCCACCGAGTCCGCGCCGAGCACGGTGATGGGTTGGCCGTCGTAGAGGATCTCCATCCCCGCGGCCCCGCGGCTCCCGTAGTACAGGGGGCTGGGCTGCCCCACGAACCCGGTGCGGGCGGCGTAGATGCCGGGAACCTCCATCAGCAGATCCGCAAGCGTGTAGCCGTTGGTCCAGATGATCGAGTCGCGAGTGAAGACCAGTCGCGATCCCGGTGACAGCGGCCCGGGGGCAACCTCGAGCGGCGGCATTGGGAGGATGGCGGGAGGCCCCGCCGGCGGAGCCGAGTCCTGGTCCGCCACCTGGCCCCGCGCGGGCGCGGCTGCCAGCAGCAGGGCGACCGCGGCCGCGAGCCCGTGCGTGGCCCGCGGGGGACTCACCCCCGCGCGCGGGCGAGCAGGAACTCGCTGAACAGGCGGACGCCCAGTCCGGTGGGACCCTTGGCCAGACCCGGGCGCTCCGTGTCGGTGTACGCGGTCCCGGCGATGTCGAGGTGGGCCCACGGATACCCGTCCACGAACTCGCGCAGGAACCACCCGGCCGTGATCGAGCCGGCCGCGCGGCCGCCGCTGTTCTTGACGTCGGCCACGTCGGAGCGAATCTGCTCGCGGTACTCGTCCCACAGCGGCAGGGGCCAGCAGCGCTCGCCCGCGCGGTCGCCGGCCTGTCGGACCTCATCGAGCAGCCGGTCGTCGTTGCCCATCAGGCCCACCGCGTGGTTGCCGAGCCCGATCACCACCGCCCCGGTGAGCGTGGCGGCGTCGAGCACGCAGCTCGGCTGGTAACGGCGCGCGTACGACAGGGCGTCGGCCAGGACCAGCCGGCCTTCCGCGTCGGTGTTGATGATCTCGATGGTCTTCCCGAAGTGGGAGCGGACGACGTCGCCGGGCCGCATGGCGGTTCCGGACGGCAGGTTCTCGGTCGAGGGAATGAGTCCCACCACGTTCACGGCGGGCTTCAGCTGCCCCAGCGCCTCGAACGTCCCCAGGACCGCCGCGGCGCCGGACATGTCGTACTTCATCTCCTCCATCTTGTCGGCCGGCTTGAGCGAGATGCCGCCCGAGTCGAACGTGATGCCCTTGCCGACGAGGCAGATGGGGGCGGTCCGGCCGGCGCCCCGGTACTCGAGCGCCAGCAAGCGCGGCTCTTCCGGACTCCCCCGGGCGACGGACAACAGGGCGCCCATGCCCTCCTTCTCCATCTGCGCCCGGCCGAGCACGGTGAGCTTGAAGCGGTACGCCCGCGCCAGGTCCCGCGCGACGGTCGTGAGATACTCCGGGGTGCAGACGTTGCCGGGCAGCATCTGGAGGTTCCGGGCCAGTCGCTGGCCGATCCCGATGGCGTGGCCCCGGACCCGACCCCGTTCCACGTCGGGGCGGATCTCCCGCGCCACGATCAGATCGAACGACTCGACCGGGCCTTTGCCGTCCCGCACCGCCTTGAGCTCGACGAACCGCCAGGCCCCCTGGAGCGCCCCCTCGGTGGCCACCTGTCCCAACGCCTCCGGTGGGACGCCCGGGTGGGTTTCCTGCGTGACGTGAAACGCGAGGGCGTGCGCGCCCATGGCCGCGGCCCGGCGCGCGCCCACGGCCGCGGCCGTCCGGATGGCCGCGCGGGTGATCTGCGCGTGGTTCCCGAGGCCCAGCAGCAGCACGCGGCGCGGGCCCCGCGCGGGGTACACCATCGTGTGCTGGTCGCGGTCCCCCGTGAAGTCGCCCGAGGCCACGACGCGTCGCAACGCCCCGCCGGCGGCCTCATCGAGGCCGAGCAGCGAGTCGGGGACCTTGTCGTGGAGCTGGCCGCTGGCAATGACCAGCAGGTCGGCACGGACCTGCTCCAGCGGGACGATCTTCACGGAGGTGCGCACGCGTCAGCTCCCCATGTGACGGATGATGGCGTCGGCGAAGCCCGAGCTGGGCACGGTGGTGGCACCCGGCATCTGCCGGGCCAGGTCGTAGGTGACCGTGCCGGCGCCGAGAGCGCCTTCGATGCCCCGCACGATCAGCTCGCCCGCCTTCCCCCAACCGAGCTCCTCGAGCATCATCACGCCCGACAGGATGACCGAGCTGGGATTCACCTTGTCCTGGCCGGCGTACTTCGGGGCGGTCCCGTGGGTGGCCTCGAAGACCGCGAAGCCGTCGCCCATGTTGGCGCCGGGCGCCATGCCGAGACCGCCGACCTGCGCGGCGCAGGCATCCGAGAGGTAGTCGCCGTTCAGGTTGGGCGTCGCGAGCACCGAGTACTCGTCCGGGCGGAGGAGGACCTGCTGGAACATCGAGTCCGCAATGCGGTCCTTGATGATCAGCTTGCTCCCGGCCCCGCCGCTCCCGAGATCCGCTTCGGCGATGATGCGGTCGGCAAACTGCTCACGGGCCACCTCGTAGCCCCAGTCGCGGAACGCGCCCTCGGTGAACTTCATGATGTTGCCCTTGTGGACCAGCGTCACGGATGTCCGGCCGCGGTCCAGCGCGTATCGGATGGCCTTGGCGACGAGACGCTTGCTGCCGAAGGGGCTCATGGGCTTGATCCCGATCCCACTGCCCTCGCGGATCTCGGCCCCCATCGTCCCGACCAGGAACTCACGCAGTTTGACGGCCTCGGGGGTCCCGGACTGATACTCGATGCCGGCGTAGACGTCTTCGATGTTCTCGCGGACGATCACGACGTTGAGCTTGCCGGGCTCGCGCACGGGCGACGGCACGCCGGTGAAGTACCGCACGGGCCGCACGCAAGCGTAGAGGTCGAGCAGTTGCCGCAGCGCCACGTTGAGCGAGCGGATCCCGCCGCCCACCGGCGTGGTCAGCGGCCCCTTGATGGCGATCCGGTGCGCCGTGATGGCCGCCAGCGTGGCCGGGGGAAGCCATTCCCCCGTGGCGCTGAACGCCTTCTCGCCGGCCAGCACTTCCTTCCAGACGATGCGCTTCTTGCCACCGAAGGCCTTCGCGACGGCCGCGTCGAACACCCGCTGCGCCGCCCGCCAGATGTCCGGGCCGATCCCGTCGCCTTCGATGAATGGAATGATCGGGTCGTTGGGGACCCGGTAGGTGCCCTCGTGCCAGGTGATCGTGGTTCCCGTCATGTCATCATCCCCAATTGCCGCCCCATGGGCGGCCCGCCGCCATGATCAGTGCCAGGTGAGGCCGAGCGTGAACAGCAGGACCGCACCCGATGAGATGTTGGAGAACGCGCTGTTGTCGCTTTCCAGCGTGTGGTACAGGAAGTCCAGATTCGGCGTGATGAAGAGGTTGGTGCCGATCCGGAGGTCATAGCCGATGCCGAGCGTTCCGGCGAATCCCCCGGCCGTGGTGCTCGTCGTCGTCGAGCCGACCGACGTGCTCCAGGACCAGCCCGCGAATCCCGCTCCCGCCTTCAGGAAGACTCCGGGCCCGGCCGGGTAGTAGAGGGCGACGGCGGTGAGGCCGCTTTCGGAGAACGTCCCGCCGCCCACGTCCCGGGCCCATCCGGCCGCCTCGCCGCCAAGCAGGAGCTTCTGGCTGATGGTGCCACCCATCCGCAGGTAGCCGCCCACGCCGGCACGGCTTCCCTCGGCGAAATCTGCGAGGTTGGCCCCGCCACCCAACCCGAACCCGATCCAGAACCCTCGGTGCTGGACGGGCGGGCGGTCGGCGTCCTGGGCCCAACCGGAGGCCGCCGGGAACGCCACGAGCGTCAGGGTCAGGCCGAGGGTCCGGGCGGCACGGCGCATAAGGGGTCTCCGATGGCGCATGGCCGCCGTAATGTACACGCGGCTCACAGGAACACGCGTCCCTTGGTGAACGGCCAGTTTTCCCAGAAGCGGGCGTAGTAGAAGCGATTCCGGCCCTGCGGCACCCGCCACCAGGGGTGCTTCGAGTCCTCGCTCGGCGGCGTCACCAGGCAGTCCGCCGCCTTGACCACGGTGCGGCAGAACGAGCAGGTGTAAGAAGCGTCGCCGGGCGGCACCCACCAGATGTACGGGGCCCGTGCGATCTCGGGCCACTCGGCGCAGGCATGTACCGTCGGGGTTGCCCGCAGGGGGGGGCCTTCCGCCTCCTGGTACAGGCCGCAGAACCGGCAGGCCCGGACCTTCATCACCCCAACCACCCGGGGTCCGAAGAACCCGACCCGCCCGCAGACCGGGCACGGGCGGGGGTCCCGCCCTTCGGCATAGGCCGCGAACGCGTCCTCGTCCCACGCGGAAGCCGTGTACGGCTGGCTCGCGAAGGCGACCGGCATGTCGGCGGGCTTGTCGGGCACGGGGCGAGGGGTCAGAGGGGTAGGTGTGGTGGAACCGGGAGCGTGATGCGGGGGAATTTACACCCCGGGCCGCGGGAGTGGAGGGTTGGTTGCAACCCTTCCCCGGGACGACGCATCTAACGGGGTGACACACAGATGGCCGAAACATTCCGGCGTCCGCCCACGTCTGGGAAGCAGAGAGGAAGCAACCATGATTGCCCTGAGCCTGGCCGCAACCGGAATCGTCCACACCGGAGCCTGTCTGGCTGTGCCCCGCGCACTGTCAGACGCGCTTCTCAGCCTTCACGGGTTTCTGCGGGAGGCCCCGCCGCGGGAAAAGGAGTACTGCCTGCACGACGAAGGCGGGCATCCCCTCGGCGTGATCCGTGCGCCGGCCGGCCGGCCGGCGGTGGGCCCCAACGCGCCTTCGGTGTACCTGCGGCGCGCGGGCTGAGCCGCCCCGGACCCCACATCGAGCCGCCCACGAGGCGGCTTTTTTTGCGGCCGTCACCGACGGCACCGGCTCGGGACGCGCAGCGTGGACGCCTATGCCGTGGGGTCGGCCGTGTATCCCAGATAGGTGAGCACGAGGATGAACGCGATGATCCCGATCGTGATCCACGTGAACAGACGGCTCCGATCCCGCCCCGTGCTCCGATCAATGAACGGGATCAGCAGCAGGAAGACCGCTCCCGCGCCGAACCCGAGGATCCCAACCACCTCCCCATCGAACCAGAGGATGTGCGCCGGGAGGTACTTCAGCGTCTGGAACATGAACATGAAGTACCACTCGGGCTTGATACCGGCCGGCGCCGGGGCGAACGGGTCGGCCTTGTCGCCCAGCTCCGCCGGGAAATAGGCCGCGAGGGCCGCGAGAATCGCGAGCGCCGTGAGCCAGCCTACCGCGTCCCGAAGGAAGAAATTCGGGAAGAACGGCATGACCTTCCTGGGCCCGCCCTCCTCGGCCACCGAGCGCGGCACGCTCATCCCGTGACGCTGCACCAGGAACAGGTGGAGCCCAAGGATGACCAGGGCCGTGGCGGGCAGCAGGGCGACGTGGACCGCGTAGAACCGGGTGAGGGTGGCCCCGGTCACGTCTTCCCCGCCCCGCGCCACCCGCAGCAGGAACTCTCCCACCACGGGCACGACCGCGATGATCTGGGTTCCCACCCGCGTGGCGAAGTAGGCCAGCTCGTTCCAGGGCAGCAAGTATCCGGTGAACCCGAACGCCAGCGAGAGGCCGAACAGAAAGAAGCCCGAGAGCCAGGTCAGCTCCCGCGGTTTCGTATAGGCCCGGAGCAGGAGCACGCTGAAGAGGTGGAAGAAGAGGGCCACGATCATCAGGTTGGCGGCCCAGTGATGGATGGACCGGATCAGCCACCCGAACTGGACTTCCGCCATGAGGAATTGGACGGACTCGTACGCCTCCTCGGCGCTGGGCCGGTAATAGATCAGGAGCAGCGCGCCCGTGCCCAGCTGCACGAGGAACAGGAAGAGCGTCATGCCGCCCAGGTAGTACCAGATCGTGTGCCGATGGACCGGCACCTCCTTCTTTCTGGCCATCGCCTGGATGGCGGCCAGCCCGATGCGGTCATCCAGCCACTCCCACACCGCGGTCAGGGTCCGGCGCACGGGTGACATGCTCAGGCCCCTTTGCTCACGACGATCTGGTCGCCGCGCACGTTCACCTGGAACGCCTCGAGCGGCCGTGGGGGCGGCCCCTGGATGTTGATGCCGTTCAAGTCGAAGTGACCGTTGTGGCAGGCGCACCAGAGGTGCCCGAGGTCCGCGCGATGTTGCACGATGCAGCCCAGGTGCGTGCACGCCGCCGAGAAGGCGCGCAATTCGCCGCCGGGCGTCCGGACGATGATCCCGGGGCGGTTGCCGAACTTGAACACCCTGGCCGAGTTGGGCGCCAGGTCATCGGGCGTGAACGGCAGCGTGACGGACGACGCGGCGGACTCGGCGGCGGGCGGCGGGACCATGTACCTGCCCACCGGATACACGATGGCCAGGATGAGCCCGCCCAGGCTCGTGCTCAGGATCCACGTCGTGAGCGTGCGGCTCATCAGCCAGTCGAGAAACGTCCGGCGGGTCGTGTCCGGCATGCGGGGCTCCTGCGGGGTGGGATGGGCCGGGCCGGTCATCCGCGGCCCTCCAGCTGCCTGATCTTGAGGATGAGGCTCGCGATCAGCAGCACGATGACACCGGTGGAGACGGCCAGGCCGAGCCGGCGGAACCGGAGATCGTCGAGCGCGGCGTGCCCCCGCGCGATCGCCGATCCCGCGATACCAAGCCCCTCGTCCACGTGCCGTTGCACGGAGTCGTGGACGAACGCGTGCACGGCGGTCCGGGCCTGGAGCAGCGCCGTCTGCGCGTTCTGGAGATCGAACTGCGGCTGGCTGACCTCCATCCCGGCCTGCTCCGCCCGGGTCAGCAGGGAGTCCGCCACGCGGAACGATGCCTGGAGCGAGTCAATGGCCGCCCGCATCGCTGCCGCGACCACCCCACCGCCCGCGCCTTCGACGTGGCAGCGGCTGCACACCGCCGCCTCGCCCAGTCCGAGCATCGCGTCATCGGTCTTCATCACGGAATGGTTGCTGTGGCAGGCGGCACAGCCGGGCACGCCCATCGCCGTGAAGATCTGCGAGTGGCGGCTCGCGGCAAAGTAGTCCGCCATCACCGAATGGCACTGCCCGCACACGTTGCCCACCCAACCCACGCCGGGCGGCGCCGCCCCGTGGTTCCCGTGGCAGTCGTTGCACGTGGGCGCCGAGCGGTCGCCCTGAACCGAGAGGGCGTCCCAATGCGCGCTGGCCTCGTAGCGGGTGAGCTGATCGGTCGGGATGCCGTACCGGCTCATGCGCATCGTGTCGGCGTGGCACGCGCCGCACGTGACGGCCACGTTCTCCGGCGCCACGCTGGACCGGGAGTCGCTCGGTGGGCGGATCTGGTGCGCTGGGTGGCAACTCACGCAGGTGGCGACGGCGGTGTCCCCCTGCCCCAGCAGGCGCTGTCCGTGGACGGACGAGGCGTACTCCGTGACCTGATCCACGCGGAGCGACGGGTTGTACCGCCGCATGAAGGCGGCGTCGGCGTGGCAGCGTCCGCACACCTGGAGGACCTGGCGACCGGCCGGCTTCCCCACGAAACCCTTCCGCGGGTCCATGCTCGCGAATCCGGGCACCGTGGGGTCCCCGCCGTGGCAGGCCACGCAGCCGAAGCCCTTGGCGGCGTGGATGTCGTCCGCAAAGAGCGTCACCGGGTGCGCCAGCCGCTCCACGGGCAGGCTCGCGTGACAAGACGCGCACATGTCCCGGGCAACGCTGTCCGGAGCGCTCTGGCCTCGAAGCGCGGAAGGCCCCAGCGCCGAGGCGAAGGCCAGCATCACTGCTGACCGGCAATGCCAAGACTTCATCGCGTCTGTCCCCGCCTCTCGAAGTACGCCACGAGGTCCGCCACCTGTTCGGGGGTGAGTGGCCGCCAGGCGCGCCGCAGCGTATCGGCGGGCAGCCGCACGTGGTTCCAGAGGGCGGCGATCGCGGCCGACCGGCTGGGGACGCCCGTCATGGCCGCGAGGTCGCCAAGGGTGTGGCACGCCGTGCACCCGCCGGCCTGCGCCGCCGCCGTCCCGCGGGCGGCGCTGCCCGAGCCCGACAGGTACTGAAACGTCCCGAGGTAGGCGACGAGATCCGCCATCTCGGCGCCGGTAAGTCTCGGGATCGCAAGGCCCGTGGCCCGCATGGCGGCCATCATCCGCGGTCCCTTGTTCCACATCGCCGCCGCAAACGCCGCGGGCTGCCGGCGCGCCGCGCGGGTCAGGTCCGGTCCGACGTCGCCCCCCTCGGCGCCCACCCGATGGCAGCGGATGCAGCCTCGTTCCCGGAACAGGGTGCGCCCCGCGTCGGGCCGCCCGGCAAGCGCGTAGAGCGTTGGCGGCTGGAGGAGGTCGCCGGCGGAGCCGAGGTACGCCACGAGGTGGTCCAGGTCCGCGCCACTCAGCGTGGGGCGCCGCACGCCGCGGGATTCCATCTCCGAGCCCATGGCCGGCGCGTGGTTCCAGAGCGCGGCTGCCAGCTCGATGCTCGAGAACAGCGCGGCCGAGCCGTCGAGGCGCGGGCCCAGCACGCCCCCGACGTTTCCGACCTGATGGCAGACGACGCAGGCCTTGTCCGTGAACAGCGCTCGGCCGGCGTCGGTACTGCCGACCGGCGTGGCGGACGCCGCCCAGAACAGAAACGCCATCAGGTCGGCGGCTTCCCACCCGTCCAGGTGCGGCGGCTCCGCGCCGGCGGCGGCAAAGCGGTCCGCCATCTGCGGCAGGTGGCCCCACATGGCCGACACGAGCGCGTTGAGGGACGGCGTGGCGATCGTGGCGAGATCGGGCCCGATCGCGGCGCCAATCCCGTTGATGGCGTGACAGCCGCTGCACCCCTTGGCGCCGTAGATGCTCGCGCCGGCGGAGATGCTCTG
>DASWHL010000091.1:0-1787 GCA_036398175.1 Gemmatimonadales bacterium
CTCACCCAGCCATCGGGAGGATCACCATGGCCGCACCCCTCGTCACCCGCAGCTTCACGGTGGACGAGTACCACCGGATGGCCGAAGCGGGCATCCTCCACGAGGACGACCGCGTGGAGCTGCTCGACGGGCGGATCGTCCAGATGACCCCCATCGGGTCGCGCCACGCCGGATGCGTGAATCACGTCACCGCGCTGCTGTATCGCCGGCTGGGCGACACCGTCATCCTCGCCATCCAGAATCCGGTGATCCTCGGAACGTATTGGGAGCCCCAGCCGGACATCGCGGTGCTCCGGCCAAGGCCGGACGCGTACCGAACGCGCCACCCGAACCCGGAGGACATCCTGCTGATCGTCGAGGTCGGCGATTCGTCGGTCGGGTGGGACCGCGACACCAAGATCCCCGCGTATGCCGCCGCGGGGATCGCCGAGGTCTGGCTCGTGGACCTCGAGCGCGAGCGGGTGGAGGTCTATCGGAGCCCCGGCCCGCGGGGATATCAGGAGATCCGCAGCCTGACGCGCGGCGAGTCCGTGTCCGCCCTCCTGGTCGAGGCGGGCGCGATCGCGGTCGGTGAGATCCTCGGCTGAGGCGCGGGTGAACCCGCGGCTCGGCCTCGGTCAGTCCAACTGACCCGCCGCGCCGCTTACAGCGGCCGCCGCCGAGCCGCGGCCTTGGCCGCGCACGCGCACGCGCACGCGCACGCGATCGCGAACGCCCCCACCACCGCCCACGCGTTCGCGCCCCTCCCCCCGCCATTCATCGAACCCCGTTCCGTCGTACTCCGGCACGTCCCCCTCCCACCCCACGATCGCGCGGTCGGGATGGCGTTCCGGCTGCCGGCGCACGTAGCTACGGGCCCCCACCAGGCCGCGCGGGCTCACGGATTCGATCGTGTACCCTTTGCTCCAGCGCAGGTCCAGCCCGGCCGCGGCGTGGTGCTCCTTGCGGGCCAGGAACGCGCTGCCCCCCTTGAAGCGCTGGAGGAGGCGCGAGATGCGGGCTTCGGGATGGAGCCGGACGAGCACGTGCACGTGATCCGCGACGAGCCCCACCTCGAGCACCCGCGCGCGCTCCTGCCGGGCCACGGCCCGGAAGAACCGGCCGAGGAACCGGGCCAGGCGCGCATCGAGGAGCTTCGCGTTCCCGCGCGTCCGCCAGACGATGTGGCAGTAGAGCCGGTGTCGCACGCACCCACGGTTGCATGGGCACCGCCCGCCGGCAAACCACGGGAACGCGGACCGGCGCAAAACAACGCGCCAAGGCGCCGGCATGCTGGCTGCTCGTCTCAGCGAAGTTCCTCGACGACGCGTGCGAGGCCTGGGTGACCAGCGCACGCCCCATCGCCGTCAGTGATTGACTCGGCGTCGCGGGGCCGGTACGATGCTCGAAACGCGCGAGCCGCGAGGACGGAAAGGTCGCCGTCACCATTCCCCGCGGGGAATCAGGAGATCCAGAGGTCATCGCCTGGCACGGCTCGCCACGGGGGAATCCACACGGGTTCCCCCGTTGTTGTTGCGGCCGGACCCCCAACGCGGGTGAACCCGCGGCTCGGCCCCAGTCAGTACAACTGACCCACAGCGCCCGAGTGCCGCTTGCAGCGGCCGTCGCCGAGCCGCGGCCTTGGCCGCGCACCCCCGCCGCCGCATATTCCGGCATGGCAAGGACGATCATCGAGGCGGTGCGGGACGAACTCCGGCGCTCGGACGCGCCGCTCGTCTCCGCCTACCTGTTCGGCAGCCAGGCGTCCGAGCGCGCCCACGCCGACAGCGACGTGGACGTGGCCGTGC
>DASWHL010000092.1:0-33686 GCA_036398175.1 Gemmatimonadales bacterium
ATGCGGTCCAACGTGGACGCGGTGGGTTCCGGAGTGATAACCAGACGAACGAGACGTGCGGCGGGGAATCGCAGATTGCAGATCGCAGATCGCAGATTGCGGATCCGTCGGCCGATCTGCAATCTGCACTCGAATAGCGGAGGAGGGATTCGAACCCCCGACACGCGGATTATGATTCCGCTGCTCTAACCAGCTGAGCTACTCCGCCGAGCCCTGCCACTCAACGCCCCCGCGGGACAAGCGGGATGGGCGGGATGGAAGTTTAGCCCGGCCCCATGCTCCCATTCAAGGTTCCTCGGGGATTTCCACCTGGAACATGATCTCGCCGGGCCGGAGCATGCCGTAGCGCTCCCGCGCCACCCGCTCCTGCGTGGCCGGATCGCGCTCGAGCCGCCGCACCTCGATCTCGAGGCTGTCAATCTCGATCCGCAGGCTGTCGAGCGCCGCGCGCTGCGCGCGCACGTCCCCGCGCAGCTGCCACCAATCCCACGTCGCGTACTCGCCCCCGGCCACCCCAAAGGCGAGGCCGCCCACGATGCCCACGGTGGCGAGCAGGCGGGTGCGCGTCACCGGCCGTAGATGGCGCCGCCGGGATAGTCGGCGATCTCGCCGAGCTGCTCGGCGATGCGCAGCAGCTGGTTGTACTTGGCGACCCGGTCCGTGCGGGAGGCGCTGCCCGTCTTGATCTGCCCGGCCGACGTCGCGACCGCGAGGTCCGCGATGAAGGTGTCCTCGGTCTCTCCCGACCGGTGCGAGATGATCTGCCCGTATCCGGACATCCGGGCCAGCTCGATGCACTCGAGCGTCTCGGTGAGTGTGCCGATCTGGTTCACCTTGATCAGGATGGCGTTCGCCGCCCCCTGGTCAATGCCCTTGGACAGGAGGTCGGCATTCGTGCAGAAGACGTCGTCGCCGACGAGTTGGATCTTGGCGCCCAACGCCTCGGTCAGGGCGGTCCAGCCGTCCCAGTCGCTCTCGGCCAGCCCGTCCTCGATGGACACGATGGGGTACGCGTCGCACCACTGCTCGTACAGCCGGATCATCTCCTCGGAACGCCGCTTGGAGCCGTCGCCCTTCTTGAACGTGTACACGCCGTCCGCGTAGAACTCGCTCGCGGCCACGTCGAGCGCGATGGCCACGTCGTCACCAGGCGCGTAGCCCGCGGCCTTGATGGCCGCGACCACGGCGTCGAGCGCCGCCTCGTTGGACGGCAGCATGGGGGCAAACCCGCCCTCGTCGCCCACGGCCGTCGAGAGGCCCTGCGCCGCCAGCACTTTCTTCAGGTGGTGGAACACCTCGACGCCCATCCGAAGCGCGTCCGGGAACGTGTCCGCCCCGATGGGCGCGATCATGAATTCCTGAGCGTCCACGTTGTTCGAGGCGTGGGCGCCGCCGTTCAGGATGTTCATGAGCGGCACGGGGAGCACGTGCACCATGGGCCCGCCGAGATACCGGTACAGCGGCATCCCGAAATGCTCCGCCGCCGCGCGCGCCGTGGCGAGCGAGACCGCGAGAATGGCGTTGGCGCCGAGGTTGCCCTTGTTGGGCGTGCCGTCGAGATCGAGCATCTCGTAGTCCACGGCCATCTGCTCCGTCCCATCCAACCCTTCGAGACGCGGGCCGATGACTTCGTTGACGTTCTTGACGGCGTCCTGCACGCCCTTCCCCAGGAACCGGTCCTGGTCCTCGTCCCGCAGCTCCACGGCCTCGTGCTCGCCGGTGGACGCCCCGCTCGGCACGGCGGCCATGCCGTGCGCGCCGCTGGACAACGTGACTTCGGCCTCGACGGTGGGGTTCCCGCGCGAATCGAGGATCTCGCGTCCGGTGACTTCGATGATGGTGCTCATGGCGGTCTCGTGAAAGGCGTGTGCCGTGATTGCGGAGCGTGGGTGGTCGGCGGTGGACGGGGGAACGGTACAACATCGGTACTGTTCGTGGGAGCCACGGTCCGCTCAGGCGCGGAGAGCCGCCGCCAGGTGCCTGCCCCAGGCCCGCCCTTCGGAGGGCGCATCGGGCCACCGCCACTCCAGGTACTCGCGCGGCGGAGCCACCAGCTCGCGCAGGAGCCGCCCGGTGCGGGGGGCGTCGGCCATGAGGAACCGCCGCCAGAAAAGAGATCGCGTCACCGTCATGTGCGACGCGCGCTGCCTTCCCTGGCGTGCGGCCCAGGCCAGCCACGGCTTGAGCCGCAGCTGTCGCAGGGCCACCCGCCCGCGCCAGTCCCCGGGACCCAGCGGCACGCCGCGCAGGGGATACAGCAGCAGCTCATCCACCATGACGCGCCCCACCACGCGCAGCGCGCGTTCGACGCCCAGCAGCCGCGCGAGGTCGGTGAGCTGCTGGCCGCCCTGGTTGGGAATCGCCTGCCACAGGAGAATGAAGTCGAGCAGCCCGCGGATGTGGAGCATGTCATGGCGGACGAGATGGTGCAGCACGATGGCGGCATGATGCTCGTCGCTCAGCGTCGGCAGCCCGCGTTCCTGCCCCACGCCGGCCCAGACGGTGGGCGGCAGAATCAGCTCCTCGTCCGGCAGGACCGTGGCCAGCGATTCGAGCCCCCAATGCAGGTCTATCAGGACCTCGCCCTGGCCCTCCTGCTCATCGAGATCGCCGCGATGCAGGGTGACGCCGGGCCGCCGGGCGGCGGGGACCCATGCCCCGCTGGACCGCAGCTCGGTGAAGCCGAGCCCGTGGATGGCCGCCAGCGCTTCGCTGTAGTGATCGAGGTCCACGATCAGGTCAATGTCCGCGAGCTGCCGTTCGTCGAGCCGGTAGAACCGGCCGAGCAGGGCCACACCCTTGAAGAAGCAGTGGCGCACGCCGGCCTCGGCGAGCCCGCGGCTCACCGCGCGCGCCTCCTTGCGCAGCATAGCCCCGCGCTCGAGCCATTCGCTCGCCTTGGGGGGCTCCTCCAGCGCCTCGGGGGCATCCCCGCCCTCGAGGTGCCGCGCGACGAAGCCCCGCACCCCGAACCGGCCGGCGAGTTCGAGGCCGGGATCCTGCCCGCGGAGCTTCATCCCGCGGGCGACCTCGGCGAACGCCTGGTAGAGGCGCTCGGTGACTGCGGCGAGAGGGGGCATGATGTGACTAAACTACGCCCGCCGCGCGCGTTGGAAAGGCGGGACCGGGTGCGGGCTACCGATCGAAAACCGCGTCCGCGGACGCGGCCCGCATCCGCAGAATTGCCGTATGCGACCGGCGCAGTAGCTCCTCGCGGTGGTCGTACGTCATTCCCGCCGTGGGAATCGGTTCGTCGAAGTAGATCGTGATGCGCTGGGGCCGGAGCAGCAGGTGCGCCTTGGGAAGAATCTGGAATGTGTTGGACACGTACACCGGCACGACGGGCACCTGGGCCGCCAACGCCAGCACGAACGGCCCCTTCTTGAACGGGAGCAGCCGGCCGGTGCGGCTGCGCGTGCCCTCCGGAAAGACGACGGTCGAGAGCCCGTCGCGGATCCAGGCCGCCACCTCCTCGTATGCCTCGATGGCCTGCGCCCGGTTCTGCCGGTCAATGTAGATATGCCCGGCGGCCTTCATGGCCTGCCCGAGCAGGGGGATCCTGGCCATTTCCTTCTTGGCCACGAAGCGGAGCGTCCCGGGAACCGTGCCGGCCAGCGCCAGAATGTCGAACCACGACTGGTGATTGCTGACGTAGACCACGGGGCGATCCCGCGGCACGCGTTCGAATCCCACCAGCGTTACCCCGGTCCCCGCCGCCCTGGTCAGCCGCCGGGCCCACGTGGACTGGGTCCAGTCGTAAATCCCGCCCCGCCGCCACTTCACGCGCAGGAGCCCCGCGCCGACGGCAATCGAGGCATGCCAGATGGTGAGCGGCAGAATGGCGACGTAGTACCGGACCGAGCACCAGAGACGCGTCAGCATGGCCGCAATGTACGCGCGGTCAGAAGTGCGAGAACCCACGGCCCGGTTGCATCGGCCGCCCGTCTCGCAGCACCCGGACGCCCTCGCCCACGGCAACGCCACCAATGCGCGTGAGCGGCAGGTTGAACCGCCGCCCGAACCCCTCCGCCTCCCCAAACCCCTCGGGCAACGTCACCAGCAACTCATACTCCTCCCCCCCAACCAGCGCCACCACGACCGCCTCGTCCGCCCCGACCGCCGGATGCACCAGCACTCGCTCCGCCTCAACCACCAGCCCCACCCCCGACGCGGCCGCCAGGTGCCCGGCGTCGCCCACGAGTCCGTCGCTCAGGTCAATCATGGCCGTGGCCCCATGATCCCGGAGCCACGCGGCCTCCGCGATCCGCGGGACGGGATGGGCAAACCGGTCGCGGGCATCGGGAGGCGGCGTGCGGCCCGCCTCCCACGCGCTCACCGCGGTGCGCGGCCCGCCCAGGAGACCCGTCACCCACAGGCCGTCCCCCGGCTGCGCACCGCTCCGTCGCACGGGTTGGTCGGCCCGGCCCACCACCGTCACGTCCACGGTGACGTGGGGGGCCCGGACCAGGTCGCCACCCCACACGACCGCGCCCGTGGCATCCGCCGCCCGCGCGATGCCGTCCATGAGCCGCTCGAGGAACTCCCCATCCCGGCCTTCCGGGACCCCCACCGCGGCCAGCACGCCGAGCGGCTCGGCCGCCACGGCCGCGAGATCGGAGAGCGCAGCGGCGCAGGCGCGCCAGCCGACTTCCTCGGCCGTGAGCCAATCCAGCCGGAAGTGGCGGCCCTCGATGGCCAGGTCGCAGGACAGCGCGAGGTGCGCGCCGT
This sequence comes from Gemmatimonadales bacterium, assembly GCA_036398175.1. Taxonomy (GTDB): domain Bacteria; phylum Gemmatimonadota; class Gemmatimonadetes; order Gemmatimonadales; family GWC2-71-9; genus JAOTWJ01. The sequence continues at coordinate 4,729 of DASWHL010000092.1, forward strand.
CCACGGTGATCAGCGCGGCATCGTCGCCCGCGCCGCGCAGGCGCGGCCCCAGGCGGCGGAAGACGGCGCGCAGGCGGTCGAACTCGCCGCCGGGCCCGAGCGGCGTGCCGCTTCCCGTCATGGCGTGAGCGCGTCCCGGCTGAACCGCACGAGCCCTGCCTCCGTGGCCAGCCAGACGTATCGCTCCGACAGCGCGATGCCGCGGACCGCGGCGGGAACGTCCCGCGGCACCGGAAACGGCACCACGGCGCCCGCGGCAAGGCGGACGTGGGCAAGCCCGCCGCGCCCACCCACCCACAGGCCCGACGCGTCGCCCGCCACCGCATAGATGGGCGCCACTTCACCGAGAATCCGGCCGACCACCCATGGGCCGGCTCCCGCCCGCCAGAGCAGCCGGTCCACGGTGGCGGCAATCACGGTGTCGCCCAGACGGGCCAGGGCCACGATCGCCTCACGCAGATCGGGCAGCGTATCGGTGCCCGGCGCGACGAACACCTGCCCGTCCGGAGCGGCCAGGCCGAGACCGTCAATGAACCCCACCCAGGCCGAATCCCCGGTGGCCGCGATCGCCAGGGCCGGCACGCGCGGGCCCTCGGTCCGTGCGACGACCACCGAATCGGGAGGCACCAGCACCACGCCACGCCCGGTGGCAACCCAGGTGCCGGCCGCCCCCGTGGCGAGCGCGAACACGTCGTCGTCCGGGAGTCCATCCACGGTTTGCAGCCGGCGCGTCATGCCTCCGGGCTCGACCCGGACGATCCCCTGGTCGGTGGCCGCCCAGATCTCCCCGTTCCGCGCCGCCAGCCCGCGCACCACCGACGCCCGGAACCCCGTCCCGCGCGGCCCCTCTTCGTACGAGAAGCGCTGGAGATCGTCCGAGACGAACGTGAGTCCGGACCGGGGTCCTTGATCGTCGGAGCCCACCCAGACGCCGTCCCGCACCGCGAGCACGGCGCCCGCGCCCGGGCTCAGCAGCCCGGCCGGCACGGGCTCAAACTGCGCCATGAGGGCGTCCACGAAGACGAGCCCCATGCCGTCCGTACCGAGATAGTACTCCTCCGTGCCGGGTACCACGGCCGCGCTCGTGAAGTGGAACTGCCGGAGCCGCTCGTCGAACAGGGCCTGTCCGCCCATGGTGCGGAGGTAGGGAATGCGCGCCTCGAGCTGCTCCGGCGCGAGCGGCGCGATCCGCCGGCCGGCGGGCGGCGGTGGCGCCGGCGCCGGACTGAAGCCGCTCCGGGGAAGCAGTTGCCACCCGGCAGGCGACTGGAGGTAGATGCCCTGGATGGCGTCGTCCCGGTCGAACGCCAGGTCGCGCACGCCACCCGGGACCAGGTAGTCATCGAAGCTCCGAAAGACGGGCCGGTAGCGCATGACCCCGGACACCGTGCCGAGCCAGACGGCGTCATCCGCCGGGTCCGCGAGCGCCGCGGTCACGCGCTCCCGCGGATACCCGTCGGCCGCGGTGACGGGCGGCACCCACTGGCGGAAGCGCCGATCGTAGATGGCGAGTCCGGTGGTCGTGGCGACGTAGACCCGGGCATCGGTGGCCGCGACCGCGTACACCATCTGCTGATCGGTGATGATGACGCGCTCGTCCTCGCGCCAGAGCCGGGCCTGACCCGAAAGCGGCCCGGCGCCCGCCGCGCCGAACGCGAGCAGAAGGAAGCCTCCCCGGATCACGACGTGACGGGCGGGGGGAGCGTCAGCAGGACCGGCGGCGTGGGCGCCACCGGCTGCGCGAGCACCTCCCAGACGGCGGGATAGGCGGCCGCCACGTCGTCCGGCCGCGTACCCCGCACGCCGCGGCGCTCCACGATGAGATCGGCCGCGCGGCCCATGACGTAGGCGCCGAGGGCCGCCGCGTCGAGCGGGGAGAGGCCGCGCGCCAGGAAGGCGGCGATGGTCCCGGCCAGCAGGTCGCCACTCCCGCCGGTGGCGAGCGCCGGATTCCCGGTCCCCACGACACGGCGCCCCTCGGCGCCGGCGATGACCGTGGGGACCCCCTTGAGCAGCACGGCCGCCCGGCCGGCCGCGGGGCCGCCCGCGATGGTTTCGAGCGCGGCCAGCGGCGCCGTGAAGGGATCGTCCCGGGCCAGCTCTGCCAGGTCCGGAAACTGGGCGGCGAACTCGCCGGCATGCGGGGTCAGGACGCGCGGGGCGTCACCCACCGCCGCAAGGCCGGGGACGTGCAGCGCATCGGCATCCAGCACGATGGGCGCGTTGGCCCGCTCCACGACCAGGGCCGCGAACGCCGACCGTTCCGCGCCGCGCCCCAGGCCGGGCCCCAGTACGATGGCGTCGGCCCAGTCCAGCGCTTCCGCGAGGTCGGGTTCGAGCGTGGGACCGAGCGCCGTCGTGACGGTGAGCGCGTCGGGGAGGTTGGCCTGCGCGGCGCGGAGCGAGGATTCGGGCAGGGCGAGCTTGACCAGTCCGGCCCCGCAGGCAAACGCCGTGCGCGCGGCGTGCATGGCCGCGCCCGCCATGCCGACCGCGCCCCCCACGATCAGCACGCGCCCGCGGTCGCCCTTGTGCATGGCGGGCGCGAACCCGGGGAGCACCGAGCGCGCCCAGTGGTCGGTTACGAACCGCGGCCACGTGGCGTCGGCCGGGGGAAACCCCATCTCGACCACCACGACCCGGCCCACCCAGTCGCGCGCGCGCAGATGGCCGCGGCGCAGCCCGCCGAACGTCACGGTGAGCTCGGCGCGGATAGGGCCATGCGCGATACCGGTGGTGAGATCGAGGCCCGTCGGTCCGTCAATCGCGGCCACGGGCGCGCCGTGCGCCGCCACGAGCCTGGCCAGCTCGGCCAGGGGCCCGGACGGAGCGCCGCTCGCACCCGTGCCGAGCAGCGCGTCCACGATCACGCCCGCCGCGGGCCAGCGCTCCCCGGATTCGACCCACGCCACGCCGTCGGCGAGCGCAAGGGTCCGATTGGTCTCGCAGTCGGGCGACCGCTCCTTGGGGAGGTCCGTGCCCCACACGCGGACGCCCGCCGCATGCAGCGCGCGGGCCACAACCCAGCCATCGCCCCCGTTGTTGCCGGGGCCGGCCACCACCAGCACCCCCCGGTCCAGGAGCCCGGCCCGCTCCCGCGCGATGACCGCGGCCGCGGCCCGGCCCGCGGCCTCCATCAGCACGCGTCCGGGAATGCCCGCCTCGACACGCGCGCGCGCGTCCCACGCCGCGGCCTCCGCGGCGGTGAGCACGGGGATCACCGGACAGGTGGGCATGAGGCGGTCCGCGCCGCCGCGGACTATTTGAAGCTCTGGCCGATTGCCCGACCGAGCGAGATCTCGCCGTTGTCAATTCGCAGGTTGAACCCGCACTCGGGGCTGGTGCACACCCACGCCTTGTAGGTGATCGGTGCCCCGTCCCGTCCGTAGTCCGACAGCGGGACCAGGACTCCCCCTTGGCATTTCCGGCATGCCGGCCATTCCCGCCCTTCCATCACGACCCCCTTCCCGCCTCGGCGGACGACGGTCCGCCCCCGTTCCGCGGCACCCCGACCCACGGATACGCGTGCTCGAACGCCTCCGCGAAATCGAACACGTCGTCGAAATCCTCGATGCGGTCCTCCGGTTGGCACACCAGGAGTCCCACGCCGATGAGGTGGTACACGAGACACCCGATATCCTGCGTGCGGTGGATGCCCCAATGCGTCAGGACGGTGCGCGACGTGAGCCCGAACTGCTCGAGCGCGAAGTCCCGGCAGGCCCACGCGAACACGTCACCGGGGATGTGGCCGCGCGCGGGCCGCCGCACCTGGCAGTACTCCAGGGCGGCCAGCACGAACGCGTACGCCGGGGGCGGATAGCGCCCGTGCGTCGAGGCGACGCGCTCGATCAGGTCCTCGGCCAGCTGCAGCTCGCTCACGACTCCAAAGTGAAGAGCCCCGCGACCGGAGGCAAGAGTCAGCCGGCGCTGACGGCGACGCCGGCGAGCGGGAACGCCGCCGTGAGCTCGTGCACGTCCCGCCGTACACGCTCGAGGACCGCGTCGTCCTGCCGCCCGGCCACCGCGGTGTCAATCAGCTCGGCCACGCGCCGCATCTCGCCGTCGGCCATGCCGCGGGTCGTGAGGGCCGCGGTCCCGAGCCGGATCCCGCTGGTCACGAACGGCGATTCCGGATCCCCCGGGATCGTGTTCTTGTTCACGTGGATGCCCACCGTGTCGAGCACCTGTTGCGCCGCCTTGCCCGTGAGCCCCTTGGACCGCAGGTCCACGAGCAGCAGGTGCGAGTCCGTGCCGCCGGAGACGAGGGCGAATCCCCGCTCCGCCAACCCGACCCCCAGGGCCCGGGCGTTCGTGACGATCTGCGCGGCGTACGTCCGGAACTCGGGCCGCAGCGCTTCCCCGAACGCCACGGCCTTGGCGGCGATGATGTGTTCGAGCGGACCGCCCTGCATGCCGGGGAAGACCTGTTTGTCCACGGCTTTGGCCCAGGCCTCCGTGCTGAGAATGAACCCGCCGCGCGGCCCCCGCAGCGTCTTGTGGGTGGTGCTGGTCACGATGTCGGCGTGCGGGACCGGCGAGGGGTACACGCCCCCCGCCACCAGGCCCGCGTAGTGCGCCATGTCCACGAGCAGCACGGCGTCCACCTCGCGAGCGACGTCGCGAAACGCCGCAAAATCAATCACCCGGGGGTAGGCGCTGGCCCCGGCGATGATCATGCGGGGCCGGACGGCCCGCGCCTGGGCCCGCACGCGATCCATGTCAATCAGCCCGGTTGCCTCATCCACGCCGTACTGCGCGGCCTCGAAGATCTGGCCGCTGACGTTCACCGAGGCGCCGTGCGTCAGATGGCCGCCGTGCGACAGCCGCATCCCCAGGATGCGGTCGCCCGGCTTCAGCACGGCGAAATACGCCGCGAGATTCGCCTGCGCCCCGGCGTGCGGTTGGACGTTGGCGTGCGCCGCCCCGAACAGGTCGCGGGCCCGCTGGATCGCGAGCCGTTCGACGTCGTCCACCACCTCGCACCCGCCGTAATACCGCTTGCCGGGATACCCCTCGGCGTACTTGTTCGTGAGCTCGGAGCCCATCGCCTCGAGCACCGCGCGGGACGCGAAGTTCTCGCTGGCGATGAGCTCGAGCCCGTCCTCCTGCCGCTGGACCTCGCGCCGGATGAGCGCGGCGATCTGCGGATCCACGTCGTCGAGCGGGGGCCGGCGCATCGTCACCTCAGATCCGGTGCGGGAGGGCTTTGGCCCGCTCCGCCTGCTTGACCCGTTCCTCCGCCAGCCGGTCGGCGGCGCGGTACGAGGGGATCCCCTCCTCGCGCGCGATCTCGAGGATCCGGAGCACCGTGTCGTAGATCTCGCCCGCCTTCCGGTGCGACTGCTCGAGCGACCAGTCCTCGATCTCCGCGTTCACGTTGATCAGGCCGCCGGCGTTGGTCACGTAGTCCGGGGCGTACACGATCCCGCGCCGCTGCAGCGCGTCCCCGTGCCGCTCCTCGGCCAGCTGGTTGTTGGCGGCGCCGCAGACGATGGGGGCCCGGAGCACCTTGAGCGTATCGTCGTTGATCACGGCGCCCAGCGCGCAGGGCGCGAAGACATCCGCCCGCACGCCGTAGATCGCGTCCCGCGAAACCACCTTGGCCCCGAACTCGTCGGCGACCCGCTTCGTGCGGTCGGCGGCGACGTCGCTCACGATCAGCTGGGCGCCGGCCTCGTGCAGCAGCTTGCAGACGTAGTACCCCACGTGCCCCACCCCTTGCACCGCCACCGTCTTGCCGGAGATGTCGTCGCTGCCCCACAGGAACCTGGCGCAGGCCTGCGTGGCCCGTAACGTCCCGTAGGCCGTCACCGGCGACGGATCGCCGGAGCGGCCCTGGAGCCCCACCACCTGCTTGGTTTCCGCGAACACCCACTCCATGTCGCGCGGGCTCGTATTGACGTCCTCGGCCGTGATGTACCGGCCCGCGAGGGACTCCACGTGGCGGCCGTGCGCCCGGAAGACCCCCTCACGCTCCTTGTTGTCAATGGACGGATCGCCGATGATCACCGATTTGCCGCCGCCCAGGTTGAGGCCCGCCACAGCCGACTTGTAGGTCATCCCGCGCGACAGCCGCAGGACGTCGTTCAGCGCCTCGGCGTCGCTCACGTAGTGCCAGAACCGCGTGCCCCCCAGGGCCGGCCCCAGCGCCGTATTGTGGATGGCGATGACGCCACGGTACCCCGACTGCGGGTCGTACCAGTAGCTGACCTGTTCGTGGCGGTGGACGGCGAGCTGCTCGAACACGTCCGTCGAGTGCGGGTTGGTGGCTGGCGCGACGGACTTGCGGGCCGCCGCGGTGGCCGGGGCCTTGCGGCGCGGCGCCTTCTGCGTGGATACCTTCCGCTTCATCCCCACGGTCGTCTCACTTGTTGTAGTCGTAGAAGCCGCGGCCACTCTTCCGGCCCAGTCGGCCGGCGGCGACCATCTTCCGCAGCAGCGGGCAGGGACGATACTTGTCGTCGCCCAGCCCGCGGTGCAAGACTTCCAGGATCGCCAGGCACACGTCGAGGCCGATGAGATCGGCCAGCGCCAGCGGGCCCAGCGGGTGATGCATGCCGAGTTTCATGACGGTGTCCACCGCCTCGGGCGCGGCCACCCCTTCCATGACGCAGAAGATCGCCTCGTTGATCATCGGCATCAGCACCCGGTTCGACACGAAGCCCGGATAGTCGTTGGCCTCGACGGGCGTCTTGCCCAGGGCGCGGGCCAGGTCCATCACGGTCGCGGTGGTCGCATCGGACGTCGCGAGCCCGCGGATGACCTCGACCAGCGTCATGACGGGCACCGGGTTCATGAAGTGCATCCCGATCACCCGGTCCGCCCGCCCCGTCTGCGCCGCGATCTCGGTGATCGAGATGGACGACGTGTTCGAGGCGAGGATCGTCTCGGCGCCGGCGAGCCCGTCCAGGGTCCGGAAAATCTCGAACTTGACGCCCGGCTGTTCGCTCGCGGCCTCGACCACCAGCGCCGCGCCGCGCGCGGCCTTGAGGTCCGTGCCTGGCGCGATCCGGGCGAGCGCCGCGTCGCGGTCCGCCTCGGTGAGCGTCTGCTTCTTGACCTGACGGTCCATGTTGCCACGGATCGTCTTCAGGGCCTTCTCCAGCTGTCCGCGATCCACGTCAATGAGCGTGACCGCGTGGCCATGCTGCGCGAACACGTGGGCGATACCGTTCCCCATGGTCCCGGCACCCACGACCGCTACCTGTGTCATGCCGCCACCTCCCTCTCCCGTTCACCCCCGACGAGCGCCGCCGCGCGTACCCACCACGCGAGTGCGGTCCCCAGCACGAACGTTGCCGCGACGCCTCCCTCCGGCCCGAAGCTGCCGCCGGTCCACCACATCCGCGGGCCGGGCGCGTACTCGAGACCCGGCAACCCGAACCGCAGCCCGCTCACCGGCGCGTCGGCGCCGAACACCAGGCCGGCATTCCACCCCAGGTGCAGGCCAACCGCCGTCCCGAGCCCGCCCCGCGCAAAGAACGCCGCGGCGAGCAGCAGGGACGCGAGCCCGATGTTGGCCAGCCCGACGCCCGAGACGTCCGGGTTCCGGGCGTGCGCCCACGCAAACAGCGCCGCCATCAGCAGACCGGCGGCCACCCGCCCCGTGGCGCGTGCGAGCTGGCTGAGCGGAAACCCGCGGAACAGCAGCTCCTCGAGGAGCGCCGCTCCCGCCAGCCCCAGCGCCAGCGGCGCCGCGACGGCCAGGATCCGCTCGTCACCCGGGGACTGCCACCGCAGCTCGGCGCCGCCCGCGAGACACAACAGGACGGTCAGCGCCGCCAGGCACATGCCCCACGCCAGCCCCCGCCCCGCACCCGCCAGCGCCGCCTTCCAGGAGGGCATGCCCCAGGTCTCCGGCCGCTGCCCCACCCCCCACACCAACCCGGTGTATACCAGCCCCGCCGCCACGAGGGGCGGCGCCGCGAGCCCGATCAGGCCCCGCCCGGCGGTCCGCCACCAGGTCCCGGGTCCCACGGCAAGACCCTGGGCCCACTCGGCGGCGAGCGCCAAGGCGACGAACGCCGCGTAGAAGGCGCCGGCGGCCAGCACCGCGCGCGCGACCGGCAGCGCCCGGGCCCAAGACAAATCGCGCGCCCTCAGAGGAGCGCGCGTCGCACGGGGGCGCCGAACCGCCCCACGACCAGCCCCGCGAGCAGGAGCTTGGCGATGTCCCCCGCCAGAAACGGCAGCGATCCCAACCGCCACGCCGTCTGGAAGTCACCGCCCAGGATCGCGAGTTGGGCGATGCCGCCGGCGTGGACCACGAAGAGCGCCAGGACAAACCCGACGGCGAGCCGCATCACTCCACGCGGCGGTCGCGCGGCCAGGCCCGCCACGGCCGCGGCCAGCGGCAACGCCAGCAGATACCCGCCGGTTGGGCCGAACAGCCGGGCCAGCCCCGGGAGCCCCACGGGCGCAAACACCGGCAGCCCAACCGCGCCCAGCAGCAGGTAGGCGGCCAGGCTGGTGGCGCCGAGCGCCGGGCCCAGCAGCCCGCCCACGATCAGCACGGCGGGCACCTGGAAGGTCATCGGCACGGGTGTCCCCGGCAGCAGGACGCTCACCTGCGCCCCGACCGCCACCAGCATCGCGCCCGCAATGACCGCGGTTGCCTGCCGCAGCGCCGCCGGCACCGCCATCAGTCCGGCCGCTCGTGCAGTCTGCGTCATACGCGCTCCACGCTCAGGGCAACGGCATTGCCGCCGCCGAGACACAAGGTGGCAAGCCCGGTGGCCTTGCCACGGTCCGCCAGGGCGTACAGCAAAGTGGTGAGCATGCGCGCGCCGCTCGCCCCGATCGGGTGGCCCATGGCCACGGCCCCGCCGTTCACGTTGACGCGAGCCCAGTCCCAGCAGAGCCCCTGGCCGTCGGCCAGCGCCTGCACCGCGAACGCCTCGTTGGCCTCGATCAGGTCGTAGTCGCCGATCGTGGTCCCCGCCTGCGTCATCAGGTTCTGCACCGCCACGATGGGCGCGAAGAACAGGTCCTTGGGTTCCCCGCCACCCGTCGCGTAAGCCGTGACGCGCGCGAGGATCGTGAGGCCGTGCGCTTTGGCGAACGCCTCGGACGTGACGACCAGCGCGCTCGCGCCATCGTTCAGGCCCGGTGCGTTGCCGGCCGTTACCGAACCACCCTTCTCGAAGGCCGGCGTGAGCTTGGCCAGCGCCTCGAGCGTGGTCTCGCGGCGCGGCGGCTCGTCGGTGTCCACAACCGCGGTCCCCTTCCGGCCCTGGATTTCCACCGGCACGATCTCGGCCTTGAACTTCCCGCCGTCCATGGCGGCGACAGCCTTCTGATGGCTGCCCAGCGCGAATCGGTCCTGCGCCTCCCGCGTAATCCCGGCTTTGGTCGCAGTGTATTCGGCGTGACTGCCCATGTGGCAATTCCCGAACGCGCACCACAGGCCGTCGTGAATGACGCCGTCCATGAGATTCTGATTGCCGAACTTCACGCCGTCCCGCATGCCGTACAGATAGAAGGGGACCGACGACATGGATTCCATGCCGCCGGCCACGATGCACTGCGCGTCGCCGGCCTTGATGGCCTGGGCCGCCAGCATCACGGCCTTGAGGCCGGAGCCGCAGACCTTGTTGATGGTCATCGCGGGGACGGTGCCGGGCAGTCCGGCGTGGATGGCGGCCTGGCGGGCGGGGGCCTGGCCGCTGCCGCCCTGCACGACGTGGCCCATGATGACTTCGTCCACGGCGGCGGCGTCCACGGCGGCGCGCCGCACCGCTTCCTTCACGACGATGGCGCCAAGCTGCGGCGCGGTGAGGCGGCTCAGGCCGCCCAGGAACCGCCCGACGGGGGTCCGGGAGGCGGCGACGATGACGGGGATGCGGCTGGTATCAGACACGGGACCACTCGGCGGCAATTGGTGCATGTGGAGGCGCGCGGCGCTGCCACTCCGCGCGCGCACGGGCCTCACAACCACACGTGAAGCTATGGTGGGGTGCAGTCGCCCTCAAGCGGACGCGCCGAGCGTGAGCGCGCGGCTCGCGATCTCGCCGCGGAGCCGCTCCAGGAACGCGTCGGCCGGCATGATCTCCTGTTTCCGCCCCGCCCCGCGCACCCGGACGGCCACCGTCCTCTGGTCCATCTCCCGCTGGCCGATCACGGCCATGTACGGGACCTTCAGCAACTCCGCATCCCGAATGCGGTAGTTGAGCGTGTCGTTGCGATCGTCCACCTCGGCCCGGATGCCGGCCGCGCGATAGCGATCACACACGGCCCGCGCCGCATCCGCCTGGTCGTCGGTGATCGGCAGCACGCGCACCTGGATGGGCGCCAGCCAGAGCGGGAACGCCCCCGCAAAGTGCTCGATCAGGCAGCCGATGAACCGTTCCAGGGTGCCCCAGATGGCCCGGTGGATCATCACGGGCCGATGGGGATGATTGTCCGCCCCCGTGTACTCGAGCTGGAACCGCTCCGGCAGCTGGAAGTCGAGCTGAATGGTGGGCCCCTGCCAGGTCCGGCCGATGGCGTCCTTGAACTTGACGTCTATCTTCGGTCCGTAGAACGCCCCGCCGCCCGCGTCAATCGCGAACGGGATCCCCTTGCGCTCGAGGGCCCGCTGGAGAATCTGCTCGGCGCGCTCCCAGGCTTCGTCGTCCCCCAGCTTTGCCGCCGGCCGGGTGGAGACCTCGAACTCGAGCGTGAGCCCGAACGTCTGGCGAACCAACCGGTCTACCTGGTCGAGGCACAGGAAGATCTCGTCCTCGGCCTGGTCGAGGGTGCAGAAGATGTGCGCGTCGTCCATGCACAACCCGCGCACCCGCAGCATGCCGTGCAGCGTGCCCGACTTCTCGTTCCGGTAGACGTTGGCGACCTCGGAGAGCCGGATGGGCAGGTCCCGGAAGCTCCGCTGGCGGCTCTGATACACGAGCGCGTGCATCGGGCAGTTCATCGGTTTCACCCGATACCGCACGTCCTCGGCCTCGCCCGCGCCTGCGGCCATGGCGGGGTACTGATTCTCGGCGTAGTGCGGCAAGTGGCCGGAGATGTGGAAAAGCTCCTCGCGCGTGATGTTCGGCGTATACACGAGGTCATAGCCGCAGGCCACGTTATCGTCTTCCACGAGGCGCGAGAGCAGCCACTTGATGATCGCACCCCGCGGGTGCCAGAAGACGAGCCCCGGGCCGACCGCCTCCTGGATCGAGAACAGGTCGAGCTGTTTCCCCAGCACCCGGTGATCCCGCTTGCGCGCCTCCTCGAGCTGGTGGAGGTAGGCGTCGAGATCCTGCTGGCTGAACCACGCGGTTCCGTAGATCCGCTGGAGCATCTGCCGCCGCTCGTCGCCCCGCCAGTACGCACCGGCCGCGTGCAGCAGCTTGAAGAAGCGGATCCGTCCCGTGCTCGGCACGTGCGGCCCCCGGCACAGATCCACGAACGGCCCGTCCGTGTAGACGGAGATGGTTTCATCGTCGCGCAACTCCCCCAGGCGCTCGAGCTTCAGGGGATCGCCCCGGAACCGCTGCTCCGCGGCCGGGCGGTCCACCTCCTCGCGCTGGAACGGATAATCCGCCGCCACGACCTCGCGCATCTTGTCCTCGATGGTGGCCAGATCGTCCGGCGTGAACGGGCGCGGGACCTCGAAGTCGTAGTAGAAGCCGTCTTCGATGGGCGGACCGAACCCGATGTGCGCCTCCGGGAACAGCTGGCGCACCGCCGTGGCAAGCACGTGCGCCGTGGAGTGGCGGAGGACGTCGAGCGCGGCGGGGTCCCGGTCGGTCAGCAGCTCGAGCCGGGCGTCGCGGCGGATGGGCCGCGCCAGATCCCAGATCTCGCCGTCCACGCGCGCCGCGAGGGCGGCCTTGGCCAGCCGCGGCCCGATCCCCTCGGCAATCGCGAGCGCGGGCGTGCCCGCGGCCACCGTTCTGGTCGCGCCGTCCGGCAGCGTGATGGTAATCGTATCCGGCATCCCCACGTGGTCCGCATCCGTCCGTTGATTTGGCTTCACCCTTTGCGCATTCTTCACTGTGTTGGCGACGAATTGTAGTCATCCCCATGGGGGGATGCCACTTCAGGAGGCAGGGTGCGGGACGACGAAGCGCGCACGGGGAGTATCCTGGGAATCGTGCTCACCGCCGTAGGGGCGTTCGCAGTCGGCGCGGCGGCCGGCATGGCGCTGGGCGGGGCCATCGGCGCCGTGAACCGGGGGCGGGTGCGCGACACGTTCGGTCGCCTCGGTCGCACGGCGCGGCCGACGGCGGACGACCTCGCGCAGGCCGTGCGCGCGGCGCTGCGCGAAGACGAGGCCACGAGCGACCTGGACCTGGACGTGCAGGTGACCGAACCGGGTCTGGTGGAGCTGACGGGCGTCGTGTCCGACGCGACGGTGCGGCGCGTCGCGGGCGACGTGGCCCGGGCCGTGCCCGGCGTCGAGGTGGTCGTCAACCGGATCATGCTGCGCGGCACCACACCGCCCCGGTCCGCACCGCACCTGCGGCCCATCTGACGCGGCCCGCGTTGCCTCCCATGCCGGACACGCGGCCGCTCGCTCCGCAGTTCGATCCCGCCGCCGTCGAGGCGGCCGTGTACCGCCGCTGGCTCGAGACGGACGTCTTTGCCCCGCGGGGCACCGGCGACGCGGAGCCCTACGTCATCGTCATTCCGCCCCCCAACGTGACCGACCGGCTCCACATGGGCCACGGGCTCAACAACACGATCCAGGACCTGCTGATCCGGTTCGAGCGGATGCGGGGCCGGGAGACGCTCTGGCTGCCGGGCACCGACCACGCCGGGATCGCCACGCAGAACGTCGTGGAGCGGATCCTGGCCCGCGAGAACAAGCTCCGGCGGGACCTGGGACGCGACGCCTTCGTCGAGCGCGTCTGGGCCTACGTGCGCGAGACCGGCGGAACCATCCTGGACCAGCTCAAGGCCATCGGCGCCTCGTGCGACTGGAGCCGGACACGGTTCACGCTGGACGACGGCTACTCCCATGCGGTGCGCCACGTGTTCGTGGCCCTGCATCGCGACGGCCTGATCTACCGTGGCTATCGCGTCATCCACTGGTGCCCGCGCTGCCACACGTCGCTCTCGGACGAGGAGGCGGAGTTTCGGGATACGGATGGGCGGCTGTACTGGGTGCGGTACCGATTACAGCCGGAGCAGGGGGGCAGCGGGGCAGCGGGGCAGCGGGGCAGTGAGGGCAGTGCGACCGCCGGGGAGGAGGGGAGTTGGGTGGTCGTCGCTACCACGCGGCCGGAGACCATGTTCGGGGACGTCGCGGTCGTGTACCACCCTGAGGACGAGCGGTATGCGGGGCTGGCGGGCCGCACGGTGGCCATCCCCCTTTCCGGCGTGCGGATTCCGGTGGCCACGAGTTCGGTGGTCGAGCGGGAGTTCGGCACGGGGCTGCTGAAGGTGACCCCGGCGCACGACGCCAACGACTACGAGATCGCGCGGATGCTCGACCCGGACGGCGAGCGGCCCGGGATCATGACGCCGGACGCCACAATGGCGGACGTGGAACGCGTGCCGGCGGACCTGCGCGGGCTCGACCGCTACGCCGCCCGGCGCCGGATCGTGGAGCAGCTGGAGGCCGCGGGGCAGCTCGCCAAGGTCGAACCCCACCGCCACAGCATCCGGCACTGCTACCGCTGCGACACCGTGGTCGAGCCGCGCCTGTCCGACCAGTGGTTCGTCCGCATGCAGCCGCTCGCCGAGCGGGCGCTCACCGGGTACCGCGCGGGGGAGGTCCGGTTCGTCCCGGAGCGGTGGGGCGCGGTATTCGAGCACTGGCTCACCGAGATCCGGGACTGGAACATCTCCCGCCAGCTCTGGTGGGGGCACCGGATCCCGGCCTGGTACTGTGACGCGGACGGGTGCGGGCACATCACGGTCGCGGAGGCGGCACCGCCCGCCTGTGAGCGGTGCGGCGCGGCCGTCCGGCAGGACGAGGACGTGCTCGACACGTGGTTTTCCTCGTGGCTCTGGCCCTTCGCGACGCTGGGCTGGCCCGAGCAGACCGACGACCTGGCCCGCTTCTACCCCGGGCACACGCTCGTCACCGCGCCGGACATCATCTTCTTCTGGGTCGCCCGGATGATCATGGGCGGCTACCATTTTCTCGGCGCGCGACCGTTCGCGACGGTGTTCCTGAACGGGATCGTGCGCGATACCAACCACGCGAAGATGTCGAAGTCCCGGGGCAACGGCATTGACCCGCTCGACGTCGTGCGCGGCTACGGGGCGGACGCGCTTCGCTACACGGTCCTGGCGGGCTCCGCGATCGGCACGGACGTGATCCTCGATCCCGCCGATCTCGAAACGAGCTTCGCGGCCGGCCGGAACTTCGCCAACAAGCTGTGGAACGTGGGCCGGTTCATCCTCACGAACCTGTCGGGCCCGACGCTCGACACCTCGAGCCTGGATCCGCAGCAGTTCGAGCTGGCGGACCGCTGGATCCTGTCGCGCTGCCAGAGCGCGGTGGCCGAGACCACCGAGGCGCTCGAGCGGTTCCGGCTGAACGACGCCGTGGGGACCCTGTATCACTTCGTCTGGGACGAACTGGCCGACTGGTACGTCGAGCAGGTGAAGCCACGGCTCTACGGAGACGTGCCCGGCGGCGACGTGGCGCGGGCCATTCTGGCCCACGTGTTCGAGACCGTGCTGCGCCTGCTGCACCCGGCCATGCCGTTCGTGACCGAGGAGCTGTGGGGGGCGCTGCCCGGCGAGCGCGAGCCGGTGCTGGCCGGGGCCCGCTGGCCGCGGCCCGACCCCGCCCTGCGCGATCCGGAGGCCGAGGCGGAATTCGCGCTCGTGCGGGAGGTGGTGAGCGCGGTGCGCAACATCCGCGCGGAGTACGGGGTCGCGCAGGGCCACACCGTCCGGACGTTCGTGCAGCCCGCGACCCTGGCGGCCACGGAGGCCTGCAACGCGGAGCAGCGCACCATCGAGCGGCTGGCCCGGATTGACGGGTTGACCCTGGGCGCGCCCCCGAGCGGGGTGGGCGCGCACGCGGTGCTGACGGACGGCTCCGCGGTGTTCGTGCCCCTGGGCGACGCCATTGACGTCGAGCGCGAATGCGCCCGGCTGCGCGACGAGGTGGCCCGCCTGGACACCCAGCTCGCCGCGGTCGCGCGCACCCTGGACAACGCACGCTTCCTCGCCAAGGCGCCGGCCGACGTCGTGGCGCGGGAGCGGGCCAAGGAGTCGTCGTGGCGCGAGCAGCGCGCGACCCTCGTCGAGAAGCTGCGCGCCTTGGGCTGCTGATCCTGGCCACCGCCTGCGCGGCGGCCCAGGAACCGCCCGGCGGCCCGCCGGATTTCGCGCCGCCCGTGCTCCGCGAGATCCGGCCCGACTCGTCGGCCATCCTGCCGGGGTTCCGCGACGCGGTCGTGTTCGCGTTCGACGAGGTGATCAACGAGCGGCCGCCGGCCGAGATGGCGGGCCTCGTCGTCGTGTCGCCGCGTCACGACGAGATCCGCGTTTCCTGGAAGCGCACCCGGCTCGAGGTGAAGCCCCGGGACGGTTGGCGCGACGGCGCGGTCTACCGCGTGGTCCTCCTGCCCGGCGTCGCCGACCTGCGGAACAACCGGTTACGCGAGGGGGCGGAGGTCGTGTTCTCGACGGGACCGGCCATTCCGGACACGCGGGTGGACGCCACCATCATTGACTGGCCGGCGCACCGGATCGCCACCCGCGGGTTGCTCGAGGCCTTTCCCCTCCCCATCGGCCGCGATTCGACGGCCTACATCGCCCAGGCCGACTCCGCCGGCGACGTGGTCCTGACCCGGATTCCACCGGGTGAGTATCTGCTGTTCGCCGTGGTGGACGAGAACCGGAACCAGCGGCGCGATCGGCGGGAGGCCTTCGATTCGCTCACCGCGCGGGTGGACACGACGGCGCAGAGCGTGTTCTGGGCGTTCGCCCGGGACACGGTGGGCCCGCAGGTGCGCGAGGCGGCCCAGGTGGACTCGGTGACGGTTCGGCTCACGTTCAACCAGCGGCTCGACCCTGCCATGCCCACGGACGGCGCCGTCCAAGTGCGGCTGCTGCCCGACTCCGCGGCGGTGTCCCTCGACGCGGTGTGGACCGCGGCCGTCTACGACTCGGTGCGGGCGCTCGAGGCCGCCGCGCGCGATTCCGCCCGGCGGGCGGCAGCGGATTCGGCGGCCGCCCAGGATACGACCGTCGCGCGCGACACGCTTCCGCGCCAGGTGGCGCCCCCGGTTGCGGCACCGCCCGCCCCGCGCCCGGACGCCCGACCGGGTCAGCCCCCCGACACCGCCACCGCTGCCGACTCCGGGCGGGTCGCCGAGCTGCTGGCGCAGCGCCCGCGGCTGTCCGACCAGCTGGTGGTCCGGCTCACGGCGCCGCTGATTCCCGGCGCCCGCTACGTGATCGAGGCGACCACCGCGAACCTCACCGCGGCCACCGCCTTGTCCCGGACGTTCCTGGCCGTGCCGGACACCACGACCCAACCGGCCCGATGAGCGACGGGCGGCGTCGCCTGCCGGCCGTGCACGCGCTCGTCGCGGAGGCGCGTGCGGCGGGTGTCGGGGGCGACGTCCCACCGGCCGTGCTCACCGCCGCGGTGCGCGAGGTGATCGGCACCGCCCGGGTGGACGGGCACGCCCCGACCGACTGGGTGGCCACCGTGCGGGCGCGCCTCGCGGAGCGGGAGCGGCCCTCGCTCGTGCGCGTGATCAACGCGACGGGCGTGGTGCTGCACACCAACCTTGGGCGCGCGCCCCTCGCGGCGCCGGCGCTGGCCGCGATGCAGGAAGCGGCCGGCTACAGCGCGCTCGAGTACGAGCTGGACGAGGGCTCGCGCGGCTCGCGCCAGCGGCACACCCACACACTGCTCACCGCGCTCACCGGGGCCGAGGATGCCCTGGTCACGGTCAACGCCGCTTCAGCGGTGCTGCTGGCGCTGACGGCGCTCGCGGCGGACGGCGACACGCTCGTGTCGCGTGGCGAGCTGGTGGAAATCGGCGGCGGGTTCCGCATCCCCGAGATCCTGGCCAGGAGCGGCAGCCGGCTGGTGGAGGTGGGCACGACCAACCGGACCCGCCTCGAGGACTACGAGCGGGCGGTGGGGCCGGGCACGCGGATCCTGCTGAAGGTTCACCGTTCCAACTTCGCGATGCAGGGATTCGTGGCGGAGGTGGACGTGACGGCGCTCGTGGCGCTGGCCGCGCCGCGCGGAATCCCGGTGGTGCACGACGTCGGGAGCGGCCTCCTGCTCGATCTCACGCCTTGGGGCCTCTCGGGCGAGCCGCTCGTGGTCCCGAGCGTGGCCGCGGGGGCGCTCACGGTTTTCTCCGGCGACAAGCTGCTGGGGGGGCCGCAGGCCGGGATCGTCACCGGACCGTCGGCCCTGGTCCGGCGGCTGGCCGCCGACCCGCTGGCGCGCGCGGTCCGGCCGGACAAGATGACGCTGGCCGCACTGGAAGCCACGCTCGCCCTGTACCGCGATCCGGGCGAGGCGCGCCGGACCATCCCGGTGCTCCGCATGCTCACCGCCGAGCCGGCCGAGCTGCGCCGGCGCGCCCGCCGGCTCGCGCGACGGATGCCCGGGGCCCGGTGCGTACCGGGGGAATCCGCGGTGGGTGGCGGCGCCTTTCCGGGCACCACGCTGCCGACCACGCTGGTGGTGGTTCCGGCGAAGGCACCCGATAGCTTACGGGCGGCGTTGCGCGACCAGGACCCGCCGGTCATTGCCCGCAGCGGCGAGGACGGCGTGCTGTTCGACGTGCGGACGATGACGGACGACGAGTTTCCGGTGGTGGCGGCCGCCGTGGCGCGGGCGGTCGGCCGGTCCTCGGGACTGGGATGACGGGAACCGCGATGCGCGTGGGCGTGCTGGCGTCGGGATCGGGCTCCAATCTGCAGGCGCTGCTGGACGCGTGTCGTCCCCCGGCGCCGGCCGAAGTGGTGCTCGTGGCGTCCAACGTGCCGGACGCGGGGGCGCTCGTACGCGCTCGGCGGGCGGGGGTCGCCACCTGGGAGATCGCGGCCCCGGCCGACGGGGTGAGCCTGCTGGACGCGCTGCGCCGCCACCGCGTGGACCTGGTGGTGCTCGCGGGGTACCTCAAGCTCGTGCCCGCCAATGTGGTGGCAGCCTACGACGGCAGGATCATCAACATCCACCCGGCGCTGCTGCCGGCGTTCGGCGGGAAGGGGATGTACGGACAGCGCGTCCACGAGGCGGTGCTCGCGTCGGGCGCCGCGGTGAGCGGCCCTACGGTCCACCTCGTGACGACCGAGTACGACCGCGGCCCGATCCTGGCGCAGTGGCCCGTTCCCGTCCGCCGGGGCGACACACCGGCATCGTTGCGGGATCGGGTCCTGGCAGTCGAGCATCAGCTGCTCCCGGCCGTGGTGCTGGCCGCCGCGCGCGCCGGACAGCCCGTCCGGGTCACGCCCGAGGGTACGGCGTTCGCCCTGACCGCCGGGGATGAGGGAGGCGAGGTGAGGGACCAGGGATGAGGAGGAACGCGTGCCCCGGGCACTGATATCCGTTTTCGACAAGCGCGGCATCGCCGAGTTCGCGCGTGCGCTCGCGGAGCGCAGCTGGGAGATCATTTCCACCGGCGGCACGGCCCGGCTCCTGGCGGAGCATGGGATCGCGGTGCTGCCCGTGGAGCAGGTGACGGGGTTTCCGGAGATGCTCGACGGGCGCGTGAAGACGCTCCACCCGGCGGTGCACGGCGGCCTGCTCGCGCGGCGCGACCTGCCGGCCCACATGGCGGCCATCGCGCAGCACGGCATCACGCCCATTGATCTCGTGGTCGTGAATCTCTACCCGTTCCGCGAGACGATCGCCAAGGCTGGCGTGACGTTGGCCGAGGCCATCGAGCAGATAGACATCGGCGGTCCGAGCATGCTGCGGTCGGCGGCCAAGAACCACGCGGCCGTGCTGCCGCTCGTGGACCCGGCCGATTACGACCGCGTGCTGGTGGCCCTCGATGCGGGAGCCGTGCCGGACACACTCCGGCAGGCGCTCGCGGCCAAGGTCTTCGCGCATACGGGCGCGTACGACGGCGCAATCGCGGCCTACCTGGGCCGCGAGGAGTCGGACGGCCTGCCGGCCCATCTCCCGCTGGCACTCACGCGGCACCTGGCGCTCCGGTACGGGGAGAACCCCTATCAACGCGCCGCACTCTACGTGGCGGACGAGCCCGGGATGCGGAACCTGCGGCAGCTCCACGGCAAGGAGCTGTCGTTCAACAACCTGCTCGACATCGAGGGCGCGATGCTGGCGGTGGAGCCGTGGACGACGCGGGTGGCCTGCGCCATCATCAAGCACACCACACCCTGCGGCCTCGCGCTCGGTGCCTCGCCGGCCGAGGCCTATCGGCGCGCGCTCGCCACCGACCCGACATCTGCGTTCGGCTCGGTGGTGGCGTTCAACGCGGCGGTGGACGCGGCCGCCGCGGAAGCCATGCACGACCTCTTCGTCGAGGTGGTCGTCGCCCCCGAGGTCGCCCCGGACGCCCTGGCCGTGTTCCAGCGGAAGAAAAACCTGCGGGTGGTGGAGCTGGCTCCCCTGGCGGCGGGCCCCGTGCTCGATCTCAAGCGCGTGCGCGGCGGGCTGCTGGCCCAGGACCGGTTCCGGTTCTGCGCGGACGACACCAGCTGGAACGTGCCGACGGCCCGGGCGCCCACGGACGTGGAATGGCGCGACCTCCGGTTCGCGTGGGCCGCCGTGGCCAGCGTGAAATCGAATGCGATCCTGCTCGCCCGGGACGAGGCCG
The DNA here is from genome assembly GCA_036398175.1 of Gemmatimonadales bacterium. GTDB lineage: Bacteria > Gemmatimonadota > Gemmatimonadetes > Gemmatimonadales > GWC2-71-9 > JAOTWJ01. The sequence goes on from DASWHL010000092.1 coordinate 24,441, forward strand.
CCATCGGCATCGGCGCGGGACAGATGAGCCGGGTAGACGCCTCGTTTCTGGCCGTCCACAAGGCGCGGGCCGCGGGTCACGCCACCGACGGCGCGGTCCTGGCGTCGGACGCCTTCTTCCCGTTCCCGGACGGGGTCGAGGAGGCCGCGGCCGCCGGTGTACGCGCCATCATCCAGCCCGGCGGGTCCGTGCGCGACCAGGAGGTGATCGCGGCCGCCGACGCCCGCGGGGTCGCCATGGTGTTGACCGGCCGCCGCCAGTTCCGCCACTGAGCCCGCTCGGAGAACCATGAACGACACGACGACGGAGCGGCCGCCGTACGGCCTCGCCACGCTGGCCACCGCGGTGGTGCTGGCCATCTACGCGCTGACGATCGCGCCGACGACGCAGTTCTGGGACACGTCGGAGTACATCGCCGCCGCCAAGGTGCTGGGCATCCCGCATCCGCCCGGGAACCCGCTGTTCGTGATCCTCGCGAACGTGTGGGGCCAGGCCCTGGGATTCCTGGAGCACTACGCGCTGCGGATCAACCTGTTCGCGGCGGTGACCAGCGCGCTCGCCTCGGGCTTCCTGTTCCTGGTGGCCGACCGGTGGTTGCAGCCGGTGATCCCGCACGCCCGCGCCCGCGCGGCGGCGGCGTTCGCCGGCATCCTGGTGGGGGCAACGACGTTCACCGTCTGGAACCAGTCGGTGGTGAACGAGAAGGTCTACACCCTGAGCCTGCTGTCCATCGCGCTCATCCTGTGGCTGGGCGTGCACTGGGCGGACGCGGCGCGGGGCTGGCCGCGCGACCGGCTGCTCCTCGTGATCGGGTACGTCCTGGTCCTCACGTCCACCAGTCACATGATGGGCGTGCTGGGAGCCGCCGCCGTGGCCGTCTACGTGGGGGTCACGGACTGGCGGGAGGCCATCCGGCCCTGGGTCGTACTCTTCGGGCTCGCCATCTTCATGGCCGTCTTCGCCCCCATCCTGCCTGATCCGACGCTGGTCGTCGGTCTCGCGGCGCTTGCCGGCGCGCTCGGGTACGTGACATGGAAGGAGCCGGAGGCGTTCCGGTCGCCCGTGCTGTACCTGGCCATCCTGGCCGTGATCGTGGGGATCTCGCTCAACTACGTCTTCCTGCCCATGCGGGCGGCGCAGTTCCCGCCCATCAACGAGGGGGAGCCCACCACCTGGGCGGCGCTGTGGGACATCCTGGCGCGCGAGCAGTACCAGAAGCCGCCCGTGACTCAGCGCATGGCGGATTCGCCGTCCCAGATCGCCAACTACCTCCAGTACTTCGGGTGGCAGTTCGGCCGGGACCTGGGCGCGGACGCCCGGCGGGTGCTGACCGGCCTCTTCGCGCTGATCGGGCTCGGCGGGGTCGTGACGCAGTGGCGCTGCGACCGCCGCGCCGCGGGCGCGATGACGGCGCTGATGGTGACCCTCACCCTCGTGCTCGTCTTCTACCTCAACTTCCGCTACGGGTACTCGATCCGCCCGGGGGAGGAGCTGGACCGCGAGGTCCGCGAGCGCGACTACTTCTTCATGGCGTCCTTCCAGCTGTGGGGGGTGTGGGTGGCTCTTGGCCTCGGCTGGCTGTGGGCCACGCTCGAACGGGCGGTCCGGGCACGCGGCCGCCTGGCGTCCGCGTGGCTCGCCACGGCGCCCGTACTGGTCCTCGCGCTGGTGCCGCTCGCCACCAACCGGCTCTCGGCCTCGCGCGCCGGGGAGACGCTGGCCCGCGACTTCGCGGTGGACATGCTCCAGTCGGTGGAGCCCTACGCCATCCTCATCACGGCGGGCGACAACGACCTGTTCCCGCTCTGGTACGCGCAGGAGGTCGAAGGCATCCGGCGCGACGTCACCGTCCTCAACCAGTCGCTGATGAACACCGACTGGCACCTCCGGCAGATCCTCCGGCGACCGCTCGAGCCATTCGACATCGAGAACGCGGTGGCGCCGTACAAGGACTTGGATCCGCCGATGCCGGAGACCCCGGTCCTGGCGCTGTCACTCGCGGGCGTGGATTCCCTGCCCCTCGTGTTCCAGATCGAGCAACGCAGCGCGCTCCGCGTGGGGGAGGTGAGCGCCACGCTCGAGCCCGGTGTGTACGACCGCGCGACGCTCGTGACCCTCCAGGCGATCCGCGACAACCTGGGCATCCGGCCGATCTACTTTGCCCGGACCACCGGCGGCTCGCCGGAGCAGCTCGGCCTCATGGCGTTCATGCTCACGCAGGGTTTTGCGCGGCGGCTGATGACGAGCCCGATCGAGCCCAGCGACACCGTGCAGTACGTTCGCGGTCTCGGCTGGCTGGATCTGCGCCGGACGGAGGCGCTGCTGTTCGACGTGTACCACCCCGAGAGCGCCGCCCGCCACCGGCCGCGCGGGTGGCCGGACCATCCGTCGAGCAACATCCTCTCACTCTACTACGTGACGTACGGCGTGCACGGGGAGGTCGTGCGCACCCTCCCGGACAGCATCCGCACGCCGGAAACCAGCCGTCTGGGCGTCCTGGCCGACACGCTGGCCGCGCGGATTTTTGCGAGCCTGAACCCGGACGTGCCGTAACACGTCACCGCCCGCACCAATCCCACCGCCGAATCCGCGTAGGGGCGACCCGGCGGGTCGCCCCCTACCGCGGGGCGGGGCGAACCGACAGGCCCACGTAGAACGTGCGCTCCGGGGCGGGCTCGTAGAACCGGCCCGCGGCCGCGTTGACGGACACGGCGGCCACGTAGCGCCGGTCCATGACGTTCTCGACGCCGGCGACCGGGCCCAGGCGCCAGGCGCCCACCCGGAGATCGGCGGCGGCCTCGAGGTCGGCGGCCCACCACGCGGCCGCGGTGGCGGTGTTGCCGTCGTCGGCGAATACCCGGGACGCGCCCCGGACCTCCGACTCGAACCGCACGGGGCCCATCCGGATTCCCGCCGCCAGACGTCCGAGGTGCAGCGGCACGCCGGGAATGCGGTTGCCGTCATACCGCGCCGCGTCGGTCGCGTAGTCCACGAACCGGAAGTCACTCAGCGTATACGCCGCGGCCACCCACGGGCCGCGGCGGCTCTGGTACTGCGCGTCCAGCTCGACCCCCCGGTGGCGCGCCCGGCCCGCATTCCGGAAGTACGTGCGTCCCGGGTCCGACGGGACCTCGAACGGCACCAGCTCGTCGCGGACGTCCGCGTGGAAGACCGCGACGCCCGCGCGCAACGCCGCGGTCGCGAGACGCGCCCCGATCTCCACCTCCACGGCGTGCTGCGGATCAACGTCGGCATTGAACCCGCCGCCGCCGTCCGGCCGGTTGGCGAGTTCGGTGGTCGTGGGCGTTTCGAACGCCGTACCGACCCGCGCCCAGACGACGAGGGTGGGTGCCACGAGCACGGACACGCCCACGGTCCCGGACGGCGCGCTCAGGGTGCGCGACCCCGACGCGTCGCCGTCCGCGAGCAGGCGGTCCGTGGCCGCGAACGTCACGGCGTCGAGTCGGGCGCCCGCGAGCAGGGCTACGCGCTCGACCGGCGCGAAGCGGAGTTGCGCAAAGGGGCCGATCTCGCGCGCGTTTTCCAACTGATCGCGCGTAACCGTCACCGCGTCGGCCGTCCGGTTCACGCGGTCGTCCCGCATCTGCTGGAAATCGCCGCCGGCCACGAGCGTTGCCCGGCCGGCGGCGGCGAGGGGAATGGAGGCCTCGACGCGCCCTCCGTAGGCCCAGCGGTCCAGATCAATGTGCGCGAACGGCAGCCGATTGATCAGGTCGCGCCGCGCCACGAACCCCACCGCCTCGAACCGCCCACCAGCGCCGAGCGCACGCTCGAACGTGAGGCCCGACTGCGCCTGCCAGACGTCCTTGCCCGCGTCCACCTCGACGAACCGCGGATTGGCCTGCCGCGGGTTCGTGGCCACTTCTTCGGCGGTGAGCGCGCCGGGATCCTGGGCAATCGGGTACGACGCCACGTCGGCCACCCAACGGACATGGCCCACCGATCCGACGGCGCTCCGCACCCCCGCGTGCGCGCGCCACACCTCGTACCGGCTCTGCGCCCGGTAGCCGGTGGCCCGGTCGTACTGCACGGCGACGTCGCCTGCACCGGCGGCGAGCGGAATCCGGGTTCCGGCATCCGCCGAGACGAGGCCGTACCCACCGACCGCCGCGTGCCCCTCCGCTTCCGGACCGGCCGGCACGCGCCGATCCGATCGCAGGCTGATGACCCCGCCCGTCGCGTTGCCGTGGAGCGCCGACCCGGTGCCGCGCATGACCTCGATGGTCTCGACCCGGCGGAGGTTCACGAGGGTGAGCTGGCTCTGGCCGTCGGGCATCGTCTGCGGAATGCCGTCCAGCAGGATCCGGACGCCGCGCACCCCGAACGCGGCGCGCGCCCCGAACCCGCGGATGGCCAGGCTCTCATCGCGGGAGGCGTTGCCCCGCGCCTGGATCACCACGCCGGGAACCGCGGTGAGCGCGGCCGACAGCGACAGACCCAGGTCGGCCGCGGCGAGCCCGTCCCCGACGGTCGCCACGGCAAAGGGCACGCGCGCGAGCAGGGCGGACCCCCGGGCCACGGTCACCTCGATGGGCGGCAGGGCAACCGCGGAGTCGGGTGGCGGCGGCTCCTGGGCGGGCAGCGACGTCGCCGCGGCGAGCAGGAGCAGGGCGATGCTACGCAGCGTCGCGCGGCTCCCCGGCCAGCGAGACCAACGCGGGCCGCAGGCTCGCCATGTCGGACACGAGGACCGCCCGAATGTCCCGGAGCGCGCGCGCGTACGCGGCGGCGCCGGCGCCACCGACGAGCAGGACGACGTCCTGGGGCAGCGCCGCCCGCAGGGCCTTGAGCTCGGCGGGAAGCTGGGGGTCGTCGGTGGGATGGAGGATCGAGAGGCCCACCACCGTCACCCGCGCCTGGCGCGTGGCCTCGGCGATCGCGCCCGCCGGGAGATCGGCACCCAGGTAGGTGACGCGCCACCCCGCCGCGGCGGCGGTCGCGGCGGCGAGCATGGCCCCGAACTCGTGGCGCTGCCCCTGCGGGGTGGCGCTCAGGAACCGGGGCGCCTCCGGGCGGGGCACGAACGTGGCCATGTATTCGTTGAGCGCCTCGCGGATCACGCGCGACGCCAGGTGCTCGTGGGCCGGCGTCACCCGGGAACGACTCCACTCGTTGCCGACGCGGGTGAGCAGCGGCACGACAACCGCATCGAGGAACCGCGTGGCGTCGTGCTCGATCATCGCGCGCCGCAGGGCCATCTCGACCTGGCGGGCGTCGAGCGCCGCGACCGCCTCCATGGCCCGGTCCACCACGGCATCCACGGTGGGGGGCGACACCAGCTCGGAGGGGCCGGCGGCCGCCGCCGCGTCGTCTTCCCGCACCACGGCCTCGAGCGCCTCGTGCGTCAATCCCACCAACTGCCCCACACTGCGGCCGGCCCCGGTGGCCCGCCGCAGCAGCCGGAGATACTCGATATCGTCGTCCGAATACAGCCGGCGGCCACCGTCCGAGCGGGCGGGCTGCAGGATGCCGTAGCGCTTCTCCCAGGCCCGCAACACGTCCGCCGACAGGCCGGTCCGGCGGGCCACGACCTGGATGGGATGCCGTTTTTCTTTCGCGGTCGAGGAACCCGGCACGGGCACGGTCTCCGCGCGTGGTTGGCTTGCTGGGTTTGTCCTGGACAAAGATACAACAGGCGGGGAGGTAGCGGGATGGGCGGCCCACCAGCCTCATCCCTCCATCAACCCTCCATCAACAGTCTCGTCGCCAGATCCGGCCGCTCGAGGTCAAACCGCAGTAACGCCAGTTCGGGACCGTCGTGCGCGGCGCTCAGGAGCACCGTGGGGCCGAGCTGGTCCATCCACCGTCCGGTGAGACGGGCGGATTCGTGAACGTGACCGTGGAGGCCCAGCCAGGGCCGGCGCGCTTCCATGAAGCGGCGGACGGCAATGCTGCCGATGTGCACGTCGAGCGGCGCGTGGTCCACGGAGCGGCCATCCAGCGCCGCGCGGTCGAGCGCCGTGCCGTGCGGGGGGACATGAAACAGGCAGACGGCGTGGTCGAGGCGGTCCTCACCGGCGAGCGCCGCCAGATCGTCGGCGATGGTCCGGCCCGGCTCCGGGTCCGGACGCCGGGTGGGCGCGTTCCGGATCGCTCCCCGATACCGCGTGACGCGGCGCGCTAACGCCCGGGAGCGACGGGAATCTACCGAGTCGTCCTGAAGAATTCGTGAACTGGGCAGGGGGCCTCGGGGCCGTTAGTTTTGGTGCTCGGGGAGGGCTAGACCTAATTGGCAAGGCAGCGGTCTTGAAAACCGCCGGGAGCAATCCCTTGGGGGTTCGAATCCCCCGCCCTCCGTCCTCATAGGCATGTTGAGGAACGGCGAATCCCATGAAGCCCCGACAGCTCGGCCCCTTGCTGATGCTGGGCTGCGCCGCGGGCCACCGTCCCGCCCCGGTCCCGGACGCCCCCGCTGACAGCGGCCAGGTGGCCGAGGTGCGGGAGGGGACCTGTGAGCGGAGCGCGTTAGTCACCGTGCACGTGCAGAACAGAAGCTCCATGGACGTGGAGATCACGTTCGGCTCCTACACGGCGGCCCGTGCCGCGCCGGGACTCACGCGGACCACATACAGCGTCCCTCGCACACACCTGGGGGGCTCCATCCGGCTCCGCATCATGCGGGGTGGGCTCCAGACGGGCGCACCGCCCAGAGTGCCGACGGAGGCGGTGGACTGCAACGACGCCACGCTGATCATCGGGGCGCAGCCGCAGTACAGCTTCTTCTACGGCGAGGAGCTCCGCGCGCTGCGCTCGGTCCGCGATCCCGACTGAGAGCCGCTGACGTTCCTGGTCCGAAAGGGGCAACGCTGAATGACGGCGCGCACCACCATCGTCCTGCTGCTCGCGGTCGCCTGCGCGGGCGAGACCGCCCGGGAACCCACCGCGCCGAACCTGGGTACGCCGGCGTGGGCCGCGGACGCCATCTGGTACCAGATCTTGGTCGAGCGCTTCCGCAACGGCGATCCGTCGAACGACCCCACGGTACACGACATCGTGGGCGTCACGGACGAGCCGGCGCCGGACGGCTGGCGACCGACGCCCTGGGGACACGACTGGTATCGGCAGGAGCCCTGGGCCGCGGCCACCGGCCGGGACTTCTACGGAACGGTCAACTTCCGCCGGTACGGCGGAGACCTTCAGGGCGTGCTCGACCGGCTGGACTATCTCCAGAACCTTGGCGTCACGGCGTTGTACTTCAATCCGCTGAACGACGCACCCTCCCTGCACAAGTACGACGCCCGACACTACCGGCACATTGACCGCAACTTTGGGCCCGACCCGCGCGGCGACGAAGCCCGCATGGCGACGGAGGACCCCGCCGATCCGTCCACCTGGGGCTGGACCGCCGCCGACAGCCTGTTCCTGGCGGTGATCCGTGAGGTCCACCGGCGCGGCATGCGGATCATCGTGGATTACTCGTGGAACCACACGGGGATCACGTTCTGGGCGTGGCGCGACGTGCTCGAGCGACAGCAAGCGTCGCGGTTTGCCGACTGGTACGAGATCCAGCGCTTCGACGATCCCGCGACCGCGGACACCAACGAGTTTGCATACCGGGGTTGGGTGGGCGTGCCGTGGCTGCCCGAGTGGAAGAAGATCGGCCGGCCCGAAGGGCAGACGCACGGCGCCATCGAGGGGAACCTCGTGCCGGGCGTCCGGGATCTCGTCTTTGCCGTCACGCGGCGCTGGCTCGATCCCAACGGCGACGGCGATCTCTCGGACGGCCTAGACGGCTTCCGCCTGGACGTGGCCGAGATGGTGCCGCTCGGTTTCTGGCGCGAGTACCGGCGGTTCGTCCGGCGCATCAATCCCGAGGCCTACCTCGTGGGCGAGGTGTGGTGGGAGCAGTGGCCGGACCGGATGTACGATCCGGCGCCGTGGCTCCAGGGCGACGTGTTCGACGCCGTGATGCACTACCGCTGGTACGCGCCCGCGCGGAACTTCTTTGCCGGCGCCCCCCGCGCGCTCACGGCCACGGCCTATGCGGCGCGGCTCGACTCTCTGGGGCTCGGTTTCGCGCCGACGCACCTCCGGGTGATGATGAACCTCACCGCGAGCCACGACACGCCGCGGTTCGGCACCTCGGTCTACAACCCGGGACGGTACAAGCACCACGCCAACCCGCGCGAAGACCCCGAGTACCGGATTGACCGGCCCGACGAGCGCACGCGCCGCATCCAGGAGCTGATCCTCGTCCAGCAGTTCACGTACGTCGGCGCGCCGCACGTCTGGAACGGCGACGAGGTGGGCATGTGGGGCGCGGACGATCCCGACGAGCGGAAACCCATGGTGTGGGCCGACCTCACGTACGAGGACGAGGTGACCCACCCGTTCGGGAAGACCCGGCGCCGGGACCGCCTGGCGCCCGACACCGCGCTGCTCGGCGTCCACAAGGACCTGATCGCCCTCCGGAAGCGGCACCTCCGGCTCTTCGTGGATGGGAGCGTGGAGTGGCTGCTCACGGACGACGCGCAGAAGCTGGTGGTGTACCGGCGGACCCTGGGGGACGAGCAGGCCATCATCGCCTTCAACGCGTCCGACGAGCCGCATGAGATTGCCGTGCCCGCGGACGACGGGCCGTACGCGGTGGCGTACCCGCACGGGGAAGACGCGCCGGTTACGGTGACCGGGACGCTCACGGCGCGTATGGGGCCACGGACGGCGCGGGTGTGGATTCGGGAGTGAGGCCCCGTTTCGTCGTTTGAGCTACGACGGAACGAGCCAGCCGATCTTCGCCGGCTGGCTCGTTCACTGCAGCGAAAACCGGCTGCGACGGCCCAGCAACCTGCCGGAGCGCCTCCTCTACAGCCTTGCTTCCCGTCCGATCGACGAGGCGCGGGCGGCGATCGAAGCGGCCGAGCGCAAGGCGCGGGGATCACCGGAGGCACTGGAGGGGCAGGACAAGGAAGGCTAGCACGGGAGGGCTTCACCGATGGCCGTGCATCGCTTGCCCCACGCAGTGCGTTGCTTGCCGCGCGCTGCCCGGCGCAATAGTGTACCCTCTCATGCCTCATCACAGCCGGACTCCCCACCCCGGCCCGTACCTGCTCGTGCTCATCGGACTGGCATCCAGCCTCGGCACGCCCCTGGACGCCCAACAGGCCCCTGTGCCGGTCACCGTGGACGACCGCGGCGTTCTGCGCTGGACCACAACCGGCCCCGAGGTGGCGCTCTGGGGCGTCAACTACTCCACGCCTTTTGCCTACGCCTACCGCGCCCACGGTT
>DASWHL010000093.1:0-9523 GCA_036398175.1 Gemmatimonadales bacterium
CTGCAGTCTCTTGGGCCATCCGGCTTGGGTCCTCCACTTGTTGGATAGCCGTCTCATAGGAGCACTAATCGGCACGCGCGCCTCCACAAGGCTTAAGCTGGCGCAAGACTGCGCCACTGTACACGGAACATGGCGCGTGGAGGTTGAAATAGCAAGGCATAGTACTATCTTATTTCACCGATTCTACGCCACCATGTACGATTGGTGGCGTGCTATGCTGTAACACTAATTACACAAAGGAGTTATGTGCCATTGACAACTTGAAGCAATTGATTAGATTGTTTGTAACGATGAACGTCCTCCCTGACTCCAAGCGCGCCGCCATCCTCAAGGCCCTGACGGAAGGGTGTTCCGTCCGGGCGACCGCCCGCATGGTCGGCGTCTCCAAGACCACGATCCTCAAGTTGCTGGTCGAGGCGGGCCAGTTCTGCGCCCTCTACCATGACAAGGTGGTCCGGGGCCTCGCCTGTACGCGGGTCGAGGCAGACGAGATTTGGGCGTTCGTCGGCTCCAAGCAGCGCAACGCCCACAAGCCGGGCCAGGGTGACATTTGGACGTTCACGGCCCTGTGTGCCGACTCCAAGCTGATCGTCTCCTGGTACGTCGGGCACCGCGTCTATCAGCACGCGACCGCGTTCATGGATGATGTCCGGTCTCGCCTCACCAACCGGGTACAGTTGACGACGGACGGACACCACATGTACCTGACCGCCGTTGAATCCGCGTTCGGTTACGGCGGGGTGGACTACGCGATGCTGGTCAAGAAGTACGGCCTGGACCCGGCCGAGGACCGCCGGAAGTACAGCCCCGCCGTGTGCGTCGGGACCATGAAGGAGCACATCATGGGAAAGCCGGACATGGAGCAGGTCTCCACGTCCTACGTCGAGCGCCAGAACCTCACGATCCGCCTCAACAACCGCCGTCACACCCGGCTCACCAACGCTTTCAGCCGAAAGGTCGAGAACCACGAACATGCGATGGCGCTTCATTTCTTCGTCTACAACTTCTGCCGCTCGCACACCACGCTCACGAAAGCGCGAGGCGGGATTCACACGACGCCTGCGATGGCGGCAGGGATCACTGACCTGGTTTGGAAGATGGAAGATGTGCTTGGGCTGATGGACGCAAATCGTCCTATCGGCTAGAACTGCGATGGGGAATAAATGGCCATCTATCTGTACCAATGCCCGACGTGCGGCCGAGAATCAAAACAGCGCCGCCACATGGAGGACCGCGCCGCGCCGCTTCCCTGTAGATGTGGCGGCCTCATGGCGCTGTGTCCGGTGAACGAAGTTGGAATAATCGTGCGACGTTCGAGGCCAACCAACCGAGAGACGGGAATACCCCCCGGCCCGCAGACTGGAATCGGCATCATCAACTCGCGGGATTGTGGAATTAAGGGCGCGCTGTTGCTCGGTGGTGACGTGGGCATCGAGGTGACCGGCTCTTCTGGGGTTGTCCTGGAGGATGTCCATATCGTTGATGCCAAACAGCCGCTAGTTGCCAAGGACTCTGAATTGCGCGCACGGAGAATCCGGGCGACGCGGAGACGGAAGGGCCACTAGGAAGGTGGCGGCTCTGGTGGTCGCTGGCGACTACGCACCTTCTTAACCCTCACCTTGCTATCCTCTGCATCAATGACGGTTCCGTAGCCATCAGTCTCAATGTCCTCTCCCGCAAAACTGGTGCGTGCCATTCTAAAAGCCGCGTCCCCCGACTGACGTGCGGGTCTGATTGGTACTTGGGCGTCCTTTCCCCAGACCTTCGTTCGTGCCCAAGCGGGATTGAATCCCCGGACGAAAACCAACCCGGCTAGCGCCAGAATCAGGATGCCCGCCAAGGGATTGACGTAGGGACCGATCATCCACACCCCCAGCGACGCCAGTATCGCGGCGATGCCCAAATGGGTCCTGCTCGGTCGCTCCATGCCCCCAACCTACCGGCTGGGGGGGCTTCGGCTAGGCCGTTACATTCAAACTGTACCATTACCAAACGCTTTCCGCGCCAGCCCGACGATCGCCGCCACCTGTGCCGCGAACGTCATCCCGGTGGTGTCCAGCCCCACCGCGTCCTGGGCCGCCCGGAGCGGTGCGACGGCCCGGCCGGCGTCGGCGGCATCCCGGCTGGTGAGCCGCGCCGTCTCCGCCGCGAGGGCGGCCGGCGAGATGGCCTGCGATTCCTGGAGCAGGCGGCGGAGCGCCCGTTCCCCGGCGGACGCCGTAAGGAAGATCTTCAGGCGGGCGTCCGGGAACACCACCGTGCCGATGTCCCGGCCGTCCACGACCACGCCGCGTGGGTGCCGCGACGCCGCCTCGCGGAGCAGCCGGTTCACGGCATCCCGGACCTCCGGGAGCGCCGCCACCGCGGACACGTGCGCCGTGACGTCCTCGCGGCGCACCGCCTCCGACACGTCCACCCCCGCCACTTCCGGATGGAAGCCGTCCGCGGTCAGCGCGAGCCGCACCGGCCGCTCCGCCGCAAGCGCCGCGATCCGCATCCCCACCAGCGGAAGACCGGCGTCCAGCGCCACCAGCGTGAAGGCCCGGTAGAGCGCGCCGCTGTCCAGGTGGGCCAGGCCAAGTCCGTCCGCCACGGCCCGGGCGGTGGACGACTTGCCGGACGCCGCCGGGCCGTCAATGGCCACCACGTCAGCCGGCATGGCCCGTGACCCGGTCGAGATCCTTCAGGAATCCCGGATAGCTCACCCCCATCGAGGCGTGCTCCGACAGCTCGACCCGTGCCCCGGGCAGCCGGGCGAGCACGGCAAAGGCGAGCGCCAGGCGGTGGTCGCCCGCGGTGTGCACCCGTCCGCGCGGCGGGTGATCGGCGCCGATCACCCGCAGGTTGTCTCCGCTCACCTCCGCCGACCCCCCGACGGCGCGCAGGTTCTCGGCCAGCAGCCCAAGCCGGTCGCTCTCCTTCACGCGCAGCTCCCCCACGTCGCGGAACACGGTCTCGCCCTCCGCCCGGCTCGCGAGCACGGCGAGCACGGGGATTTCGTCAATGAGCGACGGGATCTCGGCCGCCGTCACCTCGGTCCCGCGGAGCGGCGACGGGCGGACGATCAGGTCGCCCACGGGCTCGCCGCCCTGGTCGCGCAGCTCCTCGCGGTCCACCTTCGCGCCCATGCGGGCGAGCACCCCCAGGAAGCCGGTGCGCGTGGGGTTGAGGCCCACGCCCGTGATCCGCAGCTCGCCGGCCTCGGCCAGCAGGGCCGCGGCCACGAGGAAGGCGGCCGATGAGATGTCGCCGGCCACCGTCCAGTCGAGCGGCGGACACTCGGCAAGCCAGCCGGGAACGGCCGCGAGCGCGGCCACCGTTCCGCGCTGCGTGAGCGGCACGCCCAGGGCGCGGAGCATCCGCTCCGTATGGTCCCGCGAGCGCACGGGCTCGCGCACGGTGACCGCAACGCCCCCCGCGAGTCCCGCCAGCAGCAGCGCGCCCTTCACCTGGGCCGTGGCGACCGGCAGCGTCCAGTCGAGCGGCCCCAGCCGGCCGCCGCGAATCCGGAGCGGCAGGCCGTCCCCCCGCTCCTCGCGCACGTCCGCGCCCATGTGGCCCAGCGGGATCGTGACGCGCCGCATCGGCCGCCGACGCAGCGAAGCATCTCCGGTCACGCGGACGTCGAACGGACGCGCGGCGAGGAGACCGAGGAGCAGGCGCGCGGTCGTACCGGCATTCCCGCAGTGCAGCGTGCGCCCGGGCGCGCGCCACGCGCCGCCTTCGATGGCCACGGCGGTTCCGGGACGCAGCGCCCCGACCCCGACGCCCAGGGCCCGGAGGCACGCCGCCGTGCTCCGCGCGTCGGCCGCCGTCAGGGCACCGCGGACCACACTGGTCCCGCGCACCAGCGACGCGACCATGAGTGCCCGATGCGTGATGCTCTTGTCTCCGGGGGGGGACACCGTCCCATGCACGTTCATGGTTCGAGCCGCCGCCGCCAGGCGGCGGCGTCCGTGAGCCACGCGTCGAGCGCCGCCGTGTCGCCGTTGCGGAGCGCGCGCTGGAGCCCGCCCAGCGCCGTCTCCACGTTGTCCAGCGCCACCACCACCGCCTCCCGATTGAGGAGGAGGAGGTCGCGGGCCAGCTCGACCGATCCGAGCGCGGGACGGGAGACCTCCCGCGCCTCGGGACCGTAGGTGACGCCGCGCGGCCCGTCGGCGGAGCAGGCCCGCGCGAGCAGCGCCGCGACGGCTCTGGGGAGGTGGCGCGTCCACGCGACGATGGCGTCGTGATCCGCGGCGTCGAGAATGACCGGTTCCGCCTCGCACACCGTGGCCCAGAAGTCGGCGATCTCGCGGGCGGGACCGTCGTCGTCGCCGGCCGGCGTCACGTAGACGAGCGCGCCGCGGAACGCGGCGGGCTCCGCCCCGTCGAACGTCTCGCGCCCGAGCACCGCGGTCGGGTGCGACCCGGCAAACCGCCCGTCCAGGCCCGCCTGCCGCGCCGCCTGGACGATCCGCTGCTTCGCGGGAACCACGTCGGTGCACAGGGCCCCCGGGCGCAGATGCCGGGCGACCGCCGCGAACAGGCCGAACGTGGCGGCCGGTGGGCCGGCCAGCAGCACCAGGTCGGATCGTTCGACCAGGAACCGCACGGACGGCGCGAGATCGGAGATGGCGCCCACGCGCACCGCGGCGACGCCTTCGGCCGGCTTGGGCGTGTAGCCGAGCACGCGCGGCACGCCGGCGAGACTGGCCTGCCAGGCGACCGAGCCGCCGACGGCTCCGAGTCCGATGACGCCGAGCGTGTCGGGGCGCATGCTACATACTAAGCGACGGTGCGATTGGCGGCATGGTGGAGTCGTGTAGCGTGTAGCGTATAGCGTGTAGCGTACCTGCCCCGCGCCTCACGCTACACGCTACACGCTATACGAATACGCCGCACGACAGCGTCACGCCGCGAACAGAAGTCCGAGTATGGCAAGCGCCAGGCTCGCCGCCGCATACACCGCCGTCCCCGTCTTCCGTCCCAGCATGGCGATGGCGATGAGCGTCGCGAACGGGGCGGCGACGACCACGGCGACGCCGACGGCGCTGGCGAGGCGGCCGGGTCCGGCGGCGCCCACCGCGCCGAGCAGGATGCCGAGGGCGACGAGGGCGGCGCCGACGCCCAGGGCCACGCGCAGCAGGCGCGCCGCGCTGCGCTGGAGGTCAGGCACCGGAGAACCCTCGCAGCAGCATGCGGGCCGCGACGTAGACCAGGAGGACGGCGAACGCGCGGGTGAGCCAGGCGGCGGCGATGCGGCGGGCGCCCGTGGAGGCGAGCCACGCGCCGAGCAGCACGCCCAGCATGGTGGGGCCGAGGAGCTGGAGCGCCACGTCGCCGCGCACGAGGTAGACCAGCGCCCCGGAGCCCGCGGTGAGGCCGATCAGGTAGACGCTGGTGGCGGCGGCGCGATGGAAGTCGAGGCCAAGCACGAGGTGGAGGAGCGGCGTGAACACGATGCCGCCGCCCACCCCGAGTAGACTGGCCACCGCCCCGCCGGCGCCGGCCCCGACCCGCGCCGCCACGTCGTGCGGCCGACTCACCCCGGCGGCACGCCGCTCCCGGGGCCACGCGCGCCACGCCGCGTAGAGGAGCAGCACACCGAAGGCCACGTACAGGGCGCGAACCGGCACCAGCGGCGCCGCGAGCCCGGCGGCGACCGCGCCACCCACGGCAAACGCCTGGAGGGGCACCGCCGTTTCGACGCTGACACCGTCACGGCCGAACTGCACCGCCGACCCCGCCACCGAGGTGGCCACGACGCAGACGAGGCTCGTCCCCACGGCGGCCGTGAACGACAGATCCGCGAGGAAGACGAGCGCCGGCACCAGCACGACGCCCCCGCCGACGCCAAGCAGGGCGCCGAGCGCCCCGGCGCCCGCGCCGATCGCGAACAGGAGCAGGACGAGCATACGAGCCGTGCGGAATCAAACACCGCGCCGCCGGGTGGCAAGGCCGCCTGGCGGGGGTTAGAGTACGCACGGGAGGCGACATGAAACGCAGCATCACCGTGCTGGTGGTTCTTGGCGTCGCGCTGGTGATCGGCTACCTGGTGTGGGGCAGCACCCACCTGGTGCAGGCCGAATGCGAGGTGTGCGTGGCGTTCAACGGCCAGGAGCAGTGCCGGCGCGGGAGCGGCACCAACGACGCGGAAGCCCGCCAGGCGGCGCAAAAGGCCGCGTGCGCCGTCATGGCATTCGGGATGAACGAGTCCATCGCGTGCAGCAACGTCCAGCCGAAGGTCGCGCGCTGCCCCGCGCCGCCGGTTCGCTGATCGGCCGCGACGCTACCGCCGGCCCACACCCACGGCAATCCCCAGCTGCTCGACCGTCTCGCGACGCCCGGCGTCGGGGACGGCGAGCCGATCCACGCGGTAGCGCAGGTGGGCGGAGAATGGGAAGCGGCCGAGGGCGAAGCGGAGTCCCCCCTCGAGCCCCATTCCCGTTTCCAGCGGGCCCGTGACCGGGACCGCGGATCCCACCACCGTCCACAGCTCGCCGTACGCAGTGAGGGCGGTCGTGAGCTGGGCGGTGCCGCGCCCCCGGATTTCCCACGTGGCCCAGCGCTCGGTTCCCCCGGATTCCACATACGACCGCAGGTGGCGCCCGGCTCCCAGGGCGGCCCACCGGAAGGGCGCCACCCACAGGATCACCTCGCCTTCCACGAGGTCGGTTTCCCGGCCGGCGTCATCGCTCGCGAGGGATCCTTCCAGGTAACGGACCGCGAGCGTCGCCGGCCCGACGCCGAACGCGCCGTCCAGGCTCACGGCCATGCCGCTTCGGGCCACGGTATCGCCGGCGGCAAGGACCTGATCCGCGCGCACCTGCCCCACGCCCAGGCGCAGCGCCGCGGACTGCGCCGCCGCGGGCCCGGCCGCACCGGCCAGCCCGAGGAGCAGGAGCCCGGTCGGACGTTTCACATTCCCTCGCGGTCAATGGCCTGCGGCGGGCCGACGCGCACGATCACGTCGGCGGCGCCGCGCCGCCGCTCGTTTTCCGCCGCCGCGGCGTCCCGTGCGGCCCGCCACACCGCGCGGATACTGTCGTTCACCGCCACGTTCTGAGGGATCCCGCGGTCGCCGCGGGTCGTGAGGAATCCGATGAGGCCGGCCACGGCGACCGCGCCGCCGACCGCAAACCGCCCGCCCGAGAGGTCGGCCTCGGAGCCCACGGAGCCGGGGAGCACCGAGAGCCCGATGCCCACCAGGAGCCCGCCCACGAGCGACTCGACGCCGCCGATCGTGGTCTTCCGCTCGGGCAGGAGCCGGTCGTCCGGCGGCGCCGGCAGCGGCAGCGTGTCGTGGCGGGTCGTCGTGACGTCGAGCGGGAACCGGAGAATCCGGACCGCCGTCCCATTGGCATCGAGGGACGCGATCGCCACCTGGTAGCGGCCACTCGGCACCGGGGCCCCATCCGCGGCCCGCCCGTCCCACACCACCGGGAGGGAGTCGGCAATGGGACCCACGTAGAGCGCACGGACGACGGAGGCGTCCGCCCGCTGGAGTTCCACCCGGACTTCGTGGTAGGTCGAGCCGAACAGCGTTCCGGTGAGGCCGCCGTCGCCGGTCCGGAACCGCTGCTCCCGGGCCAGGCGGGCCGCGACCGCCGGTGTCACGCGCCGGGCCGCATCGAACACGCCCGTGACCTCGGGCGGGAAGATGAGGCGGTCAATGCGATAGGCGGGCGACAGGCGCACGAGATCGCGGAAGATGCCCAGCGCCCCCTCGGTGCGCTGGCGGTACACCTCCGTCGCGCCGAGGTACGTGAGCGCTTCGGCGCGGCGCGCGGTGTCGGCGGTAGCGCCGAGCAGCGTCAGCGCGCGGGTGAAAAAACCGGCCGCCGCGTCGAACTCGAGGTTGCGGTACGCGCGTATCCCGGAGGCGATCAGGGATTCCGGGGCCTGCGCCTGTAGGCTGGGGGCGACCGTGAGAGCCACGACGAGCGCGGCACCGACGGTGCGGATCACGGCTGGATCGGTGCGAGAACGATGTCCGTGATGCGCAGGGTGTCGCCGCTTCGCACCAGCACTTCGCGCTCCCAGGGCACGAACCCGTCTCGCACGACCCGGATGGTGTGCGCGCCCGCCGGCAACTGGAGGTTGGTCTGCGGCGTGTTGCCCACCAGCCGTCCGTCCACGTACACCGAACCCCACGGCGTGGCGTTCACGACTACGGTTCCCGAGGGAGCGGCGGGAGCCGGGGGTGAAGCCTCGCGCGTGGTGGGCGGCGACTCCCGCGCCGGGCCGGCCGTGGGCGGCGGTCCGGTGGAGGAGGCGGGCGGCGGCAGCGTCGTAACGGGCGGTGCGATGGCGGGCGCCGGGACCGGCCCGTCCGCCCAACGCTGATCCGGGGCACCCGCGGGCCGCAGCGCGAGGTACGCGCCGCCCGCCGCGGCGGCCACCACCGCCAGCAGGGCGAGCACGGCCCAGCCCCAGCGGTGTGCCACCGGCCTCCCGGTCGGGACGACGACCACCTGGCCGACGCTCGGCCGCCCGGTGGGGCGAAGGACTCGGCCCGTGGAACGGGTGGCCGCGCCACCGAGCACCGCGACGAAGTCCAGCACCGATCCGAACCGGTCGGTGGGGTCGTCCCGCATGGCGCGTTGCACCGCGGTGTCCACGTGGGGAGGCAGGTCGGACCGGATTTCCTGGAGCGAGGGCGCGGGCGCCGTGCGCTCCCGCCGCAAGTCCTCGACCGACGTGGCGGTGTAAGGCGTCCGCCCGGCGAGGCAGGTGTACGCGATCACGGCCAGGGAGTACTGGTCGGCGGCCGGGCCCATGAGCCGGCGCTCGATCAGCTCCGGGGCGGCGAATGGCAGGTCGAGGAGCCCTTCCCAGCCGACGCCCGGGCCCGCCGCGCGGTACACCGCCGCGGCCGTCCCCGGATCCGCCACCCGCACCCAGCCTTCGCCATCCACGAGCACCGTTTCCCTGCCGACGCCGCCATGGACCACGGCGTTGCGGTGGAGGTACTCGAGCCCGCTGGCGATCTGTTCGAGGAACTCGAGGGCGCGCGCGAGCGGCACCTGGCCCGCGGCGTCCAGCGTGGCGCCGAGCGTGCGGCTCTTCACCGCGTCCATCGAGTACCAGAGCAGCGACGTGCTCACGCCGTGCTTCCGGATGGGGAGCAGGTGCGGGTGGCGGAGCTGCGCGGCCAGGGTGGCGGTCTGGGCGAAGCGGTGGATCAGCGGCCCTTCCACCGGCCCGTGGCGCGGGATGAGCCGCAGCCCGACGAGCTGGTCGTCCTCGAGGTCACGCGCCAGGTAGAGCGTGGAGCCGCGATCCCGCCGGACCATGACCTGCATCTCGAACCGGCCGGCCAGCTCGCGCTGGACGGTCTCGAAGACCTCGTCCGCGACGCGCGGCTGCACGGCGACCGGGCGGGAGCCGAGCAGGGTATAGCCGCAGAGCTCGCACCGGTTGGTATCCGGTGAGATCTCGGCGACGGAGCAACGGGGGCAGATCATGACAAGGCGTTCTGGTTCAGTGTGTCAAGATAGCAAATTCCGGTCCATTCGGGCGAACGTGGGTCACAAAG
>DASWHL010000094.1:0-13836 GCA_036398175.1 Gemmatimonadales bacterium
CGGCCGGGCCCGGTCCCGGCCGCGGATCCGGCCCCACTAACGCACGCAGCGGCTCACTGTCCCGCGGCCTGCGCGGTATCCCCTTCCTTCGCGTCACCGCTCACGAGCCGCGCCACCGACGACTGGGACAGCACGCGCGTCACCTCGACCTGCCCCACCTTCTCGGTGATGCGGTCGAGCACGTTGCCGTGCGCGTCCTTGATCTCGTCCACGACGCGGTACACGTCGAACGTCTGCCCCACCGTGACGCCGAAGTTCTCGCCCTTGTCGAGGTAGATGTCCCCACCCCGCACGCCGACCACGCTCGCGGCCCCGGCCACCGGCTTGAGCGAGGCCAGCTCGCCCGCCCGGGCCACGATCTCCTTGACGGCATCCTCGACGGCGGGGCGCAGGGCTTCCTGGGCGATGCCCGCGTCGTAGCTCTGTTCGAACCGGACGTCCTTGTACCCGGCTCCCCCGAACCGCTTTTTCCCGCCCCCTTCCGCCACCGACAGGATCTCGCCCGTCGTGGTGTTGACGAGCCGCACGTCCAGCATGCTCTCGGCCTCGGAGTAGGAGGCGGCCAGCGGGCCGATCCCGCCCGACTTGCGGTCAATCGAGAACTTGGTGACGGATCCGATGATCACCACCTGCGCGCCCAGGAGCTGGCCGAGCTGCGCCGCCGTGGCGGCGTTCACCGCCCCGCTGGCGCCCAGGTTCTGCTCGGTCATGATATCCTGGAGCTGACGCCGCTCGATGACCGTGAACTTGCCGCTTTTCACGAGCTGGGTGGCCAGCTCGTCGGCGGCGGCTTCGCCGAGCTGGCCGCCCCAGTAGCTCCAGGTGCTGTTGTTCTCGAACGAAGTGATCGCGACGCGGACCTTGGGGGTCTGGGCCATGAGAACGGCCGGCAACACGAGCCCGACCGCGAGCGGCAGCAGCGCAACGTCCTTCATCGGTGCTCCTTGTGGGGTTTCACGCAGTTGGGATAGGGCAATGATGGACCGCGGCCGGCGCGGACGGAAGAGGGGGGGCATCTACCCCTCCCTTCACTTTTCCCTCCCGTCGCCAGAGAATGTCCATGCGCCCATCCCGAGGAAGGCCCGTCGTGCGTCGTGATCCATCGTCGCCACCGCCCTTGCCGCTCGAAGTCTCCGGCCACGAACTCCGCGCCATGATGGGCGCGGTGCTGGATCGTGTCGTGACGCACGTGGACTCGCTGGGGGCCCAGCCGGCGCACGACCTCGAGGAGCACGTGGCCCTCGCCCGGTCGCTCGCCGGCGCGATGCCCGAGCACGGAACCTCGCTCGCCGAGGCCCTCGCCGTCGTGTTCGACCGGGCCGTCCCCACGAGCTTCAACACGGCGGGACCCGGATACCTGGCCTACATCCCCGGCGGCGGGCTCCTGCACGCCGCGGTCGCGGACTTCCTGGCCGACGCCGTGAACCGGTACACGGGCGTCTGGCTCGCCGCCCCCGGCCTGGTCCAGCTCGAAACGAACGTGCTCCGCTGGCTCGCCGACGTGGTGGGTTACCCGGACACGGCGCTCGGGATTCTGACGTCGGGCGGCTCGCTCGCCAACTTCTCGGCCGTGGTGGCCGCGCGCGCGGAGCGGCTGCCGGAGCGGTTTCTCGACGGCACGCTGTACGTCTCCGACCAGGTCCATCACTCGGTGCAGAAGGCCACCCGGCTGGCGGGCTTCCCGGCGGACGCCGTGCGCGTGGTCCCGTCGGACGGGCGGTTCCGGATGCGACTCGAGGCGCTCGACGCGGCGATCCGGCGGGACCGGGCCGCCGGGCGGCGGCCGTTCCTGGTGGTGGGGAGCGGCGGCACCACCAACACCGGCGCGGTGGACGACCTGGCGGCGCTGGCCGACCTCGCGGCGGGGGAACACCTGTGGTTCCATGTGGACGCCGCGTACGGCGGCTTCTTTGCCCTCACCGAGCGCGGGCGGCGGTCGCTCGCGGGCATGGAGCGGGCCGACTCGATCACACTCGACCCCCACAAGGGGCTGTTCCTGCCGTACGGCACCGGCGCGCTGCTCGTGCGCGACGTCGCCACGCTGCGGCGGTCGCACGCCACCGAGGGCGCCTACCTCCCGACCATGCAGGACGGTGACGCGTTTGTGGACTACTGCCAGATCTCGCCCGAGCTGTCGCGCCCGTTCCGCGGCCTGCGCCTGTGGCTGCCGTTGCAGCTCGCCGGCATCGCCGCGTTCCGGACGGCCCTCGACGAGAAGCTCGACCTCGCGCGCACCGCGGCGGACGCCCTGCGGATCATGCCCGGCATCGAGATCGTCGCGGAACCGGAGCTGTCCACCGTGGCCTTCCGCGCCGTCTGGCCCGGGCTCGACTCCGGGGAAACCAACGCGCGGAACCGCCGGCTCATGGAGCACGTGAACGGCCGTCGGCGGGTGTACCTGACCGGCACCACCGTGAACGGCCAGTTTCTCATCCGCATCTGCGTGCTGTCGTTCCGCACGCATGCCGACCGGATCGCACAGGGCCTGGCCGACATCCGGGACGCGCTGGGGCAGGTCGCGGGCTGACGTCGCTGTCGGTTGCGGAGCGCCGTACGACGAGCTTTGATACGGGCGTCGCATTCCGTTCACACGAGGAGCGCTTCGCCATGTCTCGCCGGCCTTTCCGATTCCCGGTCCGTTCAATCGTGGTTTGCACGCTGGTTCTCGGGCTGATGGGCGCCGC
Source organism: Gemmatimonadales bacterium (assembly GCA_036398175.1). Lineage (GTDB taxonomy): Bacteria > Gemmatimonadota > Gemmatimonadetes > Gemmatimonadales > GWC2-71-9 > JAOTWJ01. The sequence continues at coordinate 2,685 of DASWHL010000094.1, forward strand.
GGCGCCCGCGGCGGAGGCGCAGGGCACACGCCTGCTGCGGGATCCCGACGTCGGTACGACCGACATCGTGTTCGTGCACGCCAACGATCTCTGGCTCGTGTCCCGCGACGGCGGGGACGCCCGTCGCCTCACCAGCGCCGAGGGCGCGGAAACCGACCCCGCGTTCTCGCCGGACGGCCGCTGGATCGCCTTCACCGGCCAGTATGCCGGCAACACGGACGTGTACGTCGTCCCGGCCGGCGGCGGCGAGCCCCGCCGGCTCACCTGGCACCCCGGAGGCGACGTGGTGCAGGGCTGGACGCCCGGCGGCGCGATCCTGTTCCAGTCCGGGCGCGAGGCCCAACCCACGCGGCTGTGGCGCTTCTACACGGTGGCCCTGGAGGGCGGGTTCCCCAAGGCGCTCGCGGTCCCGCAGGCCTACCAGGGGGAGATGAGCGCCGACGGCCAGTGGCTCGCCTATCAGGAGATCGGCCACTGGGATCCCGAATGGCGGAACTACCGCGGCGGGCAGGCCCAGCCGATCAGCATCGTGTCCACCCGCACCTGGGAGCGGACCACCCCGCCGTGGGAGGGCGAGCGGCACATGGCGCCCGTGTGGATGGACGGGACGGTCTACTACCTGTCCGAGCGGGACTGGGCCACCAACGTCTGGTCGTGGAATCCGCGGACCGGAACGGAGCAACAACTCACCTTCCACGCCGATTTCGACGTGAAGAGCCTCGGCGCGGGCCACGGCGTCGTGGTGTACGAGCAGGGCGGCTACCTGCACGAGCTGGTACCGGCAACCGGCGCCACCCGCCGGCTCGAGATCCGCGTCGCCGCGGATCTCAACTGGGCCCGGCCCCGCTGGGCCGACATCGAGGCCACGGCGCTGCGCGACGCCCGGCTGTCGCCCACCGGGGCGCGGGCCCTGTTCGAGTACCGCGGGGACCTGTTCAGCGTCCCCGCCGAGCACGGCAGCTGGCGCAACATCACGCGCAGCTCGGGCGTGGCGGACCGGCACGCGGTCTGGTCGCCGGACGGCAAGCAGATCGCGTGGTTCAGCGACGCCGGCGGCGAGTACGGCCTCATGGTGGCGGACCAGGACGGCGGCCGTGCGCGGCGCATCGAGATCGCCAGGCCCACGTTCTTTTTCGTGCCCACGTGGTCGCCCGACGGCACGCGGCTGGCGTTCACCGACACCGACTACCGCGTGCTCGTGGTCGAGCTGGCCAGCGGCAAGCTCACGCACGTGGATACCGACCGCTTTGCCCACCCCGAGCGGTCCATGAACCCGGAATGGTCCCCCGACTCGCGCTGGCTCGCCTACAGCCGGCGGCTGGACAACCAGCTGCGCGCGATCTTCGTACACGACACGCGGAGCGGCGCCACGCGTCAGCTCACGGACGGGATGGCCGACGCCATCACGCCGGTGTGGGACGCGTCGGGGAAGTACCTCTACTTCCTGGCGTCCACGAACGTCGGGCTCAACACCGGCTGGCTCGACATGACCTCGTACGACCGGCCGGTGACGCGGGCCCTCTACGTGGCGCTGCTGGCCAAGGACCAGGCGTCGCCGTTCCTGCCGCGCTCGGACGAGGAAGGGACCGTGGAGGACACGGCCAAGAGTGCCCAGCGGGGGGCGGCCGTGAAGGCGCCGGATGTCGTGATTGACTTCGACGACATCGCGTCCCGCATCGTGGACGCGCCGGCACTGCCGCTCCGGAATTACCCGGGCCTCGTGGCGGGCCCGGAAGGGCGCGTGTTCGTGGCGGAGCAGGTGCCCAACGCCCGCGGCCTCACGCTCCACCGGTACACGCTCAAGGATCGCAAGGCGGAGCAATTCCTCGAGGGCGTGAACGAGGCCACGGTCTCCCACGACCGGAAGAAGCTGCTGCACCGGAGCGGCTCCACGTGGGCCATTGCCGACGCGGGAGCCGCGGCGCCCAAGGACGGCGGCAAGCGACTCGCCCTCGGCGGCATGCGGATGCTGGTGGAGCCGCGCGCCGAGTGGGCGCAGATGCTGCGCGACGGCTGGCGCTTCATGCGCGATTTCCTCTACGTGGACAACGTGCACGGCGCGCCGTGGGACGACGTGTGGGGCTGGTACGAGCCATGGCTGGCCGGCGTCAATCACCGCTCCGACTTCAACCATCTGCTGGACATCCTGTCCGGCGAGGTGGCGGTCGGACACTCCTACGTCCGGGGCGGCGAGTATCCCGACCTCCCCAATCCGCGCACGGGGTTGCTGGGCGTGGACCTCGAGGAGGTGGACGGATTCTACCGGATCGCCCGCATCTACACCGGGGAGGACTGGAATCCCGGCCTGCGCGGCCCGCTGGCCGTTCCGGGCCTGGGCGTGCAGGCGGGCGACTGGCTGGTGGCGATTGACGGGCGGCCCCTGCGGGCCCCCACCAATCCCTACTTCCTGCTCGAAGGGACCGCGGGGCGCACGATCACGGTGGCGGTGAACGGCCGTCCCTCCATGGAGGGCGCGCGCACCATCGTGGTCGAGCCGGTGGCCAACGAGGGCCAGCTGCGGTCGTGGGCCTGGGTGGAGCGGAACCGGGAGACGGTGGATCGGCTGAGCGGCGGGCGCCTGGCCTACGTCTGGCTGCCCAACACCGGGCAGGGCGGCTACACGTACTTCAACCGCATGTACTTCGCGCAGCAGGACCGCAAAGGCGCCGTCATTGACGAGCGTAACAACGGCGGCGGATCGGCCGCGGACTACATCGTGGACGTGCTGAGCCGAGAGCTCACGGGCTACTTCAATTCGCGCGCGGGTGACCGCAAGCCCTTCACGCAGCCCATGGCCGGCCTGTGGGGCCCCAAGGTGATGATCGTCAACGAGCGCGCGGGATCGGGCGGCGACCTCCTGCCGTACCTGTTCCGCCTGAAGCAGGTGGGCCCGCTGGTGGGCACCCGCACGTGGGGCGGGCTCGTGGGGACGTGGGATACGCCGGTGCTCCTGGACGGCGGCCGGTTCGTGGCGCCACGCGGCGGCTTCTTCGACCTGGACGGGAACTGGGCCGTGGAGGGCGAGGGGGTGGCGCCCGACATCGAGGTCCGGAACGATCCGGCGCCCGTGATCGCGGGGGGCGACCCGCAACTCGAGCGCGCGGTCGCCGAAGCGCTGCGCCGCCTGGAGTCGGAAGCCGTCGTGTTGAAGCCGGAGCCGCCGGCACCGGTGCGGTGGAAGCGGCCGGCCCGGCGGTGACCTAGCGGCGCGCTTCCTTGACCGCCTTGAGGAGATCGTCGCGCGTGAACGGCGTGCGAAGGATGCACGTGGCGCCCAAGTGTCGGGCCGTGGCGGAGGGATCCGCCATCCGGTAGTTGGGCTTGGGCGCCAGCACGATGATCCGCGCGTCCGCCGACTCCGTCCGGAGCTGCCGGATGAACTCCTGGCCGTCCATCTCGGTCAGGGCGAAGGTATCCATGATGACGGCGTCCGGCGGATTCTCGCGATAGACGGTGATCGCGAGCCCGGTGTGGGGCGGCTGGACCACGTCGTGGCCCGCCGTCATCAGGACCGCGCGCAGCAGCTTGCTCATGGCCTCGACGCGCGTGAAGATCATCACGCGCGCGAGCAGGCAGTTCGTGACGACCGTCCCGCGGCCGCAGTCGGCGCACGAGACGTGCCGGACCGAGTCGGCCCCGCGATAATCCGCGGGGCCGAGCGTGAACGCCCCCTCGCACACGGGACACACGGGGCGATGTCCGACGTGGGAGAGAATGTGCCGGACCTTGGCCGCGTCCTCGGCCGAATAGCCCGGCGGCGCTTCCCGTTTGGTCCGGGGCTTGTGATAGCGGGGGTCGTGGTAGATCCGCCGGTCCGTCCCGCTGCGGCGGTCGGGACCCCGTCGGTCGCTGCCGGTACGCCGGTCCTCCCCTACCCTGAGCCGGCGGTACCGCCGCCCACCGTGGCGACGCTCCCCGCCTGAACGGCGGTCGCGTCCCGAACGGCGGTCAAGGAACGGGTCCGCCTTGGTGGAGTCGTCGTCCGGCGTGGGGGCATCGGTGGGATCGTCGGCCATGGTCCGAGGTCGGGGAATTGTCGGACGGATCGTGAGCCTTCTTTCTGATAGCACCGCGTCCCTGATCTGGCAAGCGCCCGCGCAAGCCCGGAGTTCTGGTGGCAGTGAATCACACGCCGCCCTCCGGTGTATGTTTCGCGACCTCGCTCTGGAGACCCCGCATGCTGACGTCCTGGCCGCTCGTGACCGTCGGACTCTCCGCCCTCCTCGCCCCCACGCTGGCCTGTCAGCAGGTGCAGCGGTCGGCCCAGCACGACTTCCGCGTGGTCACGGTGGTGGAGGGGCTCGAGCACGCCTGGTCCCTCGCGTTCCTGCCGGGCGGCGACATGCTGGTCACCGAGCGGCCGGGCCGGCTCCGCATCGTCCGGAACGGCGTCCTGCTGCCCGACTCGGTCCCCGGGGTTCCCGCCGTGCTCGCGCGCGGTCAGGGCGGCCTGCTCGAGGTCGCCCCCCATCCGGACTTCGCCACGAACCGTCTGATCTACCTGACGTTCTCCAAGCCGATCGGCGACGGCGAGCGCGCCACCACCGCGGTGGTGCGCGGTCGGTTCGAGAACGACCGGCTCACCGGCGTGCAGGAGATCTTCGAGGCCGACAGCCGCGGCAACGGCCACTACGGCTCGCGGCTCGCCTTCGACGGGAACGGGTTCCTGTTCGTCACGGTGGGCGACCGCCAGGCGCCGCCGCGCGGCAACCTGGAGGCGCACCCGGCGCAGGATCGGTCCAACCACCACGGCACCATCAACCGGCTGCACGACGACGGCCGGGTGCCGGCGGACAACCCGTTCGTGAACGAGGCGGGGGTGCGCCCGGAGATCTGGAGCTACGGTCACCGGAACCCGCAGGGCCTTGCCATCCACCCGGAAACGGGCGACGTCTGGGCCAACGAGCACGGCCCGCAGGGCGGCGACGAGCTGAACCTCATTGAGCGCGGGGCCAACTACGGCTGGCCGGTGGTCGGCTACGGGGTGAACTACGGGAGCGGGACCGCGATCCACTCGGGCACGCGGCGGGAGGGCATGGAACCGCCGGTCCATTTCTGGGTGCCGTCCATCGCCACGTCGGGGCTGCTCATCTACACGGGCGAGCGCTTCCCGCAGTGGCGCGGGAACCTCTTCGTGGGCGGTCTGGCCGGCCAGCAGCTGGCTCGACTCACCATGGACGGGCGCCGGGTGGTGAGCGAGGAGACCCTGGTGCGGGGCATGGGCCGGATCCGGGACGTGCGGCAGGGCCCGGACGGTTTCATCTACCTCGTCATAGACGGCGAGGGCCAGCGGCCGAGCGTGGTCCGATTGGAGCCCGGCGGCGGGAGCTGACAGGTCTCAAAGCAGGCTTCAAGACATAGACCAGTATACTAGACTGTAAGCGCTATTACTGCTGTAATAGCGCTTATATTATATGTTGCCTTGTCAATCAATGGACAAGATATTATATTAGCTGCTAACTCTGATCAAGGCTTTTGTGTCTACTATAGTCGGTGCAATGACGGACATCGAGATTCTCCGCGAACTCGGCAGTCGCCTCCGCGCCTACCGGCTCCAGCAGAATCTCACGGTGGCGACCGTGGCGGAGCGCGCCGGCGTGAACCCGAACACGGTCCTCAATGCCGAGGCCGGCCGAAACCCCCGGCTCGGGACGTTGCTGCGGCTGCTCCGGGTGTACGGCCGCCTCGAGGCGGTGGACGCGTTCCTGCCCGCGCCGGGCGTGTCCCCGCTGCAACTCGCGCGGCGCCAGGGTCACCCGCGTCAGCGTGCGCGGACGCGCGGCAATGGCTGACGTCGCCGTCTGGGCCGAGGTCTGGCTGTGGGACGCGCAGGTGGGCGCGGTGGCGGAGGCGGAGGACGGCCGGATCACGTTCGAATACGATCCGGCGTTCCGCCGGCGCGGGCTCGAGATCTCCCCGCTGCTGTTGCCCGTGTCATTGCAGGGCCCCGTCACGTTCCCGGAGCTGCACCGCCTCACGGCGTTCGAGGGACTGCCGGGCGTGCTGGCGGATGCCCTGCCCGACCGCTTCGGCAACGCGGTGATCACGAAGTACTTCTCGGACCGCGGCCGGCCCGAGGATGCCATGCGGCCGGTGCAGAAGCTCCTCTACATCGGGAACCGCGCCATGGGCGCGCTCGAGTTCCGGCCTCCCCTCCGGGTCCAGCGCCCCGCGGAGCGGGAATCCCTCGAGATCGCCGAGCTGGTGGAGCAGGCCCGGATCGTGGTCGAGGGCCGGCCCGAAGTCGGCATTCCGGAGATGCTGCGGGTGGGCGCGTCGGCCGGTGGTGCGCGTCCCAAGGCGCTGATCCTGTGGAATCGCACCCGGAACGTCGTGCGCTCGGGCTTCGCGGCGCCGCACGAGGGGGACGAGCACTGGATCATCAAGTTCGACGGCGTGGGCGAGGTCGGCCAGCCGGACGCCAGGCCCAAGCCGTTCAACCGGATCGAGTTCGCCTACGCACGCATGGCCAGAGACGCGGGCATCGCGATGTCCGAGACGCAGCTGGTCGAGGAGCGGGGTCACGGGCACCTGTTGATCAAGCGGTTCGACCGCATGGAGGGACGGAAGCTCCACCTGCACAGCCTGGGCGGGCTCCACCACGTGGACTTCAATCTCCCCGGCCAGTTCTCGTACGAGCAGTTCCTGCGGACCCTCCTGGCGCTCGGCCTCGACTACCCCACGCTGGAGGAGGCGTACCGCCGGGCCGTGTTCAACATCGTCGCGGTCAACCAGGATGACCATGTCAAGAACATCAGCTTCCTGATGGACGAGCAGGGAATGTGGCGTCTCGCGCCGGCGTACGACCTGACCTACGCCCGAGGGTCCGGGTACACCCGGTACCACCAGATGTCGCTCAACGGCAAGCGCGATGGCTTTGCGAGGGAGGATCTGTTGGCGGTGGGCGCGACCATGGGGGTCAGGCGGGACGGGCGCGACGTGATTGATGAGGTCCTCGCGGCGCTGAGCCGCTGGGAGCGGTACGCCGGGGAGGCGCTGGTGCCGCCGGGCCGCATACGGGAGATCCGGAGCGCGCTGCGCCTGTCCTAGCCGTGGATCAGTGCGCCGGGAACGACGAAGAGCCGAGGGGTACCCTCGGCTCTTCTCGCGCCGCCTCACGCAGGCGCAGCCTCGAAACGTACCCCTGCTACTGGCGTACCAGCCGGATCGTCAGCGTGGCGGGATCGTCGGTCCCGTCCTCGTCGAAGTCCCACTCGCCGTCGCCCGTCAGGATCAGCACGTCGCCCGAGCGCTCCGCCTCGAACGTCTCGCCCCCGACGGTCAGGGTTGATCCGTCCACGCTCAGCGTGCCCGAATCGGAGTCGGTCCCGCCCTGTCCATCGTCGAACACCGTGCTCACGGTGCCCGCGCTGTTGATCGTCACCGTCAGGCTTGCCCCCAGGTCAATCACATCCACGCTCTCCGACGTGTTCGCGGAGTTGGTGAAGACGATCTCCGTGGCTTCCCACGTGCCGACCAGATCCTCGACGGTGATGCCGGTGGAATCGCCACAAGCCGCCACGGCCACCACCATCGCGCCGGCGGCCAACACACGAGCTACACGCATCTCCAGATCCTCCAGGAAAATGACTCACCGCAACACATCACGGAGCCAGACTAGCGACCGGTCACGGTGCGCGCTGTGCGCTGCCTCACGCTGCGGGCCCATCCACGCCCCGGAGAGCTTTGGCGCGCGACCGCGGTATCGGGCGCTCAGTCCGTCTTGTGCACCTCCACGGACGCCTGGATGTTGCTCTCGACCGCCGACCGACTGGCCTGGTCGGCTGGGTCGAGCACGTTTTCGGCCGCGATGAACCACCCGCTCAGGTCAATCGTCAGCGTGACCAGGGTCACCGGATTGTCGCCCGCGGCGAAGGTGACGGGCTCGTCGAACAGCAGCTCGAGATCAATGTCCAGCGCCGCCGTGAACGTGAAGGACTCCGGGGCCCCTCCGTCCCGCGTGACCAGCCCGGTGACGAGCACGCTGGCGTCGGCCAGCTCGGGCCAATCGGCAATCAGCGGCTCCTCGTCCGGGTTCCCCATCTCCAGCTTGTCCACCGATATCTCGAGCTCCTTGTAGACGCCCGGCGGCACATCCGTGTCGAAGGCCAACATGGGTCCGCCCGTGAGATCCAGCGGAATCACCACGGACTCCTCGAACACCCAATCCACGGTGCTGTCGAGGCCGGCCGTTTCCAGCTTGAGGCCCCCTAACACGAACGCGACGCTCTGGATCTCGACGGTCGTGGCGGCACTCGCCCGCGGCGACGCGTTCACCGCGGACGCCGATGCCGTACCGTTCACCACGCGGACGTTGACCTGCAGGGCATGGTCCCCGGTGGGGCCGGTGGTGTCGGTGCACGCACCCAGCGCCGCCATGGACGTCAGCAGCACCACCCTCTGTGATCTCACGAACGGTCCTCCTGAATGGCGTCCAACTGCTTGGACCTGCTCCCATACCCCACGCGCGGTGTCGGGGTTCGGAGGGGTTTGAGCCCGTCCCACGTGCGCCAACCCGACTGCTTCGGCGGCAAGCCCGGGCTGAACGCACTCTCAGGCATCCCCGCCCAGAGCGTTTCGTCGTTCCGGGCGCGGAATACCTGGTCGAAAATCGGGGCCAAGGCGTTCGGTTTTGGCACGTGTTGGGGAAGATACCCGGGCGCGGCAAAGCGCCACAACCTCGCCAATTGGAGGGCACACGATCGAACAGAGAATACTCCTCGACGAGGGGGGAGCCGTTGATCGGTGCCGCCCGGAGCGGACTCCTCGATCGCGCCGCGGGATGCGCCGGCCCGCGGCGCGGTTCAGCGCACGATCCGCGGCTCCACGTAGACGCGGGCACTCACGTGGGTCTGTGCCGCGACGTCCCGCACGCCCCCTTCGAGGACATCCAGCTCGTCCAGTTCCACCGCGAGGCCCGCGGCATACCCCGGCCTGGCCACCCGCGCCCGCACGCCGAAGAGGGTCTCGGACCCGATTCCGGCGGCGGCCGCGCCGGCGAATCGGGCAAGTCCCGGCCCGGCCGCGAGGTTGGCCGCCCGGACGACCTTGTCGTCGAGGGGCACGGATTCGATCAGCACCAGGCGCCCGGGGTCGTAGCGCAGTCGGGCCACGAACGCCGTCGGCGTCATCTCCGCGCCGCCGACGCTGACCCGCGCCTCGATCCGGATCTCCTCACCGGGGGCCGCCTCCGTCGTGCTCACGACCAGATACACGTTGGCCCCCGGCTGGAGATCCACGGGCTGCTGAGCCGCGTCGCGCGGCCCGGGCTCGTCGTCGCACCCCGTCGGCCCGGCCGCGCATGCGAGACCGATCGTCAACAGCACGCGTCCCCCTCGTCGCCGCCGCGAGTTCATCGGCACACCTCGGAGCTGAGTTGCCATCAGGAGCAGGGCCCCGCGAGCGCGCGGCCGAGCCGGCTGCTGGGCGGGATGGGGAGGTCGACGAGGGACCGCAGGATTTGCGTCACGTCGGCGATGCCGGCGGATTCGTCGCCGTTGGTGTCACCCGCAGACAGGTCCGTCCCTTCGGCCAGGGGGAGGCCCACGAGGCCCCGGAGGATCTCCACCGCGTCGCCGGCGCTGACGGTCCCGTCGCCCGACACGTCACCGAAGTCGCGGCTGACGCAGACCTGCATGGGGACGACGTACAGGTCCGGCAGCAAGTCTTCGCCGGCTGGGCCCTCAAGCTGGGCGAACGAAACGGCGACGTCAATGGGGCTGCCACGGGGCGTCGTGGGAAGCACCGTGAAGTCGACCTCGAACAACCCAGAGAAACCGAGGACCCCGGCGGGCGCCGCCCCAACCACGCGCAGGACGCCGGTGGAGGCCTGGGTGACATCGGGACTGAATGTGCCGCCGGCCGAGAAGCTCCCCTCTACCAGGCCCTCGAACCCCACGGCACCCGGCGTCCAGATAACCATCACGTCGTACCCCGCCGCCGCGGCCACCGCTCGATGCACGGCCAGCTGGACGGCCACCCTGATGGACTCGCCAGGTGCAATCAGTCTCTCCTCCATCGTCCGGAGCACCGTGGCACCCAGCACCGGCCCATCCGCGACCGGGAAACGGTAGAAGGTCCCGTTCCGGTTCCATCCCATGCCGTACTGCGCCACCCCGACGAGCAACGCGCCGTCCACCAGGTCCAGTCCCAGGATCTCGCCTCGCGCCGGTGCGACGGCCCAGCGGCGGGCGCTGGACCCCGGGTCCGCCGGGTCGAACGCCCAGATCACGCCGAACGCGTCACCGATGTATATGAGTCCCGAGAGCCCCTCGGCGAGGGCGCGGGGCGTCGGTACGTTGGCGGCAACCACGCCGCGGTCGGATCCATCCAGTCCGATGACCCGCAACCCGCCCGGGAACAACTGAGCGGCAAAGACGACCGTGTTCCTCGGGCTGTACAGCAGCCCCCTCGGGCAACTCACCGTGGGTCCGAACGCGGTGGTCGCGGTGCCGTCCGCACTCAGCTCGTAGATCCTGTTCTGCCGGCACACCGAAACGTAGAACTGGCCCGTGGGCCCCGCGGCGATGCGGTCCGGCGAGTCGCCGAACGTGGCGAAGGTGGTGTATTCGCCCGAAGCCGTGATCCGCGTGACGGCGCCCGTGCAGCTCGCCCCCACGTACCAGCTGCCGTCGAGGCCGGTGGCCACGTCGCTGGCACATCCCTGGCCGAAGCCGCTTGCGATGGGCGGGCCGACCGTGCCGTCGGCGTCAATGGGAAACAGGCTGCCCTCGAATACGAGCCCGGTGTTGGTGTAGCGCCGAGTCAGCGCCACCGCGCGGTTGCGCCGGTCCGTTGTAAGGCCGGCGGCGTGGGGCTCCCCGGAGGCGAGGGTGTCCATGCCGGGTGAGAACACGTGCAGATTGAGGTATCCGGGATCGCCCGCGTACTCGGTCCCCGAGGCGAACCAGTCCAGGCCGGGTTCGGAGTAGATCACTGAATCCACGACGGGAATGCCGGTGGCTTCCAACCCGGTCGGGTCAATGATGAGCGTGACGTCGACGATTTCCGGATAGGTGAGTGTTCCGGACGCGGGAGACGCGGTGAGCCACGGCGGGGACGTGGTCACCACGAAGTCCACGGTCCCGAACGCCGCGTAGTCAAAGAGGCGATCCGTGATCTGGAATGACGCCCCGTGCGCCTGGACCGGTAC
>DASWHL010000095.1:0-19647 GCA_036398175.1 Gemmatimonadales bacterium
CGCTACCCCGACGCCCGCACGATCCGGGACGCCCGCGAGCTGCGGGTACGGATCCAGGGCGACCTGGCGCAACTGGGTGATGCGCCGTCGGCCGCGGCCGTGGCGGAGGCGGCGGCGGCGCCGGTGGCTCCCCCCACCGCCGTCCGGCCGCCCCGTGGCGCCCGGCCGGCCACGCCGCCCAGCCCCCTGAGCCGCGGGACGAGGTTCCGCGGAGGGTGCAGCGAAGAGGACGACGAGCGGCTCATTGCGCTGAACGCGCTGCTCCAGATGCGGGCCGAGCAGGCGCTGCCCAACCTGCGGCAGGTGATCGAGCGGCGCGACGAGGGCTCGGTATGCCTCCGGCGGCAGGCCATGTTCCTCGTGTCGCAGAAGCGGTCGCCCGAGACCTCGGCCATCCTGCTCGGCGCGGCCCGGAACGATCCGGACGCCGAGGTGCGCGAGAACGCCGTGTTCTGGCTCTCGCAGGTCAACGCACCCGAGGCCATCGCGGCGCTCGACTCGATTCTCCAGCACAGCGGCGACCAGGCCCTTCAGGAGAAAGCCGTCTTCGCGCTGTCGCAGCAGCGGGGTGAGGCGGCGGGGCGCGCCCTCCGCGCGCACCTCGAGCGCCCGGGCGTGTCGGACGACGTCAAGGAAAACATCATCTTCTGGCTCGGCCAGAAACGGTCCGCCGAGAACGCGCAGTATCTCAAGGACTTCTACGCCAAGACCACGAGCAAGGTGCTGAAGGAGAAGATCCTCTTCTCCGTGTCCCAGATGTCCCTCGAGGAGAACGCGCGCTGGCTCGTGGGGATCGCGCAGAACGCACGCGAGCCGATGGACATCCGCAAGAACGCGCTGTTCTGGGCGGGGCAGATGAAACAGGTGCCGTTCACGGAGCTCGCGGCGATGTACGACCGGGTCCAGGACCGGGAGATGAAGGAGCAGCTGATCTTCGTGTACTCGCAGCGCCAGGGGACCGAGTCGGTGGACAAGCTGATTCAGATTGCCCGCACGGAAACCGACCCGGAGCTGCGGAAGAACGCCATCTTCTGGCTCAGCCAGTCGCGGGATCCGCGGGTCGCCGATTTCCTGCTCGAGATGATCAACAGGTGACGGTACGCCGAATGCCGACGGCCGAAGGCCGAAGGCGATGGGGGGTACGATGAAGGTTTTGACCGCCTTGACCGCCTTGACCACCCTGACCGCCTTGTCTGTCCCGGCCCAGGGCCAGTCCCTGGCGGAGCGGGCGCAGGTGCGGAACGGGGAGGTGCGGTTCAGCTACGCGACCCGGCCGGAGGTCTGCGGCTCCGGGCAGAACATCCACGTCGTGCACTCCACGGACGATTGGGAGAGTGACTGCCAGCACGGCCCGGCCCGCGTGGTGCTGGAGTGGCGGAACGGGACGCTGGTGGACGTGGACACTTATGTGGGCGGTCGCTGGCGCGCGCCGGGCCAGGGTGTGGTGGACCTGGGGATGGTCTCCGCGCCCGCGGCGGCCGACATGCTGCTCGACCTCGCGGGTCGGCTTCCCGGCAACGCCGCGGACGATCTCATCTTCCCGGCCACCATTGCGGACAGCGCGGAGGTCTGGCCGCGCCTGATCGCGATCGCCAAGAACGACCGGGTGCCGCGGGGCACCCGCAAAAACGCCGTGTTCTGGCTCGGGCAGGCCGCGGGCGACCGTGCGGTCGCGGACCTCGGCGGCCTCGTGTCGGACCAGAACGAAGACCGGGAGATCCAGGAGCAGGCGGTCTTTGCCCTCTCCCAGCTCCGGAACGGCGGTGGCGTGCCGTCGCTGCTCGAGATCGCGCGCTCCCACCAGGACGCCAAGGTCCGCAAGACGGCCATGTTCTGGCTCGGCCAGTCCAACGACCCCCGCGCCATCGCCCTGTTCGAGGAGATCCTGAAGGGGCGGTAACCGCCCCCGTTTGCACGCTGCACCACCTCCAGCCCCGGGCTACCTTACGCGGGTAGGGCCAACCCCCGCTCCCGGGTTCCCGGAGGTTCCATGACATTCCATTCCCGACTCCTCGCGGCGTCGGCCGTCATCGCGTCGAGCGCCTGCGCTGTCAATCCAGCCACCGGCAAGCGCGAGATCATGCTGGTGAGCGAGGGCCAGGAGCTGGCCATGGGCAAGCAGTACGACCAGCAGCTCGTGGCCGAGCTGGGCCTCTACGACGACGCCGCACTCGCGGGCTACGTGCAGCAGCTCGGGCTGCGGCTCGCGGCGCTTTCGGAGCGGCCGCAGCTGCCCTGGGCGTTCCGGCTGGTGGACGATCCCGTGGTGAACGCGTTCGCGGTCCCGGGCGGCTACATCTACATCACGCGCGGCATCATGGCGCACATGGGCTCGGAGGCACAGCTGGTGAGCGTGCTGGGCCACGAGATTGGCCACGTCACGGCCCGCCACACCGCCCAGCAGATCACGCAGCAGCAGCTCGTGGGCCTCGGACTCGGGATCGGTTCGCTCTTCTCGCCCACCGCCGCGGGGATCGCGAGCGTCGGGGCGCAGGTTCTGTTCCTCAAGTTCTCGCGCGACGACGAGTCACAGGCCGACGAGTTGGGATTCCGCTACATGCGGGCGGCCCGCTACGACCCGCGTGAGGCGGCGGACGTGTTCGCGCAGCTGGCGCGCGTCTCGGGCACGTCCGGCAGCCGGCTCCCCGAGTGGCAGTCCACGCACCCCGATCCGGAGAATCGCCGCGGGAAGGCGCTGGCCCGGGCGGCCACGCTGCCGGAGGCCGAGCTGAGCGCCGCGGCCGTCCGGCGGGACGAGTATTTCAATCGGCTCGATGGGATGGTATTCGGGACGGATCCGCGCCAGGGGTATTTCCTGCATGCGCGCTTCGTGCATCCCCAGATGGCGTTCGAGTTGTCGTTTCCCGCGGGGTGGCAGTACGTCAACCAGCGCGCCATGGTGGCGGCGCAGAGCGCGGAGAAGGACGCCGTCGTCTTGTTGACGCTCGCCGAGGGCAACTCGCCCGCCGAGGCGGCGCGCGCGTTCTTCGGTGGCGAAGGCGTCTCCGGCACGCCCACGAGCGGCACCATCAACGGATTGTCCGCGGTGGGCGGCGCGTTCACGGCGCAGGCCGGCCAGGAGACCTACCAGGGAGAGGTCCAGTTCGTGGCCCACGGCGACGTCGTGCTTCAGCTCCTGGGGTACGCGGGAGCGGCGCGGTGGTCCGCCAGGAGCGCGGTGGTCCGCGCCGCGTTGCGCAGCGTGCGGCGGCTCACCGATCAGCGGATCCTGGCGGCGCAGCCGTGGCGTCTGGACATCGTGCGGACGGACCGCACGCTCACGCCGGCCGAGTTCCTCCAGCGATACCCGGGCCCGGTGGAGGCCGGGGATCTCGCGCTGATCAACCAGGTGGACGAGGGCGGCCGGTTCATGAGCCGGAACCTCGTGAAGCGGGTCGTGGGCGCGCCATTCCCACGGTGACGGGAGCCATGGCGCTCCGGGCGCCGGCCCTTGCGGCCGGCCGGGCTGTCGCCATGTTCGTGCGGGATGCGCCGGGTCGTCTGACGGACGGCTGAACCCAGCCCGGCGGGGAGACACCATGTCCGGCACCGCAGCCGAGTCGTCCGCGCCGCGCCTGGGCGCGATAGACATCGGCACCAACTCGATCCGGCTCATCGTGGCGGAAGTCCTGGCCGACGGGACGTATCGCGTGCTCGACGAGGAGCGCGAGATGACGCGCCTCGGCGCCGGGCTCGCGCGCACCGGCCACATGGCCCCCGAGTCCATCGCGCGGACCCTCGAGTCCCTCGGCAAGATGAAGGCGATCGCCGACGGATTCGGGGTCTCCGAGTTGCGCGCCGCCGGCACCAGCGCCGTCCGGGAAGCCGAAAACGGTGAGGCGTTCCGCCGCGAGGCCTGGCGCCGGCACCGCATCCGCGTGGAGGTCGTGTCGCCCGAGGAGGAAGCCCGGCTGGCCTTCGAGAGCGCCATGCGGCGATTCGATCTGGAAGGGCGCGCCGTGGCGGTGGCGGATATCGGGGGCGGGAGCCTGGAGGTGGTCCTGTCGGCTGGATCCATCGTGGATCAGGTGCACTCGCTGCCGCTGGGCGCCGTCCGTCTCACCGAGAAACACGTCCGGTCCGACCCGCTCAAGGACAAGCACTGGCGCGCGCTGCGCCGGACCATTGACGCCTCGTACCGGAAGGAGATCGGCAAGCCGCCGTTCACGGTCGAAGTGCTGGTGGGAAGCGGCGGCACGTTCTCGGCGCTGGGCGGCATGGTGCGGTTCGAGCGCGAGGGGAAGGAAGGCAATCCGCACGGCTACACCGTGACCCGCGCGGAAGTGACCCGCATGCTGGCGCGGTTCCTCGAGGTGCCCGAATCCCAGCGCCGCCAGATCCCGGGCATGCCGCCGCAGCGGGCGGACATCATGGTGGCCGGGGCGGCGGTGGTGGCGCGTCTGGCCAAGCACCTCCGGTGCCGGCAGATCATCGTCAACGACGGGGGCGTGCGGGACGGACTGATCCTCGCCATGATCGCGGACCTGGGATTGGGTGGCGCCCCCTCGGCGGCCCCGCCCACGCGGCTCGACGCCGTCCGGCGGTTCGCGCGCCGGTGCCTCTCCAACGAACGGCACGGCGGGCAGGTGGCCGAGCTGGCGGGCCGGATCTTCGACGGCCTGCGGAACCGGTACGGTCTGGATGCCCCGAGCCGCGAGCTGCTCGTGGCCGCGGCGCTCGTCCACGACGTGGGCTTCCTCGTCAACCACGCCAAGCATCACAAGCACGCGTACCACCTGATCATGCACTCGGACCTGGCCGGCTGGTCCGCGCGCGAGGTCGAGGTGATCGCCAACGTGGTGCGCTATCACCGCCGGGCCTACCCCAAGCGGGCGCATGCCAACTTTGCCCGGCTCACCAAGGCCGACCGGCGCCTGGTGCGGCGGCTGGCCGGGATTCTGCGCCTCGCCGTGGCCCTCAATCGGAGTCACCAGCAGCTCGTGACGGATGTGCGCTGCCACGCTCGCCGCGGGCGCGTGACGCTGGTGGCCGTGGCGGGTCAGGAGCCGCTGGTGGAGCTGTGGGACGCGCGCCGCAAGGCCGGGCTGTTCGAGCGGGCGTTCGACGCGCGCCTGACCGTGAAGTGGGACGCCGCTACGGCGACCGCGGAGCGGCCGTTGCGCGTCGTGCGCGCGAAGCGCGGCGCCTAGCCGCGCGCGGTGCGGCGGGGCTCCGGCTCGTGGCCAGCGTCAGGTTCAGATAGGCCGGGTCGCCGGTCACCTCGCGGTCCACCAACGGCGCCAGCCACTCGGGCACGCGGACTTCGGTGTCGGCCCGCGGCAGCTCCACCTCCGCCAGCACCAGCGGGCGGTCGCGGAACTCGTCTATCTCCCAGGTGAGCGGGCCGTCCGGGATGCGGTAGCGGCGCTTGGCAATCCGGCAGCCGTCGGTGTGCGGCCACAGCGCCGCGAACAACTCCTCGCTGGTTTCCTCTTCGATCTCGACCCGGGCGATGCCGGCGCCGAGCTTGACCGTGCGATAGAACCGCTCGCCGGCCGCGTCCCGAATCCGTCGCAGCCGTTCGCGCAGCCGATCGCCGGGGAGCCATCCCTGCACGATCTCCTGCACGGCGGCCTCGCGCGTGGCCCCCGGCAGACCGCGCAGGAGGTACTTGCGTTCCCGTTCCACCGGGACGCCGGGGCTCCGGCCCACGGTGTCGGCCACCTCGGCCGCCTCCCCGAAGAACGCGCGGGCGCCGTCGTGCAGCCATCGCTCGGTCAGGGCGGCGAACAGGGTGTCCCGGCGCACTCGGGCCCGGGCGGCGAGCGCGACGAGACCGAGCCGTTCGTCCCGCCGCCGCTCCCGCTGCATGGCGGCCCCGTCCCCCTCGAGGGCCAGCGACCGCAGGCGGTGGACCTTGGTGGTGGCCACGGACTCCAGGGCGGCCAGCAGCGCGGCGTCGAGCACGTGCATGTCATGGAGCGCGCCCAGCAGGTCCTGGAGGTCCTTGAGGTGCTCGACGAGCGCCTTCACGCCGTCGGCTTCAGTGCGGACAGGCTCCAGCACGTAGCGGAGCCGCTTGGCGCTGATCCGGGCCTCGTGCGCGTTCTCCTCGTCCTCCGGCCCGCGGATGGCGGCCAGCCGGATCTCGAGGTCGGCCGCATGCTGCCGGAGCAGCGCGGCAAAGGTCTCGCGAAACGGCGGCTCGGTGGCGTCCAGTTCCCCGAGCCGCTTCTCCAGCATCTCGGCGGCGCGCGCGAAGTCGGCCCGGACATGGCGGCGCGCGGCGGCGTAGTTCTCACGACGCGTGGTGCGCAGGCCGCGCATCAGCCAGTTGAGGCCCGTCCGTTCCCCGCGGGCCAGGGCGCCACGCTGATCCTCCAGCCAGGCCAACTGGACCTCCGCGTCCCGGCCCGGGTTGGTGGCCGTCCCGAGGTCCTGAAACCGCCGCCGGATCTTGGTGGCGCCGGCCCGGCCAAGCCAGCGTCGGTAGGCGCGGAGCACGCTGCGCAGACGCCGCACGGCCACCCGGAAATCGTGCAGCGCCTCGGAGTCGCTCCGGTTCCGGAGCCGGCCGAGCGCCGCCGCGGCCTCCGACGCATTGCCACGCGCGATGCGCCGCACGGCATCGGCCGTGGGGCGATCGAGGAGCGTTCCGCGGCGGGACATCAGGACGCCAGGCGCCGGAGGATCTTGGGGGGCAGGGACCACTTCAGCTCGGCCGCGCCGGGCTCCGGCGGGCCCGCAAACCGCAGCAGACACGCGCCCCCTTTCTTGAGCGCGAACCCGGCGCCCGGCTGACCCAGCAGGAACCAGCTCACCAGCTCCCCCAGGTCCGGCTCGTGCCCGACGATCGCGATCCGCGACTCGGGGCGGGCCGCGAGCCAAGCCCGCACCTCGTCCAGCGCTCCCCCGTGGGCCAATGGCGGGGCGTCCACGACGTCCAGCTCGCCGTACGCCTCGCTCACGATCTCCGCGGTCTGGACGGCGCGCGTAAAGGGGCTCGTGGCCAGGAGATCCAGCTTGGGCACGAGCCGCTGGAGCGCGCGGGCGTTGTCCTGCATCCGTTCCCGGCCCTCCTGCGTGATGGGACGCTCCTGGTCCGGCCGCCCGGTCTTCGCCCATTCCTCGCGATCGTCGGCGATGGCGTGGCGAATGACCAGCAGATCCATGGTGCGGCTCCGGGAACGGGCGTCGAGCGACCCCCAAAGGTATCCTCGGGGCCGGCGCGCCGTTCCGTGATCGGACTGCCGCGGTCGGCATTCCGATTTCAGGACAAGGAATACCAGCGACGTGTCACGATCGGGTGACGAACTTGCCAGCGGGTAAACGGTTCAGCAAGCTGGCCTTACGGCCGTCCGCAGCGGTGCCGCCATTGACACCAGCGCCCGGCCGTGCGCACTCTCTTCGGCACACGCCCTGCGGGAGGGCCGCTCCATGACGCGCCGCCTGTATGCCGCGTGCGCCGCCGCGCTGCTGGGACTGCCAGCGGGCGGGCACGCACCCCGAGTCCAGTTGCCGGCCTACGAGGTCTGGGCCGCGGACCAGAACGGCAACCTGCTCTACGTGCTCGACCCGGAGGCCCGCGTGCTGCGGACGCTCGACAGCGCGGCCCTCGGCAACGGGCGCCGGCCGCACATGCTGTGGGGCGTGGCGGGCGATCCGTTCGTGTACAGCGCGAACACGGTGTCCCACTCCGTGACGGTGCTCGACCGGCGGACCGGCGGCGTGGCGGCGGTCATTCCCGACGTGGGGAAGCTGCCGCACGCCGCTCAGCCGCATCCGGCGCATCCCGACCGCATCTACGTCATGAACATCGGCCCCCGGGCGGCGGCCGCGGACGGTACGCCGGACCGCGGCGAGACCATCGCGGAGGTTCGCCGCGAGGGAACGGTCGAACGGCCCACTTGGCGGTTGACCCGCTTCCTCGATCTCAAGGCCGCGCCCGCGCTCGCCGACAGCGCGCGTTTCCCCAGCCGGCGGCCGGTGTGCGCGGGGTTCTCGAAGCACGGTCGCCACATGCTCGTCACCCTGTTCAACGGCGGTCTCGCGGTGGTGGACGTCGAGGCATGGGCAGTGGTGGACGGCTGGGGCAGGGATCGGATCGCCGAGCACGGGTGCGGGTTCGGCGCGTCGCCGGACGGTGGAGAGCTGTACGTCACGGCGGGCGGGATGCACGCGTCCTGGCTGTAGGTCGTGGACGTGTCGGGCCCCCGACCCGCGCTGGTGGCGAGCCACGACCTCTCGGCCGCGGGGCAGGACGCGCACGGGGTGTGGGTGGACACGGCGCGGCGGGAGCTGTGGGTGGTGCACCGCGTGAGCAGCAACGTCACCATCCATCCGCTGGCCGACATCCGGCGGGAGGGACACGCGTTCGCCACGATTGACTTCGTGGGCCGGACGCCGGATCTCATCGCGTTCGCGCCGGCGGGCGACCGTGCCTTCGTGACCCTGCGCGGGCCGAACCCGGCGCCTACGATGCCCCACGCAACGGTGGGGGAGAGCCCGGGGATTGCCGTGGTGGACGTGGCGCGCCGCGCGCTCGAGCGCGTGGTGCCGCTGGGGGACCAGGTGCGGGGTGACTTCCACGGGATCTTCATCCCGCAGGCGCACGCCCTGGGCGCGCGGAGCGGTCGCTAGTGCCGTTCCAACTAGCATCTCCCTTCGTTCAGCCAGGCAGACCAGCCTACTCCACGTCCGCCAGCACCGTCGTATCGTGCGGCAGAGTCCCCCGCGGCGACCGCAGGTAGGCGAACGGCGTATGCGCCAGGAAGTTGGACACCCGGGACAGGTAGACGTCCGCGTACCGCTCCACCTGCCGGGCCAGGTAGCTCTTGTCGTTGCCGGCCCGCATCAAAAGACCCCACTGCGGGTTGCTCACCTCCGCCTCCGGGTGCCAAGTCTTGGAACCGTCCCTCCAGCCGTACTCGGTCCGTGAACTGCACTCGGATGCGGCGTCCCTCCTAGAGCGGGTGTGGGGGCCGAGGCCACTTGGGCCCGCGCACCCGAGCAGGGGCGCGCGAGCAGCAGGAGCGGAATGGCAAGCGCCGGGATGAGCTACGCGAAATATGGTGCCACGCCCGCGGCTGGCTTCGATCGCTGTTGCGGTCCGCCCGCCGGCCGGCCCACCAGCCCGTCGCTTTTCACGGCGGCCAGACCAACCGCCAACGAATAACCAGAGCGCCGAGCAGGCCACCCGTGACGGCGCCCACCGAACCGAACACTGCTATGGCGCCGACGACGCAGCCAAATCCTGAACACCCCGGGGTGTCCGAGTCCCCCTGGAAGGCCATGGCGACGCCAAAGCCGACCAAGCCGAGCGCGGCCCCACCCACTAAAGCGCCGATCCGCCAGCGACTCCCGTCGTGCACCCAGATGCGGCTCAGGGAATCGAGGCGAACCTGGCGCTCGGCGAAGTATGCGGTATGAAACGTCGGACGCATAATGGCGCGGAAACGTAAGGTGTCGGCTGCGAGCTGCTGGAACCGTCCCTCCTGCCGTACCCGGTCCGTGAACTCCACTCGGATGCGGCGCCCCTCTTGCAGCACAAGTCGGAGGGCCGAGTCCACTTGGGCTCGTGCCCCCGACAAGGGGACGGCGCACAGCAGCAGGGGAACGGCAAGCCAGCGACCAGTTATCCGGGATGGTACCGTGGCGACGGCACCGCGGCGGGGGCTAGAACCTGGCATAGTCCACGAGCCAATGAACGTACGGCTTGCTGCCATCGTTTCATCTCCCTTCGTTCAGCCAGGCAGCCCAGCCTACTCCACGTCCGCCAGCACTGTCGTATCGTGCGGCAGAGTCCCCCGCGGCGACCGCAGGTACGCGAACGGCGTGTGGGCCAGGAAGTTGGACACGCGGGACAGGTAGACGTCCGCGTACCGCTCCACCTGCCGGGCCAGGTAGCTCTTGTCGTTTCCGGCCCGCATCAGCGGACCCCATTTCGGGTTGCTCACCTCGGCCGCGCGCGCCGCGAGGGGCCCGATGGCCTCGTCGAGGGCCGCGAGCCGCGCGCGCAGCGTGCCCAGTTCCGCCTCCAGCTCGGCGGGTGACCGGGAGGCGCGTGGCCCGTAGCGTTCCCGGGTCCGCTGCAGCTCGAGCCGGGCCTGGCACACCGCGTACTCCAGATCCTCCTTCTCGGCCATCAGCTGCTGGAGCCGCGACCGCTCCGCGTCGAACGCATCCTCGGCCACGAGGTCCGCCTCCAGCTCCCGCAGCACCAGGGCGGTGCGCCAGCGGAGGACGTTCTTCGAGACGTGCACGTCCGCGAACAGGTGGTCGCCCACGTAGAGGATCTGGTCGCCCCCCACGCCCAGATGGTGCTCGACCAGTCCGGCGTTGCCCCCCACGAACGCGCCGCCCGGCGTGAGCCCCAGCGCGGGGCGCAGCAACCCCTCTTCGCTGACGATCTCGAAGACCGGGCTGCGGCTGCCGAAGAACTCCGGCTTCCGCGCCTGCACGATCACCACCTCGAACAGGTCGCGCCACGAGGTGCCGGTCGGGAGATAGCGGTCGAAGGCGTACTCCATGAGGGTCCGCGTGTAGGGCCACTCGGAGTTGGTGATCAGGAGGAGCTTCTTCCCCGCGCGCTGCTGATCCAGCAGCGCGAGCGGGGTCTCGGGATCCAGCTCGACGAAGCGCGCCGGGTCCGCGAGGATCTCCCCCTTCAGCACGCCCTCGACGTGGGCCTCGTCTATCAGTCGCCGCGTGCGGGCGTAGAGGTCGGCGTAGCCCAGGATTTCGGGCAGCTCGCGGCGGTCCAGCCGGTCCACGAGCTGGGCATACATGCAGCCTTCCGACAGCGCGAACAGCGTGTTGAGGAACACGAAGCGCGGGTCGGCCAGATCCACGATGGTCCGGGCGTAGGCGCGGCGCTGCTCCTCGAAGTCCAGGTGCCGGGTGCCGTGGTAGGCCCGCTTCACGTATCCGAAGCGGTTGGCCTTGATGACGTTCCCCAGCTCCGTATCAATCACCAGCCCGCGCACGATGAGCGCGGGATCGAACTCGAGATCCGCCACCGGCCAGCCCAGGTCCGTGAACTTCCGCCGCAGGTGCTCGTAGGCGCGGCGCTCCCACTCCTCCACGTGGTAGTGGACGAGGGTGTAGTCCATGTCGTAGCCGATCGCCCGGATCGCGCGGAGGTTCAGCGTGCGGCTGCAGAAGATGCCGCGCGCGCGCGGCGGGCGGGACACGGGGTCGGCCGGCATCAGAGCACGGCCGCCGGAGCGGCGGCGAAGTGATTGAGCGGCCCGTGTCCGGACCCCAGGCCCGGGGCCGTGGCCATGGCCCGATGCACGAAGTCGAGTGCGTCCTCGACGGCCCGCTCGAGCGGCCGGCCCAGCCCGAGCCCCGCGGTCACGGCGGCCGAGAGCGTGCAGCCCGTGCCGTGGGTGGAGGTGGTCGCGAGTCGGGCGCGCCGGAAGCGGCGCACGTCGGTGGGCGTCACGAGCACGTCCACGATCTCGTCCGAGGCCAGGTGTCCGCCCTTGACCAGCGCGGCGTCGGCGCCGAGCAGCACGAGCGCGCGGCCCGCCTGCTCCATCTGGGCCACCGTCTCGACGGGATCCTCCACCAGGAGCGCCGCCTCGTCGAGGTTCGGCGTCACCAGGGTCGCCAGCCGCAGCAGGCGGTCGCGGACCGTGCGCACGGCGTCGGCATCGAGCAGGCGGTCGCCCGACGTGGCCACCATCACGGGATCGCACACGTAGTTCGGGAAGCGGTGCCGGGCGATCCCGTCGGCGACCTCGTCCACGAGGGCCGCGGTGGCGAGCATGCCGGTCTTCACGGCCGCGGGCGGGAGGTCGGCGGCCAGCGCGTCGAGCTGCGCGCGCACGATGGCGAGGGGCACGGCATGGACGGCCGACACCCCCCGCGTGTTCTGCGCGGTGAGCGCCACGATGGCCGACGTGCCGAAGACGCCGAACTGGTGGAACGTCTTCAGGTCCGCCTGGATCCCCGCGCCGCCGCCCGAATCAGAGCCGGCGATCGTCAGCACGATCTGCATGGTGCGCCTGTGCGAACCCCCGGTGCGTGGTATGATTGGTGGTCGCGGGAGACCGGCATGGCCTCACAACTCGTCACGACCGTTCGCAATTTACACCAGCGCAAGGGACGTCGTCGGCGCGGTCTCACCGTGGCCGAGGGCGTCCGGCTCGTGGAGGAAGCGCTGCACGCGGGCATCCCCCTCACGGGCGTGGTCGTGTCGGCGTCGTTCGGAGCCACGGACCGGGGCGCGGCGCTCCTGGGCGACCTTGCCGGGCGGGCGGTGCCGCTCGAGGAGGTCCCCGACCGGACCTTCCGTGAGCTGGCGGACACGGACACGCCCCAGGGCGTGCTGGCCGTGGTCGAGGTGCCCACCTGGTCGCTCGCGGACGTGCGGCCCGGCCCCCGCGCGCCCGTGCTCGTGCTGGACGCCGTGCAGGACCCAGGCAACGTCGGCACGCTGCTCCGCACCGCCTTTGCGCTGGGGGCGGCGGGCGCCGTGCTCCTGCGCGGCTCCGCCGATCTCACCAACCCGAAGGTGATCCGCTCCGCCATGGGAGCGAGCTTCCGGTTTCCCGCTGCCGCCGTCGAGGCCGCCGAGTTCGTCGCCTGGTGCCGCCAGACCGACGTCGAGGTCTGGGCGTCGGCGGCCGACGGCGCCCCACTCACGCGGTCGGCCCCGCCGCCCCGCCTGGCCCTCGTGGTCGGCAACGAGGGCGCGGGCGTGCGCTCCGAGCTGCGCGAGCTGTCCGTCCGGCAGGTGGCCATCCCGCTCAGCCGCGGCGCCGAGTCCCTGAACGTGGCGGTCGCGGCCGGCATCCTGCTCTATGAGGCGACGCGCGGTGCCTGAGATCGCGCTGATCGTGCTCGCGGGCGTTTTCGGCACCCTGCTCGGGAGCTTCCTCAACGTCTGCGTGTACCGGCTGCCCCGGAACGAGTCGCTGCTGCACCCGCCCTCGGCCTGCCCGGCGTGCGGCGCCCGCATCGCCTGGTACGACAACGTGCCGGTGTTCGGGTGGCTCTGGCTCGGGGGGAAATGCCGTCCCTGCCGGGCGCCCATCTCCGTGCAGTATCCGCTGGTGGAAGCCCTGATCGGCGCGGTCTTCGCCGCCGCGGCCTGGGGATACGGCATCTCGTGGCACGGCGCCGCGGCCGCCGTATTCGGGACCTTGCTGATCGGAATCGCCCTCACCGATGCCCGGCACTACATCATTCCCGACGAGTTCACGTGGGGTGGCCTGGTGCTCGGGATGGCGCTGGCCGCGCCGGGCGGGTGGCCCACCCTCTCGCGGGCGCTGCTCGGCGCGGCGACGGGCTTTGCCCTGCTCTACGCCATCGCGTGGGCCGGAGAGAAGGCGTTCCGCAAGGAGGCGATGGGCGGCGGCGACATCAAGATGATGGCCATGGTGGGGGCGTTCATCGGCTGGAAAGGCGTGCTCGTGACCGTGTTCCTGGGCGCCCTCCTCGGCACCGCGATCTTCGTCCCCATCGCCTGGCGGACCGGCAAGCTGGTCCCCTTCGGGATCTTCCTGGCGCTGGGGGCCGCCGTCACGTTCGTGGCCGGCGACGCGCTCATCGCCTGGTACCTGGGGTTCGTCCTGGGTGGCTGACCGCCCCGTCCCAACCTTCCCTCCCATCGCCTCGTCCAAATCGGTGCATGGACGACCCGCTCCCCGCCGTGGCTAGCCAGACCCGGACCGGCCCGGACGACGGCGTGGACGTGGCCCTCGCGCAGAGCGGGGATCCGCAGGCCTTCGAGCGGCTCTACCGAATGCACGTCGCCCGGGTGTTCAGTCTGGCGCGGCGCATGATGGGCCCGGACACGGCCGAGGAGGCAACCCAGGATGTCTTCGTGCGCGCGTGGGAGAAGCTCGGGAGCTTCCGGGGGGAGGCCGCCTTCGGGACCTGGCTGCATCGGCTCGCGGTCAACCTGTTCCTGTCGCAGCGGACCCGGGTGGGGCGCGACCGGGCGCGCCTCGATCCCACCGACGACGCGCTGGAGCACCGCGCCGGCCGCGCGCCGCGTCCGGAGCTGGTGATGGACCTCGATACGGCCATCGGGCGGCTGCCCGAGGGGGCGCGGCAGATCTTCGTGCTGCACGACGTCGAGGGTTACAAGCACGAGGAAATCGGCTCCCTGCTCGGCATCGCGACCGGGACCTCCAAGGCGCAGTTGCACCGGGCGCGCATGCTGCTCCGGTCGCACCTGGAACCGCAGGCGAAGGAACGGATGTGAGCATGACGAATCGGGATTCCTGGACGGCACGGCTGTCCGAATACGTGGATGGGGAGCTGGCGGCCGACGAGCGCGCCGAGCTGGAGCGGCACCTCGCGGCGTGCGGCGAGTGCCGGACGATCGTGGCCGACCTGGGCCGGCTGCGTGATCTGAGCGGCGCGCTCGTGGATCGGGAGCCGGCCCGCGACCTCTGGCCGGGCATCAGCGCGCGCATCGGGGGCGAGGCCCGGGCCCTGCCCCTCCGGCGCCGGTGGACGTTCACGCTCCCGCAGCTCGCGGCCGCGGCCGCGTTCCTGCTTGTGGTCGGCGCGGGGGGGGCGGCCATCGCGTTGCGGGATGGCGGGCCCGCGGCGGCGCCGGGGACAGTGACCATCGGATCCGCGGAAGCCGGCGCCGTGTCGGTGGCCTTCACCGCGTCCACGTCGTTTGACGGCGCGGTCGCCGACCTCGAGCGGGTGCTTGCGGAGCGACGGGAACGCCTGGACACGGCCACCATTCGCGTGCTCGAGCACAGTCTCCAGACCATTGATCGGGCCCTGGCGAAGGCGCGGGCGGCACTCGCGACGGACCCCGGCGACCCGTATCTCAACGCGCATCTCGCCGAGACCATGCGCCGGAAGCTGAATCTGATGCGACGGGCGGTCACGCTAGCCGCCGCGTCCTGAGGGGGATACCCATGATGCTCACGACCGCAGCACTCGCGCTGGCCGCGATGGCCGGCCTCCAGCAACGGACCGACACGACGGTGGCCGTCCCCGCCGGGGCCCGCCTGAGCCTGTCGAATCACGCGGGCACGATCCGGGTGACGTCCTGGGACCGTCCCGAGATGCGGGTGCGCGCCGAACACGGCAGCCGCGACGCCATCGAGGTGGACGTCCGGGGCGCCGTGGTCCGCGTCCGGGCCAACCGCCGGTACGGGATGCCCGCCTTCGTCGAGTACGACATCACGGTGCCCCGGGCCATGGCCGTGGACCTCGACGGGGTCGAGACCGACATCACCATCGAGGGAGTCGGAGGCGACATCAGCGCGCGGAGTGTCGAGGGGGGCATCACCGTGCGTGGCGCCGGCGGCGCGGTCACGCTCAACTCGGTGGAAGGCGACCTCGCACTGGATGGGGGCCGGGGACGGATCTCGGTCCAGGGGGTGGACGGGTCCATCCGGGTCACCGGGGCCCGGGGCGACCTGGCCGTCGAAACCGTGGACGGGGATGTCACGTTGGAGGATATCGAGAGCGCCAATGTGGACGTGGGGACTGTGGACGGTACCATCACCTATGCCGGGACCATCCAGAACGACGGGCGGTACCGCCTGACGTCCCACGAGGGGGACGTGGTCCTCCGGGTCCCGACGAGCGTCAACGCCACGGTGTCCGTGGCCACGTTCGAGGGCAGCTTCGAGGCCGACCCGGCCTTCCGGGTCCAGGTCTCGTCCGTCCGCCGCGGCCGCCGGTTCAGCTTCACGCTGGGCACCGGGTCGGCGAGGGTGGAACTGGAGACGTTCGAGGGCGAGATCCGCCTTCGGAGCCGCTAACCGCTGAAGGAGACTGACTCATGAGAACGAACGTGCTGCTCGCCGCGATTGGCGGCCTGGTGGCGATCGGGTATCCCAGGATTGGGGACCCCGCCGTGACGGCCGCGGGGTCGGCCCAGGACAGCGAGTTTCGCTGGACCGGACGGCTCGCCGCCGGCCAGACGCTCGAGATCCGGGGCGTCAACGGCGAGGTCCGTGTCGAGGCTGCCACGGGCAGCGAGGCCCAGGTCGTGGCCACCAAGACCGGCCGGCGCAGCGACCCGGCGGACGTCGAGATCGCGGTCGTGCCGCACGACGGCGGCGTCACCATCTGCGCGGTCTATCCGCCCGTGAACGGGCGGGAGAACGAGTGCCGTCCGGGCGGTGGCGGGCGGAACAACACCCGGAACAACGACGTCAAGGTCGAGTGGACCGTGCGGCTGCCGGACGGCGTCAACCTCGGCGCGCACAGCGTGAACGGCGACGTCACCGTGCGGGACGTGAGCGGTACGGTCCGCGCCTCCACCGTGAACGGGGATGTGGACGTCTCCACCCGCGGCGTGGCCCAGGCGACGACGGTGAACGGCTCCATTCGGGCGTCGCTCGGCAAGGCCGACTGGAGCGGCGAGATGTCGTTCACCACGGTCAACGGCGGCATCACGCTCGAGGTGCCTGGAGACCTGAGCGCCACGATCGAAGCCAAGACCGTGAACGGCTCCATCGAGACCGATTTCCCGATCACGGTGCAGGGCCGGTTCGGGTCGCGGACGCTGCGGGGAACCATCGGATCGGGTGGCCGGGACCTGGAGCTGGAGACGGTGAACGGCTCGATTCGGCTGCGGAAGACGAGCTGAAGGGCAGGAGGGCAGCAAGGGCAGTGAGGGCAGCGAGGGCAGGGCGCCCCCGCTGCCCTTTCTGCCCTCACTACCTTCCACCATGCTCCGCCACCTGATCCTCCCCTCCGCCCTGGCCCTCGGCTGCGCGGCCGACCGCGTTCCCGACACCGCCGCGGAGGTCGAGCGGCTCGCCGCCGATGTCATTCCCCGCGTCGAGCGCTCGGTGGGCCTCGCGTTCCGGGAGCCGCCCGCCATGGCGGTGCGCGACCGCGCGGCCGTCGAGCGCTACCTCATCGGCCGGCTGGACGAGGAGTTCCCGGTCGAGCGCATGGAGGCCGTGGCCACCGCGTACCGGCTCATCGGGCTGATTCCCGACACCCTCGACCTCCGGGCCGTACTCCTCGCGGTGCTGGCCGAGCAGGTGGTGGGCTACTACGACCCCGATTCGGTCACGCTGTACGTGGTCGAGGGCGCCGATCCCGCGCAGATCCGGCTCGTCCTGGCCCACGAGCTGGTGCACGCGCTCCAGGGGCAGTACATGCCGCTCGATTCCCTGTTGAGCATGCGCCAGGAGAACGACCGGCAGATGGCGGCGCAGGCCGTGCTCGAGGGGCAGGCGACGCTGGCGTCGCTCACCGCCATGTTCGACGAGGAGCGGCTCCGCGAGCTGGGCAGCTTCTGGGGCGACGTGCGCGCGATGATCCGGAGCGAGCAGGAACGCATGCCGGTCTTCGCCAGCGCCCCGCTCATCCTGCGGGAGGGCCTGCTGTTTCCGTACCTGGCGGGGGCCGACTTCGTGCGCTGGTTCGGCGAGACCTACCCGGACACGCTGCCCTTCGGTCCGCGGCTCCCGCAGTCCACGGAGCAGATTCTCTATCCCGACCGCTACCACGCCGGCAACGCGCCTGTCACGCTCCGGTTCGCCCCGGCGGCGCACGCGGGCGAGGTGCTGTACGAGGACACCTGGGGGCAGTTCGAGACTCGGCTGATCCTCAGGGAGCGCACAGGGAGCGAGTCGCTCGCCAACGCGGGCGCGCTGGGCTGGGAGGGCGACCGCTTTGCCGTGTTCCGGCACGCCTCGGGCGACGCGCTGGTGTGGTGGTCGGTGTGGGAGACGCCCCAGGCCGCCGAGAAGTTCGCGGCCATGCTCGAGCGCTCCTGGGGGCGGGACGGCCGCCGCTGGGCCGTCCGGCGGGACACCGTCGCCGGTCTCCCCGCCGCCGTGCTGGCGGACGCGCCGCCGGCGTGGCCCGGGTGGGAGGCCCTGCCCGGCGTGATCATCCCACCGTAGGGGCGACCGACGCGTCGGGCAGGCCGTGCGTCAGTTCACTGACCGACGCCGAGCCGCGGGTTCACCCGCGCGTTGGGCGCGCCGTTGCCTGACCCAGTGCTCGGCAGCCGTGCGTCAGTTCACTGACCGACGCCGAGCCGCGGGTTCACCCGCGCCTTGGGCGCGCCGTTGCCTGACCCAGTGCTCGGCGAGCGAAGCGTCGCTTGTCCTGGGGAGAGGTGCGCCGCCCGCCAACGTGCGCGGGTGAACCCGCGGCTCGGCGTCGGCCGCTGCAAGCGGCCGTTGGCCTGAGAGCGTTGCGCCCTCGCTCTCCTCAGAACCGCAGCAACACCCCCACCCCGAACGCTCCGAGTCCCACCAGCCCGCCGAGCAGGAACCCGAGCCGCACGATCACATCCAGCTCCCGCTGCGTCGTGAGCCGCACGATCTCCTCGATCCGGTCGAGCGAAAATCCGAGCACCTTCTGCTCGACCATGGTCGGGATGTCCATGCGCGCCACGATCACCGGGACCTGGCGCTCGATCCACGACCACAGCGCGGGGGAGAGCTGCCCGGCGATGCGGTCCGCCGTGCCCTCGCCCAGGAGGCGCTCGGGGCGGCCGATGGGGCGGTCCAGCAACATCCCGACGGCCGCCGCCCACACCTCCTGCACCCAGCGGTGCGCCGCGGGTGAACGGAGCGCGTCCGCCGCCCATCGCGCCACCTGGTCGCGCGGCAGGCGCTCGAGAATGTCGCCCCACGTGCGCCCTTCGGCCGCCAGCAGGGCGCGGTCGAGCCGCTCGATGACATAGGCCCGGGTGCCCTCGTCGCGCAGCGCCGTGACGATCATCCGGGTGAGGGTATCCCGCAGCCCTTCGAGTCGCTCGGCGCCGAGCGCCTGCACGTGATCCGCGAGCGGGCGGTGCAGGAAGGCGAGCACGGCGTCGTTCACGTTCCGCGCCACCTGCTCCCGCATGGCCGGCTCGTCCAGCAGGCCGCCCAGCTGATCGGTCCCCTCCCGGCCCAGATTGTCGAGGATGCGCGCGATCGTGCGTTCCGTGACCACGAGGCGCGCCACGATCCGCTCGTGCAGCATCAGATCTTCGACGAACCGCTCGAACAGGTTGTGCAGCGTCCGCTCGATCCGGGCGCGCGCGGCCGGGTCCCGCAACACCCCGCTCAGGCGCTCCAGGGCCACCGGCAGGTAGTTGGCGATCGCCTTTTCGACGGCGGGGACGAGACCGGCGGGCATGCGCTCGAGCAGGGGCGTGTAGTCGCCCGCGGCCCGGACCAGGTGCCGGTCGAGCCAGTCATGGATCGCCCGCTCGAGATCGTCACTTGCGACCGCCTGGGCCACCCAGCGCTCCACGCGCTCGCGGAGGGCCGCGCGGCGCGCGTCGGTCAGCAGCTCGGCCAGCGGACGCTCGGCCACGGTCGCCGCGGCGCGGCTCAGCCCGGTCGCCACCTGGTCCGGGAAGTGCTCCGAGCCCGCCAGGTCGGCCAGCCGGGTGGCGAGGCCGTCGCCCAGGCCCAGCAGCAGCGCCTCCATCTCGGTCGCGAGCGCCTCGGGCAGCTCACTCCGCAGCGTGCCCCACTCCCGGGTGAGGAGATCGCCCACGAGGTGCCGCACGGTGCCGTCGAAGGCCTCCTGCACACCCGGCGAGCGGAGCTGGGCGCCGAGATCGGCCGGGGTGAGCAGGCGTTCCCCCACCGTGCGCCCGATGGTCTTCGCGAGACGCTCCCGGTTCTTTGGAATGGCTCCCTGGATTCCGAATCGGCCCAGCCCGCGGCGCCGGTGCGGATGGAACAGCATCCAGATGGCGACCGCGTTGGTGAGCCCCCCCGCCAGGGCCCCGAAGCCAATGGTGACGAG
>DASWHL010000096.1:0-4784 GCA_036398175.1 Gemmatimonadales bacterium
CCGAGCCGGAGGCCGACGCCGCGCGCCGTGGCAACGTGATGGCGCGGGTGCGGATGACTGCGCTCTTCGACCTTTCGGCCAAGCATCGCGCGCTCCCGCTCGGCACGGGCAACAAGAGCGAGCGCCTGCTCGGTTACTTCACGTGGCACGCCGACGATTCGCCGCCGGTGAACGCCATCGGCGACCTCTTCAAGACGCAGGTCTGGCAGCTCGCCGCCTACCTCGGCGTGCCGGATGAGATTGTGAAGAAGCCGGCGAGCAGTGCCTCCAGGATCCGGTCGGCGCGCTCGTAGCTGATGCCGAGGTCGGCCTCGTCGGTCTGGCCTTCCACGAGATCCGCGGTGGGCGGCTTGCCGATCACCTCGTCCGGCAGGCCCAGGTGCCGCGCGAGGGCCAGCACCTGCGTCTTGTAGAGGTCGCCCAGCGGATTGACGGGCGGGGCGTCGTCGCCGTGCCAGGTGAAGTAGCCCAGGAGACGCTCGCTCTTGTTGCCCGTGCCGAGCGGGAGCGCGCGGTACTTGGCCGAGAGGTCGAACAGCGCGATCATGCGGACGCGCGCCATCACGTTGCCGCGCCGGGTCGCGTCCGCCCGCTCGCGGTCGCCGTAGAAGCCGTCCACCGCGGCCGAGATGTCAATGGTCTCGATCGCGAGGCCCAGCTGCCGGGCGACCGCCTGGGCATGGTCGAGGCTCTCGGCGGATGACGTCCGGTACGGGAGCCGCACGGCGATCACGTTCCCGGCGCCCAGCGCGCGCGCCGCGAGGGCCGCCGTGACGGCGCTGTCCAGCCCGCCCGACAGCGCGACGAGCGCCTTGCCGAACCCGCGGCGCTCCACGACCTCCTGCCGCAGGAACTCCACCAGCCAGCGCTCGACCAGGGCGGAGTTGATGGCCAGACGGTCGGCGGGCGGGCGCGGGCCCACGACGGGCAGGGTGGCCGGTGCCACGCGGACCGCGGGAAGCGCGGGCCCGTCGGCCGGATCGAACCGCACCGGCTTGCCGCGCCCCTCGGTGGCGCGCCGCAGCAGTCCGGGCAACGCCACCTCGAGGTCACCCAGCAGCGGCTGCTCGTAGCGCGCCCGCCGGAGCGCGCGCCGGTCGAGCCGCGCGTGCACGATGGCCTCGTCGAACACCGGCGCCTCCGTGACGATGCCGCCGTCCGGCCCGATCACCAGCGACCGTCCCTGGAGCGCCTTGCCGCCCTCGATGCCCACGAGCTGCGCCAGCGCCAGGTACACGCCGTGCTCCTCGGCCAGGCGCGTCATGACCCGCTCCCAGACCTCGGTGTTGGCGGGGTGGCCGGTGGGGATGGGCGTCACGCCGCGCCCGGGAGACGCGCTGGGGACGATCAGGAGCTGCGCCCCGTCGAGCGCCGCGACCGTGGC
Source organism: Gemmatimonadales bacterium (assembly GCA_036398175.1). Lineage (GTDB taxonomy): Bacteria > Gemmatimonadota > Gemmatimonadetes > Gemmatimonadales > GWC2-71-9 > JAOTWJ01. Next base: position 1,385 of record DASWHL010000096.1, read on the forward strand.
GGAGACCGAGTGCCACGCGTCCTCGCAGACCAGGATGGCCACGCGGCCCCACGCCGTGTCGAACGCCTGCACCTCGGTGCCCGCGTCCACGAAGCGCTCTTCGTCGAACATGCCGTAGGTGGGCAGGAACACCTTGCGGTGCACGTGCCGGATCCCGCCCCCCGCGCCGAGCGAGCAGTAGAGCGCGGAGTTGAAGACGCGGTCGTGGTAGCGCTCGTAGAACCCCAGGCACACGTCCACCGGCGGCGCACCCGCCGCCTGATGGTGCGCGGTGAGGTCGCGGTACAGCCGGCCCGCCGTGACCGCGGCCTCGCGCGTCCCGCCCTGGAGGAAGTAGCCGGTGACCGCCGTCTCGCCGAACAGCACCAGCCCCGGCGCCTCCGGCCACCGCCCCACCTGCGCGAGCACCGCGCCGATGTGCTGGAGGTTGCCCGCGTAGTCGCCCTTGCGGGGGCGGATCTGGGCGATAGCAACTAGCATGGGCTCAAAACTAGACGCTCAGACGCATAGACGCATCGGGGGAGACGCCGAGGCGCCGAGTCGCCGAGTGGCTACCAGATGACGGCCATGAGCGGTGGGGAGGGTCGGACTGGTCTTTCCTCTCACAACTCAAAGCCACTGCGCGCCTCGGCGTCTAGGGCGTCCGGTCCACACGACTGTCCGCCTCCCCGTCTCCCCGTCTCCCCGCAGTCCACGTCCACAGCGTCGCCCACCACTCATCCGCCCGCAGCGTCACGTTCCCGAGGCGTCGGTTCACGCCGGCGATGGTCTTGGGGCTGAAGAGCCAGACGGCGGGGGCGTCGTCGTTGATGATGCGGATGGCTTCGTGCCAGAGGCCCAGGGCCGCGTTCCGGTCCGCGGTCACGGTGGCGAGGGCCACCAGCGAATCGAAGGCGGCGCTCGCGTAGGCGCCGTAGTTCGAGCCCCCGATGCCCCCGCCGCCCCACAGCTCCCGCATGCCGGCCGGCGGCAGGTTGATCTGCCAGGCGCCGATCATGGCGTCGAACCGGCCCGCGCGCGCGCGGTCAATCCACGCGTTGAACTCGAGCGGGACCAGCTGGACGTCCACCCCCACGCGCCGATACTGCTCCTGGAGGATCACGCCCGTGCGCTGGCGGATGCCGCTCGAGCTCGGGATGATGACGTCGAACGTGAGGCCCCGGCCGCCGCGGTCGCGGATGCCGTCCCGGTCGGTATCGCGCCAGCCCAGCGCGTCGAGCCGCCGCCCGGCGTCCGCGGAATCGAACGCGGCCTGGGGCGGCGCCCCCTCGGCAATCCAGACCAGCGACGTGGTGGGGCCCGGCGGCACCGCCCCCCACCCACCCAGGACCGCGCGGACCAGGGCCTCGCGGTCGGTGGCGGCCGTGAGGGCCTGGCGCAGCGCCCGGTCGCCGAACAGGGGATGTGCCCCGGTGCCGCGGGTGTTCCGCAGGTTGAAGCCCAGGTACATGTAGACCGGGGACGCGTACTCGACCAGCGCGACGTGCGGGGCCGCCTGGACGCGCTCGATGTTCTCCGGTCCCACGATCGCTTCCACGAAGTCCGCTTCGCCGCCCGACAGCTGTGAGACCGCCGTGTTGAAGTCCGGCACGATCCGCCAGATCAGCCGGGACGGTCCCGGAACGCCGCCGAAGAAGCCGGAGTCCGCGACCAGCTCGATCAGCTCGCCCGCGCGCCACTGCGCGAGCCGGAAGGGGCCGGAGCCCACGGGCGCGCGGGCCAGCGCGTGGGTCCGCCACGCCTCGCGCGGCACCGTGTCGAGCAGGTGCCGCGGCACGATGCGCACGTGGTGCGTGGCGTCGAAGAACTGCTCCGGATACGGCCGCACGAAATGGATCGCGACCGCGCCGTCGTCCCGCGCATGCACCGAGTCAATGGTCGCGAGCAGCGGGCCGGCCGGCGCGCCGAGCCGCGGGTCCCGATACGCGTCGAAGCTGAACGCGACGTCGGCGGCGGTGACCGGCGCTCCGTCGTGCCAGCGCGCGTCCGGGCGGAGCCGGAACACGAGGGTGCGCTCGTCCTCGAAGGTCCACGACTCGGCGAGGCGCGGCTCGAACCCGGCGTCGCCCACCGTGTTGGCCTCGAGTCCCACGTCCGCGAGCTTGAGGAAGAGCTGGTCCGACACGGCGCGGCCGACGCCCTGCGCGAACACGGGCAGCAGCGCGTCGGCATCCGCGCCCGACGCGATCACGATGACCCCGCACTCGGGACAGGGCGGTGCCCCGCCGCAGCCCGCGAGCCCGAGCGCCCCCGCCACGAAGACCGATCCGGTCAACCGCCGCATGATTCCCCCCCGGGCGGCGAAGCTGTGGGGACCGGCCCGGCGCCGCTCCGGATCCGGATCACGTTTCGATCCATGTGCTACGAAACGACCCAGGTCGGGCTGCACCGGCCCGGCTGGCTTCAGGAAATCAACTTGTTCGATGATAACATGTTAGCTCGATCCCGGCACGCACAAGGTGCGGGGCACCCGGGTTGCCCTGAAGGAGCCCGGCGGCCGCCGCCATCTGGCGGATCAGGCCCTGACCACGGCACCACGTCTCGGGAGGAGACCATGATGTTCAAGCGCGTGTTCCCTGTGATCGCACTGGCGGCCCTGGCCGCCGCGTGCAGCGACGGCACCGGACCCGGCAGCGACGGCACCGTCTCGCTGTCACTGACAACCGGACCAGGCGGCTCCGCCGCGCAGCTCAGCCGGGCGGGCATGCTCGACGACACGATCACCGCCGGCGACGACGTCATCGTGATCACCCGCGCCCAGATCGTCCTGCGCGAGATCGAGCTCGAGCGGGAGGACGACGACGGCTGCGAGTCGCTGGGCATGGATGACGACGACGGGTGCGAGGAGTTCGAGACGGGCCCGATGCTCCTGGACCTTCCCCTCAACGGGCAGGTGGCGACCGTGATCACCATCGCGCCCGACACCGGCGTGTACGACGAGATCGAGTTCGAGATCCACAAGCCCGAGGACGACGGTGATGACGACGCGTTCCTGGCGCAATACCCCGACTTCAACGGCGTCAGCATCCGCGTGCAGGGCACCTTCAACGGCGCGCCGTTCACATACGAGTCCGACCTGGATGTCGAGCAGGAGTACGACCTCGTCCCGCCGCTCGTGATCAGCGACGCCACCGCGGGGACCAACGTGACCATCCGTGTGGACCTGGCCGCCTGGTTCCGCAACGGCGCGGGTCTCGTGGATCCGAGCACGGCCAACAAGGGCGGGACCAACGAGGGCATCGTGAAGGAGAACATCAAGACCTCGTTCAAGACGTTCGAAGACCAGGATCGCGACGGCGACGACAGCGACGAGGACTGACGCGCACCGCCTGCCATGGCGCAGCGGTAACTTCAGGGGTCGGGCGGCGGATGCCGCCCGACCCGCCGCCCACACCAGGGA